>AP018281.1:2580000-3225000 GCA_002368355.1 Chondrocystis sp. NIES-4102 | reverse complement strand
TTGGGTTAAGAATTATTAATATTATTTTTATAATGTTAATTTAAAATGTTTTTTAAACCATGACTCCTAATGTCAATCTAAGTATATTTACTTAATTATTCACTTAGCGAAATATAATAACTTTTCCCCATTAAATTTGGGGTTTTACAGCATAATATTAATCTAGCTATATCTAGCAACATCAAACTAGGTAATTGCTAGTCAAGTTACAATTATAATAATTACAAATAGACACTTTTATTAAATATTGTCTTTCTGTTAGACTATAGATTACACTAGTGGATCATCAACTCTGACCACCATTATATAAAACAATTTTAATACCAATAATATTCCATTTTCCCATTATTTTAAGGCTCAGAATTTTTATTTTTCTTGTGAGGAAATAAAGTGATTAATAATTCATTAATATAAAATTGTCCGACTACTGGAATTTTCTCAGTTTCCATTAACGGCTCAACTGGTGTTTCTACTTTTTTAACTTTTTCTTTTGCAGGATTGTCAACAGACTTCTGCTGTTGCTGATTTGGCGGACTAACCTCTGCTTGATGTGAATTTGATTGATTATAACTATAATTTTTCTGTTGGTATTCAGTGGTATTTTTACTTTTTAAATCAGCTTGTTTATCCTGCTGTTGGTCATCATTTTTACGTGAAACATCACCAATAATTGAACCAGGTTCAACAACGGTCATCGCTGCAATATTTGACTGAAATATAGTTGTTGAAGTGCCAATACAAGCATTATTACCAACTTTACTTATTCCTACAATTAAAACCCCAGCCCCCAAAATTGCACCATTGTCAATTTCAATTAAGCCACCACAGGCATTAATAATAACTCCCATACCAATGCAGACATCAGCACCAATAACAATACGACTATCTGGTGCTGCCTGTAATATTACTCCTGGTGCTAAAGAAGCGGTGGGATGGATTTCAACATCACCACTAATCCGTATATCTTTGTTCAAAACAGGTTGCGGGGGTGGTAAATAAATCATTGGGAACGGTATTTTAATAGTAGGCGCAGGAACAGTTGTTAGTAGCTTGGTTACTGAGATATAACACATCGTAAACAACTGCTCCATTGTCCTATTGGAGAAGACGCAACCTAATTATGTGCGCTATTATGGGCGTTGGATAATAGTTTCTGCAACTCTTTTCTTAGTTTTTGGATCAATTCCCAACAAACGAACGTACTCACCAGAATGTTCTGCTAAACACACTTCTAATAAAGCAACTACATCTAATTCATGTCGGCTATCTATAGGTGAACAACTTTGCCAAGATTTAGTTTTATATCTTCGCTTATCCGCGTGTTCTGTTCCGATTTTGTACCCAGCAGCGAGTAGGGAACGTACTTCTTGAACTGCTTGATCGCTCAACTGGCGATTACTGAACTGGTTATAGCTTGGTGGTCGATCTGTGCGTTTATTACCACTAGTGTAATCAGCTACAAAATATCCTCTTTCTTGGTTGTTACCATAGTTATTACCATTGCCGTTACCATTACCATTACCATTACGAATTGCTAAGGCATCCTCTCCAGGTCTTTGGATAATAGTTTCTGCAACTCGGCGTTTTTCATGAGGATCTATACCTAACATCCGAACATATTCGTCAGAATGTTGTGCTAAACA
This sequence comes from Chondrocystis sp. NIES-4102, assembly GCA_002368355.1. NCBI lineage: Bacteria > Bacillati > Cyanobacteriota > Cyanophyceae > Chroococcales > Chroococcaceae > Chondrocystis > Chondrocystis sp. NIES-4102. The sequence goes on along the minus strand of AP018281.1, from coordinate 3,223,357 downwards.
AGATTCTAAAGCAGCAATTACATCAGATTCATGTCGGCTTTCGATGGGAGAGCAACTTTGCCAAGATTTAGTTTTAAACCTGCGTTTATCAGCGTGTTCTGTCCCAATTTTAAAACCAGCAGCGAGTAAGGAACGAATTTCTTGGATGATTTTAGAACCTAACTTACTAGATCCACCACCATTGTTGCCATAATAGCTACTATTACTACTACTACTGCTATTGTAATTAGAACTTGAATAGTTTCTAGAAGATTGATTAGAGCTTGAATAGTTTCTAGAGGATTGAGTTGGTGCATCTCCAGGACGTTGGACAATTATTTCTGCTATTCTTCTTTTAGCATCAGCATCAATTCCAATGACTCTAATATATTCGCCTGGATATTCAGCCATAGCTTGCTCTATCGCACTATGAACTTTGTTATTACCACCATGTACTTGTCCGATGGTTAACCAGGACTTAGTTCTAAAACGACGTTGATCAGCGTGTTCTATACCAATACTGCAACCTTGGCTGACTAAATTATTGATTTGCTGTCCAATATCGCCATTTAGGCTACCTTGAGATGGACTATTGAAATTAGAACTAAAATTAGAGCGGTTTCTGCCACTACGATTTCGTCCATTGGTATGAGAACCTACAGCTTTAACTGCTCCGTCCCCTGGAGTATCTCCAGGTCTTTGAATGACTATTTCTGCGACTCTTGTTTTAGCGTGTGGATTGACTCCAATTAGTCTGACGTATTCCCCTTGATGCTCTCGCAGTATAGATTCTAATTGACCTATAACTTGATTTTCATTACGGGTGTCAATTTGACCACTGGTGAGCCAAGATTTTGTCCTAAAACGGCGTTGATCAGCGTGTTCAGTGCTAATAATACAGCCTTGCGCCAAAAGCGATCGCACTTGGTTTTGAATATCTGAACTTAAACTCATATTCCCTACTGAATTTATATAATCGTTATCATTATTGACATCGGCAGTCAGACCTATATCTGTCTGCTCTGATTCATGGACATTGTGAAATTTGGGATTTACACAAGCTTCATCATCGGCACACCGATAACCAGCCAAAAGTGCCTCATTAATTTCAACGATATGGTTAGCAAAGGAGCGATCGCTATCTTTGACATCTGGTAAGCTTGCAGCTTGTTGCTGATTGACGACCACTGCCCCTGAAGGCACATATTTACCTGGAGGAATTTCTACGTCCTGAATTAGAGCGTGCATCATGACAATGCAACCATCTCCTACCTTGGCATTAAAGATTGTCGAGCGAAAACCAATAAAACATTGATTACCAATATAAGCTGGTCCATGAATCAGTGCCATGTGTGTAATACAAGTATCACTGCCAATCCAGACAGAATACTTGTTACCGTCGTCACCAACCACCCGACCTTTTTCTATGCCGTGAATTACTACGCCATCCTGGATATTACTACCGGCTCCAATGTAGAATGGTGTTCCTTCATCTGCTCTGATGGAACTACCAGGAGCAACAAAAACGTTTGCCCCTACCTTAACATCTCCAATTAATCTGGAGAATGAATGAACGTAAGCACTTTTATCCACTTGTGGTGTTGCCAAGTTATTTGACCACGGAGTCGGGGAAGCCGCTTTAGTGCGGGCTACCATTGTCTCAATTCCTCCTAAACTAATTTAACCATCTTTGCTATTAATTTAATTAGGCTACATTATTATATCTATAGATATTTGGGTATACTTGTGAGGCTCGAGGCTCTACGATAAACGCTCTTGTTCTTTCTTGCTATATAGAGCAATGCGGTCTACATTTACCGTATCGATAATGCCTACAATAGTTGCATCTAGTGGCTTAGATTCCTGACCGGCCTCTATACGCGCAGCACTACCCCGACTTATCAAAACCCACTCACTTAAACCAGCACCTATTAAGTCCCCAGCCACTTCATATTTTGGTAATAGTTGTCCTTGCTCATCTATATACTGAACTAGAAGTAACTTAATACCTCTCATGCTAGAAACTTTGTGGGTACTAACTACCGTGCCTCTAACTTGGGCTATCTGCATACCATACTGCCTAGATTAATTTAAATTAATTTAATTTTATGGTCTTCTCAAAGGACGAGGATTTACGCTTTCACGAAACTGTTCTACCGCCTCAGTATAACGGATGGGCAAAACGTATTCTAGGTTTTCGTGAGGACGAGCAATGATATGAGTTGATAAAACTTGTCCACCATTTACTCTACTTACGTTTTCTGTTCCTGCTGAAACTGACGCTTGTACTTCTGATACATCACCACGCACGATTACAGTTACACGACCTGTACCAATTTTTTCGTATCCTACCAAAGTTACGCGGGCTGCTTTTACCATAGCGTCTGCTGCTTCTACTACGGCAGGAAAGCCAAGAGTTTCGATCATTCCGACTGCAATTGACATATTTTTTTGCTCCTGAATTGTTCCTTCAATTTTGATTTAGGCGTAAGCTTAATCCTTAATCTTGGGCGTAAGCTTAATCGCCTTATTTTTCACTTTATTTTTTTTGAGTTTGAACTTTTTATTTAATTCTTGCTCAAGATAGACAATTAGTAGGTACGGAATTGTTCTACTTCTTCTGTATAACGGATAGGTAAAACATACTCTAGGTTTTCGTGAGGACGAGCAATGATATGAGTTGATAGAACTTGTCCACCATTTACTCTGGTAACGCTTTCTGTTCCTGCTGCAACTGATGCTTGTACTTCTGATACATCACCACGCACAATTACTGTTACACGACCTGTACCAATTTTTTCGTATCCTACCAAAGTTACGCGGGCTGCTTTTACCATAGCGTCTGCTGCTTCTACTACGGCAGGAAAGCCAAGAGTTTCGATCATTCCGACTGCAATTGACATATTTTTACTCCTTTTATCTAACTTATTTAACTAGCGATCGCCAGTTACGCTTATTTAACTTTTACTAGATTGAAACGGAAAGCTTTTCTTGATTTTTTCTGCTTCCAACCTAAATTTTAATTCACGTAGGTGACTGGCAAGGCATGAAACAATTCTCATTGTTTTACCCTATCAGCTTTACATGATTTTTTTAAACTTTTTATCGGGGTTAATAAACTTATTTTCCAGGCTCACCTGATATTTGTGAGTTTTATTATTTTTTCTGGGAATATATTTGAGGGCAGCACAATCAGCTACCTTGATCAAAATTACAAGGTCAGAAAAACACGGCACTGGCTAATTTATCTATCCTTATCAAGCATAAATAACCATGAGTACTTTGACAATATAAAACATGATTATATTTTTTAATTTGATCGTTAATAAGAATTAATACCTGAGCGAAAAAAAATTTTCTCCAGCCAGCAGCAAACAGCATAATGTTCGATACATTTATTTTTTATAATTTATTTATAATGTTTATTAGATACAGACTTTAATAAGATATATGAATGTAGTTAGGATATTCCTACCTACGGTTTTACAGTAACCAAAGTCTTAGGCAATTCATGGTTAGTTATGGCATTTTTGTAATACAGATTAAATAATTAATATGTTAGATTGTAAAAATTAACCCAAATAAGTAATTATTACATTCTCTATTAAAAACAAAAGATTGCCTAAGAACAGCAATTATGGCAAATCGACACAATTATAAATAGTCAATAAAGTTGTTTAACTCTCTAGTAATTGTCATTTAAACTTAAAATCCCCTCAGCTAGATAGGCGTAAAGCAAAATTTAATTAAATAGTATCGACGGGCAAAATAGCTGATAAGATCAAGTCTTAAGAGAAATAGTAAATCCAGGTTGGCTTATATATTTATTTGCATAAGCTAACTAAATAAATACGCACTCACTATAAATCTTGTTATTGTAAATTTATAGACAGTTTTGATGACTGATTTTTTATTAGAAAAATCTTGGATTATACCTTTTTATAGCTTGGTTGGAGCGATTTTAACTCTACCATGGTCTTTAGGGATTATTCGCAAGAGCGGGCCACGTCCAGCAGCATATCTTAATATCCTGATGACTTTGCTGGCATTTATCCATAGTTCGATCATTTTTAATTTAGTTTGGACAAGAGAAGCTCAACAATTCGTTTTTCATTGGTTACAAGTTGCGGATTTAGACCTTACCTTATCGATTGAATTGTCTCCAGTTAGTTTTGGGGCAATGGAATTAGTTACAGGCATAAGTTTACTAGTGCAGTTTTATGCTTTAGGGTACATGGAAAAAGATTGGTCTTTAGCACGCTTTTATGCCTTAATGGGTTTCTTTGAAGCTGCTTTAGTTGGTCTTGCTCTTAGTGATTCCTTACTGTTAAGTTACTGTTTATTAGAAGCTTTGACCTTTTCGACATATCTTTTAGTGGGCTTTTGGTATGCTCAACCTTTGGTAGTCACAGCAGCCAGAGACGCTTTTCTTACTAAAAGGGTTGGAGACATTATCTTATTAATGGGTATAGTTGCTCTATCTAATTATGGTGAAGGGTTAAATTTTTCACAATTGAAAAATTGGGTAGAAGTAAATGAGCTTAATCCTACTGTAGCTACTTTGTTAGGTTTATCCCTAATTGCCGGCCCTATTGGTAAATGCGCCCAGTTTCCTTTAAATCTTTGGTTAGATGAAGCTATGGAGGGCCCTAACCCAGCAGGAATTATGCGTAATTCAATTGTAGTTTCTGCGGGGGCATATGTATTAATAAAGTTAGAGCCAGCAACCACTCTTTCGCCAATTTCTGCATATGTATTGATTGCTATAGGTGCGATTACCGCTATTGGTACATCTTTAATGGCGATCGCGCAGATAGATATTAAAAGGGCTTTGTGTCATTCCACTAGTGCTTATCTTGGTTTAGTATTTATCGCGGTAGGACTGCGACAGGTAGATATAGCATTCCTATTACTATTTAGTCATGCGATCGCTAAAGCCCTATTATTTATGAGTGCAGGTTCTGTAATCTTAGCTACTAATAATCAGAATGTTACAGAAATGGGTGGATTAGGTTCTAGAATGCCAGCCACTAGTTTATCTTTTCTAGTAGGGTCAGCAGGACTAATAGCATTTGCGCCTTTAGGTATGTTTTGGACTTATCAACATTGGTTTAGTGGATCTTGGAATGTGGATTGGTGGTTACTATTAATTGTAATGTTTGTAAATACCTTATCTGCCATTAACTTAACTAGATTATTTAGAGTCATCTTTCTGGGTAAGGTTCAAATTAAAACTCGTCGTGCGCCTGAAGTTCCTTGGCTAATGGCAGTGCCAATGGTTTCTTTAATGGTGGTAACTTTAATTACAACTTTTGCTCCTATACAGTGGTCTTTATGGTTAAGTCCTAACGCCCCTTTATCATTGGCTCAACCAGAATCAATCAATCAGTATGCTACCCCTTTATTAATTTTCTCAGGTGCATTGGGTTGTCTTATAGGGTTTAGAATTCCAGTGGGTAGAGCCTGGGCAAGATCTAGTAATATCAGAGTGCGATTTGTACAAGACTTGCTTGCTTACGATTTTTATATAGATAAGTTATATGAGGTGACGGTAATTGCAGCAGTCTCTAATCTTGCGAAAATAACTGCTTGGTTAGATCGCTATATAGTTGACGGCGTGGTTAATCTAATTAGTTTGGCTACAATTTTTAGTAGTAACGCTTTAAAATACAACGTTTCAGGACAATCACAATTTTATATTGCCACGATTATTCTGGGTATTGGCTTATTGTTATGGTCAATGCTCAATGGTCAATGGTCAATGTTGACGAGTTATTGGTCATCTATTATCTAAATGATCATCCTGATTAAATTTCAATTTTCTAATCGATTTAATATAATTTTTCAAGATAAGCAAGTGTCATGCTCAGTGCCTTAATTCTCATTCCTTTTGTGAGTGCAGCGATCATTGGGTTAAGCCCTTTACCTGCCAAAAATTCCCGCAATTTCGCCATAATTGCAGCAGTGAGCGTTTTAGTGATTAATATCCTTATAGGTTTTCAATTTAATTTCAAACTTGAAGGGTTACAGTTTGCTGAAGATATTCCTTGGATTCAATGGCTGGGTTTAAACTACCATATAGGAATTGACGGTCTTTCTTTTCCCCTAGTATTGCTCAATAGTCTTTTAACCGTGATTGCAATGATCAGTACTAGCCCCACAATTGCTAGACAAAAATTATATTATTCAATGATTTTGTTACTCAGTGGTGGTGCTGCGGGAGCATTTTTAGCCCAAGATTTATTATTATTTTTCTTATTTTATGAATTAGAAATTGTACCTTTATATTTCTTGATTGCTATTTGGGGTGGAGAAAGAAGAGGATATGCTGCGATGAAGTTTTTACTCTACACAGCCATATCAGGTATTTTAGTTTTAGCTTCTTTCTTAGGTTTAGTCTGGTTAACAGGCGAGACTAGTTTTGATTATCAAGCAGTGCGAGGACATACATTACCCTTAAATAGTCAGTTACTATTGCTTGCACCGTTACTAATTGGCATCTTTATTAAAATTCCCATTTTTCCTTTTCATACTTGGTTACCAGATGCTCACGTACAAGCCTCTACCCCCATTTCAGTTTTATTAGCTGGGGTATTATTAAAACTTGGTACGTATGCTTTATTGCGTTTTGGTGTTGGTTTATTTTTAGAAGGATGGGTGTATCTTGCTCCCTGGTTAGCGATTTTAGCGAGTATTAGTGCTTTATATGGAGCTTCCTGTGCGATCGCTCAAAAGGACATGAAGAAGGTAGTAGCCTATTCCTCGATCGCTCACATGGCATATATTTTACTGGCTGCTACTGCGACCACTCGTTTAAGTATGGTTGCTGCTGTTTTTCAGATGGTTAGTCATGGCTTAATTTCTGCCTTCCTATTTTTACTCGTGGGTATGGTTTACAAAAAAACAGGATCACGGGATGTGGATTATCTCAGAGGTTTACTTAACCCAGAAAGAGGACTACCTGTAACAGGAGGTTTAATGATTTTGGGAGTTATGGCTAGTTCTGGATTGCCAGGAATGGTGGGTTTTATTTCGGAATTTTTAGTATTTCGAGGTAGTTTTCCGATTTTTCCGATTCCAACTTTATTATGCTTAGTGGGAACTGGTTTAACTGCTGTTTACTTCTTATTAGTAGTAAATAAAGTATTTTTTGGTCGTCTCACCGAGGGTCTAACTCAATTACCACCAGTCAGATGGAAAGAACACGCCCCCGCATTTGTGCTGTTGTTATTAATTGTAGCCTTTGGTCTTAGACCAGATTGGGTTACTCACTGGAGTGAAGTACAAGCCGTTGCTTTATTAACAGGTAGTTAAGTTGAATTTAGTAATAAATAAACAAGATAAATGTATTAAGTTAGCAACCAGTAAGTAGATAATTATGGTTAAGACTGCGATCAAACGTTCCAAATCCGCTTTAATAGACGAATATATTACTAGATTAGAAAAAGGCGACGCTCTACTGCAAGATTCGCCTCAAAATCTTGTGGAGGTGGTTGGTATTCTTAAAAGTTATGGTGTAGTTTTAGATGCTTATTCTATAAATCTATGCTACATAGCTAATACACAATTTTTAAAGCTATTTCCACTATTTAAATACTTTAATGGGGAAGTTAATCCTCAAAAAATCGCTAAGTTTCTGTGGCACGATCGCATTAATTATGAATATGCCGAATATTGTATGAAAACCATGTTTTGGCATGGTGGCGGTGGTTTAGATGCTTATGTTGATACCCCTGAGTTTACCAATAATGTAAATCAACTAATTAAAGCGCATTTTAAATACAATCCTTTAATGCTGACTTTACACGCAGCTTTTAAAGACTTTTTACCTGAACAAATGCGTCAAATGGCTTATTACAGTGCTTTAGGTCAGTTTTGGCGAGTAATGAGCGATATTTTTATTAATTTATCCGATAGTTATGATCGTGGTCAAATTAAATCAATTCCTGATGTCGTCCAGTTTATTCTTAATGGTTTAGTAGCAGATGCAACTCGACCAATCACTTATACAGTCAAGGAGGGTAATCAAACCTATGATATTTTACCAAAGGATGCAAATTTAACTTTTTTAGCCGATACAGCAGTACCCTATGTAGAAGCGGTTTTCTTCCGTGGAACTCCTTTTACAGGTACAGTATCCTACAACGCCCAAGCTTACGAAATTTCATACGATCCAGGTATGTTTGCTTACGGAGCATTATACGCTGATCCTTTACCTGTTGGGGGGGCGGGTATTCCACCAACTTTATTGATGCAAGATATGCGTCATTTCCTACCTGATTACTTACGTGAGGTTTACCGTCATCAGAGTCTTAGGGGAGAGAGAGATATTCGTATTCAAATTTGCCAAAGTTTCCAAAAATCAATGTTTTGTGTAACCACGGCTGCTATAAAAGGATTAGCACCTCATCCTTTTGATACCGTCGATCCACAACAACAAGCAGCTAACCGTAAATATCTTACAGGGTGGCTAAATCGTATTTTAGAATCGCAAATAACTAAAATTAACACTAATTAATAATAGAGAAATTTAGTGTTCGACAAATTTGCCAGGAGAATGGGATAATTGCTAAATGACTGTTTATAAAAATGTAAAATTATCAAAAAAATAGAGTTTTTATAGTATAGACAGTTTTTAGTATATAAATATAAAATCCTAATCAATGACAAAGACAGCGTGGGTATTTCCAGGACAAGGTTCGCAAACAGTGGGTATGGGGGTAGACTTAAAAGACTTTCCCACTGCCAAATCTAAATTGGAGATTGCAGATCAAATACTAGGTTGGTCGGTATTAGATATTTGCCAAGGAGATGAATCAACTTTAGCCCGTACTCTGTATACCCAACCTTGTCTCTATGTTATTGAAGCGATTTTAGTAGACCTATTGACCCAAAAGCTAGGTTTACCTCAGTTAGTAGCAGGTCATAGCTTGGGAGAATATGTAGCTTTATATGCTGCACAGGTTTTTGATTTTGAATCTGGCTTAAAATTAGTCAAAAAAAGAGCCGAATTAATGGATAGTGCTGCTGGGGGAAAAATGGCTGCACTAATGAAATTTGATCGTTCTCAACTGGCGATCGCTCTCGAACAGACTCCTGATGTTGTCTTGGCAAATGATAATAGTGAACAGCAAGTAGTTATTTCAGGTACACCAGAAGCGGTAGAAGCAATATTAAACAAGGTAAAAGTTAAACGAGTTACTACACTTAATGTCTCAGGTGCTTTCCATTCACCGATGATGCAGTCAGCCTCAGAACAATTTTTAACTATTTTAGATTCTGTAAGTTTTAGTGATGCTAAGATACCAGTCATCTCTAACGTTGAACCTATTGCTACTACAAAAGAGGCAGAATTAAAAAGTAGATTAGCACAGCAAATGACAGGTTCGGTACGTTGGCGAGAAATTATGCTGCAATTTACCCAAGAAAACATAAGTAAAATTATAGAAGTCGGCCCAGGTAAAGCTTTATGTGGTCTGATTAAACGTACTTGTCAAGAAATCGACCTAGAGGCTATCGGGACAGTAGAACAAATAGAACAATTAGAGGCTAAAACACCAGTTTTAAGTTCTCAAGCATAGGATAAGAGGTCTTACTTAAATATTTCGTGCCAATATTTATGAGCAAAAATAGCAGCTTGTGTGCGATCGCGTAAATTGAGGGCGTGTAAAATACTGTTTACATGATTTTTAACAGTTCGCTCAACTATATATAATTGGGCAGATATTTCCTTATTACTATATCCTGTAGCGATTAATTGCAGGACTTCCTTTTCCCTGGCGGTTAGTTGTGCCAATTGTTGAGATATTAATTCTGATTTTTCAACATCATGAGAAACATCAGAGGCTACAGCTTTAGCCAATAACCCAGGCCCCATCTGACTGTAACCTTTATTAACTAAACGAATTGCTTGAGATAGTTCTGCTGATGGAGTATCTTTGAGGAGATATCCCTGTGCGCCATTGGCTATTGCTTGAGTGATATATTCCTCATCATCAAAAGTAGTCAATACTAAAATCTTAATTGCAGGTGCTTGTTTAACCAAAAGCCGAATAGCAGCCAACCCATCCATAATTGGCATACGGATATCCATTAAAATTACATCAGGTTGAAGATCAAGCGATCGCTCTACCGCTTCTTGTCCATTTGCTGCTTCCCCCACTACTTCTAAATCTGGCTGAGTTTGTAATAAACTCGATAGCCCTTCTCGGACAATACTTTGATCATCTACTATCAAAATACGAATCATTGTTTAGGGTTGTTGTCATTTAGGTATAAAACTATTAAAAGAAATATTAGAAGGTTTTTTTAGCTATTAGCTTCTTATCTTCTCGTTACTCTTTATTTACTACTCCAGACTCCTGACTTAACTATTACCTACTATCGTCACGTTCGCGCTTTGGCGACCTCAAGAGCGTGCGTGGGGACGCTTTCCGCGCCTACTACCTACATTGTCCCCTTGTGGGATTTGCGTAGCTTATCCTTTAGGGCTACCTATTACCTAACCCCAGACTCCTGACTAAAACAAGCCTATCAATTAATCAAAGATAGGGGGATTTTAACGTTAATCTGACATCCCTGTCCAGGCTGACTAACAATTGTCAAACTTCCTTGTAAGGCTGCTGTACGTTCTTGTATTCCTTGCAGTCCAAACCCAGTAGTATTTTGTTTTGGATTAAACCCACACCCATTATCTTGTACTGAAAGGGTAATTTGTTTGTCTATTTCCTGGATAGATAAACTCACTTGAGTAGCTTGACTATGTTTACTAATATTAGTTAACGCTTCTTGAATGATACGGTAGAGGGCGGTTTTCGTTTCTGTCGGTAGTAAGGAAACCAGATTAACCTGATAAGCGATCGCTATATTTGTATGAGCTTGAAATTCAGTAATTAATTGTTCAATAATGCTCACAAGCGATCGTTGTAGAGGGTTTTTTCTTAAAGTTGCCACTGATAAACGAATATTAGTTAATGCTTCTTTACCTAGATTTCGGGCTTTGGTTAAATGGTCTTGCGCTTTTATAGGATCTGTAATTAAAAATAGGGCTGTATTTTCTAACTGAATACTTTGGGCGGTGAGATAATGACCTACAGAATCATGTATTTCCCTAGCAATACGATTTCTTTCTTGTAAGGTTGCTTGATTCTCAACTTGCAAAGCATAATCCCTTAAGCGACGATGGGCTTGTAGTAATTTTGATCTACTTTGATGTTCTGCTAACACTGCACTGACTAATAAGACTACAAAAGCCAAAACTAAAGCAAATAATAGGGCAGAATTAAAAGCTAAACTTAATAGTACTCCGTTTAACTCCTTGGGTGGCAAACGTCCTAAAAGTGGTACAGGTTTACCTAAGGGAATACCTAAAAAATTAATCCTCATTAAGGACATTATTTGTACAGCTAAAAAAGAAATATAGGCTAAAGCAGCTACAAAAATTCTGCCACTCAAAGAAAAAAGCAAACAAGCCCGAATTACCACAATTAATAGTAGTGCTGGAAATAGTCTTTCTCCTTTACCCAAAAATAAGATTGCTACCCAACTTAAACAAAATCCGCCAGCAATATAAATAGCTTGAATTAACTTTGAGTTGTTAGGCAGTCTTAAACCCATAACTCCCAAGAGTGCAATACAAGAAATTCCCAGCACTTTAACCCAAACTGCATCAGCTAGCCCATGATGATGAGGATGAGGGCGAGGATGGGGATGAAGAGGGGAGATAAGCCAACTAAATGCCGTAAGTAGAGCAATTCCTAATAGTATCCATTCTAAATATAGGAGTAAACGAAAGGAATGCCTTTGCCAAATATTAGCCATTGCCAAAATAAAAACTGAATATCTACCTAATATTTACTCCATATTTGTTGTTTATTTTGTTTAGCAAGCTAAAAATAGTCCTAAAGTACCAATGCAAGTTAGGAGTTTAGATCGAGGCGGGCAAACTTCGATTTTCTTATTATTTAAATAATCAATACTTTAAATGAATTTAAGGAGACATTAGATGAACTGGCGTACCTTTTCTGTTGTTACAGGAGCTTTATTGATCCTACCTTTTAGTGCTTATGCAATTGATTCATCTCGTAGTAATTTAATGGAAGATATGCAACCAACTATTACAGCCCATAGAGAGCATCATAAACATGGCAGAGAGCCAAAAATAGAGAGATTAATGGATAAGTTAGATCTTACTACCGAACAATCTCAGCAAATAGATGCAATTAAAGAAGAGGAAAAAACCCAAACAGAAGCATTACGGGAGCAAATGGATGTTGAGAAAGACAAAATGCGATCGCTCTTGAGTAGTGATGCAAATTCAGATCAATTGAGACAACAGCATCAAACTATCCAAGCCCTCGATCAGCAATTAAAAGATAATCATTTTGAAACTATGCTTAAAATGCGAGAGGTATTAACCCCAGATCAACGCGCCCAACTATCGGAATTGATGGATCAAAATTCTCAAAGGGATATGTAAATTTAGATTTACCACCCTGCAATTTCTGCCTCTTCTCTATTCCAAATCTCTACATTTAACCGCGAAAGATAATTTAAAGCAAGTTCAATTTGTTGTCTACTACCTTTAATTTCTATATCAAAGCAACCACCACCTAATCCATCTTTGCCTAAAATTGCTGAAAAGAAATTAACTTGCAGTTGATAGTCTGAGGCTAAATTAAAAAGAATTGGTTCTTTGTGATACTTTTGCGGAATGATAAATTGAATTCTCTTTTTCTCTAACTGTTCTGTATCAGACTTTAGTTGTTGCTGAGGCTTACTTTCAATCACGGTCTATCTCCTTATTTTAAATTTGATCCAATTGTATTCGATATATATTTAAATCACAATCGTTTTTTAATTTATTTTAAGTACAAATTGTGGAGAATCAGACAAGCTCTAGAGTATATAGAGGAAGCAGCAAAAGCAGGAGGTATACTATTTTTGCTCCCCTTGCTTGTATAGCAATACGAAATAATTAAGGTTTTTAGCTTTTCACTGATCACTAATACCTACTACCCTAACCCCCACTACCTACTACCTACATTGTCCCCTTGTGGGATTACCTACTACCCCACTACCTACTACCCTAACCCCCACTACCTACTACCTACATTGTCCCCTTGTGGGATTACCTACTACCCCACTACCTAATTAAGATCCAATAATCACCCCAATTATCCGAAACTGACTGTGATGGAGGTTGTTAAAATAATTGCTGTAGTCTTTGTTGTTGCTTTTTTGTTACTAGAGGTAAAACGAAATAAAATAGTTAGCTCAATTCTTAAAAGTAACTGACAATATAGAAAATATTTATTAAGTTATAAAAAAGCTGAAATGTTCATAAAAGCGGTGCAGCGCAATGTTCACCGTGAGACGGCGGATAAGGATAATATTCTGCTGAAGGTACTGGTGATCTAATAGCTTAATCCGTAGTTAGTCTCTCGTTATTTTAGACAATTAGTATATTCTATTAATTAACATTCAATAACTTGCCCATCCCCTCTATACCAAACTTCTACATTTAATTGAGCAAGATAATCTAAAGCACGGTCGATTTGTTGACGATACCCTTGAACTTCTAGATCAAAGCAACCACCACCTAATCCCTCTTCACTTAACATCGCGGAGATTAAATTAACACGTAATTGATAATCTAAAACTAAGCTAAAAATAATCGGATCTTTATGATATTTATCGGGAATTGTTAACTTTATTCGTGTTTTTACAAGTTTGTTCGTTGGAGGAATAAAGGATTGATCTTCTCGTTTAACCATGAGTTATTGTTGTAAATATCTTGATTTTTGCTTGAAATTCAATATAGATATTGCTTCCATCTATATAGACAAGTTGTTCCAATATTATTTAGCAACAGCCAGGTAATTTAAAATACAACTAAATAGCGAATTACAACTTAAAAAGCAAAAATATATAAATGCCTATTAGAAGAAACTCGATAATATTAGTTTGACTTGAGCGGGGAGTAACGAGTTTTAAAAAAAAGCTAGTAGTTATCCTCGTCAAAGATTAGTAACTTAATGTTCAAGCCGATAAAAATTTACCTTTAAGCCATCACGGGGATGGGGAGTTGGGACAGTAATTAATTCTAGATTTTGTTCAGGGAGAAGTTCCCAGCGATAATTTTGCAATAGCTTAGAAGCAAACAAACGCATTTCCAAGCGAGCAAATTCCTTGCCTAAACACTCTCTCAAGCCACCACCAAAAGGAATATAACCAAAACTAGCTTGTTTGTCAACGCTCACGGGCGGTGCAAAACGATCAGGTAAAAAGCGATCGCTTTCGGGATAAAGTTCTGGCTGTTGATGGGTTTGAGCAATTTGATATTGCACCATCCAACCTTTAGGGATGCGATAACCATTAAATTCAAAAGTTTCTACCACCTCTCGGAAACCGCCACCAACAGGGGGAATAATACGCATCACTTCTTTAAGTACTTGTTCTAGATAGGTCATATTTTTAAGATCTTCTAGGGTAGGAGTACCTGAAATATTTAATTCAGCTTGTTCTACTTGTAATTTGTGCAAAACATCTGGGTGTTGCGCTGTTAGAAGGCAAAAAGAGGCGATCGCTGAAGTTAAGGTTTCATGTCCTGCAAATAGTAATAATAGTACTTGATCTTTTAATTCTTCCAAACTCAGGCTATTACCATCTTCATCTTTGGCTTTAATTAGTAGCCCTAGAGCATCTTCCCCAGGATCACTCTTTTGTTTACGTTTGAGGATAATTTCTTCTAAACTTGTTAATAATTTCTCCCTGGCTGCTTTAGCCTTACCGAATTTCGTCCAAGGTAAAGATATTGGTAAAGTAAATAAACCTGCACACCATGTCTCAAAGTAATGTCCCACGGAACTATTCGCACCACCATCAGCACTAACAAAAAGATTACTAGCAATATCAAAGGTATAATCTCGCAATTGAGGATACCAAGTTAAAGTTTTCATCTCAGCCCACTTTTCGAGATATTCCTCGGTTATTTTCGCCATTGTGGGAATATAACTAGCTAAAGCTCTAGGTTGAAAGGCTTCATAGAGTAGTTTACGGCGGTTGGTATGCAAACTACCATGATTAACAGCTAAAGAAGCTTTCCCTAACAATACTCTAGTGCTTTTAGGCCAAGTAGCTACTACATACCTATTCTCGTTACGAAACAAAAAAGTGTTAGCCTCCGAACCGATCATCATCACTGTAGGACGACCAAACACACTAGTTTTATATATTTTGCCATATTGAGCAATACGTTTTTGATTAAAATCAGGATCGTTTAAGAAACTAATTGTTTCTCCAATTAATGGTAAACCCTTATTTCCAGGGGGTTGAGGCAAATCATTTAAATTAGAAGTCGTATTCATCAATCAACGAGTAGTAAGTATCTTTCTTTACTGTAATGATTTATCAATTTTAGTGGGTTCTATAGTTTCAGGCGATCAGGTAAAATAACTTACAACTATAAACTTTTTAACGCAATATAATTAGGGAGATATTCAATGGGTGGCGCAATTGCTTTTTTATCAATCATTGGTTTATATACAGGGATAGCCCTAGGCTTATACTTTGGGCTACGTAAGTTTAATATTATTTAATTAAAATCGACTAATATATTTTGAGCATCGTCACTATTGGCGGTGCTTTATATTTAGATTAACGACACAATTAATTGTGACAATTAGTTAGTGGGGCTTAGGTCAGAAATATTGACAAACAGAATTAATTTAGAGGTAAGTTAGATTGGACGAATCATATCAAGACTATATCAACCGAGTTGCTAGATTGACTTTACCTAGTGCTTGTTCGATGCAACTACAAACTATTCAACAGTCGCCTAAATTTGTTGATGGTCAACCAGTTGCTTTTCCTGGTTATAGTGTCATTACACCAACTGCGGGAGACGATCCAGATAATCAAGATTTTTATCAGCAAGTAGTTAATTTACAAACACAAATATCTCAACAACTAGAGTCAGATCTATTTATTCCTTTACCCAAAGAAAGTTTCCATTTTACTTTAGCTGATTTAATTTGGGATGAAAGTTATCGCGACATTATTAAAACTAACCCCAACTTTGAACAAGAATTACAACAGCAAATTGCAGTCAGTTTTGAGCAGTATCTTGAGTCTATAGGGAAGCATCAACCATTAAGTTGGCAATTATGGGGTGTGATAACTAGACCACGCGCGCTGATGGCTTGTTTAGTCCCTAAAGATCAAGAAAGTTATCAGGCGGTCATTAAACTGCGTCGCGCTCTCTATCAGAATGCAGGGTTAATAGGGTTAGGAATTGAACAGCAATATGATCTAACTGCTCATATAACTTTAGGATACTTTGGCAATATACCTCCAAGTTTAAATCGCGATCGCTTGTGCATTGTTTTATCGCAGATTAATGATCGTTTGGTAGAAAGTGAATTACCAGAGTTTGTTATTAAGCAGATAGAGCTACGTAAATTTGAAGATATGTGTCAATATCATCGTCAACCTGATTGGGCATCTATTAATTTTACTTCCTAACTTCTAGTTAATTATCTTTAGTTTAGGATGTTGGGGATATCTGGTGAAATCTGTGTACCTAAAGCTTAATATTAATCGTGTTTTTGTTCTTGTTTAAAACCATATCTTTCACGTACTAAGTATAGAGGTCTACCTTTGACCTCTTCATAAACACGACCCAAATATTCCCCTAAAACTCCTAAAGTGATTAATTGAATTCCCCCTAAGAATAAAATAGCCACCATTAAAGAGGCGTAACCAGGGACATCTATACCCAACAACAAAGTCCTGATAATTAAAAATAAGGCATAAAAAAAAGAAATCAGGGAGATTATTACACCGATATAACTCCAGATTTTGAGTGGTAATAAACTAAAAGATGTGATTCCATCGATCGCTAGATTCCAAAGTTTCCAATAGTTCCAAGTAGAACGACCTGCATAACGAACTTGACGATCAAATAAAATAGAAGTTTGTTTATATCCTACCCACGCAAACAAACCTTTCATAAATCTTGTTCTTTCTGGTAGTTGTTTAATTGCTTCTACAACTTTGCGATCTAATAAGCGAAAATCTCCTGTATTAGCAGGAATGGCAACAGGACTCATTTTAGCAATAGTTTGATAAAAAGCCTTAGCTGTAATTTCCTTTAACCACGTTTCCCCTTGACGCGATCGCCTGGTAGCATATACAACATCGTAACCTTCCCTCCATTTAACTATTAGTTGTTTGATTAATTCTGGTGGATCTTGTAAATCTGCATCTATGGGAATTACCGCAGCACCACTAGCATAATCAAGTCCTGCGGTTAAAGCTATTTCTTTACCAAAATTACGCGCTAAATTAATGATTTTGATGGCAGAGTTTTGTTGATGTAATTGCAAAAGTTTATCTAACGTATTGTCTTTGCTTCCATCATTAATACAAATTATTTCGTAGATTGCACCAATTTCTTCAACAACCGTAATAAGTCGAGTAAAGAGATACTCAATATTATCCGATTCATTGTACAAAGGAACGATGATAGAAATCTCAATTAATTCTCCGTTCACAGACATTATTAACTTGGGAAAGAAGATAAATCCAAAGACTCAAAATCTCGTAAGAAATCTAATAAGCGATGGGTTATTTTATCAACTCCTTGGGCGACATTGGATTCAATATTAATAGGAATAACAGGATCATGTAAGGATAAACGTAATAAAAACCAACCTTGTTCAGTAGCTGATGTACAAGCTATCCTTATTCCCTCATAATTATTAGGAACTATCTGCCAATCCGATTGATTTGAGGCGAACACCTGCAATTTTTCAATTACTTGATTACCATAGGTGACAAAATCGTTACTATTAATCTTAAAACGCAATTCTTCACTTTCTAAAGGTTCTTGTAAATCCTGAATTAAATCAGTTAATAATTTACCTTGCAACTTACTTTTAGCCAATTCAACTAATAGTTTAGTCGCCAAATATGCCCCATCATCAAGGAAATAATTCTCCTTCATTGCCCCATGCCCAGAAGTTTCGATCGCCAGCCAGGATTCTTGCCCCAAAGCATTTAATCTCATCGATTCATTAATTACATTTTTATATCCTCGTTTAAAACGATGGTGTTTACCACCTAAATGTTGTTCAATAAATTGAGTTAAACCATCAGAAGTAATAGAATCAGTAACAATAGTTGAACCTGGATGTTCTTGTAAAACGATCGCTGCAATTAAAGCAATCAAACGATTACGATTTAACTCATTACCCAAATTATCCACCGCAGCCACGCGATCGACATCTGTATCAAAGATAATGCCAAAATCAGCTTGATTATTAACAACCGCCTGACAAATTGCTGCCATAGCTTCCTTATTTTCAGGGTTGGGAATATGATTAGGAAACATCCCATCAGGTTCAAGAAATTGGCTACCCGTGGTATCTGCACCCAAGGGTTTTAACACCTGTGCCACATAAAAGCCACCTGCACCATTACCAGCATCCACGACTATTTTTAACCCTTTCAAAGGTTGCTCATAATGATCAGGATGATTAACCCCTTGGCGAATTGTATCGACTAGTTTAGCTGCATAAACACTAATAAAATCACGCTGAGTAATTTCTCCTATAGGATCGGTAGTAACTAAGTTGCCAGATGCTGCAATTTTCAATATTTCAGTAATATCGGCTTTTTCCAAACCCCCTTGAGGCGTAAAAAACTTTAACCCATTGCGATTAAAAGGTAGGTGGCTAGCAGTTAACATAATTGCCCCATCGCAGTTAAACTGATCGCTAATTGTACTCATGAACATCGCAGGAGTAGAAGCAAGGTTAAAATTATATACCCGACAACCAGCGATCGCCATTCCCTCTAGCAATGATTTACTTAAAGTTTCCCCAGAAATCCGACTATCCTGCCCCACTGCAATAATTAGATCCTCGCCTGATTTATCTATTCGCGCAATTAACCACTGTATAAAGGCATTACCTAATATTTTTACTACTTCAGGAGTTAAATTAACTGTCTCTCCTGCAATTCCTTCCACAGCCACACCACGAATATCTGAACCATTTTGCAGTTTTTTCCAGTCGATACTATTCATTAGCTATAAAAATTTATTAACTGTATTTAACGTTGGTAGTCATTCGTTTTTTAACTCCCTCGACAATTTATGAGGAGGTTTATATCTGCACACCCACACCATATATTAATAGATCTAGTTAAATTAGAATCTAGGATAAAAATTAAAAAGTAAAGCAATAGGAGGTAATCGTATAACAGCTTTGAGCTTCTTAGCTTTTATTTTTAATTACTCAATGATCGAGCGATTAATAATTATTTAGTCGTTACTTGTTACTTGTTACTGTTTAATTCACTACTCCTACCTACTACCTACTACCTACTAGCTACTACCTACTACCTACTAAGATTAGCTTTTAGTTTCCTTATTACCTCCCCCTTCCTGACTCCTATAGCAAATAATCACCTCAATTGTCCTAAACTAACAGAATTTAATTCTCACACAGCTTAATTAAGGCACACTCCCAAACTAGACGAGGTTGCACGTAGGAGAGCAAGTATTGACGAGTCTTTTCCCAAAGCTGAATTAATTGTACTTGTTGATGTTGTTGCCAATAGTAATGTTGTAAATAGTCTACTAACCAAAGTTGGGTCTGTCCATCCAATTCGCTAGTAATTATTTGAGCCAATTCTATAGCCTCTAAAGGGGTTGAAATAGCTTTAGTTAACCTAATTAAAAGTTGTTGAGGAATAGTTTGTAATGTTTGCCAAGCTGCAATGGCTTTACCAGGACTTCCTTGAGCGATCGCCATAATTTGAGGATGTTCTATAATTTCTTGATAACCTTGCTCTTGCAACACCCTAATTAAATTAGTTTGGGATAAGGGTAAAAATTGTAGACGCTGACAGCGAGACACTAGGGTAGTTAGCAAAGAATCTACATCAGGCGCAAATAAAATGATTGTCGCTTTACCAGGCTCTTCTAAGGTTTTTAATAAAGCGTTAGCTGCCGTCTCCGCCATAGTCTCCGCCCCTTCGATCACCACAATTTTCCTGCTGGCTTCGAGCAAAGGACGATTTAAAAACTCAATCAGATTGCGTATTTGCTCTATCCTAATTTTAGCTGGAGTTTTAATAGCTAACCCTTGAGCATGAGCTTGAGTAACGGTATATAATTCCCCTT
Source organism: Chondrocystis sp. NIES-4102 (assembly GCA_002368355.1). Taxonomy (NCBI): domain Bacteria; kingdom Bacillati; phylum Cyanobacteriota; class Cyanophyceae; order Chroococcales; family Chroococcaceae; genus Chondrocystis; species Chondrocystis sp. NIES-4102. Next base: position 3,203,187 of record AP018281.1, on the reverse strand, counting down.
TATGGGTATAGGTAGGTTCTACCCATAGTAAATCAGGGTGATTATTGGAGGCTAATTTTTTCTCAATTAAAGAATGTTTTTCGGGATCGATACCAACTTTAAATATCAATTTAATAAAGTTTTTAGCTGTCTTAGCCCGTCCAATACCAGAAGTACCTAGAAATAAATAGGCAGGAGCAATACGTTTTAATTTTACTGCCTGTTGCAATAGCTCTACTACTGGATCTTGACCTAATAATTCTTTTAAAGATGGATCATTCATTATTATCCGTTGCCTGAGCAAAAGATTAATTATTTTTCTTTGATTCCCAATACATTGTAATAACTAGTGTTTAACCTGCATAAATATATACACTCATCGTCAAGTAGCTTAGATATGCAAAAACAATTCCATAATCTATCATTACCAAAAGTTTACTCATCCTCCCCATCAATCATCGAAGGATCAATTAAAGTAATATCATAGGGATCATCAGGAGGAATAGTGGGGAAAATATCATATTCACGATATTGATAAACTGCCTCTACTTGCGGCCCAAAAATAACTTTATCTCCAGACTCAAGATTATGAAATCTGATTTTCCTGCCATTAATCAATAAGCCGTTAACACTAGCTTTCCCTTGAGCATCCCCATCAATAATTTGATAATAAGTTTTATCTTCTCGATTTTGTCTCATGAGGGTAGCATGATGGCGAGAGACGAATTGTGATTGCAGCAAGATATTACATTTTACACCTCTACCTAAAGTATAAATTTCATTCTGAAGACGAATTTCTCGATGTCCTTTGCCATCGGTAACAATGAGGATATGTTCCTCTCGGTGTATTACAGGTTTAGAAGTCATGAGCAAAGTAAAGTCAACAAAACAATAGCGAGTTAGGTGATAGGAGTAAAGTAAATAAGGTCATGAGCGGATGCTGCTATTCTTTAACAATAGTGAATTTGTCACCACAATTACTGAACTAGATGCCATTGCTAGTGCTGCCACAATTGGCGATAACAGTAGACCAGATTGCGGTAATAAGATTCCTGCTGCCAAGGGAATAGCAACAATATTGTAAGCTAAAGCCCAAATTAAGTTTTGTTTAATTTTATTGACTGTGGCTGTGCTTAGGTGAATTGCACTAATGATATCTTCTAAACGATCTTGCATCAACACAATATCAGCAGTTGCGATCGCCACATCTGTACTGCCTTGAAGAGATATACCTACATCTGCCTCTGCTAAAGCTGGTGCATCGTTAATACCATCTCCGACCATAGCGACTATTTTACCCTGTTGTTGCAGAGATTTAATTATTGTAGCTTTCTGGTCTGGTTTTACTTGTGAAAAAACTTGACTAATTTTAAGTTTAAGGGCGATCGCCTTAGCTACTTCCTCCCGATCTCCTGTAAGTAAAATGGTATTTAAGCCGAGGGTTTGTAATTTTTGGATAGTTGGTGCTGCATCGGCACGAATACTAGATTCAATAGCTATAATTCCCTGTAATTGACCATTAGAACCCACAGCAATAATAGTTTTACCTGATTTTGCTGAGGATTTAATTTGTAGCTCCTGCTCCTGGCTAATAATAATACCTTGCTTGCTTAACCAGTTGTGATTTCCCACCAATACTCTTACCTGAGCAATTTCAGCACAAATTCCTTCCCCTAATACACTTTGAAACTTAGTAGCTATTGGTATAACTAAATCTTGTTGCTGCGCTGCGGAGATAATAGCTTTTGCTAAGGGATGATTACTACCACTTTCCACTGCTGCTGCTATTTTTAATAATTCTTGGGGTGATATTTCCGTCAAGGGAAGACATTGAGTAACTTGAGGTTCTACATTGGTTAAAGTGCCTGTTTTATCAAAAACTACAGTATCTAGTTGCTGAACTCGCTCAAGAACATCACCACCTTTAATTAAAATACCCATTTCTGCACCCATGCTAGTACCCACTACAATTGCTGTGGGAGTAGCCAAACCCAAGGCGCAAGGACAAGCAATTACTAATACTGCGATCGCACTCTTTAAACTAAGCAGGAAGGGTGAAGTTGTAACGCTCATCTGCCCCATCGACATTGAGTGAGAACTAGTTAATAATACCTCCGTCCAAATATTTGTACCAATAAAGTACCAAAAACAGAAAGTAAGTAAGGCGATCGCCATAACTCCATAGGCAAAATATCCAGCAATTGTATCTGCCAGCTTTTGTACTGGGGCTTTGCGCGTTTGTGCCTCTTCTACTAAGTTGATAATTTTGGCAAGGGCGGTATCTTGACCTATCTGAGTTACTTCTACAGTTATCACACCTGAGTGATTAATTGTCCCTGCTCGCACGATATCAGATATGCTTTTAAATACTGTTAAAGATTCTCCTGTCAACATTGATTCGTCTACAGTAGTTTCTCCCGCAACAATTTTGCCATCTACAGGAATTTTTTCCCCTGGTAAAACTCTTAGCCATTCTCCAGGCTTAACCTGTTCTACAGGTATCTCTATAGTTTGGGTATTATCTTGTTTACCTATTAAACGGGCAATAGGAGGTTGCAAAGATACCAATTTAACCAAGGCAGCAGCAGCCCGATTTCTAGCTTTCGCCTCTATAGTTCTCCCTAAAAAGATAAACCCAAGAAGCATTACAGGTTCGTCAAAAAAACAGTCCCATCCTAATTGAGGCAAGAATAAGGCAGCACAGCTAGCTAAATAAGCACTGCTAGTCCCTAACCCCACAAGGGTATTCATATTTGGCATTCGGTGAATTAAGCTTTGATAACCATCAACCAAAAGCGATCGCCCAGGAATTAATAAAGCTAATGTCGCTAATGTAAAATGAAACCATATGTTACTTAATACAGGAATTTCAGCAATACCTAAATGATGTAAATGACCAATGCTAGAAAAAAATAAGAGTATAGCTGCGGTAATCAACTGCCAAGCTTGTTTTTTTGCTTCTTTCTGTTCTTTGACTCGATTATTTTGGGCAATTTGGTAAATACTGCCCTCACTTTGACGTAATTTTGTCGGAAAACCTATTTTTGTTAACTTAGCAGCTAGATCCTCTGGAGTGATATTTTGAGTTTCATATTCTACTACTGCTACTTCAGTAATTAAATTCACACAGGCGGAGACTACGCCATTATTTTGTTCTAGTTGTTTTTCCACAGCTTTTACACAACCAGCACATTTCATCCCTGCTACATCTAAAGCTACTTTCTTTCTTGATTGAGGAGCGTATTTATATTTATTTATTTCTTGATTAGAAGTAGAAGGGGCAGACTTTACCATAAACAATTATTTGATATTTCCTACTTTAAGATCTTAATTCATTCTAGAAGTTGTGACGGAAGCCACGGGTCAATTTAAAAAACTGGCAAAAAAAAAGCCCCCCATTTCTGGAGAGCATTTTCGGTTATTTAATTACTTAATTATTTATTTGTCTGTTCAACTTAACCATTGATAGCAGGAGCAGTCAATGCTACAGGTGCTGTTTCGCCACTTGCTAAGTCTAATGGGAAGTTGTGTGCGTTACGCTCGTGCATTACTTCAAAACCGAGGTTAGCTCTGTTGAGAATGTCTGCCCAAGTGTTTACTACACGTCCTTGACTGTCCATAATAGACTGGTTGAAGTTGAATCCGTTAAGGTTAAACGCCATGGTTGAAATACCCATTGCTGTAAACCAGATTCCGATAACAGGCCATGCACCCAAGAAGAAGTGCAAACTACGCGAGTTGTTGAAAGATGCGTATTGGAATATTAGACGACCAAAGTATCCGTGTGCTGCTACGATGTTGTAGGTTTCTTCTTCTTGTCCGAATTTGTAACCGTAGTTTTGTGATTCAGTCTCAGTAGTTTCACGTACCAAGGAAGAAGTTACTAGAGATCCGTGCATTGCGGAGAATAATGAACCGCCGAATACACCTGCTACTCCCAACATGTGGAAGGGGTGCATTAAGATGTTATGTTCTGCTTGGAACACTAACATGAAGTTGAATGTACCGCTAATTCCTAGGGGCATTCCATCGGAAAAACTTCCTTGTCCTAATGGGTAGATTAGGAATACTGCTGTTGCTGCTGATACTGGCGCGGAATATGCTACACATATCCAAGGACGCATTCCTAAACGGTAGGATAATTCCCACTGACGACCCATGTAACAGAATACACCGATCAAGAAGTGGAAAATAATCAATTGGTAAGGGCCACCGTTATACAACCACTCATCTAGAGAAGCTGCTTCCCAAATTGGGTAGAAGTGTAAACCAATTGCGTTAGAGGAAGGTACTACTGCACCAGAAATAATGTTGTTTCCGTAAATTAGTGATCCTGCTACAGGCTCACGAATTCCGTCGATGTCTACAGGAGGTGCTGCTACAAAGGCGATTAAGAAACAAGTTGTCGCAGCTAGTAGTGTTGGGATCATCAACACACCGAACCAACCTACATAAATGCGGTTATTGGTGCTTGTTACCCAACTACAGAAGTTTTCCCATGCTCCGCGTGTTTCGCGTTGCTGTAATGTAGTTGTCATGTTCGTATGATTGCTGTTTTATTTAATTATCTAGGTTCTTGAGAAGAACTAGACCAGAAACGGGGTATGAAATAATGTGTTTCTGCTGTCTATGTATTTAAATATAATAGACTTTTCTATTTTTATCAAGTTTTGTTACATTCCTTCTTTTTATGTAAATAATTAGTTTTTCTTATGTTCTGCTTGATTTGGTTTGAAAGCGCGATTTAGGGAGAAATGGTCTTAGCTTAAGATTTTTGCTGCTGTAGGTGTTGAGTAAATTGGGCACGATCATCCAAAATGACAAAATAATTATCCATACTAGTAAGTTCAAACAACATTCTGATTTGATCATTAATTGAGCAGAGAAAAAACTGAACGCTAGCCTCATTAAGAGATTTTAAGGCTTTTACTAATGCTCCCAACCCAGAGCTATCCATAAAAGTTACATTGCTAAAATCCACAAGAATAATTTGTACTCCACTTTCTAAACTTCGTTCAATCTGATGTTGAAAATCAGGAGTTTTAGTACCATCCAAAATACCTTCAGGTTCAATTATTTGAACAACAGCATTCATAAGATTTAATAAAGTTTTAATAATATTTAAGGTATAAGCAAGTATAGCAAAAGAACTCTTGGATAACGAGCTTTATTTGAGTATCTGGAGTAGGGGGGAATACTTTGGCAAAATCATTAGAAATTTGCAAGATATAACTAGAAAAAGAGGAAACAAAATTTAAAATTAAGATTAAACCAAGATTTTTTTTGGGGTTTGGCTGTTTATTTTGTTATTCTCAATTTAAAGTATTTCTTTAACTAACAAGGAACTATAAATTGCATGGAAGCGTATGATGCGATCATCATTGGTGCTGGTCATAATGGATTAGTTTGCGCAGCCTATCTATTACAGGCTGGATATAGCGTTGTTTTATTAGAAAAACGTCCCGTACCTGGGGGTGCTGCTACTACAGAAGAGGCATTACCTGTAACTGCACCAGGATTTAAATTTAATCTTTGTGCCATTGACCATGAGTTTATTTTTCTAGGTCCAATTATTGAAGAATTAGGACTTAAAAAATATGGTTTAAAGTATCTTACTTGTGATCCTCATACTTTCTGTCCTCAAAGTGATGGTAAATATTTTTTAGCTCATCAGTCGTTGGAAAAAACTCAAGCAGCGATCGCTCGTTATAGTGCCAGGGATGCAGCCAAATATGTAGAATTTGTCGGTTATTGGTCAAAACTCATGAGTGCCATTGCGCCGTTTTTTAATGCGCCACCGCAAGCAGTTTTAGATATAGCAAAAGGATATAAAGGTAAAAATATCGCCGATGCTTTAGCGATCGCAGGCTCGAAAGATAAGGCGTTAAACTTTATCCGTACTATGATCACTGCCCCTGAAGATTTGCTCAATGAATGGTTTGATACTGAATTAGTTAAAGCTCCCCTAGCAAGATTAGCAGCAGAAATAGGTGCGCCTCCATCTCAAAAAGGAATCACCGCAGGGTTAATGATGTTGGCGATGCGTCATTATCCAGGCATGGCTAGACCCCAAGGCGGTACAGGGGCGTTAACCCAGGCGTTAGTTAAACTGGTTACTGCTAAGGGAGGAAAGATTTTAACTGAGCAAACCGTTAAAGAAGTGATAGTTGAAAACAACCGCGCTATTGGGGTAAAAGTAGCTGGAGATAAAGAATATCGAGCCAATAAAGCCGTAATATCTAATATTGATGTTCGTAGGTTATTTTTACAGCTAGTTTCTCCCGATGTAGTTGCTTCGGATTTAAGGGAGAAAGTTGATCGGCGTATAACTAATAATAATGAAACTATTCTCAAGATAGACTGTGCTTTATCCGAACCACCACGCTTTACAGCTTATGATCAAGATAATCAAGATCATTTAATTGGCACGGTGCTAATTGCGGACTCGGTAGCTCATGTAGAACAGGCGCATTCTTTGGCTACTATGGGACAAATTCCTGATAGCAATCCTTCAATGTATTTAGATATTCCTTCGGTATTAGATCCAACCCTTGCGCCAGAAGGAAATCATACCCTATGGATCGAATTTTTTGCTCCTTACCAAATCGCAGGAAAAGAAGGTACAGGGTTACATGGTACTGGGTGGACAGATGAACTAAAAAACCAGGTGGCAGATAAGGTGATGGATAAATTGGCTGAGTATGCCCCCAATATTAAAGATTCCATCATCGCTCGTCGAGTAGAAAGTCCTGCGGAATTAGGGGAAAGATTGGGTTCATATAAAGGTAATTATTATCATATTGATATGACCCTAGATCAAATGATCTTCTTACGTCCTTTGCCAGAAATAGCTAATTACACCACACCAATTAAAAATTTATATCTAACTGGTGCAGGAACTCATCCAGGGGGTTCTATTTCGGGGATGCCTGGGCGTAATTGCGCTCGTGTATTTCTCAGTCAACAGCAGCCTTTAGCAAAAATACAGCAGTCGGTTAGCGGGATGTGGGAATCCTTTTTGGGAAAGTAATATTTTAGTGATACCTGAGAAGAATTTTAGGGAACTATAGCTTTTAGATCTATTATAAATTTCCCTATTGCTTTGTTGAATACAACTCAGGCTAAAGATTTGCCAGCAAATATTCTAATTGTTGATGACACTCTAGATAATTTAGAGTTACTTGCTGCTATTCTTAAAAAACGAGGTTATCAGACTCATTGTGTCGATAATGGGTTAGAAGCATTAGAAATTGCTCGTTCTGGTTGGGCTGAATTGATTTTGTTAGATATTCAGATGCCCAATATGGACGGTTATCAAGTTTGTGAGCAATTGAAGGCAGAAGCGAGTACTCGCGAGATACCCGTTATATTTATCAGTGCTTTAGATAGTTTTGCCGATAAACAAAAAGCATTTAAGGCTGGAGGTATTGATTATATTAACAAGCCTTTTGAACTTAAAGAGGTTGTGGTTAGAGTAAGTAATCAAATAGCTATTCAAGCTAGTACTCGTCAAATTATTCAGCTAAATAATCAATTAGAGCAAAAGGTAAAAGAACGTACGGCGGAATTAGAACAAAGTAATCAACAGTTACAAGCAGAAATTAATCGTCGTCAACAAGCTCAAGATCGACTGCTACAAATGGCTCTTTATGATCCGATTACTGGTTATGCCAACCGTAATTCCTTTGTAAGTAAACTCAAACAAGCTTTAAGAGTCACAGAACAACAGCCTAATTATTTCTTTGCAGTAATTTTATTAGAATGCGATCGCTTTAAAAATATTAAGCGTACCATTAGCCATATTGATAGTAATCAACTTTTGATGGCAATTGCTCAGGCGATTCATTCCTGTTTACCTGAATCTAGTTTACTTAGTCGTTTGGAGGGAGAAGAATTTGGGATTTTCCTCGATGAAATTAATGATCTACAAGAGGCGATCGCTTTAGTTGAAGAAATCCAGGATAAATTAACCAAGCCTTTTATCATTAAACAACAAAAAATTCTGATCAACGTCAATATTGGAATTGCGATCGGTAATAAAGACTACCGCGATACAGATCGTTTACTCAATGATGCTGATATTGCCATGCAGAAAGCTAAAGAAGCGCATAGCGATCGCTATTTGGTGTTTAAACCCCAAATGTATATTCAAATCCAGCAGGATATGGAGTTTAGTAAACAGGAAATGGCACTTAAGCAAGCGATTAAAAATCAGGAATTTATTAATTATTACTTACCTATTGTTTCCCTAAAGACACAGAAAGTCGTAGAATTAGAGGCTTTGGTTCGTTGGCATCATCCCCAACAAGGAGTAATAGCACCTCAAGATTTTATAGAGATCGCCGAAAAAATGGGATTGATGAATGCGATCGGTAATTTGGTTTTAAGGCAAGCCTGTCAACATATAAAATCTTGGCAACATACAAATAAAGATCAAAAGGATTTATGTATCGGCATCAATTTATCGGCTAAACAGCTTTTTCACTCCAGTTTGATTTCTAAAATTGATATGATTCTTAGAAAAACCAGACTTCAAGGGCATCACATTAAATTTGATATAGCAGAAAATGTGTTTTTTGAGCAGCCGAATACCGCTCTAAGTCTGTTACAGGAGTTAAAAAAACGTCGTGTAAAACTTTGTTTAGATAATTTTGGGGTGGGTTATTCTTCTCTTACTTGTTTACACACTTTTCCCTTTGATGAATTAAAAATAGATCGTTCTTTAATTGCTCATATTGGTCAAGAAAAACCTAATCTTCAGCAAGAAAAAGCGACAACTATGTTACTAAATCAGATAATTACCATTGCCCATCAAATGAATATGGTGGTAACGGCTACAGGTGTAGAAAATAATTATCAGCTAAATTTACTGAGAGAATTAGGTTGTGATTATGGACAAGGGTATGTGATTTCTAAACTATTAAATAAAGATGCGGTAGAAAAGTTTCTTTTGTGGTTCACTACTAATGCAATGTGATTACTAATCACTGTTCAAATTTTTCTTTTAGGTAAGTTTGTAGAAGGTTATCGAGCTTATCTTCAGGACAACAAGCAATTAAAGCCTCAAATGCTTCATAAAGTTTAGCTGCACTATCTCCTAACATAGGAGTTAAACCCCAAACATCTTCTACCCATTGTTGGGGAGGCTGATCATCAAAAATCATTCTTTCTAATAGTTGTTTGGCTTCGGGTTTAGACAGAGACATAATAATTATGGATTGAAATTAACAATCTTTTATTATTGAGCATTGTCTGTTGATAAGCTGAAAACAAATTCTTTAATTAACCATTAGTTATGCTTGATACTTTTAACTTGTCTAATCCTTGGACGTTCGCCTTACTGCTACATACAGTTTTAATAACAGTGGCGTGGTTGCTACCCAAAAAACTATTAACTCCCATCGGATATTTAAATGCAGTAATTTTGGGGATCTTAGTATGGGGAACTTTGGGGTGGCGTGGGTACTTAATAGTCATGTTCTATTTTCTAGTTGGTTCGGGTTTAACTTTTGTACGCATGGAACAAAAAGAAACCGAAGGCATAGCAGAAGAAAGATCGGGGATGAGGGGTGCTGGTAATGTTTGGAGTTCGGCGTTAACTGCTAGTATTTGTGCGATCGCTAGTTTATTCGTGGCATCCCCTTTTAAAGAGTTCTTGATTTTGGGTTATGTTGCCAGTTTTTGTACTAAATTAGCGGATACTACGGCAAGTGAAGTAGGCAAAGCATATGGTAAAAGTACTTTTCTAATCACGACTTTAAAACCAGTACCCAGAGGTACAGAAGGTGCAGTTAGTTTGGAAGGGACGATTGCAGGTATCGTAGCATCGGTGGTTTTAGCCATAATTGCTTGGGGAATTGGCATGATTAGCGGTGTGGGTGTGATCTGGTGTGTGTTAGCTGCCTTGGTTGCTACGACTATTGAAAGTTTGATTGGTGCTACCTTAGAATCTCGCTTTGATTGGTTAACTAACGATTTAGTCAATTTTATTAATACGGTGATTGGTGCGGGAGTAGCTATAGCTTTAGCTTGGGTGATTGGTGCATAAATTTATTCTCCTGTCCCTATTAGATAAATAATTCAGTTATCTAAATTTTATTAAAACCAGGAGAGAGCCATGAGCATGATTAACCGTAAGTTCTGCACTAGTTCAATGATCGTTACCCTTACTGCAACTATGATCACTGTCGCTCAACCTCAACCAGCTTCAGCCCAACTTTTGGAAGTAGCTGCTGGTGCTTTAAATGCTTTGATTGGCAGTAAAAAACCTCAACCTCAAGTGATTCAACAACCTGTACCTGTTCCAGTCCCCACACAACCTAGTCGCCCAGAATTCAGTGTTGGTACTAACAATGCTAATGGTAATAATTTTCATTTTTGTCTTTCTAACTGTTTGCCTTCGGCTTCTACTCCTGTACAACCAACTATACCCACACCCTTACCTACTCCTGTGGTAATTCCTCAGAATGTTACTCCACCTATTGCACAACAACCAACCACTTCTACAACTGTAGTTAATCCTAATAATCCTCTACCAGTTGCGCCTGATACACAACAACCAAGCAATAGCAGTGTTTCTTCTACAACTATAGTTAATCCTAATAACCCTCTGCCAGGTCTACCTACTTCGCAAACTGTTCAACAATCCTCTAATCAATCGGCGATTATGCAAAATTAAAAACTATTGATTCTAGATCCTCGATGGTTATCTAAAACCGAGTTTAAAGACTTAATTAGCATTATGACTGTGATATATTGATTATCTAAATTGTAAATTAATCTTGCTTAACATTTGAGGAAAAAAAACTATGGTTACAGAAGGCTGTTTAAGAGTAGGACAACAAGCTCCTGAATTTATGGCAACGGCTGTATATGATCAAGAATTTAAGACTGTCAAGTTATCGGATTATCGTGGTCAGTATGTAGTTTTATTTTTCTATCCTTTAGATTTTACTTTTGTTTGTCCTACAGAAATTATCGCTTTTAGCGATCGCTTTGAAGAGTTTAAGGCGATCAATACGGAAATTTTAGGTGTATCGGTAGACAGTGAATTTGCACATTTAGCTTGGATGCAAACTGAGCGCAAGGAAGGTGGCATTGGTGATATTGCCTATCCTTTGATTTCTGATATTAAAAAAGAATTAAGTATTGCTTATAATGTTCTCGATCCCGATGCAGGCGTTGCCCTACGAGGACTATTTATCATTGATAAAGAAGGTATAATTCAACACGCAACTATTAATAATCTTTCCTTTGGTCGTAGTGTAGATGAAACTCTTCGCACTTTAAAAGCTATTCAATACGTACAGAGTAATCCTAATGAGGTATGTCCTGCGGGTTGGCAAGAAGGGGATCAAACTATGAATCCTGATCCTGTTAAATCTAAGGTTTATTTCTCTTCTGTAGGGTAAAAATAATTAATGGACTAGCATGGCAAGAAGTTAAAGATTAGTCTAATTTGCCAATGCCCTAAAATTAATTGGTTTTTAATTTAAGTTAAGTGAATCTTTAATAATTAAGTTGCTGATTTATTAATTAATTTGTAAACCAGCAACCTTTTAAAATATTAGGGAAGTTATCTTCTACATTAGCAGTAAATAGCTTTTATCAAACTTTAATTAGTTTAAGCAACATCTGCCTTAACTAATAAATCTTGAATTTCATTTGAGGATAAATCTCCAAATTCCCAACTTAGATCATCCAGGGCGCGAATATAATCTTGATTACCACTACTGGCTTGGGTGTAGGGGAAATAAACAGCAGGATCGTTACTAATATCCTGATCTATTAATTGATCCACTGTACCATCAACAATAATATAAGGGGCGTAAAGACTATCGCCAGATAATTTTGCGGTAAATTCGCTAGCGGTAATAGAGTCTAATTCTAAAGGATTGGCGATCGCAGCTTGAGTATAACCGTCTTCTCCAGGCATAATTGAATTTCCAGAGAGAGGATCGATCACACTACCATCGGCATTAAGCTGATAAACACCGAGGGTGTAATTTTCGTCACTAACACTAAAGGTAGTAGACTGGTTTTCTAAACCTGTTAAATCGATTAAAGGATCTATAATTCCAGTAACATTATTATTTACTGTTCCCTCGGATAAAACCCCATCGTTACGCAAATTTAAATTTTGGATGCGAGTGTCTAATTCTGGACTGAGATCTTCAGTAGTAAAAGCATTATCACTATAGTTTTGTAGCAAATACTCAGCTAAAACATCCTGTTCTGAACCATCGGGGGCAAAAACCGCATTACCACTGCGATCGGCATCTTCATCCAAAGCTAAATCTATTCGATCTCGATTAGGAAAGGAATAATCATCACCACCATCAGCGAGGAAACTGAGAGTAACTACACGGAAAGTACGAGTATCATCTCCTACTAATTCGCCATTTTCGACGATAGTATCAATAATGTTACCCTCAGCATCTTTAACCGCTAGAGAGACAACACGTTCTCCTGCTGGTAAATCACTATCAAAACTAAATTCAATACCTGCAACTTGGGGAAAACTTCCTGGGGTTTCTCCCTCGCCACTTTCAGCTACACCATGTTCTATAACTGCTAATAATTCTGCTGCGGTAACGGTGAGTATGGTTAAACCGTTATTAAAACGCAAGCTATTAGCAATATCAAGCTGGGAAATATCACCTTCTTGTTTTCCTGCTAATTCGTTAGCTTGGGTTGGCAACTTTTGCACATCATCAACATTGGTAGAACCTGGAGGGGCGATAACTGTACCAATATTGTCACGAATTCCACCACCATTTTTGAGAGAGATAAGTACATCGGGGTCGATAGTTTGGGCGTAAGCTAAATTAGCATCGGCGGTTAAATTACCAAAGTTTGTTTCTTGAGTTCGTACATCTTCTCTCGAACCATTTAAAAATACATCGGTTTTACCAAAAATATTGCCTTCCTGTTCGGCGATCGCAGTTTCTAATTGGCTTGTAATTTCAACGATTTTGGGATCAACAGTTCCTTCTACTGCTGTTACTCCCTCGCTATCTGTTGCATATGCCCCGCTAATTTCAGGATCGATACTGTCGGGAATAATTATTCCATTTTCATCAAAATCTACTACTAAACGCCCTACATATTTATAGTTACCATCGGTATTAACTACTGCAACAGGATTACCATCAGCATCCGTATTAAGAATAGGATACACTCCATCTGCTATATCTCCTGCCCGTAGGCGATCACTTTGGTCGGCAAGTAAAGTATTTGAACCGCCAGCTACAATGATATCGACATCGGTTAGTAATGCTGATAACTGTTCTTCAATCGAGATCTGCTGCATATGTGCCAACAGTACTACTTTATTGATTTCTGGATTATCAGCGAGTAAAGAATCAACAGAGGCTTGAATTTCGGTGGCTAAAGCTGCAATGTCTTGGGGATTATCGGAACTAAATTCTAAAGGTTTGATGGTAACATCTCCAGGAGAGGAAATACTGGATAAGGTGGGAGTAGTTGCACCCACAACCCCAATCTGTTCACCGTTGACATTAATAATAGTGTTGCCTGTAATACTATTGGGGATATCTTCGGCTACTTGTCCATCTTCAACCACCAGGGGTGCTAAATCTTCGTCGGTACTAAAATCTAAGTTAGAACTAAGGTAGGGAAAAGCTGTACCAGGATAATCAGTTTCCGCATCAGCAGAAATTAAATCTGCAACTGTTGCTGTCCCAAAATCAAACTCATGATTACCAAAAGCGATCGCTTGAAAACCTAATTGGTTTTGAATTAGGATATCACCCCTTCCTTGTCCTCCAAAAGCTGCTTCTCCAGCCGAAAAGAAAGGACTGGGAATATAAGCATCACCCGAAGACAAGGTTAAGGTATTGTTGTAATCGTCCCGTAGGGCATTTAGTACAGCACTAAAATTGGGTGCATCTTCTATTGCAGGGATACCTGCTTCTTGATCGGCTGCGTGGAGAAGTTGTAGTGTAAAACTACCATCGGCATTTTTACCACCATTGATTGGGAGATCGACTTGATACACTGTGGTAGAACCACTCACTTCATTAGTCACGACTAACAAAGGTTGATTATTAGGACTATCCTTTGAAGGAATAAATTTTAACCCTTCTGGCCCTAAATCTAGGGCGTTACCTGTTTCTGGATCAATAGGATTAATATATTTAACAAAGGAACTTTTAGCAGGATCAGTAACATCATAAATCACAACCCCGCTAGTTCTTTCTAAACCAATAAAAGCGTAGGTGCGATCGTTTATTTCCCCTACAACCACACCTTCAGGTTCTGCCCCCTTGGCGGTGCTACGACTATCGAAAGTATCTACCGTGCCGTTAGAATTAAATAGTTCAGGGACTTGTTGGGCGGTAATTTGTTCTAATTGATCACCACTATCAAAAACTAAATTACCAGTGCGATCGCGAATACTAAAAGAACGTCCGCCATAGGAAACCAAGCGGTCATAATCTCCATCGCCGTCAATGTCTCCATCAATATTAGATACTTCTAAACCGCCTATCTGGCTAGTAATTTGTAGTTCTTCGGCGTTGGGAAAAGCGGTAGGATCTAATTCTAAATCTTCTATAGCAGTATCTTCGTCACGGGCATCCCCTTCATTAGCGGTGATGTAGTAGGTTTCCCCATCTACTTCGTAACTTGCAATACTATCTGGTTGATACATTCCAAAGACGGGATAGTTGCGAATATTAATCCCACCATCTTGTTCACTAGCATCTAAACCATTGGGAATATTAAAATCAATAATTCCTAAAGTAGTCTGGGTAGGATCTTGATTAAAAGGAACAGAACCATCTAGAGGAATTTCTGAATCTAATAAGCCAAAATCATTATCATTAATTACTGCTAACGAACCATTGGGTAACAAGGCTAATCCTTCGGGTTTATCTCCTGCTAAATAACCAATAGAAGGTAAATTAAGAACTTTAGTTTTAGTAACAGGCTTAATTCCCATCTCTGCCAAATCATCAGCAGTCATACTTTCTAAAGCTGTATCTGTAGTATTAGCTGTAGCTAAATCCGTACCCAGTATATTAGTTGCACCAGTTAAATCAACTTCAAAAATAAACTTTTTCGCATCGGCATCTGTCCCCGAATCCCTCTCTATGACATTAATTTTGCCGTCGCCTGCATATACCGCATCCCCAATCTTATCTACTCCTGGTGAACCTTCGAGGAGGTAAATATATTCTCCTGTGGTAACTCCTGTAGCAGAATCTACTTCTAATATCCGCAAAACTTGGGAATTACTAGAATTACTATCGTCACTTACGTCAGGATTATCAAGGGGACTTTGGATAAAGGCGTATAGCTTACCGTTATCGGTATTCAATGCCATCCCTTCAAAACCTCGATTGCTGCGACGCTGGGCATATACTGCGGGTAATGTTTCTGTCCCAAATTCTCCCTCTTTCCCATTACCTGCTTCACCAGTACCTTGGGGAACAAAACGATCTATATACGACCCATTACAATCAAAATGATAAATAGCAGGACGATATTCGTCGGATAACCAAAATGTAGCATCGGGGGCGACAACAATTGATTCGAGATCAGCACCAAAAGGATCGTTATCTAAGCTATTACCCAATAAATCGACTGGTTCTTCATCGGTATAAGCTGTATCTGCTTCTCCTGCTTGTATATTAGGTAATCCAGTTAGAGGGGTTTTACCTTGGTTGCGATCTAAAAATATTTGTTCCCCAATTTCAACTTCTCCCGTAGCACGATCTAAAGTTAAACGAACTAGCCTAGGTTGATAATCTGGTAAAGGGAAAGGTCTTTCCTTAACGCCATCGCCATCTACATCAGTGGGTTCGCCATTGGGTCCTCGATCTGGAGTTACAATAAATTTTAATTTGCCATCTGTCGTTTCTCCTTCGTAGAATAATCCCGAAAACCTACCTAAGAGGATTTCTTGACCTGCGGGAGTTGTTCCCAGAACTTGCTCGCTTAAATCTATGGGATAATTAGTAAGCTGGGGTAGTCCGCGACTAAAATCTTTTAACCCTAGAGGTTGGATATCTGTAATTCCTGATTCAATATCTACTACTGCAACAGCATTATTTTCCTGTAAGGTGACGTAGGCAGTAGTGCTATCGGAACTTACTGTAATATATTCTGGTTCAACATCTTGGGAAAAATTGCGATCTGGGAAAATTCTTACTTCCCTGCTTCTTAATGTTGCTTCTTGCCCGTTAAACTGCTGAAAATCGGCAGTAATTACTTTAGCCTGGGTGATTCCTTGGGAAATATCGATAATGCTAACAGAACCTTCGGGATCATTACTGGGATCATCTTCGTTTGGTTCACCTTCATTAGCTACTAGTACTTTATTACCATCGGGGGTAAAAGTAACCATGTCGGGTAATGCCCCAACTGTGACTTGATTTAAGACGTTACCATCGGTATCAAAGAATACTACTTGACCAGGATCTTGTGAGGGATCACTTTCAATAGCTGCTGCAACTATGCCATTTTTAACTGCAACACTATTAACACCATCACCAAAATCAGCGATCGCAATAGCAAATTCAAATGTGGGATTATTAGGATTATTTAAGTTTAAAACATCTATAGTTTTATCTGCGCCATTAACTACAAATAGGCGTTGACTAATGGGATCATAGTCAGCAATTTCCGCAGCACCTTCATCGAAAATGCCCGAATTGTATCTACCTAGTGTTGTTAAGCCAGGTGAATTTATCATAAATTTTAAGGTGTAAACTAAATCTGATGGGTTTTAAGTCATAAGTTCATTGCTCAAATAAACCTTTTTTTATTGGGCAAAGTTATGAGCTATTGATGACTTGAGAATTGTAAGTTGAAATTAATTATTTAAAGTTCAAAATTATAATTAAAAACTTTAAAATCTTCTGGTTTTTCCTATTTAATACCTTCTCAGTTTTTAGTAAATAATCGTTAAACAATTGGTTAAGGGATAGTTATTAGTTGTTGTCTTTTCTGCTTACTATCCTTAACTTAAAAGCTTTACACCCGTCTATCCCCAGATAGTTAGTAGCCAATATCTTAATCTTTAATATAAATAAATTAATCCTAAAAATACATATATACTTAATTGATTGAATAAGGGCAATAAAATTTAATTACACATAGTGGTAATTATGTAAATAAACTCAAAATATATCTATTTTATATATAAATAAATTCCCAACAATTATAATTAAGTTGCTATCTAATTAAATATTTACCTCAAAACGCTGGGCAACAAAACTTTATATAGATTGTCGATCATCAATAGCTCTTAAGCGATCCAAAACATACTTATATAAAGGCTTATTATTTTGTTGTTTAAATAAAGTAGCAGCCTGCTGTAAATTCTTAATAGCTTGCGGTTTATTACCTATAGCCTGATATACCAAACCCAAATTACCATAAGCTTCTGCATAATTAGACTTTAAACTAATAGCAATTTGATGATCAGCGATCGCCTGTTGCTGTTTACCCAATTTACTATAAGCAATAGCCCGATTATAATAAGCTTCTGCGTATTCAGATTGCAACCTAATAGCTTGATCAAAATCAGCGATCGCATCCTGATATTGTTTAGCAGTTAAATAAGTTGTACCGCGATTATAATAAGTAGCTGCATGACGAGAATTATATTTCATTACATAGGTGTAATCAGCGATCGCACTTTCTAGCTGTTGGGTTTTATGATAGACATTGGCACGATTATAATAGGCTTCTAAATCTTGAGGATTAAGGCGAATAGCTGTAGCGTAGTCTGCTAATGCCTCCTGATATTGTTTTAATTTATTATAAGTATTGGCACGATTGTAATAGGCTTCGGCATCGTCAGGATTAAGCCTAATTACTTGAGTGTAATCAGCGATCGCACTTTGAGTCTGATTAAGTTGATTATAAACAATAGCGCGGTTATAATAAGCATCTAAATAGTTAATATCGAGCTTAATTGCTTGGGTAAAATCAGCTAATGCCTCCTGATATTGCTCTAATTGTTGATAGATACTACCACGATTAAAATAAGCTTTAGCATAATTAGGACAAAGATTGATCGCTTTAGTATAATCAGTAATTGCTGTTTGATAATTATTTAAACGTCCATACCCATAAGCCCGAAACATATAGGCTAAAACATTATCAGGTTGCTCTTGCACCACTATATCTAAGTCTTTAATTCCAGCATTATAATTGCCTAAATGATAATATACTTGGCTACGGTCATAGTAGAAATCAAGATTTTGCGGATTTTGTTGTATAGCAATATTTAACTGGTTTAAGGATGATTGATAATCTAGTGATTCTGATTCTTTATCTAATTCTTGATTATTCATATATCTATATATAGATAGATTTTTAATAGTTGTTATCTTAAATAAGGAGTATAGCGAAGCAAAAGCTGATAGACGTTAAACTTATACCAAAAACTTTTACTTCCCTAATACTATAAAGTAAAACTATTTTATGTTTAATACACCTATAGCTACTTATTTACTGTGCTTTCTTTTGTTGTACATTCAGAATATATATAGCTAGAGGCTACATAAAAAAACCATCCTCAAGCTAGCAAGGGTATAAAGACATTAACACTTCAGTTATATATTCGTATTTGTGGAGCGATCGCGCAATCCCTAACTTATTAAATATAGTCAAGGATTATTATCTGCGCTTAATTCTCAACTAGCTTATATAGACATTTAACACTTAGCCAGCATAATTTGCGGTATCTTAAAGGTGAAAATAACTAAACTACATTATTATTTTGGGAATTTAGCCGAGTATGGTAACATAAATGACCTAAAAACATAAAAAATATAACTTTTAACAGATATTAAAAGTCTGGCTACTTTTAAATATCTCAGCAAATGATTTTATCATTGAGCAAATAAAGCTATTTTTCAAATCTTATTACAAAAACTATCCCAATGAGGGTTGATTTTTGAACATCCAATGCTCAAAAAATTCCAATTATTAGATCAAAAGTTAAGCCCAGGTTTAAAGAAAATTATTACCAGTGTAGGGTGGTTAACAGCAGAGCGTATTTTAATGCTAGCTCTGTCTTTTTTTGTAGGTATTAGTGTAGTTAGATACCTCGGCCCTGAAAGTTATGGTAAATTGAGCTATAGCCTAAGTTTTGCAGGATTAATAGGAGCGATCGCGAAATTAGGTTTAGATCAAATTGTTGTACGTAATCTGGTAAAAGACAAAGAGGCAACCCCAGAAATATTAGGCACTGCTTGTATTTTAAAATCAATCGGTTCTTTATTTACAGTCATTTTAATAGCCGTTAGCGTTTGGATTTTTAATAACGATAATCAAATTCGCTGGATGACTGTGATTATTAGTGTAGGGTTACTATTTTCTGCTTTTGAAACTATTGACTTTTGGTTTCAGTCAAAAGTGTTATCAAAACCGATGGCGATAGTTAGAAGTACACAACTAGTTATAACAAGTTCTACCAAATTATTTTTAATCTTTGGCAAATATCCTTTAATAGCATTTGCTTGGGTATATTTAGCAGAATTTGCTTTACAGGCGATCGGTATGATAGTAGCTTACTACCAAACTCGTCAGTCTATTGCTAACTGGAAAATTAATTGGTCTAGGGGAAAAGATTTATTAAAAGATTCTTGGCCGCTAATAGTATCTGGAGTAATGATCTTAATTTACATGAAAATAGATCAGGTAATGCTAGGTAATATGGCGGGTGATAATGCTGTAGGTAATTATGCAGCAGCCGTCAGATTATCCGAGCCTTGTTATTTCATCTCCACAGCAATTTGTTCTTCTGTATACCCAGCATTAATTAAAGCTAAACAAAAAGATCAGCAAGAATACCAAAATAAAATTCAACAGCTATATGATTTTATGGCTTGGATTTCTCTCTCTATTGCCTTGACTACAACTTTAATGTCAGATAACATTGTCACTGCCTTACTTGGTGTTGAGTATAGCGAAGCAGGGACAATACTAAAATTACACATTTGGGCTAGTCCATTTGTCTTTTTGGGCATCGCCCGCAGTAAATGGTTAATGACCGAAAACTATACTCGCTTCAGTTTAGTTGCAACATCTTTGGGTGCAGTAGTAAATGTGATCTTAAATACTTGGTGGATTCCTGATTATGGTGGAATTGGTGCAGCAGTTGCGACGGTCATTTCCTATGCCGTTTCTTCCCATTTATCTTGTACTCTATATCCTCCTGTATTAAGCAATGGCTGGATGCTAACTAAAGCCCTATTTATACCATTTCGTATTCGTCAAAATCTAATTTATTTTAATCAAATTAAAAAGAGACTGCTATAAGATAATTTGCTTTGATTGTCAATTCCCTATATATTCATATTAACTAGATACACTCCAATAATGATATTGAGAAAATGCAGTTATGAGCAACTTTAAACCTGAGTCTATAGCGGTGTTTATACATATACCAAAAACAGCAGGTACTACATTGCATTTAGTTATTGAGCGTCAATATAATCCACAAAATATTATTTCAATTCATACTACAGCGCAGAATGCTAATGAGATCAATAGATTAGGCAATGCTTCGCTAAAACAACAGCAGAAAATAAAAGTAATTAAAGGTCATACATTCTTAGGATGGCATCAATTACTATCACGATCATGTACCTATTTTACTTTACTGCGAGATCCTATTGATAGGGCTATTTCTAATTATTTCTTTTTACGAAAGAGTAAGGATCACCCATTTCATCAAAGGCTTAAAGAGGAAAAAGTATCTCTCGAAGATTTTGTATGTTGGGCTGGGGAAGATAATTATCAAACAAGATTTTTAGCCAAAAATATCAATGAAGCAAATCTAGATATTAAAAATTATCCATGTACTAGGGAAACTTTAGAGTTGGCAAAAAATAACTTAAAAAGTAATTATGCTGTGGTTGGTACAGTAGAGGAGTTTGATAAAACCTTAATACTATTGAAAAAAACTTTTGGTTGGCAAAACATTTACTATGAAGTTAAAAACAAAAATAAGCAAAGACTTTCTAAAGATTCCATTCCCCAAACAACTTTAGATCTTATCCGCGATAAAAATCAGTTTGATTTGGAACTTTATGATTATGCTAACGAGCTTTTACATGGTTTAATTGAAGACCAAGGATATTTATTTGCTCAACAAGTTGAAGACTTTAAAAACATTAATTCTTCTAAATTAGGTCAACTTTCTGCTTATATATTATCTTCTGCTAAAAAAGTTCAAAAAATAATTAATTTTAGTTAGATTCCTAGAGCAAAAGAAAGATGTCTGATTTTCAGCTTAAAACCCCAATTGTTTTTATAATTTTTAGACGACCTGATACAACTCAAAAAGTATTTGAGGCAATTCGCCAAGCCAAGCCTCCCAAATTATTAGTCATTGCCGATGCGCCTCGTTCCAATAATCTGGCGGAAGCAGAAAAATGTGCAGCAGCAAGAGAGATTATCAATCAAGTAGACTGGGACTGCGAAGTGTTAAAAAACTATGCTGAAGTAAATTTAGGTTGTGCAAAAAGAATTACAACTGGTTTAAATTGGGTTTTTGATCAGGTATCTGAAGCTATTATTCTTGAGGATGACTGTTTACCACATCCATCTTTCTTTCAGTATTGTGAAGAATTATTGGAATATTATCGCTATGATCAACGAATTATGTCCATAGCGGGAACTAACTTTCAGTTTGGAGTTAAAGTAACAGATTATAGTTATTATCACTCTTGCTATCATGATTGCTGGGGATGGGCTACTTGGAAAAGGGCATGGAAATATTATGATTTTGAGATGAAATTGTGGTCAAAATTAGGCAACAGCAATTTTTTAGCGGAACATTTGGTGACTAATAAAGCTGCGAAATATTGGGGAAAATACTTTCAGCTTACCTACGAAGGTAATAAGGATAGTTGGTTTTATCGCTGGTTATTTGCTTGTTGGGTGCAAAATGGGTTGTCAATTGTGCCAAATGTTAACCTAGTCTCGAATATTGGTTTTGGTCTGGATGGAACTCATACTTTAGAAGATGGTTCTTTTGCTAATCTATCTACATCCGCTATGCGATTTCCTTTAATTCATCCTGCTTTCATAATTCAAAATAAACATGCAGATAGATTAAATCAGAAAAATCGGTTTGATGTGGAAACAGACTTAGGAATACGCGTGAAGAAAAAAGCCAACAAAATCTTAAATAAACTGATTAAGCGATAAAGTTACTAAATACTAATATAATGTTTAATTTTCTTGTGACCATTAAAAATACCTTAAATAATCCCGTCACAGACCACTTCAACTATCTATATAACTGGTGTCGTACTAAATTAAAGTATTCAAAAATTGACCAAAAATATACAGCAATTATTAGTAAAGATTCTTTTTTAGCTAAAAACACAAAAATAGAGAGACATTCTTTAGTTGTAGAATCGCAGCTAGGTTCTTATAGTTATATAGCCGAAAAGACAACGGTTTATACCACCACAATAGGTAAATTTTGCAGCATTGGTGCTAATTGTACAATTGGTTTGGCAAGTCATCCTACTAGAGATTTTGTTTCTAGTCATCCGATATTTTTCTCCACTAGAAAACAGATTGGATTTACCTTTGCCGATCGCGATTATATACAAGAAATGCAACCATGTAAAATTGGTAATGATGTTTGGATTGGTAATAATGTTCTGGTTCTTGGGGGTGTGAATATTGGCAATGGTGCAATCATTGCTGCTGGTGCAGTAGTTAATAAAGATGTTCCTCCTTACGCTATTTATGGTGGTGTACCTGCAAAATTAATTCGTTATAAATTTGATCCAGAAACTATTGAATTTCTTCAAGAATTTAAATGGTGGGATAAAGAGGAGGAATGGTTAAGGAAGAATTTTAAATATTTTCATAATGTTGATAAATTGATGAATTATGTCAAACAGCAATAATACTTAAATAACAATTTGTTATGCAAGATTTAATATGAAAGAACTGATTCTGTATCCTCCTATTTTTGGAGCATTACTATTTGGTGCGCTAGGAAGCTTTATAATTTTATTTTATTTAACTAAAGATAAAATAATTGCCACGACTATACATCAAATAGCCGACTATATTTTCTTATTTATTGTCTCTGGAGTTACCACTTTTCCTTTCTCCCATTTAGATATACGTTCAATAGGTACTCCTGAAAAAGGACTATTTTCAGCCTTATTATTAATAATAATATATACTGCTGCCCTAATTCTTTTAAGAGTTCAGCTAAAGCAAATTATAATTAATATCATAATCCTTTTAAAACAAAGATATTTAGGTTTTTATATTGCTTTATTAATTTTTTCTACTTTGTGGTCGGGGAGTACTTGGCTTAGTTTTAAAGCAGCAATATCCTTGATAGCAATTAGCGTTTTCGCTGTTTATTTTGCTAGGCAATTCAATTGGCAACAAATTTTTAAATTACTGCGCTGGAATCAAACATTTATAGCATTTTATAGTGCTTTTTTGGCTATATTTGATCCTTCAGAGGGGCGAATGACTAAAGGATGGTCTGGGGCTGTTGGGCATCCCATCGATTTAGGTAACATGATGGCACTAACTGCTTCTTTATGGTTATTACATGGAATTCAAAATCCTAAATATCGCCCAAGATCATTCTTTTTTGCAGTTATTTGTACTGTAATCATGCAACTGGCAAATTCAGCAGGGGCATTTATTGTATTTATTTCTTTAATTGTAATTATATTTATTCCAGCAATTTTTAGAAAGTTAAACTTTTTACAGGCTAATCTTTTATTTACATTGATTATGTCTTTCTTTGGAATGTTAAGTGTTTGGGTGCTGGGTAACTTAAATAGTACCTTTTCTTTACTAGATAAAGATTTAACTTTAACAGGCAGAGTTCCTTTGTGGAATTTATTAATAGAAAGTAGAATTTTACCGAAACTTTGGTTGGGTTATGGTTATTCAGGATTTTGGCAACCGTGGCAAGGTGCGAATAGTCCCTCTGCCATTATTACTCGTTTAATTGGAGAATGGGCTGTTCATGCTCATAATGGATTTTTAGATATTATTCTTAATCTTGGTTTGATAGGTTTCTCACTATTTGTTTTATGTCTAATAACTAACATTGGACAATCTATTAAACTAATATTAGAAAATCGTACAAAAGAAATAGTCTTACCTTTAGTTATTTTGACTTTTATTTTAGTTAGTAATCTTTCCCAAACATCAATTATTGCTCCTAGTTATGTTTGGTTCTTATTTGTTTTAGTCACAGTTAGATTGCAATTAGATAAAAAGTTGAGTCGAGAAAAAAAAGAAGCTTGGTTTTCATATCAACCACAAATACCTTCTTATTAAATTCTGGGAAACATTAGATTTGCAAATAATGGTCAGAAAATACAAACGAATAAATAGAAGATATTTTTTTATAGCTTTAGCTGTATTAACGGGTCTTGCTGCAATATTGAAAACTGGTAAATTGAAATTTGGTAAACCACCAATTTCAGGAGTAGAAGAATTAGAAAAGTTAGATAAATTTGCTGTAGATGAAACAATTCCTTTAAGCGATCGCGCTGCTGCTAAAGGTTTATTATATGGTGCATTTCCCCAAGCAAGCTATCCAGAATTTTCGCAAGATTTCCCATTTCAATCACAGTTTGTTCGAGAATGTCGTGTATTTGTTGCTGGTTTTTATTGGAATTGGGGCGGTGTTCGTCCGACTGAAAAAACCTATAATTTTGCTGCAACGGATTATTTTGCCAATTTTGCCAAGGAAAACGAAATGCTATTGCGCGGTCATCCTCTAATTTGGTATCGCACTACCCCAGACTGGTTAATAGATAAATTTATCGATCCTGCTACAACTAGCAAACAAATTAAAAATATTTTAATTGAACATATTAAAACCGTAGTTACTAGATATGCAGGACGCATTCATTCTTGGGACGTAGTTAATGAAGCAATTAACGTTGCAGATGGAGATCCCTATGGATTACGAGATACTAAAATTAGCGGTATTAATGATCTAAAATGTCCTAGTTGGCTTGATTTTTTAGGTATTGATTTTATCGATCTTGCTTTTCAAACTGCTTCTCAAGCTGACCCCCAGGCGATGCTAGTTTATAATGAATTCGGCTTGGATTATGATTATCCTGATGATGAAGCCAAAAGAAATGCCACCCTCAGACTGCTGCGAAGGTTAAAAGCCCAAGGTACTCCTATTGATGCTTTGGGTATTCAAGCACATTTAGATGCCTCAAGAAGTGATCAATTTAGTCCCGAAAAACTGCGCCAATTCCTCAAAGATGTAGCAGACTTAGGATTAAAAATAATTATATCTGAGCTTGATGTTAGAGATAGAGCAATTAAAGGAGATATAGCAAGTC
Organism: Chondrocystis sp. NIES-4102; assembly: GCA_002368355.1. Lineage (NCBI taxonomy): Bacteria > Bacillati > Cyanobacteriota > Cyanophyceae > Chroococcales > Chroococcaceae > Chondrocystis > Chondrocystis sp. NIES-4102. The sequence continues at coordinate 3,177,856 of AP018281.1, read as the reverse complement.
GCGATCGCGCTGTTGCCCAAGCATATTACGATTATCTAACCGTTGCTTTAGAAGAACCTGCGGTAATTGCTGTAACTACCTGGGGTTTGAGCGATCGCTATAGTTGGGTGCAAAAGTCTCCTCGCTATGATGGATCTCCTCAACGACCTTTACCTTTAGATGATCAATTAAGACGTAAACTTGCTTGGCACGCGATCGCCCATGCTTTTGATAATGCACCTCAACGTTAACTAATTACATTCTACAGTTTGAAGATCTAAGTAAATTAAGGGGATGAATTTTAGCTATTAGTTATTAGCTTTTAGCTTTGGAATAATATTACCTCCCCCTCCCCTATCCTGACTCCTGACTACACGAGTGCATTCGCGATCTTCATGGAAACCGTACCGTTAGCACAGCACCGCTCCTGAATACTGAATACTGACTCCAGACTCCCCTATCCTGACTTCTGACTTCTGACTCCTAACTACTTATTACTAGTAAACAAGCGAAAATAAGTACTCAAGCAAAACTCCTTAATTGGTAGAAAAATAAAAGTTAGGGGATTAATAGTAACAATAATATTGCGTATATCCCGACGAGCTAAATTAACAATTTGTTTAGCCACCCAATCTGCCGACATAATCCCAATAGGGTTTAATTGACTTTTAAATGGCCCTAAAATAAGCTTTCTAACCACACAGGGGGCATCTAAACGACGCAAGGTTACTAAATCTCCCATCGCCCTCTTACTAAGCTCATATAAAGGACTAAAGGCTGGATTCACTTCCGCCTCAGAAGTATTAACCCAAACTTCCTTACTTACCATCTGGCGATCGCTTTTAACGGTTGTAAAAAATAATTCCATTAAACGCAAACCTGAAAAAGTATTAATCTCATAGGAATCTACAATTGCCTTATCGGATCTTTGTTGATGAACATTAATCCCATGATTAATAATTAAAATATCAATTTTGGCTAATTCAGCTTGTAGATCTTGTTCCTGTCCTGGTTGCCAAGTTAAAGTTTTAATAGGCAATTCTTGTCCTGAGATATTTAAACTAATTTCCGAGTCTGAAGTAGTTAGAGCGGTAACTTTTGCACCTGCTAAATGTAACTGGGTTAATAAAGCTTTCCCCAAAGTTCCAGATGAGCCTGTCACAGCAATACGTTTATTCTTAAGAGATAAGGCTGTACCGAGTAATTTATCTACCAAAGTTAAAGTTCCTGAAAAATAAGCATCTTGGTTATCAAAATGATGTCGCCAATGATAGGGACGATTTACCAACCAACGAGCAGGTAAGCTAGTAAATTTACCTGGACGATGAGTAATATCAGTAAGCTCATCAACCATTGGTATTCCTAACCCACGAGCGATCGCTCCAAATAAAAAACTTATCGTATATAAAGATCCTATCCAAGCAGTCCATTGAGGGGCAATATCCCAAGTGTATACCACGCCCCAGGGTATAAAACTAAATAGCAACATCACGATAGACTCTGGTACATCATTATACCAATGTGCCTGACGGTAAATAGATTCACTAACGACAGACAAATCAGGACGAAAAACCTTATGATGCCAAACATGAAGACGATACAATGGTTGCCAAAGATGGGACAAAGCATGATAAAAATCCCGCACCAATTCTACCCACAAGATAGAAGCTAAAGCGATCGCCAATCCCATTCCCAGACTACTCATTAGATAATTATGTAAAAAATTAACTTATTAACAATTAAATTTTAGCTAAGAAAGTTTACATTTTTCGATACAATTGAGCCAGCGCGGTTTAATCCTGCAAATTGGATGATCAAGCTATAATCTCCTTAAATATTAACGACAAGGCTAGAAAATAACTATGGCAGAGAATTATTGGCGAAAAAAAGAATCCGATGCAGAATTCGACCCCATTAACTCTCTCCTATCAGAATTATCTGACCTAGAGGAAGCAGAAGAATTTAAAGAAGACTTTTTTCAAGGGTTAGCAGGGAGGAGGCGCAAGGCTGCCTTTTTGTTAATGGTGATTTGGATCGTTACAATTTCTTTACATTTAGTAGCTTGGGGGGAATGGGTGGTGATCGGCATCACAATTTTAACCGCCATGCAAATTTTACGTTATCTTTTGGCTGAAGTGGAAACACCGCCCCAACCTTTATCTGCCGAGGATATCAATAATGATCATGTGCCAAAAGTATCTCTTCTAGTAGCAGCGAAAAACGAAGAGGCAGTGATCAGTAATTCAGTATCAATGCTCTGTAGCCTAGATTATCCTCAAGATAAATATGAGGTGTGGGCAATAGATGATCGAAGTAGCGATCGCACTCCCGTTATTTTAGATAAACTAGCTACTCAATATCCTCAATTAAAAGTGGTACATCGTTGTGCTAATGCAGGCGGTGGTAAATCAGGAGCATTAAATCAAGTTATTCCCCAAACTTTCGGTGAAATTATTGGTGTTTTTGATGCTGATGCTAAAATTCCCCCCGATTTATTAAAAAGCGTTGTACCTTTATTTTCCCAGCCAGATATTGGTGCAGTACAAATTAGAAAAGAAATTGCCAACCCAGAAGAAAACTTTTGGACAAAAGGACAAGCAGCCGAAATGGCATTAGATAGTTTTGTCCAACAACAACGTATTGCAGTTGATGGTATTGGGGAATTGCGGGGTAATGGTCAGTTTGTAAGTCGCACGGCTTTAAATAGCTGCGGTGGTTGGAATGAAGAAACCATCACCGATGATCTCGATTTAACTATTCGTCTGCATTTAGCTAATTGGAAGATTGGTTTTCTACTCACTCCCTCAGTTTTAGAAGAGGGTGTAACCAGAGCCAGTTCCTTGTGGCATCAGCGTAACCGTTGGGCAGAAGGAGGTTATCAACGTTATCTCGATTACTGGCGTTATATATTCCGTACGCCAATGGGTTTTGGCAAAAGAATTGATCTACTCTGTTGGATGTTCTTGCAATATATTGTACCTGCTGCCAATGTTCCCGATGGGATTATGGCGATCGCACTTCACCGTTTACCCATCCTCTCCCCTATTACCGCTATCTTATTTATCTGGGGTTTTATGGGAATGTTTGGGGGTTTAGTGCGTATTTATACTATTGAAGGTAAATCATTAAATCTAGCATTACTAATGAACATTACTTGGCAATCAACACGAGGCTTAATTTATATGATTCATTGGCAAATTGTCATGCTTAGTATTACCGCCAGAATGTCCATTCGTCCTAAGAGACTTAAATGGGTTAAAACAGTCCATCAAGGTACAACTAGTTTAATTAATAACGGGTAATGCTCGTCTGATTCATCTTTAGGAAACAGAAACATCGGACTGTGTTGCTGGTAACGAATTACCTTTAAAAATAGTGGCAGTAAGAATATGAGAGAGCAAACCTATTGGGCCGAAAAACAAACAAAGAATCAAAGAATGTATAGTCCAAATTTGCTTTTCCTGTCCTTGCCAATATATCCATCTACCTACAAACAAGTCCATAACCAAAAAATGAACCCAACCAGCCCCAGCAGCACCTGGTTGGGCGAAAAACCGAGCAATATCTGTTAATTTCGGATTAGCTAAAGCAGCAGCAGCATCGGGGTCAACTGTAGCCACTAAATAGTAGATATATAAACCAATTAAAGGTAAAAAAATCAAATAAGATCCCATAACCTTTTTAGTAATATTCCACTTAGGAAACAAAATCATAATTGTCCAGAAGGGTAGGACATAGAGATTAGCGATACTAAACAAAACTTCAAGATTCATAATTATTAATTATTTTAATTAAAGATAAACACATTAATCGATGGGAACAGCTACAAGCCATATATTTCCTATTTAGGATAATTAATGACCAACGATATACAACTTCTTATTACTTACTACCTACTACCTACTACCTACTACCTATTTCCCATAGCTTGCTGTAAATAATTAGTCCATTTAGCAGCTAAAGGAATTTCAGTAAAAGGAATTTTAATAGTTTGTGTCTCGTCGCTGAGTTTAAATTCTATAGCGGTTTTACCTTTACTTGGCAAATCTGCCAAATCAACAGCCTGATTATTAACAACAAGGCTAATTTCCTGCACCTTATCTAAAGAAAAACTTGCCAAATTACTCATTCCTTTGCGGGTGGGTTTACCCCAAGTAACTTGACTGTCTTTTATACCAAGTACAGCGTAAATATCAAACTTCGCATTATCAAAGTCGGCTGCCCAAATCTTATAAGCTTCAAGCTTTTGATATTCATTCCAGCCACTCCAAGCTAACCAAATAAAGGCAACCAATAAAGGCAACCACAATAACCCTCTTGCCATATTTACCCTCTAATTAAAACTAATCTAGATTCGCTTCAATAATTCCACCACCGAGAACCATGTCGCCGTTATATAGTACCGCAGCTTGACCTGGGGTAACACCAAACTGATGTTCACTAAAGATAATTTTGATCCGATCATCTTCTAGGGGAACGATTTGAGCGGTAACAGGTTGAGAACGATAACGTATTTGCACCTCGGCTTGAATGGGAGTAGTAGGTTGAGGAATAGAAACCCAATTAAGTCTAGCTACAGTACATTCCAAACGTCCGCCTGTATTGCGATCGCCCACAATAACACGATTCATTACAGGGTCTAATTTAACCACATATAAAGGTTCTGGCGCAGCAATACCTAACCCTCTTCTTTGTCCAATAGTATAGTGGTGAATTCCTTGGTGTTTACCCAAAACATTACCAGCCACATCGACAATATCCCCCTCTTTTTGATTAATATAACGATCTAAAAAGGTTTGCATTGACCCATGAGCTTCAATTAAGCACAAATCTTGACTTTCAGGCTTATCTGCTGTTGTCAAACCAAATTCATTAGCAACTCGTCGAGTTTCTTCTTTAGTTTGATTACCTAGAGGGAACATTGACCCTGCTAACAATTCTTGAGTTAGATCATAGAGAAAATAAGACTGATCCTTGTGTCGATCTACAGCCCTTAATAACTGATAGCGATCGCTCTTTAAATCGTAATCAATACGTGCATAATGACCTGTAGCGATTTTATCTGTTCCTAATTCCTTCTGGGCATAGGCTAACATAGGAGCAAATTTTACCGCACGATTACATTGAGAACAAGGTAACGGCGTAACTCCAGCCTCATACCCACTAACTAGATAATCAATAATATTTGCTTGAAAAACATCTCGACTATCTACTATGTGATGGGGAATATTTAATTCTTCACAAAGCCTGGCTGCATCAACCATCCCTTCAGAACAGCATTGTCCTTTACCTTTCATTAACCATAGGGTTAACCCAATTACTTCATATCCTTGATGGTGTAAAGTAGCAGCAGCAACCGAACTGTCTACTCCACCCGATAAGCCGACAACAACTTTATTCATGGAAAATAATTATTAATATACTCTTTTTTAGTTTTTAGCTTGATATTATTCTTGTTGAATATACTCCGTTGCCAATGAATTAGTTTTTAAAATTTAACTACTAACTCCTAACTTCTGACTCCTAACTCAGCCACTCCTAACTTCTGACTCCTAACTTCTGACTCCTAACTCAGCCACTCCTAACTCCTAACTCCTAACTCAGCCACTCCTGACTCCTGACTTCTGACTCCTAACTCCTAACTCAGCCACTCCTAACTTCTGACTCCTAACTCAGCCACTCCTGACTCCTGACTCCTGACTCCCCTTCACTATTAGCTTTTAACTGCTAACTGAAATCGCCTACACTATTTTTATAGAATATTCTTATTTTAAACAAATATGACTGATCAAAAAATAGATACCAAAGCCTTTAAACGCTCTTTACAACAGTCAGAAAACTATCATCGTCGTGGGTTTGGACATGAGGAAGAAGTAGCAAGCACAATGAATAGCGAGTATCAAAGTGATTTGATCCAACATATTCGCGATCGCCATGGTCTTTTGCAAAGAGGAGACGTTACTATTAGTCTGGCTGAATCTTTCGGGTTTTGCTGGGGAGTTGAAAGGGCGGTAGCTATGGCTTATGAGGCTCGTCAGCATTTTCCCACAGAAACGATTTGGATTACCAATGAGATAATACATAATCCTTCGGTTAATCAGCGTTTAAAAGATATGAATGTTGGTTTTATTGAAGTTATTGATGGGGAAAAGGATTTTAGTGTCGTTGATCAAGGGGATGTGGTTATCCTTCCTGCTTTTGGGGCTAGTGTTCAAGAAATGCAGTTACTTAATGATCAAGGTTGTAAAATTGTAGATACTACCTGTCCTTGGGTATCTAAAGTTTGGAATTCAGTTGAAAAGCATAAAAAACGTGATTACACTTCGATTATTCATGGAAAATATGCTCACGAGGAAACTGTAGCTACAAGTTCCTTTGCCGATCGCTATTTAGTAGTTTTGAATTTGGCACAGGCGCAATATGTCGCTGATTATATTCTTCATGGTGGCGATCGCACTGAATTTTTAACTAAATTTAAAAACGCTTATTCTCAAGGTTTTGATCCAGATCAGGATTTGGTTAGAGTGGGAATTGCTAATCAAACTACCATGCTCAAAAGTGAAACAGAGCAAATAGGTAAACTACTTGAAACTACCATGCTAAAAAAATATGGCCCTACTGAACTAGATGACCATTTTATGAGCTTTAATACTATTTGTGATGCCACTCAAGAAAGACAGGACGCAATGTTTAATTTAGTAGAACAAGACTTGTCCTTAATGATTGTTATTGGTGGTTTTAACTCTTCAAACACAACTCACTTACAAGAAATTGCCGTAGAACATAATATTCCTTCCTATCATATAGACAGTGTAGAAAGAATTATTAGTCGCGATCGCTTAGAACATAAACCTTTGGATCAAGACCTCACGATCGCCGAAAACTGGCTACCAGATGGCGCAATTACCGTGGGTATTACTTCTGGTGCTTCTACTCCTGATAAAGTAGTGGCTGATGTGATTGAGAAAATTTTTGAGCTTAAAGCTACATCGGTGATCAGTTAGCAGTTACCAATTATTAATTATCAGTTAGAGCCTAGAGCCTAACAGTAATCCATTTATGAGTGATTTTGAAATCTCATTACCAAGTAATAGTTCCATTACTGATTTTGTCTATCCTTTGGGGGCTGTCTTCCTATATTTGGCAATATTAGTAATTTTAGCTGAGGTTTTAAATCGCCTAATTACTGATGATCCTGAATTAACCCGCAAAGTTGTACATATCGGTAGTGGAAATGTCATTTTATTAGCTTGGTGGTTCAACATCTCTCAGACAGTAATTGTTAGTGCAGCCATAATTGCAGCAGCGATCGCTATTACATCTTATATCGTGCCAATTCTCCCCAGTATTGAAAGTGTCGGTCGTAAAAGTTTTGGTACATTATTTTATGCCATTAGTATAGGTGTTCTAGCAGCTTGTTTTTGGCAAAATCATCCTGAATATGTAGCGATAGGCATTTTAATTATGGCTTGGGGGGATGGTATGGCTGCTATTATTGGTCAACGATTTGGGAAACACCACTACCAGGTAGGAACAATTCGTAAAAGTTGGGAAGGATCATTAGCTATGACAGCATCTGCTTTGCTGGTGACGGCGAGTATCCTGTTATTTGTTGAGGGTAATAGTTGGCAGGTATGGTCAATTTCCCTACTGGTTGCAGTGGTTGCTACGCTATTAGAAGCATTCTCTAAACTAGGGATAGATAACTTAACTGTACCTTTGGGTAGTGGTTTCCTATGTTTTTTATGTGTCCAGGCACTATCATAAAGTTAACTGTTATTTAACTATGTTCCTTTAAAATAAACGACATTAACTATTAATAATGAGTGATCCTGATCAATTAATACCAGAAACACTAGAGACAACCGATCTCCAGACCGAAAACCAACAGCTACCCCCCCAACCGCAACCTAGCTATGTTAAATTAGCAATGCGAAATATGGTTCGCAAAGGTAGACAATCTCTCTGGCACTTTTTCTTAACTACCGTTGGTTTAATAGGATTACTAGTTGGTTTGGCTTATTTAACTAAACCCTAAATAAGTATATATATGATGGATTTAACGGCTCAAGAATCTGTAAATGCTGAAATATATCTAGAAAACTTCTATCAAGGGGATTTAGGTGCTGAGAATTTAGCAACAGTTGAATCTATTCCTTGGTCAGATTGGTTAAAAACTTGGTTAAATGCTTTGCGCCAAAGTGAACAGCTTGCAGATAATTACGAAATCAGTCTCAGATTAACAAGCGATCGCGAAATTCAAGAACTTAATCAGCAGTATCGCTTTAAAGACCAGCCGACAGATGTATTAGCCTTTGCAGCAACAGAAACAGAAATACCTTTACCACCAGATTTAAGTGAACCTATATATCTTGGCGATATAATTATTTCCCTCGATACGGCAGTTAAACAAGCAAAATCTCAAAATCATTCCTTAACAACAGAATTAGCTTGGTTGGCTAGTCATGGTTTGCTACATCTTCTGGGTTGGGATCATCCTGACGATCAAAGTTTAGATCAAATGTTGCAAAGACAATCGGAATTAATTCAAATAATAGGGCTAAAAGCAGGAGATTAAACTTACCGAAAGATTTTCATCTTTTATAATTGAGTTATGATTACTCAAAATATAAGTAATTATACGGATCTAACTGGTATTTAAGAGCATAATTAAACCAAATCAAGCCTATTTTGTCTTTATTAAATTGGATATTCCTATGAAATCTTCTACTATTGTCCCTGTCAGTGCCGAATCATCCTCCAGTAATAAGAAAATTATTCGTCGTTTAGCATGGCAAGTAGCACCGAACTTATTTCTAAGCTTTAAATATGCTTGGGCGGGGGTGCGTTATGCTTTTGCAACTCAAAGAAACTTTAGAATTCATACTATAATTGGCGTTGTGGCTGTTAGTTTGGGCTTGTTTTTAGAAATAAGAGCAATAGAAATGGCTGTAATTGTAATGACTTGTGCCGTGGTTATGGTCTTAGAATTAATTAACACAGCGATCGAATCAGTTGTAGATTTAACAGTTAAACAAAGTTATCATGAACTGGCGAAAATAGCTAAAGATTGTGCTGCTGGTGCAGTTTTAGTAAGTGCGATCGCAGCCGTGTTAGTAGCTGCTTTTATTTTGCTTCCCCCTCTGGTACAACTTATAGTAACAATGTAAAGGAGAATTAAAGCTTGATTCTGGTTATTGATAACTACGATAGTTTTACTTACAATTTGGTGCAATATTTGGGAGAATTAGGGCAAGAGTTGCCTGTAGCTTCAGATATACGTGTTTATCGTAATGATGCTATCGATATTGACACTATTACTCAACTTAATCCTGATGGTATTGTAATTTCTCCTGGCCCAGGTCGCCCCGAAGATGCTGGAATTTCTCTTCAATTAATTAAGCAATTAGGAGCGCAAATACCTATTTTGGGTGTATGTTTAGGTCATCAAAGTATTGGTCAAGTTTTTGGAGGAAAAATAGTCTCAGCCCCAGTCTTAATGCACGGTAAAACTTCTGAAGTTTATCATCACAACACAGGTGTTTTTGAGGGCTTAGAATCACCCTTTACAGCAACTAGATATCATAGTCTAATTATCGATAAACAAACTATTCCAGACACTCTAGAAATTACAGCTTGGGTAGAAGACGGTACAATTATGGGCGTGCGTCACCGTGATTATCCTTTACTTCAAGGAGTACAATTTCATCCAGAAAGTATTTTGACAGTTAACGGAAAATCCTTATTACGTAACTTTTTGCAATCTTTAAATAATCAATAAACCTATGAAACGGCGACAATTAATCCGCTATGGTGGAGTTAGTTTAATTACAGCAATCACCCTAGCTCAACATGAGTTGCTCCGCAAACGGTTAAAATCTGCGATCGCCAGACAAATAGTTCCTAGTGTATCTGCTGCTCAAACCAATGATGATGGGGTGGTAATACAATATTTAGGGCATAGTTGCTTTTTATTTACGGGTGATGGTTTAAAGGTTTTAGTAAATCCCTATAAATCCCAAGGTTGTACGGCTGGTTATACTTTACCCGATCTACAACCAGATCTAGTTTTGGCTAGTAGTTTTCTATTGGATGAAGGAGCAGTTGAAATTGTTCAGGGAAACCCCGAAATAATCACCGACAGAGGCTCACACGAGTTTAAGGGTATTAAGTTTCAAGGTTTTTCTCTTCCCCATGATCGCGAAGGTGGTAGACGTTTTGGTCAAAATATAGCTTGGCGATGGACTCAGGGAGGGGTTAATATTCTACATTTAGGTGGTGCTGCTGCTCCTTTAGCAACAGAAGATAAAATTCTTTTAAATGGTGCAGATATACTGATAGTTCCCGTTGGCGGTGGGGTGAAGGTTTATAACCCTCAAGAAGCAAGACAAGCTGTAGATGTTTTAAACCCTAAAATGGTAATTCCTACCCAATATCGCACAGCAGCAGCCAAATCCGACGCTTGTGATTTAGCTACCGTCGATGAATTTTTAAATCTAGTTCAAGATCTAGAAGTTGCTCAAGTTGGACGGGATCGCTTTCAAGTTAAAAAATCCTATTTAAATGGAGATCGCACTCTAGTTAGAGTTTTGAATTATTCATCTTAAGCAGTTTGGGGATAAATTAAGTTGCTTACACTTGATCTCCCCCTAAAGCCAGTCTTAATAATGACTACCTGACTTACGATGTTGCATAGCCGTAACACCATGATTTTCTAAAACTTCACCTTGATCAACAACTGCATAAATCAAAGTGCGATCGCCCGAATCTATACGACTGGCAACAGTACATTCGAGATATGCCAACGCCTCTTCAATAATTAAACAACCGTTATTGGCAGGTTTAGTCGTAACATTCTCAAAAGCTTGATTACTTTGATAAGAAAAGTTGCGTCGGACATTTTTGCCTTCATCCAGAATGTTTAATACCAGCTTATCCCCAGGATTTCTAATAAGATCGCTATTTTGATCCGCACCCACCGCCATCATAATACCAGGAGGATTAAAAGTAGCCTGGGATACCCAAGAAGTTAGCACACCGCTATGTTGATTATCATGATTAGTAGTTAAAACACAAAGAGAACCAACAACTCTACCCACTGCTTGTTCTGTGCGATCAATTTGAGTTTCTGTTACCCCTTGACGAGGAGTACGTAGCCTTTTATTTTTCTTAAGTTTTTGGGCAAATTCTTGACCTGCCTGCTCACATTCTTCTAAAGTTGCCACAGTGGGACTAAAGCGGACACGGATCGGTTCAAAACCAAAGCTATAATGAGCATCTCTAAGCTTACTCTCCAACATATCGATCGCCTCACCACTCCAGCCATAAGAACCAAATACGCCTGCAAGCTTAGTTTTAGCTACGTTACCCAAAAGAATTCCCAAAGCAGTTTGAATTTGGGTTGGTGCATGACCGCCTAATGTGGGCGAACCAATGATAAATCCATCACAGGTTTGAATAGCTTGAGTAATTTCTTCAGGGGTTGCTAATTCACAGTTAATTAATTGCACTCCTACTTCAGATTGTAACAATCCTTGAGCGATTGCGTTTGCTATGGTGGCAGTATTCCCATAAGCGGAGGCGTAAAAAAGAACTACATTAAATTCTTGGCTTACTTGCTGTTGACACCACTGTTGATAATCATAGCTAAAACGATTGAGACTATATTTGATTAAGCTACCGTGAGCAGGGGCATATATTTTACTCTCCAAGGGTTGAAATTTCGCTAAAGCTGCTTCTAATTGTTTAGTTTGGCTAGCATGAAGACAGTCAAAATAGAATCTACGATCAGAATCTAATTGTTTCCAATTATCATCAAAGATTGCTTCTTCACAGATATGCGCGCCAAAAAACTTATCAGTATAAAGAATTTTAGTTTGAGGATCATAGGTACATAACCCATCTACCCAACGAGGAGTAGGAACACTGAGAAATTGCAAGATATGCCCTTGTCCCAAATCTAAAGTATCATTATCCCTAACTACCTGAATACGCGATCGCCATTGTGGAAACATTAAAGCAGCTTCTAAAGCTTTAACCGCAGGTTTAGAACAAATTATTTTGGCTCTTAGTGCTTTGCCTGCTAAACTTTGGATCGTTGCCAAACGGTTAGGATTAATGTGCTGCAAGATAATATAATCTAACTGCTGCCAAGAAAGATGTTGTTCTACAGTCTCTAAATAAATATTAGTAAATGATTGTCCTGGCGGATCTATTAAAGCAGTTTTATCCGCTTGAATTATATAAGAATTAGAAGTCGTACCTTTTTGGCGAGAATATTCCACTTCAAATTTTAATCTATCCCAAGTACGCGATCGCAATATCTTAGTGTTGCTGGCAATATTTGCTATCTGAACGTCTCTTTGTTTAGCAGGGGTATGGTTGATGGTTGTTAATTTCATGGTTTTATTTTAGGTAGTAGGTAGTGGGTAGGAGTCAGGAGTTAGGAGTTAGGAGTTAAGTAGTAGTGTCAAAAGCTAAAAGCCAATATGGTTTAAGTAATAGTGATCAGTCAAAAGCTAATAACCACTAATTTTTAATCACTGATTTTTGCTTATATCTTTCCGATACTTTTTGTTCAGGATCTACTCCTTCAAAGGTGGGAGGTAACCAGACTCGTACTACTAAGAGAACGCCTAAGACTAGTAAAAAAGAACAAGTTGCTAATACCTGACTCCAAGGAGTTTCTAAAATGCCTTTAACAATGATTTCTCTTAGAACAGAAACAATAGAGACTTCAACGGCGACACCAATAGAAACTCGGCGTTCTTGTAGGTAAATGATTAATAAGCGGAATAATTCCACCAAAATCAATAAAAACAAAATGTCAGCCGTCACCTGAGTAAAATCTAAAGGTGGTAGCAAAGAGATAAACATCTCTTTTAACTGAATTGCCATGAAGCTAAATAAACCAATGCACAGAGAGATAATAATTAAATCTTGAATAAATTCTAGAACTTGGATTACTCCTGTACTATTTAGCGATTTATACCAAGGAGTTCGGGTAGAATTGGGGATTTTGTGCATGATAAGAAAATTAAGGAAGAGAAATTTATTGATTATTGGTAATTAGACCTGAAATAAGAATTATTACCAGAAAAATACTAGTTTTGTAGCGGATGGTTAATTACTGCCAATTAATAATGATTTCCTACCTTACGATGGTGTACAGCAGTCAAAACATCTAATTTGGCAACCCTGCCAGCTTGTACTGTGCTATAAACAAGCCAATGATCGCTACATTCCAAACGGTTGCTAACTTCGCATTCAATATAGGCTAAAGATTCGGCGATAATGGGTGAACCATTACTAGCAGGTACTGTTTTAATTCCAGCAAATCTATCTGCGCCAGGGGGAAACCGTTTGAGGAAATGTCTAATTAAATGTTGATAATTACCTTCTTCTAAAATATTTAAAACAAAACGATCGCCAACTTGTAGAAATGATTCAATTGCCCGATCCTTAGCCACAGCGATCGCAATTCCCAGGGGCATTAAACTAGCTTGTGTTACCCAAGAGGCAACCATTGCACTTTTAATTTCTCCCTTAACGGCAGTAATAATATATAAACCGTTACTAATTCTGCCTAATGCCTTTTCCAGACTGTTATCAATGGCTTTAATTTGTTTTACCGTGCGATCGCGAGTTAACCATTGTCCTAGATCTGTACCAGCTTCATCACAGATTTGATTGATAATTTGATTAGGACACTCTTTAATTAAGATGGGTGGAAATGCCTCAATTAAACCATTTTCCTGAAACTTATTACGTAGGGGGAAAATAGGTTCATCCTCACCCCCACCAGATTCAAATAGAGCGATCGCTTGCTTACTATGGACTGCTGCTAAAATTGTACTTAAGATGGCGTGGGCTTCTGTATCTGACTGGGGAGGCATCCCAATGACTATACCCGCAGCTTGGGTTACTAACTCCCTAACTTCCTGTAGTTCAGTATTATTCCAGTCTACTAGTTCTACTGCTACTCCTGTCCTAGTAATTCCGTGAGCGATCGCTCTTGCTAAATGATCACTATATCCATAGTCTTCGCTGTAAAATAGAGCAACTAAGGTTTCAGTTTTGGTTTGTGCCTGACTCCATTGCTCGTAGCGATCAACTAATTCTGCACGATGGTATTGTAATAGTGGGCCGTGTCCTGTGGCAATTGTATTTAATTCTAGTTTTCCTAGGCGTTTAATGGCAGCTAAAACCGAACGGGCGTTAGGTTTCATTAGACACTCATAATAATATTCAAAATCCGCCTCAATTAGATCTAAATCTTCATCAAAAGTAGGTTCATCGCAATAGTGCATCCCAAAAGCATCACAAGTGTAGAGAATTTGGGTAAGATGATCGTAGGTAAAAATTGTATCAGGCCAGTGTAGATTAGGAGCAGATACAAATTCTAATTCATGTCCCTTACCTAAATCAAGGCGATCGCCATTTTTAACTATCTGGTGTTTAAATGACTGATGCACCATATTTTCTAAAAATTGAATGGCTACCTTTGCCCCAACTACTGTAACTTGGGGGGCTAAAGCCAAAATATCTTTAACTAAACCACTGTGATCAGGTTCGGTATGACTAATAATTAGATAATCTAGTTGTGTAGGATCGATTAAACCTGTTACTAATTGCAAATAAGTCTGGCGAAATTTAGCATGAGAAGTATCAACTAGTGCTAATTTTTCACCTTTAATAATAAAAGAATTATAGGTAGTCCCGTTTTGCAAACCAAATTCAATATCAAAGCGATCGCGATCCCAATCTAAACAACGAATTGCTCTTGTATCTGCTGCAATTTCTACATTTTGTATTGTCAATCTTCCAGTCGGTTTAGTTGTTTGGGCGATATTTGTCAAGGCAACCATAAGTGACTCCTATTTATATGTTTTGAATGTTTTATGGAGAATTTAAATTTAATTTAAAGTTGGCACAATTAGCTAGAATTGATTATTTATAGTTAGAAAACTAAGCCAATATTTCTTATTTAAAAGTAATTAATTGGCTCAGTAGAAATTTAAGAACCTATTAACTTTCTTCTTTAATAATGATCTATTATTAGGTGATCTGTAAAATGTTTATTTTTTAATGTTTAGATTAATTTTGCTTATCATGCTTTTTCTCTTTGGTATTAATCGATTTATTACTATATCTTTACTATAGATTAAAATCTTTACTTATATGAGCCGTTTATCAATAGTAGTTTAAAAAAGAAAAGTATATTATTTAGTTCTGATTTTAACTATCTCAAATTATTAGATGAACCACTGTCAATACAATGGTTATTGCTATTTTGAAAATAAAAATAGTATTATTGCTAGATTACTTAAATAATAAGAAAATAACTATAAAATTTTAGGGTAGTTAAAATTCTCAATAAAATATGCGTTTAAATATATTTAAAAATATTAGATAAGTGACAGTTCGATAATTAATATAAACATTCCTAATTGAAATTAAATTTTAACCCCTGCATAATCACAGGGTTTCTTGTTAATTGTTTTTAATTATTTACCTATAAGCGAACCTGCACGATTAAAAGGATAAAATCGCTGCGTAGCTTTTCCAATGATATTCGCACGCGGAACAAATCCCCAATAATTACTATCATAGCTATTGTTTCGATTGTCACCTAAAACAAAATACGAGTTTTCTGGAACTACTTTCATCTCATAAAAATAATTAGGTGGTTCTTGAATATAATCTTCCTGTAATGGCTCATTATTAACATACACTTTTTGATTCTTTATCTCGATTGTATCGCCAGGTAAGCCAATAATACGCTTAATAAAAGCCTCTTTATATCCTTCCTGCTGTAATCTTGCAATGGGGGAAAATATAATAATATCTCCTCGTTGAGGTGGACTAAAAAGATAAGCCGATTTATTAATTACAATACGATCATTAACTTGCAAAGTAGGTAACATTGCTTCTGAGGGAATATATCTCGCTTCAGCAATAAATACACGGATTAAGATTGCTAAACTTGTAGCTAAGACAAAAATAGCACTGAAAAAGCCAGCAACAAATAGTGTAATTATTTTGCGCGATCGCTCTCGACGGCTAGGACAAGAAATATAAGTGTAATATAAAACCAATAAAGACAAAATAATTCTTAGTAAAATTGATGAGTAACCAGGTAAATAGTTGAGCGCATCTAATACAAAAGTGGCGATAAAAAGAGCGAAAAAGAGAATACTAGCTAACCATTGCTGAAGATAAGCGTGTCCTAATCCAGGAATAAATCCAGCTAAAAAAACACCCAACCAGGCATCTTTACTTTGCTTTCGGATATTTTCAAACTCAGGGGAATTTCTGCCCTTTGCCGTATAATAAGCATCAAATAAATTCCAAATCGGGAAGACTATTAGGGCGATGGTGAGGATAAGGATGCCTAATAAATAATCACCCGTAGAATTAATTAAAATCAATACGCCAGATAAACACAATAGGTAATAGCTCAATAAAATGATATATCCTTTAAGAACTTTACCCGCATAAATCTGACCAATACCTGGCAAAAGTTTGGATAAATTAACAGCAAGCCACGGTTCTTTATTATTTGTGCCAAGATTAGAGTTATTCATCAAGTTATGCTCATTTCAATAAATATAAGCTAAATTTTATCTGGCACTATTTCGATCAGCCACTGTTATTTAGGTAACTTTTAAATAGCTAGCTAGAATAGAGCGATCGCTGTGTTTTAATTACACCTGGTTCACAAGCATTATATCTTTAGAATAAATTGCAGTTAGAATTGTTTCAATTACAAATAAAACAGCAAAAGAATATTATTTAATCTATATTCCTTACATCTAAGACTTAAAAATGAGAAATATCAAAGTTTAAAAATATAAGCGTCAATAAATTATTAATAGAATTAACATTGAAGATGATTGACCAACAGGATTTAAACTTATATCCAGCATAAATTCAACAGAAAAAGCATAAGAAATTTTAGCCAAGTTAAAACAAGATTTTGAAAATACATAATAAAATCTATACAGTATTTTTAATCTGTGCGATCGCTCCTCAAGACAATTTACCAAGTTATAGCTAAGGTAGCCAGTTATTGTTTTTTATGCCTCTATTTTGAACGTTTATTTATCAGGAAATGAAGCTTAAGTTATAGTTATTCGCTTTCAAATCTGTTTTTTTAATTGGCTTTACCGCTAGAAGAACGTTAATCAGATTTCAAATAATGTTAAAAGCTTGTTATTCACATTAAAGATGATTCGGCGTATATATAAGATTTGGCAAATTAAACCTGGCATCAATGAAATAAGATTGCTATAAACGATACAATTATTGGTTGATGTAATTTCGTCGTCGGGTACTTATGATTATGAATCCTGCTTTATCTCAATTTGGTTCTCAGATGTCTCAACTTACGGGAGTGAGGGCGATTATGAAAGATATCATTGAAACCTTAAGAGATAATGCTGATAAAGAATTCATCAATTTAAGCGCAGGAAACCCTGTAATTTTGCCAGAAATAGAGCAATTATGGCGTGATTGTACCCAAGAATTACTAAATAGCCCCGAATATGGCGAAGTAGTGTGTCGTTACGGATCTTCCCAAGGTTATGCACCTTTAATTGAAGCGATAGTTAAAGATTTTAATACCCGTTACAACCTCAACTTAAGCGATCGCCATGTTTTAATTACCCCAGGTTCACAAGCACTATATCTTTATGCTGCTAATGCTTTTGGCGGATACACCACATCGGGAGAATTAAAACAAATAGTTCTACCCCTAAGTCCAGATTACACTGGTTATGGGGGAGTTACCCTAACCAATGAAGCTTTAATTGCCTACAAACCATTTCTCGAAATAGACGCAGATAAACATCGTTTCAAATATCGTCCTGATTTTAGTCAACTTCAAATCAACGAAAAAACTGGTTGTGTTATATTTTCTCGTCCTTGCAACCCTACAGGAAACGTATTAACTGATCTAGAAGTCAATAAAATTGCTACCTTAGCAGCTAATCACGATGTTCCAGTTTTAATAGATTCTGCCTATGCACCGCCTTTTCCTGCATTAAACTTTACACAAATGACTCCCCAATTTGGCAACAATATCATTCACTGCATGAGTCTATCTAAAGCAGGTTTACCAGGAGAAAGAATAGGAATTGCCATTGGAGATCCCAAACTCATCCAAGTATTAGAATCATTCCAAACCAATGCTTGTATACATTCCTCTCGTTACGGACAAGCGATCGCAGCTAAAGCAATTGCCTCTGGTAAACTGGCTGATTTATCGGAAACTGTAATACGTCCTCATTACAAACAAAAAATTGCCGTATTAGAATCTACCTTAGATAAATATATGCCTAAAGATATACCTTGGTTTCTCCACCAGGGAGAGGGTGCAATCTTTGCTTGGTTGTGGCTGCAAGATCTACCCATGACAGATTGGGAATTTTATCAAAAATTAAAACAGGTGGGAGTAATTGTTGTCCCTGGAAGTACCTTTTTCCCAGGTTTACAGGAAAATTGGCAACATAAGCAACAATGTCTTAGAATTAGCCTCACTGCTACCGAAGCTGAAATAGCAGAAGCTATGCAACGTCTAGCCCAAGTAACACAAAATACCTATCAAACTGTTACAGTTTAAAGCCAAAAAATGAACGATGAACAACAAATCAGATCAAAATTACTAGAAGTAGGAACAATTACCTCTCCCCAAGGATTAAAAGGAGAATTGCGAGTATATCCAGATTCCGATTTTCCTGAAAGATTTACTAAAGCTGGCACTCGCTGGCTAGAACATCCCCAAACCGCCATACTGACTCAGGTGAAGCTAAAGGGGGGTAGATATTTAGCGGGTAAAAACCTTTATGTAATTAAGCTAGAAGGAATCGAAGATCGTAACCAAGCAGAAGAATTACGGGATTATAAACTATTAGTAGATAAAAGCGATCGCCCTAAACTACAGGCAGATGAATATCACGTTAATGATTTAGTAGGCTTAGAAGTTTATCATCAGGATACAGGCGAAAATATTGGCATTGTCATCGATCTTTATTCAGCAGGCAATGATTTATTAGAAATCCAGCTACACCAGCAACCAGAAATTGCACCTACACCAGATAAAGATCTCTCCCAAATCAGTAGGCGCAGTAAACGTAAAAAATTTCGCCCAAAAACTCCTAAACCTCTGACTGTATTTATACCTTTCGTTAAAGAAATTGTGCCAACAGTAGACTTAATTAATCAAAGACTAGAAATATCTCCCCCAGCAGGTTTATTAAACATCAATCAAACAGAATCAATTGATAATCCTTAATTACTGACTGCTTGGTGAAAAAAATATCTTGGTGTCATAACAGTAACTAAATAATATACGAAGATTTGTTAACTATTAGCTGTTAGCTTTCAAATAATACTACCTACTATCGTCACGTTCGCGCTTTGGTCGCCTCAAGAGCGTGCGTGACGACGCTTTCCGCGCCTACTACCTACTCCCTCCTACCTACTCCCTCCTACCTACTCCCTCCTACCTACTACCTACTCCCTCCTACCTACTCCCTATTCCCTTCCTACTACCTAAAAAAAAACCCCAGTACCTTGACTGGGGAAATTACAACTAAATGATTTATGCTTATAGTTGCTCTTCTCTGCCCACTACTTGAGCTTTTAGAGACTCAAACTCTTGAACTAATTCTTGACGAGAAGATTTTGTTAATAAATAGCGGTAAACAAACCAACCAGTATAACTCAAGCCCACTAATTCAAACAATGGGGCAAGTAGAGGAATATCATTAATGGCGGAAATAATCGCTAAAGTTAATTTGACAGCGATGATACCCAAGAAAATTAACAACAAATTAACAAACAGTTTTTGATTGTTGTCTACAAAATCTTTGATATATTCAAAAATTTTACCTAAGAAATCGGTAACACTGTTTAAAGCTTCTTGAACTTGAGTATCTGCTGGAGATGTTTTAATTGTGGTGGTAGAGATACTACCTGGAACTTCCTTACTTAGATCTGTTGTATTTACTGTAGTTTCGGTAACATCAGTAGTTACGTTAGTTTCGGGGATATTAGATTCCATATTTTATGTTCTCCTATGGTTTAAATGAGTATTATTCCGTTTCTAGTTTAAACTTACTCTTTCAACTTTGCTTTCGCTCATAGTACCAAACACCTTCTAGTGTGATCTAATTACTAAAGCAATGGTTAACAGTCCTGAACATTCTCTCACAATCTAATGAGCAATATCGGTTAGATAATCCTCAATAAATGGAGATTATGGCTTTTTTTAAGCAGATTATCACAATTAATCGCCTGCAATTGCTGCAAACTTTAATTTTAATCTTAATTTTCGCTTTATATTTTAGATTCTTAGTACTAAGCGTTGAGCATTGTTTCCATGACAAGTAAAAATAGAACACTCTACTACTAAAACGCAGATATTCTCTATTGTTAACTATTAAAAGTTGTATTTTAAGTATTTTTTTGGCAATTATCTATTGAGAAATCATTGCAGGTTCTTGTGTTGCGCTCGTATTACTAGTAGCTTGATATACACGACAGTTGATTTCGCAGGAGTTATTAGGGCTTTCAATTAACTTAATCTTGTCTAACTCTGCGCCCAATTCCTTAATAGGCGATCGCAATAAATCGGCAATTCTCACAGCGATATTTTCCGCAGTTGGCACAACCTCTGCAAAATAGGGGATGTCTTTATTTAAAAAGGTGTGATCAAAAGGCTCAACTACATATTCATCTATTACTTGCTGTAATGCCCCTAAATCTACTAACATTCCTGTACGCTCATCGATATTGCCAGCTACAGTAACTTCTAGATGATAGTTGTGTCCATGACCATTAGGACGAGCGCATTTTCCATATATTTCTTGATTTTCTTCAAAACTCAGACTAGGAATTGCTAGGCGATGGGCTGCGCTAAAGTGAGTTTTTATTGTTAAGGTTGCTTCCATATTATTTCCTTGATAATCTGCCCAAAGTTCGGGGGTTTCAAATAGTTGGATATTTACTAGGGGTAAATAAGGGGCTAGTTTTTGCCAAATTACCCGCGCGATATTCTCTGTAGTTGGTAAAGTTTGTTGAAATTCTGACCAAGTATCATTGAGATGAGAATAATTGAGTTGGCTAGTAACTTCTTTTTTAATTACTTGCTTAACCCAAGATAGATTTTCCACCATGCCATATTGGTCTAATTCCCCAGCTAAAGATACATACAAAACATAGTTGTGTCCATGTCCAGGAAAACGACTACAAGCACCAAACAGGCGTTGATTTTCTGCTTCGTCTATATCTGGCAACCAGTAGCGATGACTCGCGGAAAACTGTGCGCGACGGTTAATAGTGCATTTCATAAGTATTGAGCTAAACTTCGTTCAATGTAAAGTTAAGTAAACTGGTTTCTTTTATCAGGATAAACTAATTTTGCTGATTAATTTAGAAATTATCAAATCAAAGTTATGGGAAATTTTACTAGTAGATTAATTGGTTTAACAGGAGGTATTGCAACTGGAAAAACTACTGTATCTAATTATCTAGCAGCGCAATATAATTTTCCTATTTTGGATGCTGATATTTATGCAAGAGAAGCAGTATCTAAAAATTCGCCTATTTTACAAGCCATTTTTGCTCGTTATGGAAATTCTGTTCAATTAGCTAATCATAGTCTTAATCGTGCTGCTTTAGGAGAAATTATCTTTAATGATCCCCAGGAAAAGCAATGGTTAGAAAGTAAAATTCATCCCTTTGTCCGCGATCGCTTTGAACAGGAATTGTTGAAAAATACCCACGATACTGTTGTTTTGTCTATCCCTCTATTGTTTGAAGTTAACTTAACTAACTTGGTAAGTGAAATTTGGGTGGTTAGTTGCGATCGCGCCCTACAAATTACTCGTCTACAACAACGCAATGGGTTAACACCTACTCAAGCGATCGCCAGGATTGATACCCAAATGCCTTTAGCCGATAAAATCTCCGCAGCCGATGTTGTTTTGCATAATAATTCTGACGAGGCTGATTTATACGCTCAAATAGACGCTGCTATCTAAATTAATTTTTATTAAAAATAGGTTATTCTTGGAAAACGGTAGCAACTGTTACAGAAAAATACACTATCATTGATATGGAAGCTAAAATATTATTTTAATTTCTAATTCTAGATACAAGAAAATCGCTCATTGTTATAACCGCAGCCTACAAAGAATATATATTTCAACAATTTAAGTTGGAGGCAGAGAAAATGAAATTGCAATTTAGAGGCAAAACTTATGAAGGGCCTCATTTAGAATGGGATGTTAATGAAGGTGAAATTGGAGGTTTGTATCGTGGTAAACCTTGGAGAGTACATCACCTTAGAGAAAAACACCGTTATAACCACAATAAACAAGAATTAATCTATCGTGGAGTCCATTATACCCAGGACTAATAATTATTAACTAGAGGCATCATAATTTATAGTAACTGTCTCTAGTTGCTATTCTAAAAATTATTTTAAAATTAATCAAAAATATTATTATCTACTATATTCCTATGAAAAATATTCCTTATTCTTATCAACAAAAAAGTAAACAATATCCAGTAGAAATAGTTACTACGGAAATTACTGATTTATCTTCAAATAATCAATTACCTCGCCACATTCGCACCCTAGAGAGTCCATCTCATAGAGGTTATAAACATTTTGGGCAAATTAATCATAAACCTCGTGTTTGTAAAATTGATCCTAAACCATTTACTAATCCATTTTCTAGTGAAAGTTTAGCTTGGTATATTGCTAAAGAGCCAGTATCAACTGTTAACTAAATTCAATAATTAATAAATGGCGATATCGCTTGATGAAGGGAATGGGTGCGCATAAAACAAAGTTTTGCCCCATATATGTTCCATTTAAGAAGATGATTGCAGTAAATAATTAATAAATATTTCTGTAATTTTTAATATATCTCTTTCAGGAGTTGATAATTAATAACTATATCCGTACAAAATCAGTTTATGACAATTAAGGTGATTATCTGTTGTAGCTGATAGTAGATTAATAGATAGTTAAGCAATAGTCAGGTCGTAATGTTCAGTGAAAAGCTAAGAGTTAAGAGATAAAAACATCATAACATTATCTCCTATTGCCATATTAATTAAAGATACCCAACAAGAGTTTATATAAAGAAGCGATCCGCCTAATACTGTTAGATAAATACTAGAGGAGATCGCTTTTTGTGTGGCAAATAAATTGCTTGAAAATTACCCAGCAGAAAAAGGTAAAAGCTTATAAATAATTGAATTAACTATACTTAAAGCTAAAGATCCTATTAATGCACTCCAAATACCCCATTGTAATCTAAACCCCTTAATCAATAGGGCAGATAAACCAAAAATAAATCCATTAATTACTAAAGTAACTACACCCCGAAAAATATTAAAAGTTAAAAAATTAAAGGGGGCAGCTAATAAGTTTAAAACTGGATGTAACAAAGCATTCAGAATGCCAAATACCAAAGCAGCAATTAAAGCTTTCTGAAAACTATCTACTTGCACTCCTGTAGGTAATTTGGAAATTATAATGAAAGCAACAGCACTGACAATTAGAGAAACTACTATAGCAATAATATTCATAATAAAATTAGCCCTAAAATCATAATTACTTGTAGATTATAACCACAAAAAATCAATTGTCTAGTTATACTAATTATCGAAAAATAACAAGATATATAAGACAGGTTAAGCTTTTATTCTTTATGGACATTTAAACCTTGTGATTAATTATGAGGATATTATTGTAAATTGATATTAGGTAATAACTATTTCAACTACTCATAATATTGATAATTATCTTTAATTACTTACTATGTATAGTCTCGTTTAATATAGCCTATTGGGATAAATTGGCTGATAAACAGAGATTAAAAAGTAGCGATATATCTTATAACAATTCCCAATCTACCTAAAAGAAATTAACTTCTTTATATCCAACCTCAAGCAAATAAACTAACAAATTCATAATGTTACTTTTAATACTAAACATTTAAAAATTATATTTTCGGTTGCCATTTACCACTATACCAACGCAATAAAACCCTAGCTAATTGACTAGAACTATGACGCACGTGTCCTTTTAATAAATCTTCTTCCATCACATTTGCCATCACTATTCGACGGTTAAGTTTAGCAATTTCTTGACGGTCTAAATACACAGGGTGAGAATTTTCTAGGGCATAACGTTGTAAAGAAAGAGGGCTGGGAGGCTTGCGATGTACCAATACAGCATCAAATAACTTCCTTTTACTAACGCGATCAATCTCATGAATATGATCAGCAACACTAAAACCTTCCGTTTCTCCTGGTTGAGTCATGATATTACAAATATAAATACGGGGGACTTTAGCATTAGCGATCGCATCGCTGATATCAGGAACAAGAAGATTAGGAATAATACTAGTGTATAAGCTACCTGGGCCAATAATTATATACTCCGCTTCTTGGATAGCAGTAACGGCTGCTGGGAGGGCTGGAGGGTTAGCTGGCATACAACCAATATTTTTAATTCTGCCCCCTGCTTGGGGAATATTTGATTCTCCCTCAATTATTCTCCCATCCTCCATTTCTGCCCACAAACTAACGTCGGTTAAGGTAGAAGGTAAAACTTTACCGCTAATAGCCAGAACTTTAGAACTAGCAGCCACAGCTTGCTCTAAATCTCCTGTAATTTCACTCATAGCAGTTAAGAATAGATTACCAAAACTATGTCCTGCTAAACCAGTTCCAGCTTCAAAACGGTACTGAAATAATTCTGTTAATAACTCCTCTTCATCTGCCAAAGCTGCAATACAGTTACGTATATCACCTGGTGGTAGTACGCCTATTTCTCTACGTAACCTTCCAGAAGAACCACCATCATCAGCTACAGTGACAATAGCTGTAATATTACTACTATACTCTTTTAACCCTCTTAACAGCGTCGATAAACCTGTTCCTCCACCTACCACCACAATTTTAGGGCCACGATTTAGGCGACGACGGTCTAAAAGCATATCCACTAGCTGTTTATCCTTATCGACTCCTAAAACATCAGTAATAGAACCGACGGTGCGAGATTGTCCCCAAAAAATCAGAAAAATCCCTGCAATTAAAACCACTGGACCTGAGATATAACTAGGAACAATGGTAGTTAAGAATTCTAAAAATTCGGCAACAAAAGAAAGTAGACGATAAATAGGTGTAAGTTTACTCCAGATAGCAGTACCAATTACTGCCAGCAAAACGCCCCCAGCACTCAGCAATAGCCAGCGTTTGATAAATAGTCCAGGAGAAAGCCATTTAAATATTCGATGGCGAGGATTAAACTTTTTTTTTTCAGGAAAAGATGAATTTTTCATCTAGTATAGAGCAGTGTGTTAGATATCGATGCTAGTGTCGCTATCATAAACATAAACTATCGATGTTTGAATCACTAAACAACTCGAAACAACAATTAACTATTATCAGTTATTTAGTACTATTTTTTTCCAACTTACTTAAAAATATCAATAATAGCCCTTTCTATTGATCTCTCTACGCCTTTTTGCAAACTATTAACCACTATTTCCCCGAAACTTGAAGAACTATCGGAATCTGATTCTAAAACTTGGGACTCATCTACAAAAGTGAAACTCATTTCTGTATTACGATGATCCTGGCTATAAATATTATTTTTATTACTTCCTGTATAAAATTCCTGTCCTGCAAGCAATTTGATAGTAATTTTACCGCCTTGTGAGGGAGTAATAAAACCTGCATGGACAGCCGTGGTACAGATAGCAGAATTAACAGTATAAATATTTGTTCCCCAAATAGGAGGGTGAATCATCTTATCTCCTGCGGGTTGACAATTAAAAGTATATTGTTTACCGTTTTCACTTTTATCTAGTCCCATTGCACCAATTCTACTATTCCAACCAATTTCTGGGACTGTATTTAAGGTATCTTGAGCAAAAACAGGATTTGCAGGAATTATACCAACAGCGATCGCTATTGTTGTAAATAGTAGGTGAAAGTTGTAGGTATTTTTCATATATTTATATCTATTAATTGTTAATTGCTTAACTAAGTATTGTTAAATCTTTATAATCATATTCATCGTTAATTTATATTTTTATTGTCCAAGTAAATATTATTCATTGCCTGTGATTTAAGACAATTACCTGGATGACTTAATGGTATTTAAATTATTAAAATGAAAGATAGATTGCTTTAATAATTTAGGGATTTCACTGATAAATTCTCAGAGGAGATAACATAAACAAGGGGCAAGCAAACGTAGTGTAAATAATGAGATTGCCCTCAGTGTATTTACTAGAATATATAAAAGTTTTATAGTAGTGATGATGTTTTTGGTATTAGCTTTTAGCTTTTAGCTTCTTAGCTTTTAATTGCTAAGTGAGCTATATATTACCTACTACCTACTACCTACTACCTAATATCCACTCCCCCAAATATCTTCAATCTCTGCAATTTTAGTAGGTAAATCTGCTGTAAGAACTTCAGTACCAGTGGAGGTTACTAAAACATCATCCTCAATTCTGATACCTCTAACGTCTGCAAACTGCGCTAAACGATCCCAATTAACAACATCATGATAGCGATCGCGAAAATCGGCATTATTGAGAATAGCTGGTACTTGATAAAAACCTGGTTCAATAGTAACTAACATCCCAGATTCCAAAGGGCGGTTTAATCTTAAATATCCTAACCCAAAGCGATCGCTCCTAACTCTATCTGCTTGATAACCAGCTAGATCCCCTAAGTCTTCCATATCGTGAACATCTAAACCTAATAAATGTCCGATACCGTGAGGAAAAAATAAAGCATGGGCATCCATTGCCACTAAATCTTGTGCCTTACCTTTAAGAATACCTAAATCTGCCAAACCTTCGGCAATTACTTCGGCAGCTAGTAAATGAATATCTTGATATTCTACCCCAGGAGATATTTGGGCAATAGCGCGATCGTGTGCAGCTAAAACTACTTCATAAATATCCTTTTGAGTACTAGAAAACTTCCCAGAGACAGCCCAGGTGCGAGTAATATCTGCTGCCCAACCATTGGGAGTTTCTGCCCCAACATCGGCTAAAATTAACTCTCCCTGATTGATTGAATTATTATAAGACTCATTGTGCAATACTTGTCCTTGCACCGTCACAATACTATTGTAGGCACAAGTGAAATTATGACTTAAGATTACTCCTTCCATTGCACCTCGAATATCCGCCTCGGTTTTAGCATCACGTGTAGCCTTTATACCAGCAAGATGTGCAAGGACAGAAACTTTAGCAGCTTTCTGTAATTCTTTTAGGGCTAAAGAATCATGATGCGATCGCAACTTAACTAAAGCGATCGCTAAAACTAGATCAATTCCCTCTAATTGATGCGCTAAAGGGATGGAACGATTTAAAATTTTACATTGTTGCTGATAAGTAGCTAAATCCTGTACAGCTATGGTAGCAGCCTCTGTGGCTCGGTTGGGTAATTCTGCTAAAGAATAAACTGCTGCTGCGCCAATTTGTCTGCCTATTTCCTTAGTTGAAGGGGTTTCACCATGCCAAAGAATTGCTGAAGCTGGGGGATCATCCATGAATAACTCTAATTTACCAGCCTGTAGGCGAATTACTGCTTTAACTAAGGGTATCCCTGCAAAATATAAAAAATGACTACTGGCACGAAAGGGATATTTATTAGCGTAAAAATTGCGACTAACAAAATCACCTGACCATAATAGAACAGGATAGTCAATTAATTGTGCTAATTGTTCTCTTCTAAGCTGTATAGTTTCAAGGTTGAGAATGGTCATTAATTATGTTTGGGCAGTTTAAAATATAATATTTCTATTTTATAAAAACCCAGACTGTGAATAACACTTTTCCTAGTTTTGTCCTGGCTTCTGCTTCCCCTGCCCGTTTAAAATTATTACGCATGGTAGGTATCGAACCAATTGTCTGCAAAAGTGATTTTGATGAAGACCAAATACAGCTAGAAGAAGCAGCAGAATTAGTTACCACCTTAGCTAAATGTAAAGCTGAAACTGTTGTACCTCAGTTTAATAACGCTCTAGTTTTAGGCTGTGACTCAGTATTAACAATCAAAGGTCGCATTTATGGTAAACCTGAATCACCGCAAATAGCGATCGCCCGTTGGCGAGGAATGCGTGGCAGAATGGGAAAGATTTATACAGGTCATTGTTTAATTGATCTCCAACAACAAAGACAGATTATTCGCTGTGGGATCACTAATGTTTATTTTGCCGATATCAGCGATCGCACTATCTCCGCCTATGTTGCCACTGGTGAACCTCTCGCTTGCGCTGGTAGCTTTGCCCTTGAAGGAAAAGGTAGTGTATTAGTTGAAAAAATCGAAGGTTGTTATAGCAATGTCATTGGTTTGAGTTTACCCGTACTTCGCCAGATGTTGGAAGATTTAGGCTACAATTTCAGCAACTTTTGGCAATAATTCCATGAATCAGCAACAACTGCAAGACTTAATTGAGGGTGGAGAAATTTTAGAAGCTCTAACCCTTGTTATTAGTGAGGCGGTGGAGATAGAAGTAATTACTTGTATTGATAATGCAGATCTAGATCAAGTACAACCGTCAACCTCGAATAATTGTTTGCATACCCGTCTAAATCTTTTTACTGGCATGGTAGATCATGAAATTGATCTTAAATTAATTGACAATCCTGCCTATTCCGAACTACAACGATGGCATACCAAGCAAGTTAGGCAGAAACAAAACTCTTTAGTTGATAATCTCGCTAATTTGGAAAAATTACGTCGTCTTTTTCTAAGTCGTAATTGAGCATCTTAGTAATCATGCTTTTGCCAACTTGGTTAACCAGCATAAATTTAATTTAGTACTAACATACTTAATAATCCCAGATAAAGTTATGACATCGAGTGAAGAATTCAAGCAAGCAATCAGAGCAGGTAAAATCAATGAAGCGTTTTTATTAGCGATGAGCAATGCGCCTGCATTAAACATTACGACTAGGATAATCAAGGGTGGTAATCATGGACAAGCACCCCAGACAGATAACTATCTACACACTCAAATAGATTTAATCGAAGGCAAAATAGAAAACGAAATTAGCGAACAATTCCTAGGCGATCGCTATGGAGAAATTAAACAGTTTCATTTAGAGCAGGTAAATCAAGGACATCAAACAATTCAACATAATTTAATTAGTCTACAAAGAATGTTTCAGTTAATGTCAGCTTTTGGGCAACAAAGAGCAACGGAACATTTAGACTGGGTTGATATTGCAGCCGATGTTAACCAAGAATCTTTACCTGCAAACAAAATTCCTGAAGCTTTAGTAGCTGGTAAAATTGCCCCTCAAATTCCTACAGTTAATCAGCCACAAGTAAAAGAAGATAAGGAAGATGAAGATCAAGAGATGGTGGAAGATTTATTATCCTTAGCCGATCTAGATGAGCAACCAGAATCACCGTCGGAATCAGAAGACTGGGGAGAGTGGCTGGAAGAACCAGAGGCAAAACCTGAGCTTTTTAACCTAAAATCTCTTAATTTAAAAGATTATCAGCAAAATAGGCATAATTGGACACAACAATCTCCTGTTAATTCTCAGCCAGAAAAATCTGATGAATCATAACTTACTAAATAATATTACTGCCGTTGAGATTAGCACTGTGATCGTCGATGAGATTGTCGATGAAATTTTTATTCCTTGGCAAACCTATCAAGCCATCTACTATCTTTGCCGTGAATATATAAATAAATCAACTATTCATCCATCCTTAAAAGATCATTACCTACAGTTGCGTCGTCAACTAGAATTAGCTTATTGCCTTCTGCTTGTAGATCCTAATTCCAAATTATATAATCGGGCATCGGTAAATAAAGTTAGGCGAGATTTGGCAATTTTGAGCCAGAATAACAGCGATTGGGAGGTAATTAATACTAGACTTCCCGAACCCTATAGCGACAAGCGATCGCGCCAACTATCTCAAGTAAATCAACTACTAAAAGATCGCTGCTTTGTAAACATTTTACAGCAGTTAAATAAACGTAAAATATCCTTAGATAGACGCGATCGCAGTTTACACAATTCCTGTGATCCTCAGAATATTATCGATAGTACCTATGCTCAGACGTCACTACAATTAGATGGCAAAATAATCAATCGCTATTGCCAAGCAATCTTATATAGAAGTGATCGCGAGCAATTATTACAATTACACGAACAATCAATCAGCGCAGGAGAACAGCAGTGGCATGGTTTAGTTAAATTCATGCTTTCTATGATTGCCAAACAGTGAATTATTCCGTACCTAATACTAATCAAATTTTAAATTCTTGTATAGAAATCAACGAAAGCCATATTCACCGTCGCTTAACTATTCCTAATCAGATAGTTTTTCGGCTCAATGCTGATCTTCTACAGCAAATAGAATCCTTAAAAGCTAAAGATCAGCAATTCCAGTTAGAGGCAGCTAAATTAGCTAATTTACGTTACTACACCCTAATTAATTCACCATTAGAAATACAATCAAATGCTGCTAACTATTGGCAATCAAAGTTTACCTCAATAGAGCGATCGTCATTAAGCTTTAGTACTAATTATCTATTGAGCGAGCAACAATATCTAACAGTTATTCGTAGTTCAATTAGTTTAGAAGGTTATATTGCCCAACAAATCCAGCAAAACTTATGGGATAATCCCCAATTATGTCAAAGATTACTAAATGCCCATTACTGGCTAATGGAACAAATCCTCAGACAATTACCTTTAAAAACATCCAATAATCTTTTTTGGGTATTAAAAATAATCATATTTATAATTTGGGCGATCGCTTTACTTACTTTTTGGAATTTTCTACCCTTGCCTAATTTGCCAAAAATTAGCATCATTTGCTGTTTATTTTATTTAAATCAAAACTATTTAATTCCTCACATCAAACAACCAGGGAAAATCTTGCTAATCACCGCCTTATTTAATAACTATCTGATTAACAATACTTTTAAAAGACAAATTGCCCTTAAAATTGTTCAGATCTTGTTTAAATACTCCTAATCGTATATACCGAAATAATTATATAAGGTTATCCACACTGAAATTTCAATAAAAATCTGTCAAACTTAAGACAGTTAATTCAAGACAACAATAGCAACATGAAATTTTCTATATCTTCCTTGTACGACTGGTATCGCACTGCAATCCGCCATCCTAAGTATCGCTGGTTAGTAATTCTCGGAACAGTTATCTATCTCATCAGCCCCATCGATATCGCACCAGATTTTATACCTATTATCGGACAAATTGATGATGTCATGCTTGCAGGTTTATTGTTCACAGAATTATCTCAAATGGTTATGAATAAGCTACAAGCTCGTCAAGAGAGTAAAAATGTAACAACAGAAACTTCTACCAAGGATACTGTTGTTGATGTTGATGCTGAAACTATAGCTAGCAATTAAATAGAGTAATTTACTTAAATCTTAGATATACATATATACTTAATTTTCAGTAGAAAGCATTAGCGTTAATAACTCAAAATTAGATTGATTAGAGAAGTCTTAAATAAATTAAGTTGCTAATCATTACCTATGGGAGAAGTTAACGCTATTTTGCGTAAATGTTACCCAATTATTTTAAACAATCATCAATTATTATTGTTCTAGAGATTTTAAAATATCTTTTGCTATTAATCCATGAATATGGTTAACTACAGGTTTCTGAAAAAGTAATCACATCTCGATCAGGTGCAGTTCTTCAATCTGTTATTTAACTTTCAATTGATTTGGTTTCAATCCTCACAATATAGCCAGCTTTGATGGTTAAAATAGGTTTACTATCCGCCCCAAATAATTTACCCCAAATTATGTTTTTAGATGTAGATTTAATTAAGTGCTACAGCTTTAGGTTCTTTGTCTCAAAAATATAGGCTAAAGCTTTATTTACAAAAAAAATATATATATATTTGAATTATTACGTACCCTTACAAGTATTTAAAGTAATTCAATATTACGTACCTTACGAATGGTTTGGGGTAAAACACCTACCAATAATGCAAAAGCTTCGTCAGGCAAGTTACCTACAGTTTCCATATCAAACCAGTGTTCAAATTGATTGAGAATTACCTGCGCCCTCTCTGTTGGTTCAGGATTATCGATAATTTGTTTAGTTAATCTTACCCATTGTCTGCGCATTTTATATGCCTGTTTTTTTTCTTGAGAGTTTTGAGGAGATATTAAAGATATATTGCCAACAGCAATCAAATTGATCGCATCAGTATCAAAATACCCCCCAACAATAGCCCCAGGGCCAACAAATTCAGCATGGTATTTTTTGTATACTATTAGACCATTTTTACGGCGCGGGTTAACTATCAATAGTTCTTGCGCTTTTAATCGTGATAGAAGTTCGTCAATTGTAAACTTATGATCGCTATTTTGCTCTTTCACTCTTTAATTACCATTACCCACCCCAAGCCTAAAACTTTAGCAGATAATACCAAACTTAGCATCAAAATTATCAAACTAATATTATGATTTTAATTTGTTGAAATCTGTTTTTTTAGTAACAAGCGAGGGGAGTAATCAAACCATAAATTACTCCAATTTGTTTCAGTAGATGAAACTTGATAACCATTGTTTTTATATAGCTGTTTAGCCGAGTTATTATTATCTAATACATGAAGGCGAGTTTCTTTAAATCCCCAATTTAGAGCAATTTCCTCGCATTTGTGCAAAAGTTTACTACCGATACCCAAGCGACGATATTCTTTTCTAACTGCTAAATTAGAAATATAAGGATACTGAAGATGACTAGACCATACGGAGGGAGAACGTAAAGCTATTTCTACTGTCCCAACTACAATTAAGTTGGAATTATAGGGATTTTGACCAATTGTCCGTACTCTCTCTGTCGTTTTACAACGGAGTAATGAGTGACTCGTCTGCTGAGTAGTTGTTTGATAATTTCCTTGATCTAACTTAGCAACCAGACAGAAATATAATGGGGAGTGAGAACGTAAACGATATCGTAAATCTTCATTAATCGTAAATTGTAAAAAAGGATAAATCCAATGAGCAAATTCAGGAAAATTATAAAAACTTTTAGCTAAGATTAAGCTAATTGCTTGAGTATCTTCATTTGTGGCAGTCTCTACACTTAGCTCGATACTACGCTCGACGTTATTATCAGGATATTTAAGAGTCATTAATAAGAAATAAACTTGGTTATTCTCAATTGTTGTAATTAGGGATTTGGATCAATATATTTTTGCTTCCTATTTGGGAACAATATTGATATGCCATGACTTTTTTAGGTTTTGGTTTCCTCATTTATTAATTTTCTTATCTTAAACTCTATAGGCTTCATACTTCGCTATGAATTATGAATATAGTAATTTATTGAATAATTTATCTTGGAAACAGGTGGCTCAGGCTATTGTGAACACTGTAGCTCAATTGCCCAATATCGACATTGCTATATTGCATTTTAGTGAATTAAAGTATAATACGGAGCAGTTTTTTTTCTCTGAGACACTTGCGCCCCAAATAGCTCAACTGAGTGAGGATACATTAAAGTCCACAGTTATACCTCATTCACAATTGTTAATAGAAGAACTAATTGTTGTTCATCAATATCAAGTAGGCTCATGGTGTGGACAACTGGCAAATTATCAGGCTTGTGTATCGATTAATATAGACTCTACTATTTCAATTTTGTTATTTTCCCATCCTAATTTGCTTGCATCGATTAATTTACATCGATTGCAGGGATTTGATTGTTGGCAAGAGCAAGAAATAGCAGCAGTTAAAAAGATGGCAAGCCAAGCTAGCTTATTTATCTCCCAGATGTTATTAGGAGAAAAGTTTCAGGAATTAGCCCAAAGACAAACAACTATTAACCGTATTACCGCTACAATTCGCTCTAGTTTAGAACCACCCGTCATGTTTGCTGCTATCGCTCGTGAACTTGGGGAAGCATTACAAGTAGATGGTTGTACTCTCTCACTCTGGACAAAAAATGATCGCTTTGTTAAATGTGTCGGTTTATATAATCCCCATGAAGTACAAAAGATTATTCCTGATTCTCCAGATTGGCAACAGGCAACTAGTTCTGTTGTACCGATAGGGGAAAATCCGATTTTACAAGCATTGTTATATACAAAAAAAACTGTTCGTTCGACGGATTTAGAAAAGCAGCGTAATCTTGCTCGTTATGAATTAGCGTGGCATTCTAAGGCTAGGGCATTATTAATTGTGCCGTTGATTGTAGAAGACGAAATTATTGGCAGTATCACCCTAAGACAATCAGGTATGCCTCGTAATTGGACTCAATCGGAAGTAGAATTAGCCGAATCCGTTGCCGAGCAAGCTGCGATCGCTATTTCTCAAGTTTTGATCCATCAACAGGTTAAAGAATTAGCCCAAAGACAAACAACTATTAACCGTATTACCGCTACAATTCGCTCTAGTTTAGAACCACCCGTCATGTTTGCTGCTATCGCTCGTGAACTTGGGGAAGCATTACAAGTAGATGGTTGTACTCTCTCACTCTGGACAAAAAATGATCGCTTTGTTAAATGTGTCGGTTTATATAATCCCCATGAAGTACAAAAGATTATTCCTGATTCTCCAGATTGGCAACAGGCAACTAGTTCTGTTGTACCGATAGGGGAAAATCCGATTTTACAAGCATTGTTATATACAAAAAAAACTGTTCGTTCGACGGATTTAGAAAAGCAGCGTAATCTTGCTCGTTATGAATTAGCGTGGCATTCTAAGGCTAGGGCATTATTAATTGTGCCATTGATTGTAGAAGAAGAAATTATTGGCAGTATCACCCTAAGACAATCAGGTATGCCTCGAAATTGGACTAAATCGGAAGTAGAATTAGCCGAATCCGTCGCCTCTCAAGCTGCGATCGCTGTACAACAGGCAAAACTGTACGCAACTACTAAAAAACAAGCGCAATTACTATATAAAAAGGAACAAAAAGTTAGAGAATTAAATACTTATTTAACTGAGTCTATTTTAAAACGTTTTTTACCTGCAACAATTGTTAATAAAGCTGCCAGAGGAGAACTATCTCTAGATCTTACCCCCGAACCACGTCGAATAACTGTTTTATTTTGCGATTTAGTAGGTTTTACTAATCTATCTAGTCGCCTAGAAGTGGAACTTTTGGCAGAAATACTTAATGAATATTTAGAAGCTATGAGTAAAGCTGTCTTCGATTTAGGAGGTACAGTAGATAAATTTATGGGGGATGGGGTTATGGCGATGTTTGGCGCACCAGAACCTCTATCTTGTCCAAAACAGGCTAAAAAAGCGATCGCAACGGCTAGAACCATGCACTACTATCTAGAAAAACTTAATGAGCGTTGGCAAACCAAAGCCTCAAAAATTAATCAGCAGATTCCCCCCCTGCAAATGCGCTGTGGTATTCATCAAGGTAAAGCGGTAGTAGGAATGTTTGGGGGAGGACAAAGAAAGGACTATACAGCAGTTGGTACAGTAGTTAATATTGCTTCGCGCTTGCAAAGTGTCGCTCAACCTAACACTGTTCTTATTTCTGAAACTGTAGCCAATCGTCTAACTAACGTTAATTGGGGTGAACCAGAAACATTCCAGCTAAAAGGCATCGAACCTGAGTTTCGAGCGTTTACCTTGAGAATGAGTTTAATAAAATCTGCCAAGGAATATTGGAGACACCAAGCAGCAGTCAGCAAAAATAAAGTCACGTCCTAAAACATAATAAATTAACCAGTTAGTTATTTACCAAAAATATCTCGAATACGATAAATAGGTCTTCTTTGGGATTCGTGGTAAGTACGCATCAACAGTTCGGTTACTAAACCAAAACAAAATAACTGCACTCCTGTCAAAATTAATAGTACAGCTAAAATCAATAAAGGGCGATCGCCGATATTCCGATCAAAATACAATTTAACAATAGTTAAATATATGCCCATAGCTATCCCCGTCGCCAAAGAAATCACTCCCCCCAAGCCAAACACGTGCATTGGACGAGTTAAAAACTTTTTCATAAAGAAAACTGTCATTAAATCCATGACTACCCGAATTGTCCTACCTAAACCATATTTACTTTTACCGAATTGTCTAGCATGATGACGTACTGGAACTTCAGTAATTCTTGCACCTTCAATATATGCTAGTGCAGGCAGGAAGCGGTGAAGTTCACCGTAAAGATTCATATCCGCAATTAATTCTGATCTATAGGCTTTGAGAGAACAACCATAATCATGCAACCTTACACCAGTAACTTTAGCAATAATAATATTGGCGATTTTAGAAGGTAGTAGCCTTGTTAAAGCATCATCCTGTCTGTGTTTACGCCATCCACTAACTAAATCATATCCCTCATTGAGTTTAGATATGAGCATGGGAATATCAGCAGGATCGTTTTGCAAATCACCATCAAGAGTTACAATTACTTTTCCCTTAGCCAATTCAAACCCTGCAGCCATTGCAGCAGTTTGACCGTAGTTGCGTCGTAGTATAATAGCCTTAAGATCTACGCGTTTTTTAGCCATGTCAGTTAAGACTGCGGTAGAACAATCTTTTGAACCATCATCTACACAAATAATTTCATAGTTTAATTGAGTTTCTTTTGCAGCTAGAGCGATCGCACTAATTAATCTCTCTACACTGTCGGCTTCATTATAAATTGGGACAACTATGGAGAGATCTAATTGTGATGATTCACTCATTGAACGGAAACTACGGTCTTCTATGGATGGAAAGGGCATGATTGAACTTTTATGGCTGATTACTAATTGTTAGCTAGAGAGATTTTAAATTTTGGATGTTTCATAGATTATCCAGTATTAAATATCTGTTGTCACTAAACTTAATTAAGGACATCTCAAGACAGAATTAGCTATCTAAGATTTATTTATCTAAAATTATTCCACTTTATTTCCAATACTTTTTTCCAACTGTATAGACGGAATAAGCCACACCGCAACGTAGAGGTATAAAACAAAGAATAATTTTTACTCTTAAACTCTCCTACTATAGTTAGTTAACCAATTACACCAATAATTAACCATTTTTCTGATTAAATAGTAGGTTTTTTACGGATTTTCATTGAATCTGACAGAAATTTTATATTATATTTTATTTAAATAAGTTAAAGTAAATTCCTATTCATATGACTAACATTAAATGGCATATAATTAAAACAATTAAAGCTATGATATATAATACTTTTGCCTAAATTATAGTTAAATTATGATTAATCTGAGATTTTCCATCCTAAACAAGATGATTAATAAACTAGCTCAGGTTGAATAGTTAAACTAAATAATTATTAATTTAGCTCAAGCTATCCAACCCCAATTTCAATACACAAAATAATTTATTGCGCGTCTACCTAACAAATATAATGACTCCAAGATAAAAACTCTACATCTATATATTACTCAAGAAAATAGTTGCTAATTAATCATAAAAAAAAGCGATAAGATATCGCCTTAATTAACAAAAACTAATTGATGGAAAAACTAAACACCAACACCATTAGCATCAACACCAATCAACTGATCCAATTGATAATTAGATAGAGGATCACCGCCCAAATTATCATATTGTTGAATCAAAGCAGAAGCTATAGGCGCGTTATAACTAGTACCAACCTCATTAGTAATCCAATCATTACGACGGTCATTATGAGAGTAATCATCCGCACTACCAGGGCCCCCTACAATTGCACCATAAAGAATATGCTCATTAGGAGTCGAACTACCATCTAAAGGCACAGAACCAGCACTACCTCGGTGATGCGCTCGTTGAGGATAATTATTACCAAACCCCACCATATAACTAAACCCTCTGGGATTATCACCCAAAATATAATCCACCTGACGAGTAGCAAACTTAGTATAACGACTATCCTGCTTGACCGTATCATTATACAGTTCAGCCAAGAAAGCAGCAGAACCAGTTACAGGCACAGAACCCCAAGAGGCACGGTGGGCAAAACCACCACTAGTATACTTAATATTACCTCCACCATTAATCCATTTATCTAACCACCCTTCGACCTGACCTTTAAAGAAAGAATCTTGACTCTCTTGCGCCAAAATTACCGCAGCACCATAAGAATGGTCATCCACAGCCCAAGACCAATCACCTAAACCACCAACTTTAGTTTTGAAGTAATTTTCTGCTTTGCTTAAATAGGATTTATCTCCTGTAGCTTTATGTAACCAAGCTGCCCCTGAAGCTAATTCATCACCATAACCACTCCAGCTAGTGTAGAAAGGACTGGCTTGGGGTACAGAATCTGAATATTTGCCCTGATAAGTCTCGGCAAATTGATATAGTTGTTTAGCATTGGTGAGTAGTTTATCGGCATAAGCATTATCCACTCCCCTAAATAACATAGATGCTGCTGCTAAAGCACTAGAAGTTGAGGCTGCTACATCCGAACCAGGACGCGATGGGTCGATAGCAAAGGCTCGACGAGTGGTATTTTGTTCTACTGTTTCGGGTGAACCCCAATAACCATGATCGTTTTCACTACCACCTTCTCCTACTTGTACCCAAAGTTTACTGGTTTTGCCATTGCTAGTTTCGTGGGCTTTGAGGAAGTAGTCTGTTCCCCATTTTACTGCTTCTAGTAATTCGTCTAGTTGTCCTGATTTTTGATAAGCATCTTTATATTCCACACCACCCCATGCCAACATATTAATCGAGGCTGCCATTGGTTGACCGAATTTTACGTGGTCGCCTGCATCGAAATATCCGCCTTCTAGGTCACGACCGACGGTGCTACCATCTTTGAGGGTGGAGTCTGAACGCCATTCGAGACGGTTATCTGCGCCTAGATCTCCTGAACGGTTGGCTTCGTAGAAGAGGAAGTTTTTCTGTAATGCTTCTCCATAGGCGAATTTGCCTCTTTGTCCGACTATTGACCCCTCGTTATTTGGTATGGTGACGGGTGCAGTTGAGGTGGGTGTTGAAGGTGAGCCTGAACTATTGAATTGAGGTATTAATGCTTGTTTGCCACCATCGTTGATAATCAATATTGGTTTGATTGATTGTCCGCTTTGAAGGTTTACTTGGTCGTTTTGTCCATCTATGCTGTAGTTGCCGTTGCCTTTATCTATTAGATCTACTCCATAGGCTGCACTGATTTTGTAGGGTAGATTGAAATCTAATTTCCAATTGTTGGCAGCAGCTTTTGCTGTTATATCTAATTCTAATTTGTATCCTCCATTCCAATCTTCTACTATTTTACCGTCTACATCTAAAGCAGAACTAGAATTGCTAGAACTAGGACTTGTACTTATAGAATCTGCAAATAAAAATTCTGGTTTAATTGGAGCGGATTTACTTTTGCTTCCTTCATCAACAATTAAAACAATATCGGTTTTATCACCTTGATTTAAAGATTTATTCCAACTAACTCCCGAAATATAGGTTTTATTTCCCTCTGTTGTTAATTGAGCACCATAAATCTGATCTATTTTATAACCTTCTGGAATTGTAATACCAACTTTCCAATCTTTAGCAGTAGATAGTGCTTCTAGATCGAGTACTACTCTATGGCTACCACCCCAATCATCGGTAATTGTAGATTTTAGATTAAAAGTATTTTTGTTGACTAACATCGCAATTATTTTATTTCTTTCTGTTTTTTGAGTAAATAGCTTTAATGAACCAAAGAAGTTTATTAGTTCTTTATTTATTAATAGATTTACTTTATCTCTTCTTGATAATGTTCTATAGTGAACCTATTTACTATTTAAAGGTGAGAATGATCACAGAAATTTGTTCGTCAACAATTTATTTTGGAGATTTTTGCTCAAAGCTTTTAGATATAAGATGTTAAGAACTTATAACTATAAATGTTTGAAACCACGTTAGCTATAGTTATTGCTAAAACAAGATAATCTTTAAATCTTAATTTATAGGTTTTCTTATGGTTAATTAAAATTAAGATTAATTAAACGCTTTAATAGATATATATGAAATATTCAGTATCTAGGATATGGCAGTAATTTAATTACTAGCAAATGATATTTTATTGCTGATGTTCGTAATAATTATTTTAGATAAATATGAAATTCTTGTTTGATTAAATCAGCACAGCAAATTCTCAATATATCTCTGCTCATTTAGACAAAAATTAAAATGAAAATTAAAATATTTTAGAGCAATAAATAAAACTCTGAAAACTGTATCTAGTATTATAATTTAGACAACAAACTCAACAGAATATTATTGATTGTTCAGGGTTAATAAATTATGCAATCTATAAGTCTTAACTAGATAGGAAAAAATTAGTATAACAGGCGATCGCACTTTATTTTAACCTAGTTATAGCAGACAATCAAAGTTAATTATACTTCGTTTACTTTCAAGATAAACTCTATTATTCATTAAATCATTTTCTTAACACTTATAAATATTAAAGACATATTAGCTTCAATCTTTAATTATCTAGTAATTAGTACTGTATGATAAATATAGATATATTCAAAAAACAAGAAAGGGTTAGCTATGCCGACCCTTCAATTATAGACGCTAAGTTATTCGTCCTTGTATTTAAATTAATTTTAATGTTTTGGGCTTGTTATCAACTAGTAGCAGAAATTATTACTAATAATAGTTGCTTACAGGAGGAACAAAAAATGATATTTGATACACCACCTAAACTTCTAATGATTAATCTATATATTAAATAAAATAGTAATTCAAATTCAGCCTAGCTTTACTAATTTTATCTGAAAGACGATTAACAGTAGCTATTTTTTGCTCTATTTGTTCTGATAGCTGAGAATTTTGATTATATTTCTGCTGGTGGCTTTGTAATTTCGATAAAGTTTCCTTAACAGTAGCTAATTCCTTCTCAATTTTAATTAACAAAATAATCAATCTTGCAACTTTTACTGTTTTTTCTTCAGCCACAACTTCTTGTTGAATAGAGGTGATGTAGTTATTAATATCTTCCATGAATTTACTTATATAATGATTGAATGATGACGAAATAACTGGCGTTTCTTAGTTCATAAATTTAGTATATCCGTGAATATGTGGACATGGTATAAAGTTTACGTAATTATTGCGATAGTTATGTAAATAATTTGTGAATTTCCCTGAAAATACCTGAAACATCAATAATATCAAGCAGTTATAAGATAGTTGTGTTCTGGAATAAAACTATCTATTTAATATCTTACAGGTTTAGATACAAGATTTTAATATTTTTCACTTGGTTAGTTTTACTTACGTAAATATATCTAAATAGCCTAATATACTTACTGATTGAAATGATTAATAGTAAATTTTGAGACTTATAAATCCTAATGAGGGAGAATACTTTCTAGAGCCTGTTATATAGAAAGAAACAGAGCAAAACATTCACAAATATCAATTAACAATACTAAATTAGTTGGCTTTTGTCTAAAATAAAGCTAAATCAAGTTTTTTATCTCTAACTTATAATGATCCAAGCTTCTATAGACATTACCAAGCAAGAATTAGCCAACCTAGCCATTGAATTAATCAAACAAAATAATTGCGAATATGGTGATATTCGTCTGTGCAACTATCGTCAGCAAAGTTTATCAGCGCGCGATCGCTCTTTAAATCGTTTAACTGATAATGTTAGTTCTGGTTTTGGAGTCAGAGTACTACTTAACGGTGCGTGGGGTTTTGTAGCATCCCACCGTCTTACTAGGGACGAAATTAAAAGAGTTGTGGATCTTGCGATCGAAACTGCAAAAGGAAGTCGTTTAACTCAACTTGAACCAGTAAAATTAGCCCCAGTTGCAGCTTATCAAGATCAATATATTACACCTATTCAAATTGATCCTTTTGAAGTATCAATGTCTACTAAGGCAGAATTACTATTGAAAATTAACGAGGAATTACTAGCTTACGAAAATCAAGGTATTAAAAAAGCTTATTCTTTCCTAAGTTTCACTAAACAAGAACAAACATTTGCTTCTACCGTCGGTTCAATGATCGAACAAACCATTTATCGTAGTTTTCCAGGAATGGGGTGTACAGCGATCGCACTGGGAGATGCTAAAAGTAGAAGTTATGAACGTCCACCTCTTAATATAGGTTATGAACATATTGATGCGGATGATTTATTGGGTAATGTGGCAAGGGTCGCCCAACAAGCAATTGAAAAGGTTCACGCTAGCGAATTAACCAGCGACGGTAAAACAACCTTAATTTTAAAGCCTAGTAATTTATTTTTAACCATTCATGAATCTGTAGGACATCCTACCGAACTAGATCGTGTTTACGGTTACGAAGCCAACTTTGCAGGTACAAGCTTTGCCACCACCGATAAGCTACACAAACTACAATATGCTGCCCCTTGGGTTAACTTTGTTGCCGATCGCACTCAGCCTCACGGAAGAGGTACGATGGCTTATGATGATGAGGGTGTACCAGCCCAAAAATGGTATGTAGTTAAAGATGGTATTCTCAATGACTATCTAACAGATCGAGAAACTGCTTATCGTTTAGGACGTGATAGTAGTAACGGTAGTGCCTATGCAGACAGTTGGTCAAGTACACCGATGGTACGTATTCCTAACTTGGGCTTAGAGCCTGGTAAAAGTGGAGATTCCCATACCGCCTCCTTAGAAGCAATGATTGCTGACACCGAAGAAGGTATTCTTATAGATGGCATTGGTAGTTATTCCATCGATCAACAAAGACGTAACTTTCAATTTGGTGGTGATGCTTTTTGGCAGATTAAAAAAGGGAAAATAGTAGGAATGCTTAAAAATGTAACCTATCACAGCATGACTACTGACTTTTGGAATAGTGTTGATGCTTTAGGTGATCAATCAGAATTAGTTCAATGTGGGACTAATATGTGTGGTAAAGGTGAGCCGATGCAAATTGCCCAAATGACTCATGCTTGTGTACCAGTTAGGGTAAGGGATATTCATGTAGGTACATAATAAACTTATAGCCTTAGATCAAGCTAAAAAAATGTGTAATTATTTTCTCCTAAATATGATTTTCTAAATTCATTACATTACTATTTATTTAGAAAAGCTATCTGCCCATCACACCTTTAATTACCACCACCTCTTTTGCGACTATAAGTTAACAAATCATTAGGTATGGCAACTGTTGCCGATAAACGATCAGGGACTGGTAGTTGAGGAGTTAACTCTAAAGGTAATGTACCAGCCCACACAGCTAATTGATAATCCTCTTCGTCGTCTAAGGGATCTCCTGTTCTGATCTTGGCAGAAGCTTCATTGATTGGCAAAGACAGTACTAAAGTACCAAGCATTTCTTGAGGATTTGGCGATCGCACTTGTTGCCATCTATTAGGTAAAATGTGTTCTGTAAAAGCTTGGAGTGCTGCTAATTTTTCAACTTCATTGGCAATTTTACTCGCCTTACCAAAGATTACCACCGAGCGATAATTCATAGAATGATGAAAAGCTGAACGTGCTAAAACTAAACCATCTAATAAAGTTACTGTGACACATACTTCTATGTCATTTTGGAGAGTTTTTAACATTCTACTGGCAGGAGAACCATGTATATACAAGCGATCGCCTATTCTTGCGTAAGCCGTGG
The DNA here is from genome assembly GCA_002368355.1 of Chondrocystis sp. NIES-4102. Classification (NCBI taxonomy): domain Bacteria; kingdom Bacillati; phylum Cyanobacteriota; class Cyanophyceae; order Chroococcales; family Chroococcaceae; genus Chondrocystis; species Chondrocystis sp. NIES-4102. The sequence continues at coordinate 3,134,292 of AP018281.1, read as the reverse complement.
GAATTACAAAGGGTTGACCATCGACAACAAAACCGACATGACACACTAAACCTTCATCTAAAATTTGATATACTAATTCGCGCTCATAGTTACCTCTTTTAGATGCTCTTTTAACGGTATTGCGTTGAGTCTTAGAAAATGTCATAAATAATAGCCTCAAAGGTGAATGCTAAGTATCAAAATATATTCAACAAATAGGCTGTGACAATAGCCAATTTCCTATTTTTATACCAGTCCACTTTTGAGTTTGAATCATTATGGATTTAGCTATCAATTTAGATGCCAATAGTTCTATCCCTTTACACCGTCAACTGTATGCAGAGTTGCGTCAATTAATTCTGGGGGGAAAAATCCTACCAAAGCAAAAAATCCCCTCCACGCGATCGCTTTCTCAATCATTAAATATTTCTCGTACAACAGTTACTCAATGTTACGAACAGTTAATCTCTGAAGGATATCTACAAACAATAATAGGTTCGGGGACTTTTGTTAGTGCCGAACTTCCTGATAATTTATTAAAACTAGAGCCAATTACCAATAATCTTAAAACCGCTTCTTTGCCCTTAAATTTATCAAATTATGGGAAAAATCTAACTAAATTAAATATTCCAGGCATAAACGAATTAAATTCCCCAATTAGCTTCCGTTATGGCAGTCCTGCTCTTGAGCAGTTTCCTATTAAAGTTTGGCGCAAATTATTTGCTCGTCACTGCAATAATATAAATTTACTGGGTTACTCGACAGATTTATTAGGACATCAACCCTTAAGACAAGCTATCTGCAACTATCTTAAAACGGTAAGAGCTATTAACTGTCATCCAGGACAAATTTTAATAACTAACGGATCTGGACAAGGACTTGATTTAATCACACGTTTACTAATCTCTCCAGGTCAAGCGATCGCACTAGAAAATCCTGGTTATTTAGCAGCAAGACGCATCTTTCAAATGCAACAAGCCCATTTATTACCCATACCAGTTGATCAATCTGGCTTAATTATTAGTAAATTATTTACACTCCCTAAACCCAAACTAGTTTATATTACTCCCTCCCATCAGTTCCCTACAGGTGCAGTATTATCTTTAACACGTCGTTTAGAATTACTCAATTGGGCGCAGCAAACCGAAACAGTGATCATTGAAGATGATTATGATAGCGAGTTTAGATATTCCTCACGACCTATACCAGCATTACAAGGACTTGATCGCCATAATGTAGTAATTTATCTAGGAACATTTAGTAAAATCATGTTTCCTTCCCTACGCATTGGGTATTTAGTTCTACCTGAAACCTTAATTAGAGTTTTTGCTAGTGCTAGGTGGTTAGCAGATCGCCATACTCCCGCACTTGAACAACAAATGTTAACTGATTTTATTATAGAGGGTCATTTAGAACGTCATATTCGTAAAATGCGTCATCTTTATGATCGCCGTCGTCAAACCTTAGTGCAAGCCTTAATCAAATATTTTGGGACAAGGGTTACAATTTTTGGGGAGAATGCAGGAATTCATTTAATGGTAAAAATTGATAGTTCATTAACTGACCAAGAAATTATAACAAGTGCTGCCAAGTTGGATATAGATTTAGTTAGTACTAAAATTTATTATTTAGAAGCTGAAACTAAAGGTGAATTTTTATTCGGATATTCAGAATTAACTGAAGTTCAAATTGAGGAAGGAATCTATAAATTAGCTCTAATAATAACTTAGATTAAACAATCATAAATCTGTTGAAGCTCATTAAAATAATAATAAGCTTGCATAATCCTGATAGCATTGCTGAACACGTAACATTAAACATTAATTAAAAAAATGCTCAGATTAAATAATCACTCATCTTTTAGATAGTAAACTGATAATAATGGCAAATTCATAAAACATATTTTATATTTAGTTTAATTACCTGTATTAACTAAATTACAGCCAACTAAATCAAGTATAAAAATTATTTGTGACAATTAAAATAACTTTAACTAAATGCTTGCAGCTTCATATTATAGAGTTGTGTAAGCGGACAATTGAGTCAACTGAACGAAATTCTTTTGAACCATTCGACAACAAAGACTTTGCCATAGTCTATCATTATGTTCGATTACAAAGGAGATTTTAGTTTTGCCACTGTTTATAAAAATCAATCCATCTTTTAATTTAACAGAAAACAATGATTTAGATTCATTTTTATAATTTCTGTTGTAGCGACATAACAGCCTGAGAAAAGTATTTATATTCAACAACATAATATAGACTGAAACAATTATAAAAAAGATAGAGAAGCTTAAAATTTGTCTTATTCAACTTGAAAATATTCTTCGTTTCACCTGTAGCGAGAAAAAACAAATAGCTGAATTTTGTAACACCCCAATATAGCTTCGTTACCAGAACAAAAAAAATGAGCAGTTAAAACAACCACTCATCAATCAACTTATTTATTATCTAAACCTAATTAATTAAACTGATTTACACAGAAACAGTTTTCTTATTAGCACCAGAAGATGATAATTCACCTTTAGCATATTTAGCTGCAAAGTCTTCAAGAGAAACTTGCTTAATTTTACTAGCGTTACCAGCAGTACCAAAGGACTCATAGCGTCTGAGACATACAGTTTTCATGTATGCAATAGATGGCTTGAGGAAGTGGCGAGGATCAAAGTTAGAAGGATCTTTGAAAGCTGCTTCACGGATAGCTGCAGTAATTGCTAAACGGTTGTCAGTATCAATGTTAACTTTACGAACACCACTCTTAATACCTTTTTGAATTTCTTCTACAGGTACACCGTAAGTTTCAGGAATATTACCACCATTTGCGTTAATAATATCGATCCACTCTTGAGGTACAGAAGAAGAACCGTGCATTACCAAGTGAACGTTAGGTAGACGACGGTGAATTTCTTCAATTCTGCTAATAGCCAAAATTTCGCCAGTGGGTTTGCGAGTAAATTTGTAAGCACCATGACTAGTACCGATCGCAACAGCCAAAGCATCTACTTGAGTACGTTCAACGAATTCTACTGCTTCGTCAGGATCAGTTAATAATTGCTCTTTACTAAGAGTTCCTTCAAAACCATGACCATCTTCAGCTTCTCCTTGTCCAGTTTCGAGAGAACCTAAACAACCTAGTTCACCTTCTACACTAGCACCAACTGCATGAGCTACTTTAACTACTTCTGCAGTGACGTTAACATTATAATCAAAGCTTGCAGGAGTTTTAGCGTCTGCCTCTAAAGAACCGTCCATCATGACGCTAGTAAAACCATTGCGAATTGCAGAATAGCAAGTTGCAGGGCTATTACCATGATCCTGGTGCATAGCGATGGGAATATGAGGATAGCTTTCTGCTGCTGCCATTACTAGGTGACGTAAGAAATTTTCACCTGCATAACTACGCGCACCACGAGAAGCTTGTAAAATTACAGGGCTATCAGCTTCATTAGCAGCTTGCATAATGGAGATAATTTGCTCCATATTATTAACATTATACGCAGGAATACCATAATCGTTTTCAGCAGCGTGATCTAAAAGCAAACGCATTGGGACGAGCGCCATATATATTCTCCCTAATTTATATTTTTGTCAAATAGTAAGTTTTTAAGAAAGTTGAACTTCTTACTTGTCAATCTTAAGATATTTTTTACATCTCTACTAATCTAATTTACCATTTTCTTTTAAAATCTGGATTTTATTGCTTTTGTATCGTGTTATATTTCAGGCGCATTTTAAAGATGATCAATCAAAGAATTAAGTTAAATTAATTAAAGTAATATGTATTTTGTTTTAATTGCAGCCTAATGGTCAATAGCCAGTCTAAATCAAGTCAGTTGTCTCCAGAATCCCAGAATGTAGTAGTAAACTCGGAATTTATATCGGAAAATAATTCGGACCAACGGTCACAGCAGGCTTCGTCGTTTTACGGCGAAGTAATCTGTGACTGGACAATAGAAGATAGCGTCAAGTTATACAATATTGAAGGTTGGGGAGAACCATATTTTGGAATCAACAGACTGGGTAATGTCACTGTTTCCCCTCAAGGCAATGATCATAGTTGTCTCGATTTAGCTGAATTGGTAGAGTCTTTAAAAAAGCGCAATCTTGAGTTGCCCTTATTAATTCGTTTTCCTGACATTTTAGCTGACAGAATGACGAGATTACAAGGTTGTATGGAACAAGCGATCGCTCGTTATGATTATGCAGGTAAATATCAAGGGGTTTTTCCGATCAAATGTAATCAAAATCGTCATTTGATTGAGGCTTTAGTACATCACGGGAAATCTTATCACTTTGGTTTAGAAGCAGGTTCTAAGCCTGAATTAATTATTGCTTTGGCAAGTTTAGAATCGGAATCTGATACTGTTCAACCCTTATTAATGTGCAATGGGTATAAAGATCGTGAATACATCGAAACTGCCTTATTAGCTATCAAACTGGGGCAAAAACCATTAATCATTATTGAACAGCCTCAAGAACTTGATTTAGTCTTGGAAATTAGCCAAGAATTAGAAATTGAGCCTATTTTGGGAGTACGTGCCAAATTAGATACGAAGGGCATAGGCAGATGGGGTAATTCCACAGGCGAGCGCGCTAAATTTGGCTTAACAATTACTGAGATTCTCCAGGTAGTAAGAAAACTCGCAACAGCTAATAAACTCGATTGTCTACAATTATTACACTTTCATATTGGATCTCAAATCTCTGCCATTGGTGTAATTAAAAATGCCATCCGTGAGGCTAGCCAAATTTATGTTCAGTTAGTCAAGTTGGGTGCAAAAATGCAATATCTTGATGTGGGGGGCGGTTTAGCTGTAGATTACGACGGTTCTAAAACTAACTTCCATGCTTCTAAAAACTACAATATGCAGAATTATGCTAATGATATTGTGGCACAAATTAAAGATGCTTGTGAGCAGGCTCAAGTAGCTGTACCAACAATTGTGAGTGAAAGTGGTAGAGCGATCGCAGCCCATCAATCTGTATTGATTTTTGATGTTTTGGGAACTAGCACTGTTCCAACTTTAATTGCTGATGCACCATCAGAGGGTGCTTCTTTGATTATTCGTAATTTTTGGGATACATATTTATCCATCGATCAGACTAATGTTCAAGAAAGCTACAACGATGCGATCGAATTTAAACAGGAAGCCTTAAGTTTATTTAACTTTGGATATTTAAGTTTAGCTGAACGGGCGATGGCTGAACAATTATACTGGGCTTGTTGTTCTAAGATTGCAGCAATCATTGATAACTGTGATTATGTACCTGATGATTTTGAGGATCTAACTCAAATTATGTCATCTACCTACTATGTTAATCTTTCGATTTTTCAGTCTGTACCTGATGCTTGGGCGATTAAACAGCTTTTTCCTATTATGCCTATCCAGCGTCTGAATGAAAAACCTACTGCCAGAGGCATCTTAGCAGATATTACTTGTGATAGTGATGGCAAATTGGATCAATTTATTGACCTTAAGGAGGTTAAAAATGTCTTGGAGTTACATCCTATAGAATCTGCTGATCAACCTAACCCACGTCCTTATTATTTAGGTATGTTTCTAGTTGGGGCATATCAGGAAATTATGGGCAGCTTACATAATCTTTTTGGGGATACTAACGTGGTACATATTAGAATTACCCCTAATGGTTATAAAGTGGAATCTTTGGTTAAGGGAGACACTATTAGGGAAGTCTTAGGGTATGTACAGTATGATAGCGAAGACTTGCTAGAAACTATGCGCCGTCGCACAGAAACTGCGTTGCAGAATCATACTATTACTTTGGAAGAATCCCAAAAACTGTTACAAAATTACGCCAGTACCCTAAATAACTACACTTATCTAAAATAAATTCAGTTTGAGATTAAATTTACGGGGTAACAAGCAAGTTGCAATACCTGAAGACGGTGAAGTAATTGTATATATAAATGTTGCCCCTGCAATTGGTTTACTAGAATATTCAATTGCCCATCAGACTTATTATTAAGGCGATTAGGAATAAAGCTATAGGACAGTACATAATTACTCAATCTGCCTCTGCCCTTTATCCCATCTAATAGTTAGTTAACCCTACTATTGAAGTAATAAATTTACGGTATGCTCTGATAAATCCATAGTTAAAACATCTTTCTGCCAGGTAAAATAAAATATTGCTCCCTGTCCTAAATCAGATTTAACCATCAAACTGCCACCTTGACCTTCCACTATCTTCTTAACAATCGATAGACCAATACCTGTACTTTCAATCTCATCCCGTGCGTGTAAAGTTTGGAAGATCTCGAAGATTTTTTCATGATATTTAGGTGAAATGCCAGGCCCATCATCAGCGATCGCAAACTGATAGCATTCTCCTATATCTTCTACCTCAATTGTAATTGTGCCTGAGTTGGAATGATGATATTTGATGGCATTACTAATTAGATTAGAAAACACTTGTTCCAATAATAGTACATCAGTCTTAATTATAGGCATAGATTCGGCAATAATAATTTTAAACCCTGAAGGAGGAGATATAGAATCAATAATCTCTGCTAGCAAATTGGCTACATCAACTACTTTTGCTCGGTTTTTTTTGCGTCCTACACGCGAATATTCCAATAAACCTTGGATTAAACCATCCATCCGTCTTACGCGAGATTGCATAAGGGCAAGTTGCTGTTGATTTTCTTCAGGTATTTGTCCTGCTAAATCTTCGCTCAACCAGGTAGCTAAATTGGCGATCGCTCTCAAGGGTGCTTTTAAATCATGAGAAGTCACATAGGCAAAGCTATCTAATTCTCGATTACGCTCTTTAAGTAGAGAGGTAATTTTTGTTAATTCCCGATTTAGCCATTCAAGCTCAATTGCTCTTGCTTTTAAAGCTTCCTCCGCTTGTTTTTGTTGGCTTAAATCTCGCATTGCTAAGGATATATATTCAATTTTGCCATCTGAAGATTTATGAGCCAAAATTAATTGGGAAACTGGTATCTCCTCACCATCTGCCCTTAAAAGAGCGGTTTCTCCCAACCAATTACCTTGAGTTAGTGCAGTAGGCAAACCTTGTTCTTTAATTAGTTTGAATGCCCAAGAAGGATGATAATCGGCAATCGAGAGTTTATCTAAGTTAATATCCTGATTATAATTAACCAACTGTTGCAAACGAGGATTATTCCAGATTATCTGCCCTTCTACAGTTGCAAGACCTATATAATCTTCAGATGCTTCTAAAACTTGAGCTAATCGTTTCACTTGGGCTTCCAACTTCTGGCGATTATCTAATTCTTGCTGTAAACTGCTTAATAATTCTGCCTGTTGAATAGCGATCGCTAATTGGACTGATAATTTATCTAATAATTCTATTTCATCTGACTGCCAGTTACGACTACTAATACATTGATGAGTAATCAATAGTCCCCAAAGATTACCTTTTCCAGAAGGTAAATATGAAGAGGTTAGTAAAATTGGCACGACAGCATTAGCTTTTACCTGAAATTGCTCTAAAAGCTTGATATGACATTTAGATAGTCGAGATTGATAAATATTATCAACAGCTAAAGTTTCTCCCCTAGTGTATCTACCTGCACCTTGATCTCTAAAACAAGTATCATTAATCTTCTCGCCTAAAGATTTTCTCCACCCAGGTTTTACTGATTCTGCTACCACTTTACCACTCATATCTGGCTCAAATTGGTAAATAACTACGCGATCGCAGTTGAGTAAAATTTGTACTTCTCGGACGGCAGTATCCAATATTTGCTGTAGATCTAATGACTGACGAATTCTTAGGGCAATTTCAGCAATTAACTGTTGTTGCTTATGACTTTTATTTAACAGGGTTTGTAAATAGTCTTTTTGCAGTGCTTTATTGACGGCAGTAATTAAAACTTCTGAAGTTAAAGTGCTTTTAACTAAATAATCGCTAAAACCTGCTTTCATAGCTTCTACTGCGATCGCCTCATTGCCAAAACCAGTTAACATAATCATTGATGGCATCTTCTTGGTTTTTGCTTTTAATTGGGCAATAAACTTTAAACCATCGAGATCAGGAAGTAGGTAATCAATTACAATTAAGTCAACTTGAATTGATCTTAAATATTCCCAAGCCTCTACTGCTGATGCTGCCTCAAATATCCGATAGTCATTAGCTGTTTCCAGGCTTAGATATTGACAATGTATTTTTCGATCTGCAAAATCATTATCAATAATTAAAATGGTACATGGGAGAACGCTCATTGAGATTAATATTAAAAAGTTGAGATGGTGCTAGTAAATAAGGTTTTGCGTCCCGACCCCCTCATCATGATTGCTAAAACACTTATTTATTGTTGTAACTTAGACAAATCTAAATTAAACTTAATGGCAATCTGATTTAAAATTTCTTGTTCGGCAATAGTTACTTCGCCTTTCGATTTAGCAATTTCGTAACATCTAGCTAGAGCCAAAGGAGCAAAATCAGGAGATAATTGATTTAAGAGAGTTTCTAACGATTGAGGTTGTTCTAAATTAGACTTAATAGCTTCAACGCGATCAGGAGCAACTGTGTTGACTACAGGTAAAATTTCTCCCCAGTTTTGTTGTGGATAGCTAACTTTGATCATATATGTCACTATACAATCTATAATTTTAGTCTGCTCCAAAGCTATCTGCCAATCGTAATTAACTTTTTGTTCTAGGATAGATTGTGGTTGTGATTTATTTTCATAGTAACGACAAGCAGTTTGCCCTAATACATATAACAAGGCTGCATTAGTCGAAGCCCCAACAACCGCACCAATACCAGGAATGATTTCTACAAAACTTAAGCCTGTTTTAAAAACATCTGCCCCCAAAGATAAACCAAAGATAGCTAATATTTCTCCTCTTCTAGCTGGTGCATTTAAATCCAAGCCGTATGCTGCTGCAATCTCATACACCATTTCAGTTTGCAGTTTGGTAGTGGCGATCAATTCTATACCTAAAAATAACGCTGCGATCGGTGGAATTATATTAGTGATCAACCCTAAACGCCCCCCTTGCCAAGTCTTTTCGACAATTAGACGATGGGCAATTTGACTTGAGCTTTCTTGAGGATATCTTGCTTTAACTTGGTTTACTGTCGCTTGAATCTTATTGGCATCTACTTGTCCTAAAAAAGGTGTCAGCCCAGTTAAACCAATCACCTTATCTAGAGAAGTGACTAAAGGATTAGCAGCAATTGAAGCTAAAGTTTCACCTGTAGATACTGTAGTTTTTTCGACAAATTCATGTACTTGTTCTCCTACGGTTTGATTTATACTGTTTACCGTAGCAATTACAGATGATATAAGATTCTCTAAAGAATTTGGTAGACTCATATTAACTAAGCTGCTGAAAATTATTTCTAGGTTAATAGCAAAAATTCCTGACTTTTCTCATAACCAGAGTTTAACAGTCAGGAATTATTTTGCAAGGTAAGTTGTGATGGCTATAATACGATTAAATTGCTTATCTACCTATATTATCAAGTAGGTTATTTGCTTGTTCTTCAATTGTAGTTGCACCTTGAGCATCTTCAGGTGAAATCATTTTATCTAGATCTGCACCGCCTTGCACAGCGTTTAATCCTTTTTGAGCTTCTTTAGTGATTTCCTCAATACCTCTGGGGTTAGATTTGGCAACAGCATCGGTTTTAGCCTGAATTTTATTGAGGCTAACTTCTCCTTCTCTAGGATCACTTTGTCTGCTAGCAGTAGGACTACTAGTATTAGTGTCTGCTTGGGCTACAAATGTATTAGAAATAAAGAGTAAACCGCATACTACAACTGTTAATACTATACGGATTGAAGATTTAAACCAGTTGTTTAATCTATTAGATAACATTATTTTGCCTCAGTCTTTATTTATACTTTTAATAAATTAATAACACTGTATATAATTAACTGGTATCTAACTAAAGAGTGAAAATAACTAGCTATCATTTAGTCTTTGCGGGTTATTATCTAATCTATCTTGAGATGGAAATTTGTTTTTAATATTTATTGAAAGTATTTCAGACAAAAAGTAAATAGTTAACAAAATAAATTAACATTGTATGTCTTCTGATAGAAGTTAACTTATATCTTATTTAGATATTATCAAAAGAAAGCAAGAAGTAAGTTTGTAAGTAAATAATTCTGGCAGCTATTAATTCAACAAAGTTTACATAAAAACTGATTAGATATTTTCTTAAGTATTTATACCTAAAAATTTATAGTTTTAGTTAGACCAATGAAATATTAATTAGCAACTCAGGCGCAAAATGTTGTGTATTTTTTGCACCAGATTATTATTTATTATTTGCTTTCCTTAGTTATGTATCAGTGGGAATATTATACCGTTTAGCTGCTTAACTATGACAGATCGAAGGAATGTTTAATTTAAAACTACTATAGTTTTTCACGGAGACTTATAATTATGTTACCTGATCCGAACTTTAGCCTCGATTTAGATTTAAGTTTAGAACAAGAATTCAAGATGAGGATCTTTGAAGAATCTCTAGAAACAATGAATTTGGAAGATATGCGATCGCTTTTAATTGAAGCTTCTAAATTACTGATGGTCAAGGATAATGTTATTAGAGGTTTGATGAGAAAATCACTTTAAGGCTTAATAATCGGCGATCGCTTGTTTGACTCATCTTCTTTGCTATAATCAGGTGCATGAAAGCATCAGATGGAAAGCTTTATTTTCAACAGCAACTACTTAGTATAATTAATAGCTGCAAACCAGACACTGTAATTGTTACTGAAGCGGTATCAATTCAACAGTTGGCAACTCTGACTAAGCTTATTGTGCGTTATCAACAGTGTTTGCGCAATATAAAATTAGATCAGCCGATAATTGTAGTAGTTTTACAGGGTATTAAAACTATTTATTTAGGTGAGGAAGAATATATTTTTCAAGCAGGAGATTTGTTTTTTGTACCCCGATACCTTGCTTTAGATGTAATTAATCAACCTGATTCTAATTCCCATAATTATATAGCATTAGTTTTAGAACTTGCAGACAATTTAATCACCAGAATTAAACAAGCTTATCCTGAATTAGTAAATCATCTTTCAGATAAACCTAGTAACAAAATCAAACTAGATATTCCTCTGACACCTCAATTGCAACAATCTTTTATCTATCTAGTAAAAAATATTATAGATAATGCCATAGATAATAACTGCTATCTTCATCAACATCGTCTTATAGAAGTTATTTTACTAATCTTCCAACAGCAAGGGGAATTTATCCAGCTTATTAATCCTAATTTACCCACCCACATTATATATATAATTGCTCAGGATTTATCTTTACCTTGGTCTACTGCTATAGTGGCGCAAAAACTAAACGTCAGTGTATCTACATTAAAACGTCAATTAAAATCCTATAATTTAAACTTTGGTGAAATCTTAACTCAAGAAAGAATGAAGAAAGCCATGAGATTGTTACAGGAAAACAAATATACAGTATCAGAAGTAGCCTTAGCTTGCGGTTATCAATCTTCCTCACGTTTTGCTGCGCGTTTTCGTAACTATTATCAAGTTAATCCTTCAAAAGTTTAGCCATGCAATTTATAAGTTTTTATTACTAATAGAAAATAATTTGATTTATAAGTAGTTACGCTTTACTATAAAAAACGTCGCACTGTAACATAAATAAAATGAATTATCATTTTGGATTGATTTGTCCACCATTAACAGGACATCTTAATCCCATGCTGTCTTTAGCTTTGGAAATAAAACAAAGAGGACATCAAGTTACATTATTTAATTATCACACAAGCAATAATTTCTCTTACATTAATAAGTTAGGGATTAAAACAATTCCTATTTGTAGTAAAAAGCAGGGAGAAATAATAGATTCTCAATTACAAACATTGTCATATTTTTCAGGTTGGCAAGCTAATGATTACTATATAGAAGTAATGAAAATATTAGCAAAATTAAATTTAAATATTCTACCAAATAAAATAAAATCTGTTGGATGCAATGCTTTATTAATCGATCAATCTGTAATAGAAGGTAGAACTATTGCTGATTATGTGCAGTTACCGATGATCAATATTTGTAACGCACTAATGTTAAATCCAAGTCGTAATCTTCCGCCAGCATTGATAGGATGGCAACCTAATTATTCTAAAATAGGGATATTAAGAAATTACGCTGGATATTTATATATAACCTTAAAATCAATTAGTATAACTAACTCAATTAAAAAATATAGAGAAGAAAATAAAATCCCTCCCTACTTATCTGCTTTCGATAAAAATTATATTGCTAACCTTTGGTCAGATATAGCAACAATTTCACAACAGCCAAGTAGTTTTGAATTTCCCCGCCCATATTTAACTAACAATTTTTATTTCACTGCACCATTTAATAATCCTAAAATTCGTCAACATATTGATTTTCCCTATGAAAAGTTAAATGGAAAACCGATTATTTACGCTTTATTAGGAACTTTGCAAAATTCTGTATATAGTATATTTAAAAAGATAGCTCAAGCTTGTATAAATTTTAAAGATTATCAACTAATTATATCCCTAGGAAATAAACAAATACCAAAAACCATAAATAGTTTAAATAAATTGCCTCAAGACGCGATCGCTCTTGCCTATACACCCCAACTAGAAATATTAAAACGGGCAAGTCTTTGTATTACTCATGCTGGTTTGAATACAGTTTTAGAGTGTTTAACTAACGGTGTGCCGATGGTGGCAATACCTATAGCACATGATCAACCAGGGGTTGCTGCAAGAATTGAATGGACAAAAACAGGAAAAGTTATCAGTCGTAATGCCAGTGTTGCTCAAATTAGTAGAGTAATTAATGAAGTAATAAGTAATGATATTTATCGTCTTAATGCAGCGAAAATAAAACAAGAAATACAAAATACTAATGGTTTAAAAATGGCGGTGGATATTATTGAGCAATCATTAAAAGAAAATTTGGCAACTATAAATTAATGTCACTTTTAAAAATTGACTGGAAGGATAAACAAGATTTATTAAGTTAATACAAAAGCTGCTAGCCTAATCTGTCTTAAATATCTCGCTCTTTTCTAGTATTTAAAGAGGATGATAACAATATAATTGCCATATATAGCAAATACACCTTTATAACGTTCTGCGTTGAGAAAATTATCGAAGTAATTCAAATAATAAAAGTAAACTAAAAAAATGAAAAAGAACTTACCAACAACTTTATTACCTAATAATCAAGAAGTTTTTTGTGTTCAACCAGGAGAAGTTAAAGTATTATACGAGCAAATACAAAGTTATTTAAAATACGGTATTACGCTAAACGAGACAAGTACAGTTTTTGATGTTGGGGCAAATATTGGGTTATTTTCCTTGCTGATCAATAATATATCCAAAGGTAAAGCTAAAATATGTTCCTTTGAACCAATACCAAAGATATTTCAAGCCTTAAAATTAAATGCAGATAAATATAATTCTCATAATATCAAAACTTTTCCAATTGGCTTAGGCAAACAAGCACAAAATATAGAATTTACCTACTATCCCAACGCCACAGCAATTTCTAGTATCTATCCATATTTATCAGAGAAAGAAAAGTTTATCAAAATCCTCAAAGATAATGTATCAGATTTACCTGCGCCTCAAAATCTAATTAAATATCTCCCTGAACCTTTCTTATCTTTGGTGAGTAATATACTAATTAATTTTGCCTTGAAGGCAGAAAAAGTTGAATGTGAAATATAAAACTCTATCACAAGTAATAGCAGAACAATCCATAGAGAGAATCTATCTTTTAAAAATAGATGTTGCAAAAGCAGAGTTAGACGTAATTGAAGGAATAAAAGAGGAATACTGGGCAAAAATACAACAAATTGTTATGGAAGTTCATAATATTAATAATAGATTGCAGAAAATAATTAAGCTATTAAAAAGTCAAGGTTTTTCACAAATAAACTATCAAGAAGATAGCGTATGAAAACCCTTAGATATATATACGATATACGCCAGAAAATAAATCAATTACATTATAAGCGATCGCTTTATTACAACTATAAATTAAATTAGAACCTATCGGGCTGAAAATTGAACCAAACTGATACAAGGAAATCCTACTAACTACAGATAATTAAAGGGAATTCCGTGTGTCAGATAATTAAATTCAATTATGCGTCCCTACCTATTGCCAATCATCACTTCTAGCTTCGTTGCATTTACTACCTTACCTCTAGGCGCAGCTACTTTTACGGTAGAAAGTGAGCAATTTCAACCAGGGGAAACAATGCCCCAATCAATAATTTATCAAGGATTTGGCTGTAAAGGAGATAATATGTCTCCACAACTTAGCTGGCATAATGCACCCAAAGGGACGAAAAGCTATGTAGTTACCCTTTTTGACCCAGATGCCCCTACGGGAGTTGGCTGGTGGCATTGGATAGTTTTTAATATACCTGCTACTATTGAGGGTTTAGCCTTGGATGCAGGATCTAGCCCGAAGCTTCCACCAGGAAGTATACAAGGATATACCGATTTTGGGACTCAGGGATATGGAGGGGCTTGTCCACCACTGGGAGATAAACCCCATAATTATATTTTGAGTGTTTATGCTTTAGATGTTGCTCAAATACCTGCTGATCAAACGACAACTGGGGCGAAATTGGCGTTTTTAATTAAAGATCATATTTTGGCTAAGGCTACCATAACCACTAAGTATGGAAGATAAACCCAGCAAGAGACTTATTTAACTATAAAGGCATCGCTTGACCTGTAAAATATCTTTATAATTTCCTAATGTTTATCGCATTTTAGTAAAGCAGTAGACTACGCAACACTTTATCATAGTGATGCAATTAGGAATAGGTAGGTAGTTTAAAGCAACGTTATTAAAACTCTATTCTTGAGATATTTTATGAACATACGTACTGTTTCCACAACTCCATTTTCGGATCAAAAACCTGGAACATCGGGATTACGTAAATCAGTTACAGTTTTTCAACAACCCCACTATTTAGAGAATTTTGTTCAGGCAATTTTTAATTCTTTAAAAGGTGTCAAAGGTCAAACCATAGTTTTAGGGGGTGATGGTCGATACTATAACCGTGAAGCAATTCAAATTATTCTTAAAATGGCTGCTGCTAACGGTATCGGGCGTGTTTTAGTGGGAAAAGCGGGCATTCTTTCAACTCCAGCAGCTTCAGCAATCATTCGTCAATATAAAGCTTATGGCGGAATTATTCTCTCGGCTAGTCATAATCCAGGAGGCCCAGACGGAGACTTCGGAATTAAGTACAATATTACTAATGGAGGACCTGCGCCAGAAAAAGTAACCGAAGCAATTTATGCACAGTCCAAAGATATTAATAGTTATCAAATTCTAGAAGCGGATGATATTAATTTAGATAAATTGACAGTAACCCGTTTAGGAGAAATGAGTGTGGAGGTGATCGATCCCGTCGAACCTTATGCACGCCTGATGGAGTCTTTATTCGATTTTGACAGTATTCGCCAACTGATTAAAAACGACTTTAAAATGTGCATAGATTCCATGCACGCGGTTACAGGGACTTATGCCAAAGACATCTTTGAAAAACGCTTGGGTGCGGAGTCGGGGACAGTACAAAATGGAGTACCGCTAGAAGATTTTGGTGGAGGACATCCAGATCCTAATTTAGTTTATGCCCATGATTTAGTAGAGATTATGTTTGCCCCTGATGCCCCTGATTTTGGTGCAGCCTCCGATGGGGATGGCGATCGCAATATGATTTTGGGTAATAACTTTTTTGTCACACCTAGCGATAGTTTAGCGGTATTAACTGCCAATGCAACTTTAGTACCAGGATACAAAAACGGCTTATCTGGAGTAGCGCGATCGATGCCTACTAGTGAAGCGGTGGATCGAGTGGCGGATAAACTTAATATCAGTTGTTACGAAACCCCTACAGGCTGGAAATTCTTCGGAAATTTACTCGATGCCGATAAAGCAACTCTTTGTGGTGAAGAAAGCTTTGGCACTGGTTCAAATCATGTGCGTGAAAAAGATGGACTCTGGGCGGTATTGTTTTGGTTAAATATCTTAGCAGTTAGGGGGGAATCCGTAGAAGCGATCGTTAAAGATCATTGGAAAACTTACGGGCGTAATTACTATTCCCGTCATGACTACGAAGAAGTAGACAAGGAACGTGCCACAGCATTAATGGATCGTTTGGGTAGTATGCTTGATACTATGCCAGGTAAACAATTTGGTAATTATCAAGTCAAATATGCCGACGACTTTAGCTATAGCGATCCTGTAGATGGTAGTGTGAGTAAAAACCAGGGTATTCGCATTGGTTTTACAGATGGTTCACGTATTGTTTTCCGTCTTTCTGGTACAGGTACAAAGGGTGCAACCCTCAGATTATATATAGAAAGTTACGAACAAAATGCTAGTAAACATAATCTCGATACCCAGCAAGCATTAAAACCTTTGATCGATTTAGCCGAGGAAATCGCCCAAATACAGCAATATACTCAACGTAATGAACCTACTGTAATCACTTAAAATACTTTAAATGTAAATTAGCTGGTTTGTAGCTATTAGCCCTATGCTATTAGCTATTAGCCATTAATCAATAAAATAGTATTGTAATCCTAGATAAAGAGACTATAAAGGTCAGTTTTAGCAATGGGAACAACAGCAAAAGACGATAACCAAGTATCCTTATTAAAAGATGCCAGTAAAAGACTAGAACAGGCTTTAAAACACGTAAACATCTCCGAAGATGCGATCGCGCGTTTACAATATCCTAAAAGCAGTTTAAGTGTGGCAATTCCTGTGAGGATGGATGACGGTAGATTAAAAGTATTTACAGGTTATCGGGTGCGCTACGACGATACTAGGGGTGCAGGCAAAGGGGGTGTGCGTTATCATCCCAACGTGAGTTTAGATGAAGTCCAATCTTTGGCTTTTTGGATGACCTTTAAATGTGCATTACTAGATTTACCTTTTGGTGGGGCAAAAGGCGGTATTACCGTAAATCCTAAAGAATTATCCAAGGCAGAATTAGAAAGATTGAGTCGCAGTTATATAGATGCGATCGCTGATGCTATTGGCCCTGATATTGATATTCCTGCCCCTGATGTTTATACCAACGCGACAATTATGGGCTGGATGATGGATCAATACAGTACTATAAAACGTCAGTTATCTAGGGGAGTGGTAACAGGTAAACCTTTGGCTTTGGGTGGTAGCCAAGGCAGGGATACGGCTACGGCTATGGGGGCATTTACGGTAATTGAAACCATGTTACCCAAGTTTAATTTAATCCCCACAGAAACCACCGTTGCAATTCAGGGTTTTGGTAATGCGGGTGCAACTTTGGCAGATTTACTAGCTAAGGCTGGATATAAGATAGTTGCGGTTAGTGACTCTCAAGGAGGCATTTATGCACCCCAGGGTTTAGATATTGCTAGCATTAAGCAACATAAAGATCAAAGTCGCCAAATTAAAGCAGCCTACTGTCAAGATAGTGTTTGCAGTATCGTAGAACATCAGGTAATCTCCAATCAAGAATTGTTGGCTTTAGATGTGGATGTGTTAATTCCTGCTGCTTTAGAAAATCAAATTACTGCCGATAATGCTGCTGATATTCAGGCTAAATATATCTTTGAAGTAGCCAATGGCCCAATAAACTCTGATGCTGATAAAATTTTGGCAGAAAAAGGAATTTATGTTTTCCCCGATATTTTAGTTAATGCTGGGGGAGTTACCGTTAGTTATTTTGAATGGGTGCAAAATCGTAGCGGTTGGTATTGGACTTTAGAAGAAGTAAATCAACGCTTACAAGCCAAAATGCAGACAGAAGCGGTAAATACCTGGTCAATTGCTCAGAATTTAAATATTGATGTTCGTACCGCAGCCTATGTACAGGCTCTAAACCGCTTGGCAACAGCTTTGGATGCTAAAGGGACAAGGAATTATTTTGTCAGTAGTTAGTTATACCAATTCTCGGCTAGGATAAGAGACTTTGTAGAATAAAAAAAGTCAGGAGTCAGGAGTCAGGAGTCAGGAGTCAGGAGCGGTGCTGTGCTAACTTGTTGGTTTCCATCAAAGAGCGAATGCACCAAGAAGTCAGGAGTCAGGAGTCAGGAGTCAGGAGAGGAGGGTATTTAAGAATAGTAAATGCTATTATTTGAAAGTTTTAATCTCTTGAGCTAAAGAGTGAGAAATGGTATAACCTTTAACCCTCTATCTTTACCTTTACCCTTTACCCAGACATCAATTAGTCAACAGATGGGAATACTGATCAATCCCTCTCTCGACTAGGACAAGAGACTTTGTAGAATAAAAGGAGTCAGGAGAGGAGGGTATTTAAGAATAGTAAATGCTATTATTTGAAAGTTTTAATCTCTTGAGCTAAAGAGTGAGAAATGGTATAACCTTTAACCCTCTATCTTTACCTTTACCCTTTACCCAGACATCAATTAGTCAACAGATGGGAATACTGATCAATCCCTCTCTCGACTAGGACAAGAGACTTTGTAGAATAAAAGGAGTCAGGAGAGGAGGGTATTTAAGAATAGTAAATGCTATTATTTGAAAGTTTTAATCTCTTGAGCTAAAGAGTGAGAAATGGTATAACCTTTAACCCTCTATCTTTACCTTTACCCTTTACCCAGACATCAATTAGTCAACAGATGGGAATACTGATCAATCCCTCTCTCGACTAGGACAAGAGACTTTGTAGAATAAAAGGAGTCAGGAGAGGAGGGTATTTAAGAATAGTAAATGCTATTATTTGAAAGTTTTAATCTCTTGAGCTAAAGAGTGAGAAATGGTATAACCTTTAACCCTCTACCTTTACTTTTACCCTTTACCCAGACATCAATTAGTCAACAGATGGGAATACTAATCAATCCCTCATCCCAGATAAATCTTGATTAAATAATTTTTTCTTCTCCAAAAGTATTTGTTGTTGTGGTACAGGAATAGGAATATCAGCTTTATCAAAAGCAATCTTAATGCGACGGCGAAATTCTCGCGCAACATCCCATTGCTGTAATGGTTCAGTTTTAATCCAAACCCGAATTAAAATACCGCGATCGCTAAATTGTTCTATCCCTAAGATATTAGGAAATTCCCAAATTCGATCTTGCCATTGAGGATCTGTGGCGATCGCTTCTGCTACTTCTTGAATTACTGCGATCGCCCGATCAATATCGGTTTGGTAGGCTACAGGAATGCTTAAATCCGCCCTAGACCACTGACTCGAACGATTGGCGACAATTTCCACAGCACTATTAGGTACAGTAATTAATCTTCCTTCCGCATCCCGTAATTGGGTGATCCGTAGGTTGATATTTTCCACTAAACCACTAACTGTACCAATATCTACAATATCTCCCACTGCATAGCGATCGTCCCAAATAATAATAAAACCATTGATGGCATCCTTGATTAAGTTCTGTGAGGCTAATGATACCCCCAGCCCCAAAATCCCAGCCCCAGCTAAAAACGGCGCAAGGTTAACTCCATTAATCCAAAAAGCAATTAAAATTCCAATACCAGACCAGATAATTGTCGCAGCACTACGTAAAATTCTAGTTGTGGTATTAATACGTAATTTTCCCCGTTGATTAACCCTTAAATCGTTAGTCTGACTTTCAATTGCTGCTGCACTAACTTTAGCAATCAGAAAAAAGGTTGAGCGAATTAAAATGTAAACTAGGGCTGCTACTATACTGATGCGAAAAGGAATTCTTAAAACAGCAATCAATAAAAAAGGAATAATTCTTGTTTGAGGAACTAAATTTAAAATAAATAGTGCTGTACCACCCCAAACTAAAAGTTGAAATATTTGTAACAGACGGTATTTAATCTCGGTTAAATTCCACTGTTGACGACGGGCTAATTGATCAGCAATAGAAAGACTTTTTAAATTAGGAGAAGGTGCAAGCCCCCGTGCTGAATGCTGCAATTTATTAATTTCTTCAATTAAAGGGAAATTTAACACCCAAATAAGAGCAAATGTACTCAAGCCGATGATAATTTGTTTGCGTAAAAATTCAGGCGATCGCTCTTTAATAGCTAATTTTAAACCCTCTTGAATCTGCGATTGCAACTGTCTGGCGCGAATTGGCACACCAACATCACTACCTATAGCATCACTATTGGTAACAGTAAATAGACGTTCAGAGCGATTATCATTAAATTCTAAATAAATATCTTGTAAATTTCCATTATCTCTAATGGTAACTTCCCCTTGAGGATTACTATCGGCTAAATACTCGGTTGTTACTTGGCTAAAACGCTTTTGAATCTCATTAATTCTATCGGCTAATACTTCTGAATCTGTTGCAGCCAATTTAAATAAACAACGCCCATCTAAGCGAATACAAGCAGAATTTAGGGCATCTTCCTGTACAGATCGTAACACTCTTGAATAAATTGCCAAATCTTGAACATAGGGCAATTGTGCTGAGGCTGGAGAGGCAATGATAGTAATTATTGCAACTAATAGCGACAAAGCAACCAAGAATTTTTTTCTAGGCATATAATCGACACCCATCTTCTCAATTTTCTTTCCTTCACTCAGTGTAAAGTATTCAAAGTTAGGAAGAAGATAAACAGGTGTGATATTGCTATAGGAGACGCGATCGCGCTTTTCTCTAAAATTCCCTCTAATTAGGGATTTAAACAATTAATATTAGGGCAACTCTCTGTAAACATAAGTTATATCAAACAGAATTTACTTTTCCCGATTATCACCAGCCTATATTTAACTCATTAAATACCATTGCTATATAATGCTCCTAAAATCTTAATTGTAAATTACCGTGACTTCAACTAACAAACTCAAACCAGATTGGGCTGGGGAGGATTTTCTTTCTCGTCTTGTTAACCTCTTAATTCAGACTAAGCCTATATACAGCCTGATGCAACGTCAAGCTAGACAAGTAATCATTAAAACTGCTGAAAAAAATGGTATTCCCTGGCGAAAAAACTATCAAGAATTAGAACAATCTAATGCTAAAAGTTTGTTGGATTCGATCACCAATCAAGATCTAAAATATCCAGACTATTACCAAGTACCTTTCCATGCCTACGATCAAGGAAATCTCTGTTGGCAGGCAGCTTTTGAAGCAGCTTCAGCAACTTATTCCATGGCACTGCGAGTTTGGAAAGATGAAGATATAACTTGGCAAGCAGCACAACAAAGGTTGCGTCATAGTTTCTATCAAATATTAGAAAAATATACCCCCGCAACAGTTACAAATATTCTAGATTTAGGATGTTCTGTAGGCATCTCAACTTTGGCACTCCATCGTTATTTTACTCAAAAACAAAATACTCCTATCAACACAATTGGGCTAGATTTATCTCCATATATGCTAGCCGTAGCACAAACCAGTGACACAGAGTCAGAAATATCTCAATGGTTACACGCCTTGGGAGAGTCTACAGGATTAGCTGCTAATTCCCAAGACATAGTAACATTACAATTTGTCATCCACGAATTACCCCGTCAAGCAACTAAAGAAATTTTGCAAGAAATTCTGCGTATTCTCAAACCTGGGGGAGTATTGGGTATTGTTGATAATAATCCAGCCTCGCCTGTAATTCAAGGTTTACCTCCAGTCTTATTTACCTTGATGAAAAGTACTGAACCTTGGAGTGATGATTACTATACTTTTGATGTCCAATCTGCGATCGCTGAAGTAGGTTTTAATTACCAAACCACGATACCTAGTGATCCACGTCATCGGACAATTATTGCGACAAAGCCTAATTAAACTATAAGTATGCCTATAATTATAGGTGTTGCCTACTTTGTATTTCTATGTCAAAGATCGGCTTAAAAGTAAATGATTATGGGAAAATAATTTATAGATAGCTGAGTTTACAACAACATCTCTATATAGGTAACCAAATCATGACAGAAACTATTATTTGGGTAAACGAACAAATTGATCCAGGCGGTTTAGTTCATGCCTGTATTGCCTGTATGGATCAAGCAGCAGCTAATGATTGTCACCAAAATTGGCAAAATAATCTAACTCAAACACAGAAGCAAGATGGTTGGGTTGCCACTATTCGGACTGTTAATTCTTGGGATGATGTTCCTGTAAATGCCCTAAAATTGAGTGTTTAATCAGGCTCGATAATTGTCTTAGTTAAATGTTTGAATAGGGTGTAATTAATTTATAATTTAGCTAAATTAAATAAGGTATAAAGAGATTCTGAATTTTAAAATTTCTAGCTCGTCTTTGTTAGATATTATCGCCATATATTCAATTTTTCAAAGACTCTAAAATCAGTTCAGCAACTTTATATACCTTATATTGATCCATGTCATTACCCAAAATCAACAACCCAGGATTAAACTTATCCCTCTCGCAATTTTTGCTGTGGATCAGTGTTATTTTAATAGTGGTTTTTTTTGCAGTACCGATGCTATGGCAAATAATGACTTCTATTAAACCTAATGAAGATATTGCAGCAATTCCTAATGTTTATTTCCCAAGCCAAATAACTTTTGAACATTATACTCAATTATTTACCCGTCGTCCTTTTATCAACTATGTTATAAATAGTGCTTTAGTTGCCAGCGTTTCTACAATTCTCTGCCTTACATTTGGTTCACCCGCAGCTTATGCCCTGACAAGAATGAATTTACCAGGGGAAAAATGGATTTTAGTGGGAGTTTTAATTGTTACTTTATTTCCCTACGTATTGTTATTTTTAGGGCTATTGGAAATAATAAAACTTGTAGGTTTAGGCAATAATTATCTAGCTTTAATTATTCCTTATACAGCCATTAATTTACCTCTAACTATTTTGGTTATGAGAAGTTTTTTCCAAAAGTTACCAAAGGATCTAGAGGACGCTGCCAAGATAGATGGGTACTCTACCTGGGGAATGTTAATTGACATTGTACTACCCATGACATTACCAGCTTTGGCTACAACTGGTATTTTAACTTTTATTTTTGCTTGGAATGAGTACATTTTTGCTTTAACATTTATTACAGAGGAGGCTAAGAAAACTATTCCTGTAGCTACGGCACAGATAGGAGGATCAAACTTATTTGATATTCCCTATGGGCCGATCGCTGCTGCTACAGTTTTGGGTACTCTACCATTAATAATTTTAGTTCTGGTTTTTCAGCGTCAAATTGTGCAGGGTTTAACAGCAGGTGCAGTTAAGGGTTAAATATGTATCATCGATCCAGTTGGTAAATAGGTTTCACAATTTTCGGTTTAGTGTAACCAAGGATAAAAAGGTAAAAGGCAATCTTTTTGTGCATTTTGATAGATAATTCGCTATTGCAGAAATTTTACGCAGTAAAACAATAAATTGACTACAACTTAGCCTTAAAAACATATCCATTCCCTTAGTGTGAATATTGTTCAATGTATATTTCAGAAAGTGATAAGGCAATAATTCGTCAACTAATTGAAAAGCAATTACAAGCCTTTCAACAAGACGATCCCCAAACAGCTTTTTCTTTGACTAGTCCAACTATACAAAGAAAATTTAATTGCACGGATTTTATGGCAATGATTAGTAATAATTACCATGCTATTTTAAAACCTCGTTCTATTATGTTTCGTGGGTTCACTTTAGTAAATGATTTTCCTGCTTTGGTGGCTATGATTATGGATCAAGATGGTAGTTTGATCCAGGGTATTTTTGTTGTCCAACATCAACGAGATTATAGCTGGCGTATTCATGGTTATGAACTTGTTCCAGTGGATGAGAAAATTTTTTAATTGGCTATAAGATAATTAAACAGGACATAATTTAGCTCATCATTTATTTAGCCAGTTTAAAATTTGTGCTTGGTCTTGTAGCAAATTATTAATGTTAGATTTATATTGATTAATTTTTGTTTTATTATCCTCAGATTGTCCCTGAAGTTGATTAGCAAGGGTATCTATTTGCTGCTGATATAGTTGGATATGTGATTCTAAATCGTTAATTAAAGTTTGGCTTAACTGTTCAACTATTAAACGCAATAAAACTTGATATTTGTTATCGACAGTGCGTTTTAGTTCTTTTTGATGTTGTCTTAGTTTTAATTGTTTAATATTTTGCCCTGTTAAAAGGTTAATTAGCTGAAAAATTAAAATAAAAAATCCAATATATTTGTCTGTTACTAGATAAATTATTAACCCAATTAATATTGAAATGATTAAACGAAACCAGTTGCTTTGGGTGTAATTGTAGTCAAATGTTATACGTGTATGTTCTTTTAAGCAATTAGAATTAATGATTTGATTTAAATCTAATTGGGATTTTGGTTGTGTGTGTAAGTTAAATTTTGGTAAATTTATGGGATCAAGATATAGTGATCTAAGATTTTCTAATTCCGAATTGATTTTATGGATCAATGTTTGTAACCCACCATCACCATATTGATAATTTATTTTTTCCCATTGAGACTCTAAGCTTGCAAGAACTTGTGTTTGGTAAAAATTTAAAATATAGCTATGAAAATATTCTGTATTTTTACCGTTATGTATAACTAAATCTAAATATAATTCCTGTTTTTCTGCAACAATTTTAACTTGAGACAACTCTAGATTTTTTTGCATCAAGAACATCCAGCTATAGGGCAAAAAAGGATTAAGATATTCTCCCTTTGATTGTTGGATATCCTGTTTTATATTTCTCAGCAATTGCTGTATCTCTTGTCTAAGATTATTAAAAACTTGACGTACATCAGCTTGAGAAGCAGATAATAATTCGGGTGTTGAGTTTTCCTTTAGCTGTTTAATTGTTTGTTTTATTTTGTTGGTTTCTTGCTTAAAGAAATTTTCAATCTCATTAGTGATGTTATTAATTATATGTTCTTGAGGTGAAATTTTTATTTTCTGAGATAAATCAATTAAAACTTTATAATAAACATCTAAATTTTCTCCATTATTTAAACTAGAGAAATTTATTGTAAATACTGACTGTTGATCTATCGGATATTGTTGTGCTGCTTGCCATTGAGCTAAAATATTATCAGGATGATCGATATTTGAGCTTATAACAACAACTAATATATAAATATCTTGTTGCTTTGCCAGATCAATTAACTCTTGATGATGTGGTTTAATATTGTGCTGAGAATTATATATTAAACAAATTATCTGACAGTTTTTAACTATTTCAAATACCTGTTGAATGGGGGAAACTACCTGAAAATAATAAAGCGATCGCAATATCTCATTGGCTTCTATCTTTACCCTAAATTTCTCCACTAAATCCACCGAAGGGCTAACAAGTTTAATTAGTGGTTTGTAAGGTGTTTGTAGCTTTTCCCTACCCACAGTTATAATTTTAATTAAATCATGATAATTTGGATTTGTATTAACTTTTTGAGCTAGATAATCTTCACTGCGTTTTAAATCATCAATAAGTTGCTGATCCATTTAATGCTATTTAACCACCACTAACAGGAGGAATTAAAACCACCTCATCTCCATCTTGAAGAAGGGTATCTGCTTCGACAAACTTTAAATTAACACCAAAACGTGTAACTGTCTGCCATTTGGATAGCTGGGGTTGTTGTTTTATTAAAAAATCTAAAACTTTATCTACAGTAGTTGTTGCAGGAAACACTAATTCTAATTCTGGTGTCTTAAAAACCTCTTGATAAATTGCAAATAATTTTACTTTAATCTTGATATCTGACATATACTTATTACTCTTCCACTTGATAACCAAATTCCGCCAAGCGTAAACGAGACTGTCGCCATTTAGGTTCAACTTTTACAAATAATTCTAAATAAACATCCCCTGCAATTAATTTTTGGATTTGTTGACGAGAAGCAGTACCAATAGTTTTTAGCATACTACCTTTTTTACCAATAAGAATTCCCTTTTGAGAACTACGTTCAATATTAATTGCTGCATTAATTTTAGTAATTTTTGGAGTTTCCTCCATTTTTTCAATGGTAATTGCTACTGAGTGGGGGATTTCTTGACGAGTATGGAGTAAAATTTGTTCTCGAATTAATTCTGTAATAATAAAACGTTCTGGTTGATCTGTTACTAAATCAGGAGGATAATAATATGGCCCTGGATCTAATTTGTTAATTAAAGTTTGCTGTAACTCCGATGTTCCTGTACCTGTAATTGCCGAAAACTTGACCGTCGACCAATTTGTATCGGCAATCAATTCAGCATAGGTATCATCAATAAACTGATAATTATTGGGTTGTAAATCGACTTTATTTAATCCTAAAACAACTGGAGTATTAACTTTCTTTAGAATATCTACAATAAAGCGATCGCCTGTACCAGCTTCAAAAGCACCATCAACTACAAATAATACTAAATCTACAGATTTAATCGCGGTTTTGGCATTTTGTACTAAAACTTTTCCTAATTCGTGATGTGGTTTATGAATACCTGGAGTATCAACAAAAATAATTTGTGCTTCTGGGGTTGTTAAAATTCCTTGTAACCGATTACGAGTGGTTTGGGCTACAGGGGAAGTTATAGCAATTTTTTGTCCAATTAAATGATTCATTAAGGTAGATTTACCGACATTTGGTCTACCTACAATTGCAATAAAACCCGACTTAAAACCCTCAGGGGCAAGGGGAATAGTAGTTATTTGATCTTCTAATATATTTATTTCTTGATTATTCATTTTATTATTTACTCTTCTAAAATATCCATAACATATTCACCTTGATTAACACAGTGGTTAGTGGAAAGATCAAAAACTATTCCCTTATTTTCGGCAAAAATATCAATTACTTTCGGTATTGCTGCTTGTTTATTAAAACTTAAAAGTTGATAAACTAAATCACCAGAATTGATTCTACTTTCTAAAGGTAATCTCGCTTGAATCATACCACCAGCAGGGGCGTAATAACTTTTTATTTTACTTTTAGATACTAAAGTTATATTAGCTTGCTCAATTGGTTGTGATAAAGATAAAATCTGTTTATAAGCTAAATAATTTTTAATTCCTGCTAAACCCTTAGCAATTGAGATAGGATTCATAACCATTCCTCCTCCCAATTCTAACGTCCAAGATTCAATATCAAATTTTATTGGTCTTCCTAAATTAGCTAACTCCGTTTCTAATGCTAACCAAGGTTTTAAAAAAGCTTCATCAAAAGCATCACCATCATATTCATCCATTAAAATACCATAATCTAACAACAAATACTTAGTACTATCACTTCTTTCCTTAAACCCAAAAGTATAGTTAATTCCTAAATTACTAGAACTATGAATATCAATAACATAATCAGCATCTAAACACAAAGATTGTAATTGATAGCGATATTGCTTACTAATTGGCGCACTACTAAATTGCCTAATACTTTCTAATTCTGCTTGCCATGCTTGCTTAATTTTAGATAAATAATTATCTCTAATAGTTGCAGGCTCTAATTCAAGTTGAGATTGAGCAAATTCTGTTAAATCTTTAACTATTTTCTCATAATCCCAAAAAATACGATTCCAATTTTTCCCATCATAACTATTAAACCTGCCTGTCGAAAAAAAATGCGATCGCTGATTAACTCCTAAAGGATTACAAACAGGTACAAGCCAAATTTCCCCTAATAATTGAGATTCATCTAAGGTGATTAACCATTCAATTAACTGATGAATAACTGCATTGCCTACAATTTCCCCCCCATGCAAGTTTGCCTGTATATAAGCTTTTTTTCCCGACTGCTTACCGACAAATTTATACACCTGTAATGATAAAAAATCACCAGAAGCTAATTGTAGTAAATCTATAGTTGAAATACTAGGAATCATAATTAAAATTTCAAAATATATCAAGGAACAAACTACCAGTTACCCAGAAAAATATTAGTTGTATAATAATTTAAATTACCTATACCTATAATTACTGGGAATAGTTAATATTATCAAAAGGTAAAGGCAATAACTTAGTTTCCAAAATAACTTTAGAATCAGAATAAACAATCAAAGTTGAACTAGGTTTACCACGCTCATTAGCAGCCGTCAGAGGTGAAGATAAAACATAAGTATAATTTTTATTCTTCCAAGTCGTAGAACAAATACCATTGCGACAAGTAACTGTTCCCCCAGTTAAATAAATACATTGATCCTGAGAATAATCACATCCATAATAACTAAGATTACCTGTCCCATTTCTCCCAGTCCAAGACTGTTGATTCCCAATCGATACCGTCAGTTTCTTATTACTTAAAACCTGTCCCGCTACAGAAGTTGAAAAGCTCAAACTAACTAATATAAAGCTAAGACAAGATAGCCAACTTTTACCCATACCAATTAAAATATTGATCTCTCCAAATTCTTAAGAGCAAGTGTCAATTAAATTATAAAACCCTCCTATTTTAAACTACTAAAAAGCATTTAAGAAAAATTTTAAACAGAATCAACAAAGCCTAAAACATAGCAAATCTGGAGATCCCATTAAAAGACAAATTAGAAAAAATTTTATTGCTGAACCATTCTTTGACGCAAAATAAATTCAGCGATCGCCAAATCCACAGGGGTTGTTATTTTCAAATTAGTTTCTTCCCCCTCCACAATTTTGACTGGTAATTGACATTTCTCAAACAGCGCAGCATCATCGGTAACAGACCAGCCTAATTCTCGTCCTTGAGCATGACAACGTTTTAACAATTGTACATCAAACCCTTGAGGTGTTTGGGCTGCCCATAAATTATGACGATCTGGAGTATCAGCAATTATCTTTTCTGCCGTCACTATTTTAATGGTGTCCTTGACTGGTATAGCTGCAATAAAACCCTGACAGTGATCAAAAGCTTGACTACAACGATCAAATAACTCAGAAGTTGCCAGACATCTAGCCCCATCGTGAATTAAAACCCTACTAGCAGCCTTTGGCAGGGCTTGTAAGCCGTTATAAACCGATTCTTGACGAGTTTCCCCCCCAACAATTAATTCTACAGGGATAGTTAAATTTAACTGTTTAAGGATATCCTTAAAACTCTCAAAGTCCTCTAATTGCCCAATAATACCGATCCATTCAATACTATTAGCGTTTTTGGCAGCCTCCAAAGTCCAAGCCAGTAAAGGTTTTCCTAATAATTCCAATAAAAGTTTATTGCGATCGCTACCCATACGGCGACCCATCCCAGCCGAGGGAATTAATAAATACATTTACGATGTTTTCCTAAAAATAAAACTGTTTAGCTCTATCATCTACTAAAATTGTCCACAGATAAAAATAAGGACTATATCTTCTTTATAAGGATGCGTATACTAGCCCTCGTCCCTGGCGGAATTGGCAATCAACTTCTCTTTTTCCCCACTTTAGAAACTCTCAGAAAACAATATCCCCAAGCTGTAATTGATGTTTTGGTAGAACCTGAAGCTAAAAAAGCTTATCGAGTTTGCAAAAATGTCAATGAAGTTTTAGTATTTGATTTCCAAGATCGCAATAGCTTTGCTGATTATCTTAATCTGCTTGGCACAATGCGCGATCGCGAATACGATGCTGTTATTAGTCTTAAAACTTCCTGGCGCATTAAATTATTACTTTGGCTCAATGGTATTCCCACCAGGGTAGGTTTTCAAGATGATTTTACTTGGTACTTATCTAATCCTGTTGTCCGCAAATCAGAACAATATACAGCCGAAATGTATCATGATCTGGTGACTGGGTTGGGAATTACTGCTAATTGTCCCGATATTAGTATAAATGTACCACAAAAAGATATTGCTTGGGCAGAATCAGAACAGAAACGTTTGGGAATACAAGATAACGGTTACATTGTTCTGTGTGATGAATCAGATAACCCAGAAAGTGCTTATCCGATCCAAAGTTGGCAAAAGGTAATTGCAGATATTGAGCAAAGGCAAACAGGTTTAGCGATTGTTTTATTACAGACAGATACTAATCAAGACTGGGTAACCAAGATGATTTCAGCAAATGGTCAAATAAAAGCGATCGCCACCCCTGATTTAGGCAAAATTGCAGCTATAATTGCAGGTGCTAACTTGGTGTTATGTAATAATAATCCAGCTTTACAACTAGCGGTAGCTACTCGTACTTATACTTTGGCTCTACTAACTAATCAGGATAGTCAAATAATGCCTCAAAATGAAAACTGTGTTGCTATTCAATCATCAACAGCTAATTTAGCTGATATTCAACCAGAAAAAATTATTGAGAAAATGTGGCAAGGGTAATTTTTAAGGATGAATAATGAGGGATCAATCTTAAATATTTATAGTCCCTCATTTTTGCTCGACGGTGAATTGCTAAACAACATAGTCGCTTATGAAACAGGACAGTTGGGAGATCAAGCCAGAATCTTTTGCACAAACAGTAGAATTAGTAGAGAATTATGTACGAGCCGAAATCGTCCAAGAAACACAAAACAAACATCTTTATTACCATACCCTCGATCATGCGTTGGCGGTAAAACGTCGAGCGAATATAATTTTTAATAGTCTGCGACCTATTTTACAATCCACTCAATCTCAGGAAGAATTACAAAGATTAGAAGGTTTGGTTAATCTGTGTGCCATATCCCATGACATGGTACAGCAATTCGTACCTCCAACAGCACCAAATGGGCCTCGTCGGCGAATAGCAGGGGTTAGTGAACAAGCAACTATTGATAAACTTATTCAACGTCTCCATTATGTAAATCAGAATTTAGCTAATTGTGAAATTGAGGCTCATATTCTCTTTAATGATTGGGATATAAAAATTATAGAAGATGCGATCGCTGCTACTATTTGCGATCGTGATCCTTTGGCTGGTAAAGTTAGCTATAGTTTTTCTCCCTATTCAATTTATCAACCCTATCTCTATAACACCCAGTCCAAAATCTCTGTAGTTGGTAATGTCTTAGCTTTGGCAGATCTAGGTACACTTGGTATGGAAGGGATACAACCCTATTTACAAGAGGGAATTTTAGTTTTTTTAGAAGATAACTTAGATTTGGCAGATCTAATTTTAAACTGCGATCACGCTTGCGCTTCCAATTCCCCAAGTCTTAAAACCAGGTTACTTAATATGGCTAGGTTTATAGTAAGCTTGGCACAAGAAAGACGAGCTAGATTAGAGTTAGAGATTACTAGCTTTACACCTAAAGCGCGTCAAATTCTTAAAGAACAAATTTTTGTCTATCTCAATGCGGAAAATATTAAGAAAATTGAAGCAATAGTTCCTACCAGCGAGAATACTTCCTTGTCGGAGTTGATAGAATTTTTTTGTTTAAATAAAAATAGAAATTATACGCTCTCAAGTAAAATCGAATAGCTATTAATGATTTATTCACTCAATACAGAGATTTCAGTTTGCGATCGCTGCCATATTTTATATAACAACTGTTCATTTTTAATAGATTCAAAAGCACAAACAAATACGCCTTCTTCACTCTGGTGATCTGTGGTTATCCAAGTTCCAGATAAAGTAACTTCCACATATTCGCGATCGCAAGGAGTAATTTCTACCAGTTCTTGTTCTTGTAAAATTACTAAATCTTGGAAATCAGCGTGATTAAGTGGCAATATTAAGCAAGCAGTGATAGATTCTAAATGAATACTTATTCCTGCTCGTAAACTCACTAATATTCTATTGTTTTTCCAAGCTTCGAGGGATTCTGTTATTGATTCTAAATAAATTCCTTCTTTGAGATAGGTAATTTTCAACATAAGTTTCTCTCTCTCTAAAAAATATAATTTTCTTGACTGCTTATTTCTTCGGTTCAAATATATATAATTAAATTTTTTCTAATTTATGCAGTATTGACATTGATATAAATCACCTGAAAAGTTGTTTACGCTCTTTAAGGTCAACATATCCCTTAGTAAAAATACTTTCAAAAATCATTCTTTGCCAACAGGGAATGTTAAAAATTGTTAAGTTGACTGATAAATATGATTAGTGGCAAATATTAGTTTTTTTGCTATACACTTAAATTACCCTAGTAGTAATTAGTTCCCAAATACTATTGTTGAATAATTGCCGAAATGGACTTTTATGTGTTAAATCTTTAAAAAAATCTAAAAAATAATCGTTTTTAAGTGTTTTATTTCGACAATAAAAATATGGGGTGCGTTATATTGGAAATAAGTTACAAGTTATATAACGATAAAATAAAATTTTTCAAAAAGGGTTTTCAAACGACATTTTTAGCACTACACTGAGTAATATATCATATATTTAGTATCTAGAGGCAAAAACAATGCGAACCCTAACTCGCACATCTACAACTGAAATGGAAGTTACCAGTATCCGTCTTGAACGCAGTCTTAAGGATAAGCTAAAAGAGCTATCTGGTAATCAAGGATATCAAGCTTTAATTAGAGATATTCTGTGGAATTATGTTCATCAAAAATCAGGTGATTATCGTCCCCAATTTGCGCGTTCCGATATTCGCGCTACCGTTGAAGCAACTGCTCGTAAAGACGAAAGTTGTGCTTTGACTGGTAAACTAATTCAAGAGAATGAAGCTATGCTTTTGGGATTTACAATTTATGGTGATTTAGTCCCATTGAGCGTAAATAGCGTAACTGAGTAGAATTATTTTGGTGAGAGAACTTAGAATTTGGGTATTATTGAAGATTTTATTTAATTACTCAACTTTCTGGTTCTCCGCCAGATAGGCTTTTACTGCATATAGTTTTGTGTTAACCATTACTTAGGAACACTCCCAAGTTGTAAATAGTAAAAAAATTTACAATAAAAAATATCTTGCTCTCATAGTAAATTTGTAGCAATTAAAGAAAGTTACTTTTTTTTACTGATTTATCATAGATTCAAAAGGAGTTATTAGCACAGATGACACAAACCACTCAAACTGTTGAAAGAGGTATTCAGCTTACCCCCGCAGCTTTCAAGCATATTAAAATGTTGCAAGAACAACAAGGAAATAAAGAACTTTATTTAAGAGTCGGAGTTCGCCAAGGGGGTTGTTCGGGAATGTCTTATATGATGGACTTTGAAGAGCCAAATAAAATTCAAGACAATGATGAAGTGTTTGATTACGATGGCTTTAAAATTGTCTGTGATCCTAAAAGTCTGTTGTATTTGTATGGTTTAGTTTTAGACTATAGCAGCGCAATGATTGGTGGCGGTTTTGAGTTTACTAACCCTAATGCTGCTCAAACTTGCGGTTGTGGTAAGTCTTTTGGTGTTTAAGAAGTATTAGATATATAAAGTCTTGATTCAAGACAGGCTAGGGGATCTAGTCTGTTTTTTTTATGATAATTTTAGATTAGATTGGTAAAAGTATTTTCCCATTTAATATCATTAAAATTGCCAGAAAATAGTCCCAAACATAGCTTGTTCTACTACTTCGGGATCATCTTTATCCCCTGAATTAAATAAATTTTCTATACTAATTGCTGCTTTGATTTGATCTTGAACGTAAAACATAGCTGCATCGATTTGTAAGTAATTAGATAAACTCGATTCATTAGTATAGTTAGTAAAGTTATCACTCTTCCAATTTACTCCAGCACCCAAACCCCAACCTGATAGACTTCCTTGAGTGATTTGATAGCTAGTCCATATCCCTAGATTATGACGTGCTAGGCTAATTTCTTGATCTTCATAGCTGTAAAAAGCATAAATCCACCAATTAGGATTTATTTCTCCGTTTAATTCTGCTGTCCATGAGCGATAAATTTGTTGGTTAATTTGTAAGTAGAAATTTGGTTGAATAGGGTTAATAATAGTAAAATTATTTTGAGTTTCGCGATAGAAAGATAAGCTAAGTGAAAAATAGTTATTGAACTCTTTTTCTAGTTCAAACTCAATACCTTGATATATTTCGGAATCTAAAGGTTTATTTTGATTATTATTTTCCTCTATTTGTTGGCGATAATAATTAATAGTTGTAGATAGAGATAGTTGAGAAAAAAACTGGTAATATAAACTTATTTCGGGGTAAAAGTTATTACTTTTTACTGCTTCAAACCCTACAAGTTCTGCCGTATCTGAAATAAAGACATCTAAAGTTCCTTCAAAGTTTAAAGATAGGCGATCGCTTATTTCTATTTGATGTTCGATAAATAAGTTGATATAATTGTTTTTACTAATAATATCTTGATGGATATAAGGACTGGGAAGAATATTAGAGGATAAATTATTAAATGTTAATTCCGTTTCTTTGCTTGAAAGGAGAAAAGGATTTTTATTTATTTCTATCCCCATCAAAGTTTTTTGTTTTAAAGTTTCATTTATATATTTTTGGTGAGTAGCTAAAGTTAGATTATAAAACTGTTCTAAAGGAAATTCTCCATAATCAAAATATCGTTCTTGTTTTATTTGATATTTATCAAGATTGTCAGTATTATCCCAAGCAATATAAGCAGCATGAAATGAATTAGTAATAGTCCATTGTCGATTGAATGAATTAAATTCTATCGGTCTTAAATTAAAATTAGGTCTAGTTGAAACTTCCCCAATAATTCATAATTAGGGGTGATTTCTAATTGTGTAAGAGGATTAGCTAAAGATGCTTGAGGTGATTCTAAAAATAACCCATTAATTATTCCAAGTGAAGTGATAAATTGCCAGTAATTTTTATTCATAGTTCTTGTAGCTATTTTTCTACTAATTGCCTATTAGTTTTAAGCTGATTTTGAGGACGGTGAAGCAAACGATACATAATTAACCCAGTAACAAATAGAATAGTGGGAGATCAAGCAACAAAAAAATCTAAAATACGGGTGGATAAACCACCAATATTTAGGAGACTAAAAGAATGTGACTTCTCCAGACGTTAACTCTTCGAGTATAACGCTGGCTTCTCCAAACCTCGGAGGGTAGAGAGAACTTCCTTTAAGGTACTATTAGTAGTAGATGCAATCACTACTGGATTCCCTTTACAGCGTTTTATAGTGGGGAACAAGTCCAGCCCCACTCTCTTGACATTGATAGAGGCTGAAACGTCTCTATCAATCAAAAGGTTTAATTCTTCATCCCAATACTCCCGAATACCGCAATCAGTAAAGACAAACTCATCTTTGTACGGCAACAACATTGAGGTGTATTGTGGATTTACAGGTATTACCAAAGCCCCAGCTTTTTCAGCTTTGAACTTCAGTATGTTGAAAAACTGACCAAAAGCAGCATCAGCCCAAGACTTATTTAATCCTGATTTCGCCGACTGCCCATTAGGTAAAAATTTACCATTAGTATCAGTTTTTGCTTTATTCCTTCGACTCAACCCAACAAGATTGAGCTTTTCATGAAAGAAAACTTTTTTGCCCGTTTTCAGTAGCGCGTGGGCAGTATTGTAAGCGTGATCTTTTCTAGCTCTAGCTATTGAGGAGTGAAGTTTTGCTTCCCGTTTTGCTAGTTTTCGTCTTGATTTACTACCTTTCTTTTTGGTAGATTTGCGTTTTGATACCTTGGCTAGCTTGTCTCGTGAGGAGCGAAAAGACTTAAGGCTAGGCAATTTAACACCTTCGCTGGTAGCCAGATAATCATCTTCATGCAGTACTGCATCCATCCCCAAGGAATTATTCCAACTGGGAGTAATATTTGATTTGAAGTCAGGTACAGAATCATCTTGAAGCCGTAGATTAA
This sequence comes from Chondrocystis sp. NIES-4102, assembly GCA_002368355.1. Classification (NCBI taxonomy): domain Bacteria; kingdom Bacillati; phylum Cyanobacteriota; class Cyanophyceae; order Chroococcales; family Chroococcaceae; genus Chondrocystis; species Chondrocystis sp. NIES-4102. The sequence continues at coordinate 3,098,858 of AP018281.1, read as the reverse complement.
TATACCATCCGTCACTTTTTTTGATTATCTGTGCTTGCTTTAATACTGCACCATTAGGCAGTGGACGATGATGGCGCACATTGATTATGCCAATTTTAGGTAATGATAAATAAAGCCATTTGCCTCCAACAGAACAAGAATGTAGTTTGAAGGAGTCAAACACTATTGACCTAAAACGAGCAGTGTTTTTATATCTTGGTTTTCCACTACGCTTTCCTTTTGAATCACCAGCAATGAACCGCTCAAAAGCTAGTTTGACTCTTTTGCACACCTCTTGTAGTGTTTGAGATGGCACAGAGTTAAAATCTAGCAATTCACCACTCCAGCCTACAATAACCAAATCTTGTTTGATTACGGGTAACTGCTTTTTCTGTCCGTAAAACTCAGGTTTGTCCTTGAGTTCAGGCAAATGACATACCAAAAGACATCTATCAATGTAGCTACGATTTTGTTCCCACCAGTCAAACCGCTCGCCAAGCTGTCGATTATACCAATACTGACAAATCCGAAGCCAGTCATTGAGTACTAGCTTGTGTTCTGTAGTGGGCTTTAGTCGGTACTGATAATTGTAAATCAAAGTCAGCGTTGTTATAATTGGATACAGTTATTGTAGCACAAGAAGAATGAGGAATGATTTTGTTTCTAGTGCCAGGTCTGTATCTGATTTAAAAGCTCATTTAGTTTTGACAACCAAGTATAGAAAAAAGGTTTTAACTGGCGAAATGATTAGCAGATTGAGAGACGTGATAACTGAATTGTGTGAAAAATGGGATTGCAAAGTGATTGAGTTCAATGGAGAAGACAATCATATACATTTGTTATTTCAGTACTACCCACAAATGGAACTACCCAAATTCATAGGCAATATTAAATCAGTTACCAGCAGGAGATTGAGACAAGAATTTCCAGAAGAAATAAACAAAATTTATTGGAAAAAAGTATTTTGGAATGAGTCTTACTTTATAGCTTCTTGTGGTGGAGTTACAATATCTGTATTAAAAAATTATATCGAGAATCAAAATACGCCAAGCTAGACCCAGCCCACGATTCATCCAGACATTCGGCTGCGCCAGAATGCTGGGCTTCTCGTGGTTTGGCTAAAACTGTCTCTGCATCATAAGGCTTGTGCTTGCACTAAGGGGGTCAAATAAAAATAAACAGCACTAAGTAAACCCCACCTACAGAGGCTAATTAAATAATTGTTATTCACCTTTCCTTTTTTCTCTACTTTCTCATTCCTGTTCAGCAGCAATCGCCATTGATGCACCTGGTACTTGGCGCAAGCGATCCATCACTTTAACTACTATGCCGTGTTCAACTTTTTGATCGGCGTTAATGATTACCAACGACTGAGAATTGGGTGTAATTTTTTGCTGTAGCGCACCTTTTAATTGCTCTAGTTGAATGGGTTGGCGATCTAAAAATAAATCCCCGTCAGATTTAATCGTGATGTTATATTGAGCAGACTGTTTAGGTTCAGATGTCTGCGCTGAAGGTAAATCGACTGATAAACCTTGCGATCGCGTTAAGAATAAACTGGAAATAATGAAGAACGCCAAAATTGAGAAAATCACATCAATCATCGGCAAAATATTGATTTCTAACGGTTCTTCAGGCTCATTGATAGGTCGCATACTCTTTTGCTCCTTGATGATAGCGACGATACAATAATTCTAATTGACCGCCATATTCTTGAATAAAGGCTAGTTCTCGCACATATAAACCCCGAAAAGCATTAGCAAATAGTAATGTAAAGATTGCTACTACTAAACCCATAACGGTCGAAACCAAAGCCTCACTTAATCCTCCTGTGACACCAGCCGAATTAGTTGCAGCAGCATTACCTAAATCCATCGCTGCGAAGGATTGAATTAAACCTAAAATAGTACCTAATAAACCTAATAACGGTGAAGCAGTAATAATAGTCCCAAACCAAGTACCAAACCTTCTTAATGTCGGTATTTCTGCCTGTGTTGCACTGTCTAAAGCTAAACGAAACTCGTCGGGTGTGGGTTGTTCTAACTCTAATGCTTCTAAGAAAATCCGCGCAATAGGTAATTGGGCATTCTTTTTTAATAGAGCGATCGCACCATGATAGTCAGTACGATAAATAGATAAAATTTGTTTAACAATGCGTCGTTGTTTACGTTTTATTTTGACCCAAAAAGTAATTCTTTCGACAATTAAAGCTACTGCTATCACCGAAAATGCCAGCAAGGGGTAACTTACAATTCCTCCTGCTGTCCAAATATTATCTATTGGCATACGCTTTACTCAAATATAAATAATTAATTGCAAATTTTTATCATTTCCACCTTCAAAGACTTTACCACATCTTATTGATAATTTAATTCAACTAGCTTAAAAATATTTTATCTAAGTTTTCCCCACTCCTCGTTAGCTTAGAAATGTCGCTCAAGTATCAAAGCTTTACTGTATCTATTTGTGTGGCGGTCACTCTATCATAAGAAAATCGATAAATAGAATAGATTAACTGAGAATCACTAAAATAATAATCCCTATAAAGTCTTTCATGTTATATTTTTTAAATTAGAGAAATTATCAATAAGACTTGCAAATATCTGATTGGTTTATTTAAGCACCATTAACAAATAGCTGAAATTTCGATTCATAAAATCATTGCCCATGTCTACTTCTCAATTCTGTATCCAACAACGCCAACAAGAACAGAAAAGGCTGAGAAACCTATTATACCTAGGCTTAGTAAGTTCTCTTGGGCTACACGGGGTATTAGCTATTACCCTACCTCGCCAATTAACTGCTAAAACTCCCCAAGTTGAAAAACCAATGGAATTAATTTTAGTTGATAAACCTAAGCCTCAACCTCAGCCAGAACCCCCCAAGCCTCAAACAATAGTACCAAAGCCAGAACCTCAACCTCAACCTCAACCTCAGCCAGAACCAGAACCACAACCTCAACCTCAACCCCAACCTCAGCCTCAAGCAATAACACCAGAAGCAGAACCAGAACCTCAACTCCAGCCCCAAACAAGTCAACAGTTAGCACCAACACCGAAAAAGATTTTAACTTCTAATTTACCCCCAGTCACCAAAGCTCCTATCGCCCCAAAATCTCCGCCAGTTACTCCACCTATTCTAAAGAATGATCACCCTCCAGTGGCGACAAATTCCCTCCCACCAACACCGAAACCAAAACCAGAACCTAAAACATCAGAAGATAATAGAGGCGGGATCAGTTGTATAAGTAATTGTGAGCCAGAATATCCTACGGTTTTAAATGGAGCAGAAGGTAATACGTCGGTAAAATTAACTATAGATAATAATGGTAAAGTTATTGGTGCAGCGATCGCTATCCCTCACAGCAATATGGATTTAAATCGCCAAGCACTATTAGCAGCAAGACAAATGCAATTTAGTTCTCCAGGTGAACAAGGGGCTTCTGTCATGGTAAATATTAATTTTACTGTCGAAGGTTCAGAATTTGATCGCCTTGCTAAAGAACGTCAACAAGAACAGGAAAGGTTAGCAGCAGAACGAAAAGCAAAAGAAGAAGAACAAGCCCGTCAACAGCAATTGGAAAGGGAACAGCAAGCCCGTCAACAGCAATTAGAAAGAGAACAACAAGCCCGTCAACAGCAGTTAAAAAAAGAAGAACCAGCCACAACACAGCCAGCTATTCCAAGTGTTACTACTACACCCGAACCTTTACCATCTGTTAGAGATTCTAAAGTAGATGACGAAATGTTACGGAAATTTAGGGAAAGAATTGAGGGGCAGCAGTAAGTTATAAATTGAGTAGAAATTATTTATTTAACTGTTGTAATTATTTACAGAAAACTCACGGCTTAATTACATCAGCTTTACTTTTATAGCATTACTAGATAAGACTAGAACATTTTTTAGCTGTTAGCTTTTAGCTTTTAACTTTTTAGCTGGTAACTCCTGACTCCTGTCTCCTCCGCAACTACCTTCGAGCGATCAACCCGATAATCATCCGAATTGTCCTAAACTAATATTGTATGGATATGTATAATAATGCGATCGCGTAGCGTAGCCCCGAAAGGCTAATCGCCTTTAAATAATACTCTTGCATTGTATAAGATAATTTTTAGCAACATTACTAAGTGACACACAAATCAAACGCGATCGCGCTGATGCTCATTAAAAATTACAGTAGAAATTACTCAACTAAATTGATTTGAGAAAAGTATTGATTGTTTAATATCCCCAAACTGTAGTTAAATTATGATTAATTTATACTTCTGTATGCAGGAAAAAAATCTCTACGGTAATTTTTATGAATTATTTCTCTAACAATTAATTATCTCAATTTCTCATCAAAATAATTCTGCAATTTATGCAGTTTAGCGCGATCGCATATTCTCTTGCTATTGATAATTTTATAATATGAAATGCAGAAAAGAATGCTACAAATTTTAGGCAGCTTTTAGCTATGAATCTTCTTACCCAAAACGTGCCTTACGAGAAGTCAGAAGTTTAAAAACTTACTACTTAAAAACTGTTCTATACGGACATCTCACTGGGGCGACGCAGGTTTGCCTCCGTGTCCTTTTGTAGCGGACATTTAAGTAATTCATATAACTTATTCCTGCTGCCAAAATAAAGTTATATTAAATGATTTATACCCATGATCCTACTTGCACCCTAGATAAACTTTTAGCTCTTCGATAGCATTTCTTACGGTAGAAAGCTTCTAAATCTGGCATTTCCTGCCAACAATTACGACAAAACCAATATTCTCTATGATGAGTAATATGGTGTAGCAAAGTGTGGGAGCAACAAGGACAAATAGTACAGATATTCATGATTATCTAAACTCGGTATATAATAAACTGGAATTAAAATTTCGGTGTTCGATATCTGTTTAATATCGATTTAATTTAAATAATAGTAAAAGAATTTGAAGAAACTGTGAGGAAGCACAAAAAAGAGAATAAAATCCTATTCAGTTTAAATATCTTCACTTATTTAAGAATAATTAACTGAACCAGCTAGTATTTATTTACTTCCTAGCCCTAATTCTCTCTGCAACAACTCAATAGATTTTTTACTAATATAATTATCCGTACTAATAACTTCAGGAATGCGGATTAAATCCTCTCGCATGGCAATAATTTCAGCTTTCACCACCTCATCGCTAGTGTAGCCAGCAATAACAGTATGAGCAGCACGAATCACAGCCCTTAAACGGTCGCGATCGCGAACTGAAGCAGTTAGAACCAGTAAATCATCTCCCCGTTGGCTATTAACAATACTAGAGGCAATACCTAGTGTTCCTTCACTAAGGCTGACAATGCCCAAACAAGCTTGAGCAGGCATAGCTTTAATAATTTCTAATTCCTTCTGATAATTATAAATATCAATCGGAATAACCCGAAAAGAATTAGGAGGAACAATTGCTAATACTTCCTGAATAAAATAACGAATGGTAATTAAAGTACCAAAATTAATGTTAGCTAAAATCTGGGGTAAATCTTCTAAAGCAACTAATTCAATTGTGACGTTAAAGGAATTATGTAGCTCTTGTTGGATAATCTCCCCTGCACTAATATCTCTTTGAGGAACAGTTACCATAATGCGATCGCAACAATTAATGCGCCAGTCTATTTCCTCTAAAAATAGTTCTTTAATTTGCCCCAAACTGCACCCTAGTTTCAATACCTGATCAATACTTTCCTTAATAGAATTAACTGAATTAACTACAGGCGAATCAGATTTAACAGTATTCTCTCGCCCATGAATTTTGACATAAATACCTGATCCTGCCACAGATTCTACTAACCCACTTTCTTCTAACTGCTGATATACCTTGCTAATAGTGTTGCGGTGCAAGCCTGTAATCATAGCTAACTGTCTAGTGCTAGGTAAACGATGACCTGGAAGATATTGTCCAGAAGCGATCGCAAATTCTATTTGAGCAAAAAGTTGTTTGGAAGCTGGTACATCACTATCGGACTGGATTTGAAAGTTCAGCATGGTAAAAGCAAAATATGAACAACAATTTTCATACTTGATAGACTCAATTAACCTATTGAACTTTTAGGTAATAGTTTCTATAAAACTGAAATTCTTTGTCTGTGCGCTATTGTAGGCGTAAAATTTGTTTTTGTTATTAAATAATTAATAATATTTTGTAAATTTGTGACCCTTAATTTCCCTAAACTTAGCCTGGGGTCTTATTTTCACAATTATTTTTAGTAACCTGGTGACGATAACGAAACATATCGTGTAAGCGAGCATTAACCCACCACTGCAACAGCCATTCTACTAATGCACCTCCAGGTATCTGATAAGCGATCGCGTCTGTTAATCTCGTCTTACCGTTTTCTGCTTTAAATTCATGACGATGTACCCAAGACTCCATTGGGCCGATAATTTGCTCATCAATAAATAGATGATATTGTTGACATTCAATATGTCTTGCTACCCAACGAATAGGAATTCCAGCCAAAGATAAGCGAAATTCGCTAATTGCTCCAACCCCTAAACCTCCCTCACGGCGAATTATAGTGACAGGTTGCCAAGGAGGAGTCAATAATTGCAAAATATCTAACCGCTCATGAAACTGCCACACAGTCTCAACTTCAGCATCAATTACACTAGAGTATTGGAAATTAAGCATAAATTAAATTTAATTTTCACTCTCAGCTTGGACAACATAGCGATCGCGTCCTTGGGCTTTTGCTTGATAAAGACCTTGGTCAGCGACTTTTATTAATTCAGCAGTAGAAATCACCTTACTATAATATAAACTAGCAATTCCCATACTAAGAGTTATATATTTACTTGCTTGAGAGTGTTGATGGGGAATCTGCATATCTTTGATTTTAGCCTGCATCCGACTAGCAATTAATGATGCTGTCTTGATATTGGTATCTGGTAAAATTACTACAAATTCTTCCCCACCATAACGTGCAACTACATCTGTATTACGCACCGCAGCACTTAGTGCTAGAGCTACTTTTTGTAAACAGATATCTCCCTGTTGATGTCCGTAGTTGTCGTTATATAACTTGAAAAAATCCACATCACATAAAATGACCGCTAAATCTTTTTTATCTCGCTGACTTTTAGACCATTGTTGATCTAGATAATGATCAAAGAAGCGACGATTAGCAACTTTAGTTAAGCCATCGGTAAAAGCAATTCTTTTCTGCTGTTGGAAATAATAACCTGTAACACTTAAATTAGCAGCAATTAAAGCAAGTAAGGGACTAAAGGTAGGTAACCACCAACCACAAAGAAATAATCCAAAACTAACGCTAAAAAGGATGGCAATAGGAGCAAAAATGCCCAAAATAGTTAATTTAATCGTATTAAAAGCATCTTTATGTAAGATATTTATCTGAAACAGAATAAAACTAAGTCCTGCACTACTAGTTGACCAAGCAAGAATCCATAACAATTCACCAGTTATACTAGTCCCTCTCAGTAAAACCCTTCCATCTATAGCACTAGCAATTATTTGGCTCGCAATATTAGCATGAACATACACTCCTGGCATCAACTCTGGTGAGTGCCAACCACTATAGTAAGGGGTATACAGCAAGTCATTAAGACTACTAGCACTAGCTCCAATTAAAACCAAGCGATCGCGAAATATATCTGTGGGAATGTTTCCCTGCAAAACATCTGTAATATTGGTATATATAAAGCTTTTTTTTGTACCACGGTAATTTAAAAGCGTTTGATAACCGTTGGCATCAATATTAACATAACCCCCTTCGTGACTATCCAAGGGAGAAATTCTAGTCTTACCCAAAATTCGATCATTAGAATCAGGAATAGCTGTAAGTGTAATATTATCCTGCTCTAAATACATCAAAGCCAATTTAGTTGCCAAACCTAAAGCTATTTCACCATTATCAAGAGTTGCAGAAATTAAAGCCCTGCGCACTCTACCATCTTGATCCAACACTAAGTCAGCCATTCCTACTTGACCCTTGGCTTTTAAAGTTGCTGGTGGTTTGACTCTTTTGCCGATCGCTTTTTCTACTCCGATTATATTGGGTGTTGATTGCCAAATGGCTTCTAATTGTTGCTGTCCAATTTTTTCACCTTGTTTTAAATCACGATATAAATCTAAACCAATTACTCTGGGCTGTTGCTTAATAATTTGAGTCAATAGTTTCGCCAAAGTACTATCTAAAAGTGGCCACTCCTCCAATTGGCTAATATCTGATTCACTAATTTCCACTACCACAATCCGATCTTCCTTAGCTTCGTTGGGACGCAAACGAAACCATTGATCGAGAATAGAGCATTCGAGCGTTTGGTATATACCTGTAAAACTTAAGGCGATAACTAAACCAGCAACAGAGGAAGCGATCGTTAGCACTTCCCCCGATTTTTTGATTCTTTGCGATAGTTTAAACCAAATCAAAAGATAATAATCCTGCCAACTTTAACAATATCTGTGCTACTTTAAGTAAACTATTCTACTCAACAAATTTAGCTTTAGCGACATTATCTAAACCTGCTGTTTTTAATAAGTTTTCCCAAGTGATAGAAATTTCAGAATCTTGAGGTTGAGTAACTTTTAACTGTGCTACACTGTTGAGCGTATCATACCACAACCCAGCCTTGCCATATATGCTAGCACTCTTAAGTAAATCTGCTTGAGACAATTCTTGAGCCATATTACTATCTATATACACTCGTTTAATATCCCCTTGAATCACAGGGCTATCAGGTCGAAGTTGATTGTCACACATTATAACTAAAGACCACTGATATTCTTTATTTACATCTAATGCAGGTGCATCGCTAGGTAGGGTGAAACTCATAATTCCTCCGCGATCGCTTATCGGCACATTAGTTTGATAATCATATTCTTCATCCGCATCCTTGATTCTTAGTAAAGCATTAGTTGCAGAGCTTCTGGGAACATACGCAAGCAATGTCGGATGAGATTCTATAGTCAACGCTGGGCTACTTTCAGGCACTAAGGGTGTTAAAGGGAAATCCTGATCCTCGCTATATAAAGGACACTGTTTTCCACGAGATGCACCACCTACAGTGTATTGAGGCTTATTACCTTTGGGTGGATCAAAAGTCACTTGCAATTTTTGAACCTTATTTGAAGACTTATTTTCAGCCTGTGCGCTTGTGGCTAAGGTTACAAAAGAATTTCCAATTATTAAGCTTAAACTCAAAAAGTTGATCGCTAGTTTTTGTATGTATTTATTCATTGACTGTAGCTTAAAATATTTTTTTTATATGTCTATCTAAATTCTATTCATTCTCCACTTAAAATCTGTGATCTTATGATGAATTTTAAGTAAAAAGTATGTTAAATAAAATATAAGTAATTATCTAAATAAGTTTAAGTTTTGCTGATAAATACGGATCAATATTAAATATAAAAATAAAAATATTTTTTTTGCGTACATTTACTGATCTTTTCGATAGACAACCTCAACAACTCTAAGAACTCAAATTTACAAAAAGAACAAAATATAGCATTATTTATCATATTTCAATGATAATTTTTACTTGTATCCACCGATGCCAACTACTATTAACAAGTTTATAGTTTTATGTAAATAGATAAATCACTATTCGAAAAATATGATATTTGCTTCACTTAATAACCTGGCACAGCAATCTTTTACAGGTATTGCTCATGTTAGAACTAAAACTGTGGATGCTCGAAATCACTGGAAAATATATTTTAATGATGGTAAGATTCTTTGGGCAGATGGCGGAAACCACTCTCATCGCTCTTGGCAAAGACATTTAAATCAATATTGTTCTCAGGTAGATTTAAAGCAAGTTAACTTCCGCATAAGTGAATCTTTCAGATGTTCTGAATATCACAGTTTGGGCATTTTACTACAGCGTCAATTAGCTACTCCAGAGACTATTGGTAAATTAATTACTAATAAAATTATTGAAATATTTTTCGACTTGTTTCAACAGGAAAAAGCAACACCTTTGGAAACAGAAGTAGAAGCATTATCTTTATCTATTTTAATAGGAGAAATAACAGGATACTCTTTAATAACTATTAGTATAGATACTGCTTTTAAACATATGCAGCAGCAATGGTCTGCATGGATTCAAAGCGGTTTTAATAATGTTTATCCCAATTATGCACCTAAAATAAAAAGTCAAGAACAATTACAACAAGCAGTTCCAGCCGTAGTCTATCAAAATTTTATTAAATTATTAGATGGGCGCAGAAGCCTTAGAGATTTGGCTGTAGGTATGAATAAGGATTTATTACTACTTACTAAATCTCTTTACCCTTATGTTCAAAAAGGTTTATTAGAATTAATTGAAGTTCCAGATATTAATATAACTGCTGCTGCAAATTCAACAAATAAGCCTGCAACATCTCAAGAAAAACCTATAATTGCCTGCATCGATGATAGCCCACAAATCTGTCAAATTATGAATCAGATTATTACTCAAGCTAATTATCGTTTTTTAGGTATTCAGCAACCAATTCAAGCAGTACCTAAATTAATTAGTGTTAATCCTAAAATGATTTTTTTAGATATTGGTATGCCTATTCTAAATGGGTATGAAGTTTGTACTCAAATTAGAAGAGTTTCTAAATTACAAGAAGTACCAATAATTATGTTAACGGGCAATGATGGTGTATTTGACAGAGTAAAGGCTAAAGTATGTGGCGCATCAGATTTCCTTTCTAAACCTATTGAAATTGATAAAATATTGCAAACTATCGAAAAGTTTTCTGCTCCTAATGCGCCTAAAATAATGATGTCTAGTCAATCAACCTAGATCTGTAGTTTTCTATTATAAAAATTTTTTATTATAATCAATTTATGAAGTATTTTGATTATAACTGTGAATTAAAAATTTATGACTAATAAACGCTCCGCCAATCTAGATACTCAGTTAATACACTTAAAACAAAAGCAGTTTACTGGTCATTTAAATATTGAAAGTAGCGATAAAACTCTTTGGAGAATTTATCTTTGTTTAGGTAGACTAGTATGGGCAGATGGAGGAGTGCATCCACACCGTTCTTGGAAAAGATTAATTGATACATATTGCCCAAAAGTAGATTGGTATATCTCTAGAATAGATTTTTCGTATAAACCAGATTGTGGTGATTATCAAGCCTTAAAAATATTATTAGAACAAAAGCTAATCGAGCGAGAACAGGCAATTGAATTAGTAAAAACTAGAGCCACAGAAATTTTATTTGATTTATTACAAGTGGAAACAACACAACAATTAATAATCACTTCAGAAGTTGCTTCCACTTCCTCATTTTTGACATCTGGCTTACAAATGTCTATTTCTTTGGTTAACGTTGAACAAGTTCTTCAAGATGCTAAATTGGCATGGTTGACTTGGCATAAGAAAGGTTTAGCAAAATGGTCTCCTAATTTTGCTCCTGTAATGCGAAAACAAGAACGTTTAAAAGAAGAAGTACCAGGCATTGTTTATCAAAATTTTCTAAAGTTATTAGATGGTCAAAGTACTTTAAGAGATTTAAGTTCAAGAATGGGTAAAGATGTGCGTAAATTAACATCTTCCTTAGTCCCTTATGTTGATCAACAGCTATTAAATATTATCGCAGTAGATGATATTGCAATCCCTCAGTATAGTCAACAATTAGCTATAGATAAAGAAACAGCAGATTTGAGCAGACCCTTGATTGCTTGCATTGATGATAGTCCACAAATTTGTAAAATTATGGAGAAAATTATTACTCAACGTGGATATCGTTATCTAAGTATTCAAGAGTCATTACAAGCAGTACCTTCATTAATTAAAGCTAACCCTGATTTTATTTTTTTAGATATTGGAATGCCAATTGTTAATGGTTACGAAATCTGTACTCAAGTTAGAAGAGTAGCTAAATTAAAAAACATTCCTATTGTATTTCTGACTGGTAATGATGGCATTGTGGATCGAGTTAGAGCTAAAGTTTCTGGAGCTAACGCTTTTATTACTAAACCTGTTGAAGTAGATAAAATTATTAGTACTATTAATAAGCACATTGTTAATAACTCTGAGCCTATATTAGGTACATCTCAATTACATAATAGTATTTGAATATATGATTTTAAAGTTGCTTTTAGCTTAAATTTATAATTTGCTTATTTGAGTGTTATTACTTAATATCAAAGAATTTTGTCAGTTTTTGTCGTATTGCTTATTATATATATAAATTATCTACTGTTTAGGAAAAAATTGCAATAACACGCTTATTTTATTAAGCAATATTTATTAGTTATTCTCAGTAATTATACCAAGCAAAGTTAAACTTTTGTAAAAACCTATGTTATTTTCTAATTGTATTTGGGAACTCTTTAACTAACGAGTATTGTTATTTGTGTTCTGGAGAATACTGAAAATTATGAGTAAAGTATTAGTAGTCGATGATAGTTTAACTGATCGCAGAGTTACGACTACCTATCTTGAGCAAGCAGGCTTAAGTGTTTTAGATGTTGAAAGTGCAGAAGAGGCGTTAGAAAAAGTAGCTCAATATCAACCTAATCTCATAGTTTTAGATGTAGTAATGGGGGGAAAGAGTGGATTTGAATTATGTCGCACCCTCAAGGCTGATGTGGCTACTAAAAAAATACCCGTAATTCTTTGTTCTTCTAAATCTACTGAAGCAGACAAAATGTGGGGAGATGTAGTGGGAGCAGATGCGTATCTTGCTAAGCCAGTTAATCGTGATGAATTAATTAACAAAGTACAGCAACTTATTGCTAGTTAAAATTATTTCAACGACATAATGATAAGCACATCTACTAATTCTTTGTCCCTGAATATTGGTGCTAATTCTAATATTCAGTCTAACGTCAAACAAGTTCGTAAATTTCTACAATTTCAACTAGGTAAAACTGAAAAAACTCATAAATCAGCTTTACAAGGTGATATCGCTTTACTGGATGCAGAACTGGTAACAGAAGTAATTACTATTTCTCCAGAAGATATTTTACCTGTTCCTCAGATGTTTTATTGCGTCCTTGGAATTTATGCTTGGCGGAGTGAAATGTTGTGGATTGTAGATCTAGAAAACTTATTAGGATATCCACCACCAATAGCAGATCAAGATAGTAATAAAGAATTATTGGTGATGGTAATTCAAGTTCAGGGTCAGTCAATCGGATTATTTGTTTCAGGCATCGATAATTTAATAGAACATGATTTATCTAAGTTTAAATCTTCTTCAGCAGAAATATTTTCCGAAGATGTTTTACCCTTTTTGCATGGATATTTTACTAATACAGACAATGATATCATCATGCTGATTGATGTGGAAGAAATAATGAATTTCTTTTCAATTAAAACTGAGTTCAATTATTCTCAGTAAAAATTTTTTATTTAATTATCAGTAGTAATTGTATTCATTTATTTACCAAAAAATATTAAGTAAGAAAGCAATAATTATGGATTCTTCAAGTACCTATCAAGAACAAAATTATAGTAATGTGGCGGTAGATTCCAATAACTCAAAATCAGATTTAGTTCAAAAAATAAAAAAAAGCCTATACAAACAAGAACGCGATCGCCTGTGGAAAGTGATCAAACAGGTTCGGCAATCGAAGGATCAGCATGACTTTTTTAATAATATTGTTAAAGTCATACAGTATGAGCTAAAAGCAGATCGCACCTTAATTTATCGTGCTACAGGAGAAAGTAGTGGGGAAGTTGTAGCCGAAGCCCTAGTCCCAGGTTGGACTCCTACTATTGAAGAAAATATTTCCTGCAATTGTTTTGGTGGACAAAAGATATCAGATTATCAACGTCAAGGTTATATAGGAATTGAATATCCTGATCAAGCTGAAATAACTCCTTATCAAAAACAACTATTCGCTAAATTTCAAATACAAGCATCTTTAAGCTTACCTATTTTATTAGATTCTACTGCTTCTGAAAATAATGATTATCAATTAAACAAAGTTTGGGGATTATTAGTAGTTCAGCAGTGTGAACAATCTCGTCAATGGCAAGAGGACGAAATCAATCTGCTATATCAATTGACGATGGAATTAACCAGGGTGTTACAATCCCCTTCTTTCAGTCTAAAATCCAGTGGACAAAAAGATTTCATAGTAGAGATGGAACAATCAATGCAGCAGTCAATAGGAGAAATGCTGCAAGAAATTCGTCAAAATCTCCAAGGCGATCGCGTTTCTGTCTATGCTTTTAATCCTGATGGTAGTGGCAGAATTATTACAGAGTCGTTCGGGGAACAATGGCAACCAACAGGCTCAGTTTTTGATCGTGATGACTTTTTAACTGCTGAAAATTGTCAGTCTCAATATGTAGTTAATGACATCTACAACAAAGATTTGCCTCGTTGTTTCGTTGCCTCCTTAGAAGCAATTGAAGCTAAATCCTATATTGCTATACCAATTATGTCGGGTAAGAGATTATTAGGTATGGTATCAGTATTCCAAAACTCCAAAAAACGTGAGTGGAGTGAGTCTGAAGTTCGCTTAATGCACAAATATAGTGCTAAATTAACTCTGCCGATGCAGCAGATTAGTTTAATTAATTACTGGCAATTCCAAACTCAACAAATAGCCAAATCTTCCCAGCAAGACGTTTTAACCGCTATTAATTCTCAGACTCAAAGCTCAATGGAGCAAAAACTTGCACAAATTCGCTCCTTTTTTAAAGCTGATCGCACCTTAATTTATGCTTTCAATCCTGATGGTAGTGGAGAAATTTTAGCTGAGTCGGTAGATGCCAAATGGGGACAAGCATCTAATTCTTTTGATAATGACTGTTTTCTTACCGCAGCTAATTGTAAAGAAAAATATGTAGTTAATGATATCTCTAATCAAAGTTTTGCCCCCTGTCTAACGGAGCAAGTTGAGGGATTAAAAGCCAAAGCTTATATTGTAATTCCCATTAAAATGGGCGATTCCCTGTTGGGAATGTTGGGAATTTATCAGAACTCTGGTAGTCGTAACTGGCAAGAATCGGAAGTCCAAATGGCAATGGAATATGCCCCTAAATTCAGCCAAATGCTACAACAAACTCGTTCTCTACGAGAATTAAAATTCCATGCACAGCAAGCAGAACAAATTTCAGGTCAAGATTATCTTGCTTCTATTAATCAAAATGCTCGTCAATTAATGCAAAGTTGGCTGGACAAAATCCGTCATTCCATGAAGCTTGATCGGGCTGTGATTCATAGTTTTAATCCTGATTGGAGTGGAGAAATGTTAGTTGAATCTGTAGGCCCTAGTTGGAGTCCTGCGGGTAATGTGTTAGATCAAGATTTTCACTTCAAAGGGGGAGAATTTGAACCCTATTACCTGGCAAATGATATTTATGCTAAGGGATTAGCCAGAGCGGTATTAGAAAAATTTGAGGCTATGCAAGCTAAAGCCTATATAGTTGTGCCGATTCATATTAACAACCAACTATTAGGTCTTTTAGGAGTTTACCAAAATTCTGGTACTCGCAATTGGCAACAATCAGAAATTCAACAATTACTTGATTTAGCCCGTCGCTTTACTGCTCCCCTGCAACAAACAGCTTATCTGCGTCATACCCAATTCCAAACTAAACAAATGGCAAAAGCCTTTGAGCGTGAAAAAGGGTTATCTCAAATTTTAGAGAAAGTAAGATTAGCTAAAGATGAGAAAGCGGTTTGGCAGCTTGCTACTAATGAAGGTCGCAAAATTCTCAATGTAGATCGGGTTGCTATTTATCGTTTTAATCCAGATTGGAGCGGTAATTTTGTAGCTGAATCTGCTGCCCCTGGATGGTCTAATTTATTAGAAGTTATACCATTTATTGAAGATACTTTTCTACAAAATACTAAGGGTGGACGTTATAAAAACGGTGAATACTTTAGTGTGGAAGATATTTATCTCCAAGGTCACAAACAGTGTCATATTGAATTGCTAGAGCAGATGGAGGCTAGAGCCTATGTGCTTGCACCTATCTTTATTGCTGATAGTAATATGTTTGGCAGTAAAAAGCTTTGGGGTCTAATTGGGATTTACCAAAATACTGGGGCGCGTCGTTGGCAGAATTATGAGATAGATGCGACAAGACAGCTAGGGCTACAGATTGGGATTGCTATGCAACAGATTGATTATTTATCTAAGTTGCAAAGACAATCGGAATTAGAAAAAGCCAATAACAAAATTAGCGAAAAAATCCGTAAGGCTCAAAATATAGACGAAATTTTTAAAGTTACAACCCAAGAAGTACGCCAAGCACTTAATGTTGATCGCACGATAGTTTATAAGTTTAATCCTGATTGGAGTGGTCAAGTAGTAGCAGAGTCGGTTGCTAGTGGCTGGGTTTCTTTACTGGTAGAACAAACTGATGATGAAGTTCTCAGTGGCGATCGCACTCGTAGTGAGCGTTGTATTCTTCGTAAGTGGTCGGTAGATGATATTGTCGAAAATGATACTTATCTACAAAAAACTCAAGCTAGTAAATATTTTACTGGCAAGAAGTATACTGCCGTTGATGATATTTATACCAAAAAATTCCCCGACTGTTATATCAAGTCTTTGGAGAAATACCAAGCTAGAGCTTATATAATCACACCTATTTTTCAGGGAGATAAACTTTGGGGATTACTAGGGGTATATCAAAACTCTGGCACTCGTGAATGGGAGAAATTAGAAGCAGAGCAGATGGTACAGTTATCTAACCAACTAGCGATCGCTATTCAGCAGCTTGATTATTTTGATCAATTAAGAATTCAGTCGGAAAATCTTAGCCAAACCCTTAATCGTGAAAGAGCAGCCAAAGAGGAATTACAAAAACAAGCAGTAGAAATGCTTAGAACTGTAAGACCTGCATTTAGTGGTGACTTAACTGTACGTGCCAATGTTACCGAAAATGAAATTGGGACAATTGCAGGTGCATATAATACTACCCTCGATTCTTTAAAAGGAATTGTGGAACAAGTTCAAATAGCAGCCTTGCAAGTTACAGAAACCACTGGATCTAGTAGTATGGCTATTCAAGGTTTATCTATACAGTCTGAAAAACAACTACAGGAGTTACAACAGGCATTAAACCGAGTGCAAGCAATGATTGACGCTTCGATGGTTACTACCGAAAATGCTCAAAAAGTAGAGGTGGCGATCGAACAAGCAAATCAAACTGTACAAGCAGGCGATCGCGCGATGAATAATACTGTAGATAGTATTGCTAGTATTCGAGATACTGTAGCTGATGCAGGTAAACGGGTTAAACGTTTAAGCGACTCTTCTCAGAAGATTTCTAAAGTAGTAAGCTTAATTAGTAGTTTTGCCACTCAAACCAACTTATTAGCATTAAATGCTGCCCTAGAAGCAACTCGTGCTGGAGAATACGGTAAAGGCTTTGCTGTGGTAGCAGATGAGGTACGTAATCTTTCCTTACAGTCAACTGAAGCAACTACTGAAATTGAGAAACTGGTACGAGAAATTCAGGAAGAAACTCAAGAAGTAGCAGCAGCGATGGAAGCTGGTATTGAACAGGTGGTAGAAGGTACGAACTTAGTTAATGAAACCCGTGAAAGTTTGAACGAAATTGTCTCTGCAACGGCAGAAATTAAAGATTTAGTTCAAGGTATCACCAGTGCTGCCAATGTTCAAACTCAAGAAGCAGCATCTGTAACCCAGGTGATGGGGCAAGTAGCAGAAATTGCTAACGAAACCTCCCAAGATTCGGGTAGAATTTCTATCTCTTTCCAACAGTTAGAACAATTAGCCCAAAACCTACAAGCCAGCGTTTCTCAGTTCAAAGTTAAGTAAGCATCTGAAGTTTTAATGCTCTGGTCTATCAAGATGAGATTAATGGATAATTGTAAGTAAATTAGTACTATGGTGGAGGATATTAGGAATAGTTAAGATGACGCTAATATTTCCTCTCCTCTCTGCTCTACTTCAACCCATCAATTTTAAGTCTGAAAACATTAAGAGTATTCGATTCTGGAGTAGGTGCTAATCTATTTCAGAATTTCGATTTTTATTACTAGACAGCAATTATATATTAGAAAAATATTCCACGATGATTACCGACCCCAGTATTCGCGACCAAGCCTATCAATACTTTTTGGAAGAAGCTCCTGAATTATTAGAAACTATAGAGCAGGAATTATTTGCCATTAACGATGGTGATATAGAACTAAAAGATCGTCCATTAAGAGTCAATAAGCTCATGCGAGCTACCCATACTCTCAAAGGGGGGGCAGCAAATGTGGGGTTGGAGACGATTAAAACCGTTGCTCATTCGATGGAGGATGTTTTTAAAGCTTTATATAACCCTGAACTAGAAATTGACCTTCAGACAAAAAAGTTACTTTACGCAAGTTATGATTGTTTGAGAATTCCTTTAACCGCAGAATTTAGTAAAGCACCGATTGATCGGGAGGAAATTTTAAATCGTGCAGCAGGAATTTTTGCAGAATTAACCGAAATATTTGGTGATTATTTAAGCGATCAAGATGCTTTCCCGACTTCGGAAGAATTAGGCTTAGATGTAGTCGAATCGTTTTTTGAATCAGTTGTACCTGAAAGAATTCAAGAACTATCGGTTGCTTTATCCGAAGGAAATCCTAACACCATGATGGAGGTGTTGCAGTCTCAAGCAGAAATATTTTTAGGGTTGTCTCAATCTCTTAACCTATCGGGTTTAGGTGAAATTGCTCAGACAATTCTAACTGCTTTAGAAGTTAATTCCGACTTAGTTACAGAAATTACTGAAGCTGCGATCGCCAACTTTCAACAAGCCCAAAAACAGGTAATGGCTGGAGATCGTGATCGGGGTGGAGAACCTTCGCCTCAACTACAAAAGTTAGCTGGGACAGGTAATCTGACTACAGTGGATAGTAATGATTCTTCTGATCCCGCAGCGTTTTGGTCTGATCAGGATATGGAAGCATACCCAGATGTTACCTCTG
This sequence comes from Chondrocystis sp. NIES-4102, assembly GCA_002368355.1. Taxonomy (NCBI): domain Bacteria; kingdom Bacillati; phylum Cyanobacteriota; class Cyanophyceae; order Chroococcales; family Chroococcaceae; genus Chondrocystis; species Chondrocystis sp. NIES-4102. Next base: position 3,079,993 of record AP018281.1, on the reverse strand, counting down.
AGCGATCGCCTATAGAGGCTGATTTTGAGATGGCAGATTCTATGTTTTCTGTTCCAATGGGGGATATAGATGAATCTAATATTAATCAAGAGGAAGATGCTAGTGTTGCAGATATTTTTGGTTCCCAATCTTTAGGAGACAATTTTGCCAATACTCTTGAACCTCAATCAAATCAATTTCAGTTTGAACAAGAGGATTCTAGTGAGTTAATGACTCAGATTTGGGGAGAAGATTCTCAAGCTGAAACTGTATCAGAATCGCCTAAATCTTCAACATCAGAAATAACGGTTGATCAGGTCAATGCTGAACCTGCGGGGTCTGGATCGATTGTACCAACTCCCACACAAACATTTAAACAAAAAACTGCTGCCCCTCAAGAAATTTCTACCAGAGACGTTAGGAAATCGAGATTTAGCTCAAACTCGAAACAAAGCACTGCTAAAGCTCCTCAGCAAAATGTTAATCAGACTGTTAGAGTTAATTTAGATTCTTTGGAGAAGTTGAATGATTTAGTAGGGGAATTATTAATCAACCAAAATAAAAATGTTTTGAAAGATGAACAAATTGGTAATTTTATTGAGCAACTACTAGAAAAAGTTAGCTATAGCGAGCAAATAGTTAGCGAATTGGTTGAAATTGTCGATCAGGTGTATCTTTCTCCCCAGCAAAAGCAACTTTTACAAGAATTACCTGTCAAACTGCAAAACATTACTCAAAATCCACCTCAAAGTTATAAATCTAAATCGTCCTTGCTAACTTCTGGGTGGGAAGATCCTGAAGATAGACTTAATAAATTATTGGAACTAAGTGCTAATAGTAACTCTGAACTAATAGAAATCGCGGAAAAGATTAAAACTCAGAATAAACAGGCACAGCGAAACACTCAAAAACAACAGAGAATGTTGTTAAATATGCGAGACGAACTGATTGAAACTAGAATGTCTCCTATTGGTAGACTGTTTAATCGTTTCCCACGTTTGCTGATGCAACTTTCTACAACCCATGATAAGAAAGCAGAGCTTAATATTATTGGTAGTCACATTCTGATTGATAAAACTATTGAAGAAAAGCTTTATGATCCTCTACTTCATTTAGTCCGCAATTCATTCGATCATGGTTTAGAAAAACCTGAAGAAAGAGTCAAAACAGGTAAACCAGAAACAGGAACAGTGTTTTTAAGAGCTTATTACCAAGGTAGTCAAACTGTAATTGAAGTAGGTGATGATGGCAAGGGGATTAATATTGAAAAAATTAAACAAATTGGCATAGAAAAAAAATTAATTACTCAACAACAAGCAGATGTAACTTCGCCTTCGCAATTATTAGAGTTAATATTTGAGCCTGGATTTTCAACCGCAGATAAGCTGAGTGATTTATCTGGTAGAGGTGTGGGGATGGATGTAGTTCGTTCTCAAATTGAAGAAATGGATGGCACTATTGCTATTGAATCTACCCCAGGTAAAGGTACTACTTTTGCGCTTCAAATTCCTTTAACTTTAACCATTGCCAAATTAATGCTTACTAAAGCTGCGGGAATGACCTATGCAATCTTAATTGATGCAATTGAAAGAATAATCTTGCCTACTTCTAAAGAGGTTCAGATCTTTGAGGGACAAAAAGTTTTACATTGGCGTACGAAAGATGATGTGGAAATGATTCCCGTACGTAAACTAGCGAGTATGATTGAATATCCTCGCACCATATCTAAATTGCAAACTTCAGAATCTAATCTTAATAATCCCATATTACTATTACGTCGTCAGAATGGTTATGTAGGGTTGGAAGTAGATGAGATTTTGGGAGAACAAGAGCTAGTTATTAGACCTGTTGGTAGTGCAATTATTCCGCCTAGATATGTTTACGGGTGTAGTGTGCTTAAAGATAGTAGTTTAACTTTGGTGATCGATGGCACAGTATTGTTAAAAGATTCTCAATATCGTAGCAATGCTATGAGTCAGAGAGCCTTTTTAGGGGGTACAAGTTTACAAGCTTTGCCTAGTAGTGATTTTGACCATGATAATACTCAGCAATTACCATCAGCAATTTCTGGCATACCGCAAACTCTTTTAGTAGTCGATGATTCTACTAGTTTGCGTCGTACTATTGCTATGTCGTTGGAAAAGGTAAGTCAGCAGGTAATTCAAGCGGATAACGGTATTAATGCTTTAACGGAGTTGAAAAAGTCGGGACAAGTACAATTAGTGGTGTGCGATTTAGAAATGCCTTTGATGAATGGTTTTCAATTTTTAAAAGCAGCGAAAAATGACCCAAATTATCAAGACTTACCGATTATTATTTTGACATCTCGCGATAGTGATAAGCATCGAAAAATGGCTTTAGAATTAGGTGCAGCAGCGTATTTAGTGAAACCTTGCCCCGAACAGGAACTGATTAATACAATTAATCAAGTTATGCAATCAAAATAAAGGTTGTTTATCTAAAAGGATTGATAAACCTGAGATAATAGTCAGCGATTAGAAAATATATTTATTAGGATTGAAACAAAGTCTTGTCAATTTATATAGATATGCTATTCGCTTTACAGTTTCAATCTCCTGGCCCGATTATCTTTGAAGTTGGACCATTGGTAGTACGCTGGTACGGTTTATTAATTGCCTTGGCAGTATTGATTGGGGTATCTTTATCTCAGTATTTAGCTAAACGTCGTGGTATTAATTCAGATTTATTAGCTGATTTGGCTATTTGGTTAGTTATTGGGGCTATTCCTGGTGCGAGACTTTACTATGTATTGTTTGAATGGCGAGAATATGCCCAACACCCTGAAGATATTATTGCTATTTGGAAGGGGGGGATAGCAATACATGGGGCTATTATTGGTGGAACAATTGCAACGATTATATTTGCCCGTATTAATCGTATTTCTATTTGGCAATTATTAGATTTAGTTGCGCCTTCCTTGATTTTAGGACAAGCGATCGGACGGTGGGGTAATTTTTTTAATTCCGAAGCTTTTGGTAAACCTACCGATTTACCTTGGAAACTTTATATTGCGCCTCGTTATCGTCCTTTAGATTTATTAAATTTCGATTATTTCCATCCCACTTTTTTATATGAGTCATTGTGGAATTTGGGAGTTTTCGCTTTACTATTGACTTTATTTTTCTGGGGGCTGAGAAATTATCAGCGTTTAAAAACGGGAACTTTAGCAGCAGTTTACTTGATTGCCTATAGTTTAGGTAGAGTATGGATTGAATGGTTAAGAACTGATAGCTTAATGCTAGGACCTTTAAAAATGGCTCAAGTAATTAGCTTAAGTGCGATCGCTCTAGGTTTGTTGATTTTAGCTTGGCTTTACTGGTTTAAACGTCCTTTACCTGATGTAGTGGTTTCCCAACGTAATCATAAATACAATCAGCCATAGATCATTATCCCTTCAATATTTAATAATAAGTTGCATGAATTCTAATAATAATTCCCTTCAGCCAGCAGTTTATATTATTGGTGCAGGCCCAGGAGACCCTGAATTACTAACCTTAAAAGCTTATAAGATTCTTAAAACAGCGGATGTAATTCTCTATGCCGACTCCTTAGTTCCCAAACAAATTCTACAGGATGTGCGCGAAGATGCAGAATTAGTACCTACAGGGAATAAAACCCTTGAACAAATAATTCCTTTAATCATTGAACGGGTAAGACAGAATAAATCGGTAGTGCGTCTTCATTCTGGTGATTTAACCTTATATAGTGCGATCGCTGAACAAATACAAGCTTTTATTGAGGCGCAAATTCCTTTTGAACTTATTCCAGGTATTAGTGCTTTTCAGGCTGCTGCTGCTAAACTGAGTACGGAATTAACTATCCCTGAACTGGTTCAGACGATTATTCTCACTAGAATTAGTGGTCAAGCTTCATCTGTACCTGAAACTGAGGAATTAGCATCTTTAGCTGCTCATCAAGCTAGTTTATGTCTTTATTTGGCTGCTAGACATATTGAAATAGCTCAAGATAAACTTTTACAACACTACTCTCCAGATACTCCTGTGGCAGTTTGTTATCGTGTTGGTTGGCAGGATGAGCAAATTTGGGTTGTGCCTTTATCGCAAATGGCTAAGGTTACTAGGGAGAATAATTTAATTAGAACTACATTGTATTTGATTAGTCCTGCTTTACAAAAAGCTGTTACCACTCGTTCTCGTCTATATCATCCCGAACATTCCCATTTATTTCGTCCAAGTTTGCCAAAAATTTATTCTGATCCTTTGAAGGAAAATAAGTGAGTAATCTAAATAATTCCTTAGAAAAAGATATAACTTTAAGAGCAGCAAATTTAAAAAATATGATGTTGGATTTAGGGTTAGCTAATCCTCATCTAATTAAAGGATGTTCTAAGCAAGAAATCATTAACTTAGAAAGTGAGTATAATGTCACATTGCCTAATAGTTATAAAGTTTTTCTAGAAAATTTTGGTCACGGTCTTGAAGGTAGAGTTATGAATGATATTGATATTCTTTATGACCAAGTATTGCCATTAACAAGTATAGCTAGAAACCAAATTCTTATAGATGAAGGAGATCCTGTTTTACCAGAAAAAGCTTTTGTCTTTTGCATGAGATATGGAGAGCAATTCATGTTTTTTGATGCTAGTGGTTTAGTAGAAGAACCCCCTATTTTTTACTATATGGAAAATGATACAGCTTTCAAAAAGGTTGGAGATTCAATTTTTGATATTTTAGAAGGAGAAATAAATTTTTCAGAGAAGATTAAACTTCGTAGAGAAGAAATTAAAAAAGGAATAATTGAAAAATCATAATGATGTAATGTCATCTTTTTTGCTCATCTACATTGATGAAAATACTAATTTTGATCCTAGTAAAACAATGGCAGCTATTTCCAGTATGGATGATGCCTATATAGGACTTTCAGAGGCAGAATATAGTGAATGTTCTGGTGAATACAAATTTGAAGATGATTTTACTTCTATTAATATTGGTAGAGGTTGGTATTCTATTGCTGCCGAAAGCACAGGAAAAGCTGCACTAAATTTTGCTTTTAACTTACAACAATTACTAGATGTTGATTTAACAGTGACAGATTCTAATTACAGTTTTTTAGCTAAACTGGGTGAAATATCTTCTGTGGAAGAACTGGAAAATATAATGGTTCAAGGTATTTATATGGCTGATGTATGATATTGATTAGATATTATATCTATCCCTTTAAGACTTGAAATCAAAATAAAATAGTAAATATTTTCTGTATAAATGTCTCTCAGAAATCGGGATAATTAAAGCTTAATTTTTTTATTATAAAACAATTAATTAGATTACAAAATTGATTTTTAATTGTTTAGGTAACTTGCATGGCTAATGAAGGAGCAACATTTTATTACTCATCTAAACAACTATTCGACTTCCAGCAAGCGTGTCTTTTTTTAGAAAACCACCATTTATCTATTAGATCTCCTGATACACAATTAATTAGTTGCATAAATGGCAGTAGTGAATTTATAGAAACTAACCAAGAGAACATACAAGAGATAATTTATAATAGTCAAAATGCAGGAGTGTATCTTTATTTAGAATCAGGTCATCGTCTTTTCTGGTCGTTTGTCGCTCAGAGTAATTATTTTTATCAAAGTTTTGGTTTTAATTATTTGGATTACCTTCAAATAGAAGAAATGGTATCTAAAATTTTTACTAAATTTGCATTAGAGGAATTAATCAAAATTGACGAAGGATTTTTAGGGTTTACTTTAGATCAATTTGGTACAACTGATGCTTATGATTTTGGAGAGATATTTGATCAGGGAAATAGAGAGATATTGAGTTCTTTTTATATATCAGACATAACATTCTTACCAAAAGACAAGATAAATAGAATAACTTTGGATGATGAATCTAAAATAATCCAATTAAATGAAAATTTTGATTGCATTGCTAAAAATAAAGATTTAGCTGATTACTTAAAAAGTTTACTAGGTAAAAAATAAATAATTGAACAGTTTAATCTATTTTGATAAAACTAATAGGTAAAATTTTTAATGTTGTAGCAAGAACTAGATCTGAAAAATTATTATTTATGTTGCGCTACTTAGTAAGGAAATTTATAGATAATGATAATATATGAGCAAAAAAGAAAAATGGTTAAAATGGAAACCCTTAGCAGAAATTCCGCAAACTCTTTTTCTCGATAGTTTACATTACAATTGCAATAATTTAGTGATTAATCTCTATAATTATTACAAAAAATCGCCAATTCTTACTATTGATTTCGATGGCTTTTTAGCATTCCGTGTTATGGATGAAAGTAAATATTTATGGTCAAACCGAGAATTTGAGCAAGCATTAATTGATATGCAGTTAGAGCCAGATTCTTTGCAGAAATGGAGTTTATTTACAATAGAAAATTCACTGTACATTGATTGGTTTTTAGAATAAAGTGCAGGAGTACATGATAATGATACAATCATTCATTATTTAATACTTACACCATGTGATGTTATTGAAATATTAGATGTGAAAGGAATATATCCCCCGATCGCCAAATGGAATTAATATTTATTTAGTAAATCTTGGGATACGTTGAAATTAAAGAAAAAAGTTTTATACCCAAGTCATTTAAATTGTGTCTATAGGATTTAGAAGTAAAATGATTTTAGAAACCAATATAGTAAACGGTGATAAGCGATATCGCATTTTTGTTCACATCGGAAATAAAATTTTAGTAGTAATAGACGGATTTTGCTTAACTTGAGTTTTTAATTTATATTGTTCTGTGAAAATGATTACGCAACTATCAACGTAAACTCAGGAGATCACTTTGGATAATAATCAACCTGAACTAGAAGAAATTCTTAAGGTAGCTCGCTCTGTAGCCTGGGGTGCTGCTGACATTCTTAGTTCTTTCTATCATCAGGATATCTCAGATTTGGATATTCAAGATAAGAAGGATGGGCCCGTAACTGAAGCTGATCTTGCAGCTAATCATTATATTTTAGATAGATTGAAAACAGAATTGGGAACGGAGAATTTTGGTTATCTGTCTGAAGAAACTTTTGATGTAAAAAAAGCTCAACCAATTGATCATCAATGGGTATGGATCATTGATCCGTTGGATGGCACAAGGGATTTTATTGATAAGACTGGGGAATACGGAATGCACATAGCCTTAGCTTATCAAGGTCGTCCTGTAATTGGTATTGTGGCTATTCCAGAAGCTGGTAAGATTTATTTTGCTTCTAAGGGTAATGGTACATTTGTAGAAACAAAAGACGGCACTATTACTCAACTGCGAGTTAGCGATCGCCATATCATTGAAGATTTATATCTTATCGTTAGTCGTTCCCATCGTGATCAACGTTTTCAGAAGTTAATTGATCGTCTACCCTTTGCAGGTAAGAAATATATGGGTGGGGTTGGAGGCAAAATTTCTACTCTCCTAGAACAAGAATCTGATGTTTATATTTCTTTATCTGGTAAGTCGGCAGCTAAAGATTGGGATTTTGCAGCACCTGAATTGATTCTTACTGAAGCTGGTGGTAAGTTTACTTATGTTAATGGTGATCCTGTTTTTTATAACCAGGGGGATGTTAAGCGTTGGGGTTGTATTGTAGCTACTAACGGACAATGCCATGAGGAATTATGTAATAAAGCTGCGACAATTATCGACGAAATTGATCAGGAATAATATAGTTGATTAGGTGAACAGTACCCCGCCCTAGTATGACGGGGCTTGCGTTCACTTCGTCAAATTTAGCTCAAGAGGGTTGTGATAAAGCTGGGTTAAGTATTAGCTGCTTGATTCGGCTTTTTTATTGATGGATAATGGATAATTAAACAATTATGGTTTATGTCTGTTGTTAATCCCTACGTTGCGAAGTTATTTATTTATCCGATTAAATCTTTAGATTGGGTAGACTGCGATCGCGTTACTATTTTAAAATCTGGGGCTTTGCAGGGCGATCGCACTTGGGCTATTGTTGATGCTGCTGGTAATTTTGTTAATGCTAAACGTCATGTTAAAATTCATGGTTTACTTTCTCAATTTGATTTAGTTGCTAACACAGTTTCATTACAGATTAAAGGAACAAGTAACCTAGAAACATTTAACCTGGATACAGAGCAAACAGCAATATGTACTTGGTTAGAAAAATATTTTGGTTTTCCTCTCAGACTGCAACAGGATTTAACTATGGGTTTTCCCGATGATACTATTTCTCCTGGGGCAACTATAATTAGTACTGCTACTTTAGAAGCGATCGCGTCTTGGTATCCTGAATTGGATATAGAATCTATTCGTCGGCGTTTTCGTGCCAATATTGAAATTGCTGGTGTACCTGCTTTTTGGGAAGATCAATTATTTTCTACTGCTAAAGAAACAGTTAAATTTAAAATTGGTGCAGTTGAGTTTATGGGGGTTAACCCTTGTCAACGTTGTATAGTTGTTAGTCGTGATCCTGATACAGGTGAAGTTTATCCGCAATTTCAAAAGATTTTTACTACTCAAAGACGAGAAAATTTACCACAATGGACAGTTAAAGAGCGTTTTAATCATTTTTATTGTTTAGCTGTTAATACTAAATTATCTCCTACCCAAGCTGACAAAGTAATTGAAATTGGCGATCCTGTGGAAATACTTTAATTTTTTATCGGGGTTACTAAATCTAGTGATGATTTGAGAGAGCGAAAAGGTTATAGTGTTTATGGATTTATCGTTAGGTATGTTTACCTTTTAGTAGTTGCACTTAATATATTTTTAAATTTAAATCTCACGCAGAGGCGTTTATCCTTGTATCCTTATATTCTCGGATGGAAATGGGGATAAAGACGCAAAGAAGTTAAGAATAATTTAGTGCATTAATATAGGGAATTGCTATATAAATATTATTATGTTAGTAGCTAATAATTGCCTAATAATTTAACGGGAATAACTATATTCATTAGAACCTAAATACTTATTATTTAATTCTTGCTCAATGGCAACTTGACTAGAATAGACTTTTTTTACTCCTTCTACCTGTTTAGCAATATTTTCCATTCTTCTTAATAAAGATTCTTCAGAAAGTGTTCCCATTAATATAATCGCATCATCTTCTTGTGCCACATAAACAGTAGTAATATCGGCAAGAATAGGATCTTGTTTAAAAGCTTTTGCTACTCTTTCTGCGATGCCATTAAGACTAAATTCTCCTCTTATTCCAATTCTTTCTATCGGGATAGCGATACTTTGTATCCTAGTGGTTTTATTGTAAAGTTGAAATAAGGCTAAACCAATAATTGGCATTGAAAGTAGTAAAAAAAGCAACGTTAACCACATATATTTACGATAATTGGCAACATTGTTTTTAATTATCGGTAGTTCTTGTTGATTATCTTCAGATATATGACGTAGTTGAGAAAGTTCCTTTTGTTGCTGACGATAAACTATTTGTAAATTAGCGATCGCTTGAGGTGATTTAGGTACAATTTTTTTGCTATCTTCTGCAAGAGTTATGGGATTTTTAATTTTATTTAAAATTACACCTGAGTCTGTATATATTAATAGTTTTTCTAGTAATCCTGGGGATATTTGGGTATATCCTTTATATACATTACGAATTGCACCAACTAAATCTTCTATATCTGTATCTTTTAAAAGATAACCTTTTGCTCCCATCGCTAATGACTTAGTAATATATTCATCACTATCATCAGAAGTGAGAATTAAAACTTTAGTATCACTATAATGATTGGTAATTTCTTTTGTAGCACCAGCCCCATCTAAACGAGGCATTTCCATATTCATAACTACAATATCTGGATGTAGTAATTCTACTTGTTCTATAGCAGCTAAACCATCATTGGCAGTACCTACAATCTCTAAATCTGTTGCAGATTCTAAAGTTATTTTTAATGCTTCCCTGACCGTCTTTTGGTCATCTACTATTAGAACACGAATCATTATTTTAAAGTAATTAATAAAGAAGTTATGTAATAAATTTAATAGCACCTAGCTACTTATTTAAATTTATTTATACTAGTTGTTACTTATATATAATTACCTACAGTTCTTTTTCTCGTAAATTCCTTTACTGAATCTTTACGCTTCTATTAAGCTTATCTTCATAATAGATGGTAACTTTTCTTAAATAAATTTCCGATAAATGTATGGCTTTTGGAATTATCAAAATACAATTTACCCCTTATTCCAATCAAAAGAAGTGTTTATTTTAGTTTATATAGCACGATAAACAAACTAAGAAGATGCAGCAATTCTGGCAATATTAGGAAACTCGATTAAATGATAGAAATAATGCTGATAAATTTAAGACAAAAATAGCTTATAACTACCGACATGATCGTTATCTTAGAAGTTTAACCATTAAATGCTTATGTCCCAAGTTTATTGGACTCAACTGCATAATAGAATACATAAAACCCTGCGTCAAAAATCACTTTTACCGCCCAAAGCCAAAATATTAATTGCAGTTTCAGGCGGACAAGATTCTCTTTGTTTGGGAAAATTATTAATAGATTTAAGCTCAAAATGGGACTGGCAACTAGCGATCGCTCATTGTGATCATCAATGGTCAACGGATGCAGGAATTGCAATAAGGGTTAAGGAGGTAGCGCAGACTTGGCAATTACCATTTTATTTAACCATAGCCAATCAGATCAAGGAAACAGAAGCAGCAGCAAGAAATTGGCGTTATCAAGCTTTAATTGAAATAGCCCAGAAACAGGGTTTTGAATATATCGTTACAGGACATACAAAGAGCGATCGCGCTGAGACTTTCTTATATAATTTAATTCGTGGTGCAGGGGCAGATGGTTTGGCTGCTTTAAGCTGGAAACGGGCTTTAACTGACAAAATATTACTCATACGTCCAATATTAGACATTTATCGCCATGAAACCTTAGCTTTCTGTGAGCAATTCAATTTACCTATCTGGTTTGATGCCGTCAATGAAAATAATAAATATGCTCGTAACCGCATTCGTAGTCATCTAATTCCTTATCTACAAACCAACTTCAACCCTCAAGTAGAAAATTCCTTAGCCCAAACAGCAGAATTACTAAAAGCGGATGTCGAATATCTCGAAGCTTGCGCCCAACAACTATTACAACAAGCACAACAACAACAAAAATTAAACCGTATAATCTTGCGTAATGCTCCTTTAGCTATCCAACGTCGAGCCATTCGTCAATTTCTAGCAACTATCATCACAAGACAGCCCAATTTCGAGCAAATAGAAGCAGTGGTGCAATTAATCACCGCCCCCAATAAAAGCCGTACGTCTACATTACCAGGTGGAGCGATCGCCGAAGTAACAGGAGAATGGATTGTGTTTAATTATAATTAAATATGAAAAATTAAAGAATTGATAATTATTTCTCTAATGCTTGAGAAGTCTTAAACCAAATTAATTGCCAATTATTGACAACCTGCTATACACATCAATGAGTAGATAAAATTAATTACTAGTCTTACCAAACCACTGATAACGGTGATCACGGATTTGTTCATAAGTGCGATCGCCGAACCATTTCATCCCAGGAATAGCCCGATAAGCAGCAACAAACATTTCTCCCAGTGGTAATAGACGCGCAATTTCTTCTGCTGCATTACTTCCCTGCCATCTTTTATCTGGTTGTTGAGCATCAATTAAAAACATTCCTGCTTCACAGTCGGTAGGAAAAATATCAAATTGCGCCAAAGTCGCCTGATCTTTCATCGGAATATAGGCAAAAATTGACCCGCGATCATATTGCTGTAGGAGTTGGGCAAAAGTAGTGCAGAGATTACAGTCACTATCGTATACAACGTAATATTTCATCATTAGATATTAAATATAGAACATTGACCATTAAGGATTGATAAAAGATAAATAATAGGAAGTTAAAACCTACTTCGTTGCTAATAGATATTAAATGATTAATATTTTAATGATAAATGATAAATCTAATGACAGAACCAACCGTCAGCGTAATTATCCCCACCTACAATTGCGATCGCTATATTGTTCAGGCAATTGAAAGTGTTTTTATCCAAGAAAATTGCCATTATGAAATAATTGTTATCGACGATGGATCTACAGATACAACCTCCGCAGTATTAGAACCCTACAGCGATCGCCTGCGTTATATTCCCCAAAAAAATCAAGGAGTTGCTGCTGCACGTAATCATGGTATTAGCGTGGCAAAAGGTCATTTAATCGCTTTTTTAGATGCGGATGATTATTTTTTACCAGGTAAATTAGCATCCCAAGCAGAAATATTAGATAAACGTCCTGATGTTGGTATGGTTCATAGTGGGTGGCAAAGAGTCGATGCTCAAGGTAATAAGTTATTAGATGTTTGTCCTTGGGAACAAATTCCCGAATTAAATTTAGAAAGTTGGCTACGCTGGAAACCTGTATTACCTAGTGCAATGATGTTTCGTCGCTCATGGCTACAATATGTGGGAGGTTTTGATCCTCGTTTCCCCCCCGCAGAAGATACTAATTTGGTTTTAAAACTAGCCTTAAAAGGTTGTAAAACCAGTTGGTTAAGAGAAATTACTGTGTGTTATCGACAACATCCAGACAGTGCGATGCACAAAGGATTACCTCAAGCTCGTTCTTTACTAGCAGTTACCAACGATTTCTTTGCTCAACCTAATTTACCTGCTCAAGTAAAATTAATGGAGCGATCTATACGTTATGGTACTTTGGTTTGGATTGCTTGGTATCTTCACTATACAGGGCATCAAGTCGAAACAACGGAATATTTAAAACTGGCTTGGAATTATCGCCCAAATTCGGGAATGGAGACTATAGTTAATTGGATTGAAAGTTTTGCTGAGTTTTCCCATAACTGGGGAGTTGCTTTTAATGTCAGCAATTTAGTTGCTTCTGATGAGTGGCAAGAGTTAGTTCAATGGATGATCCAAAAAACGAGTAAAATCGATCAAATAAATGATCATTAATAAATGATCACCGATAATACTTTAAATCATGACGATTTCTCGTACAATTTGCTTAGGTTTTGTAGCCATCATCTCAATAGGAACTCTACTATTAATGATGCCCTTTTCCACGGCTTCAGGGGAATGGAATAGTTGGATTGTGGCACTATTTACTTCTACTTCTGCTGTATGTGTTACGGGTCTTGCAGTAGTCGATACAGGCACTTATTTTTCTTTTTGGGGACAATTAACTATTGCTCTATTGGCTCAAGTTGGCGGTTTTGGATATATGACCATGACTACTTTCTTGATTTTACTTCTAGGCAGAAAATTTGACTTAAGACAAAAATTTGCTATTCAAGAATCTTTTGATCGACCTTTTTTGCAAGGTAGCAGCAGTTTAATACAATCTATTTTATCAACTACCTTAATTTGTGAGCTTACGGGTATATTTTTATTGCTCATTGCTTTTGTTCCTCAATATGGATGGTCGAAAGGACTATGGTTTTCTATTTTTCATAGTGTTAGTGCTTGGAATAATGCAGGCTTTGGGCTTTTGCCTGATAATTTTGTGCAATATCAATCCTCTTTTCTAGTTAATTTAGTTATTACAGGGTTGATTATTTTTGGTGGTATTGGGTATCAAGTAATTATTGAAATGTATATCTGGCTGCGACACAAATTTCAACGTCAGCCTGGAAGATTTAGTTTTTCTCTTAATTTTAAGGTGGTAGTGCGTACTACTATTATATTATTAATAGGTGGTGCGATCGCTATATTTTTAACTGAGTTTAATAATGTTGATACTTTAGGTTCTCTAAGTCTGAAAGATAAATTTCTAGCTTCTTGGTTTCAATCTGTGACTACAAGAACAGCAGGATTTAATAGTATTGATCAAGGTAAAATGACCACCGCAGGTTTATTTATCACTATGGGGCTAATGTTTATTGGTGCGAGTCCTAGTGGTACAGGTGGCGGTATTAAAACTACTACTTTTAGTGTTTTATATCATACTACTAAATCTGTTTTACAAGGAAAAGATGAGGTAGTGTTATATCAACGTCAAGTACCCAGTACCCTAATCTTAAAAGCAGTAGCAGTATTATTTGGGACAGCAGGTTCAATTGTAATCATGACCACTATCATTTCAGTACTTGAACCTCAGATTGATTTTCTACCAGTTTTATTTGAAGTTATTTCCGCCTTTGCCACAGTTGGCTTATCTACAGGTATTACTAGCAGTGTCTCAGTAGCTTCTAAAGTGTTTTTAGTGTTATCTATGTATATTGGTAGGGTAAGTATTTTGTTATTAATTGCTGCTATCATTGGTGATCCTCGTCCAAGTGGTCTTCATTATCCCGAAGAAAACTTACTGGTAGGGTAATTGATAGATATGTAAGCTGTTACGCATTTAAATTACTGGTTAAGAAAGGAGTCCTAAAGGATAAGCTTCGCAAATCAGGAGTCAGTAGTCAGGAGTCAGTAGTCAGGAGAGGGGATAAGGGTTTCAACCTGATTTTATAAAAGAATAGTATGCAATTTAAATACACTTTTAGCTTATGACAAATTTTAAAATTAATCTTAGTACACTGCTATAGATTAAAATGCCAATAGTTCAAAATTATCTAGCTACGAGGCAAAGTTGAAATCTCTTAATTTTTTAACAAAATCTAGCAATAAAAACCGTCAGTTTGCGGTTATCGGCTTAGGTCGTTTCGGTAGGGCGGTTTGTGCTTCACTGCATAGAATGGGTTACGAAGTTTTAGGGACAGATATTGACGAAAAGTTAGTCAATCAAGCATTATCCCAAAAAATAGCTGCTCATGCTATCCAATTAGATTCTACCGAACCTGAATCTTTAAAAGAAGCTGGTATCTTTGAAATGGATACAGTTATTGTGGCAATTGGCAACTATCTACAGGAAAGTATTATTACTACCCTAACGGTAAAAGAAGCTGGAGTGGAACAAGTAGTAGCCAAAGCCTCTTCAGAAATTCATGGGAAGTTACTACGTCGAGTAGGTGCAGATCGAGTTGTTTACCCCGAACATGAAGCTGGTTGCGCTTTAGCTAGTGCATTAACTCAACCTGCATTTTTAGAACGTTTTGAACTGGATACTGAAAATAGTATTGTTGAGGTATTAGTACCAGAAACTTTTCATAATCAAACTTTAGCTCAATTGGATTTGCGTAAGCGTTATGGCGTAAATGTCTTGGCAATTGGTAATGGAGATAAATTTATTACTAATCCTAATCCAGGACAAGTTCTTAAAGAGGGATTGATTATGGTAGTTATTGGTAGTAATAAGAATCTTGAGCGTTTACCTATTTAGTTAATTGATTAACTAGAAGCACTGGTATAAAAACGTAGAGCAAACCGCCAAAATAAGATAGAAAATCCAAAGAGGAGAATTGCTAAAACAGCAGCACCAAAAAACCAAGTAATTTCGCTGCGATCTAGCATGGCTTGAGCGGGAACGGTAGTTAAAAAAGCTACAGGTACAACAAAAGTAAAGAAAATACGATATATAGCTGGGTATGCAGACATGGGATAACGTCCTGCTTCTAACAAACCTCGCAAAACTTCCGTGACATTATATACTTTGACAAACCAAATACTAGTAGCACCGAGAACAAACCAGAGGCTGTATAAGATTAATATGCCAAAGCAGAGGGGAATTATACTTGCGACATAATTATACCAAGTTAAACCGAGTTTAGTTCCTGCATAGATAATTAAAACCATACCAAAAAATAAATCTGGCAAACCCCAAGGGGAAATAGTTTTAGTCGAAAGCCAAAATTGACTACTGATAGGTTTTAGGAGGACAAAATCGAGTGTTCCTTCTTCCACTTGTTTAACAATGCTGTTGAGGTTGGGAACTAAGAAAGTTGCCGAAAATCCTTGTAGTAGGGTAAATAAACCTAAAACAATGGTTGCTTCCTGCCAATTCCAACCTTGGAAAGTATAACCAGTCCGATAAAATAAAAAAAGTCCAAATAAACTACCTACTAAGTTAGCAATGCTAGTGATAGTAGCCAATAAAAAATTTAAACGATATTCCAATTCGGCTGCGATCGCTGTTGACCAAAATAATCTTAAAATTTTTAAGTAACGCTGCATTTGATTGATTACTCCGATCTTTTTACATTGGATAAACTAGATAAATGGGAAAGTTAATTAACTGCTACTAAATTTTCAGGGTCGGACTATTTTTTAGTTAAAATAGATACTTCTAAAGTTATTAAACGACTGCTCAAATATCAATATAAATTAAAAATAGATAGTAGCGCGATCGGGAGCAAGACGAAATATGGCACGTTTTGAAGATATTGCAAAAAAAGCTTTTTATATGGGAGTTGGCTTTGCTAGTTATGCCCAAGAAAAAGCCAATGATACTTTTAAGGATCTAAGGGTTCAAGCACAAAAACTAGCTGATGAAATGGCAGAAAGGGGCGAAATGAATGCTGAGGAAGCACGTAAATTTGTTGATGATCTTCTAGCCCAAGCACAACAAGGAGTTCCTAGTGGAGAAACAAAATCTCCCCCTAAAGAACCCCGTCGTATTGAAATTTTAGACGAAGACGAACCTGTCTCAACCTCCGCACAAGAAACTTCAACAGCACCATCTGCCCCTGATCCCTCCAATGCTGCGAAAGAAGAGTTACGTCGTCAAGTACAATCTTTACAAGAAGAGTTACGTCGTCTTAAAAAAGAAATGTAAGATTGCTTGCTATTAAAATTAGTAATATTAGGTATTACATATAAATTATGGAAGATTGGCAAAAACAGTGGTGGAAACAAATTGAGAAAACCGCGACAGACTTAGAAGAATTTTGGGTTAATCTTGAAGAGGCGACAGAATCATTTGTAGAGGACGTTAGTGAAACGGTAAACTCTTTTATAGATAATTTTCATTCAGGGATAGCGGAAGACGTTGAAAATTTAATTGAAGTAATAATTACTACTAGTGATGAGATTGAGGCTGCTTTATTTGAAGATTGGGATTATTTGACTGATGATGATTTTACCACTATAGATTTTCATCCTGCCTCAACCTCAAACAATCCTGCTTGTATTAACTGCGCTCATTATCATGGGCAAAGTTACAACGGTAATCTATTAGTTTGTGCGATGCACCCTGATGGTTGGGAAGATGCTCATTGTCCTGATTGGGAAAAAGAGTAGTATTATTTAAAGGCTTAATTTGTATCAGTTATATGTATGTTAACTTAAGGAAGCCAAACTTTTAGACTTTTAAACCGATGATATATTTATTAATTGGGTGAATAAAAAGTACTAGTAACTTCTAAGTAATAAATAACAAATAATTAATTAGTAATTAATTTACAAACTAGTAAATCAGGCTATTTAATCTAAGGTTCGGGTGAATACAGTTGAGAGATCAAGCTAGTTAGTCTTCAGTCATTAGCAATTAATAACAATTAAAGCTAATTTATTCTTAGTTAATTACTGTAAACCATGCTGAATTAGACATGGTTTTAAGATCTAGCTATCTTATCAATTAACTTAGAAAAACCCCAGACTGTATCTGTGAAAATTATATTTTTGGTAAAGCTAATTACTATAATTTTCCTCAATTTTCTCAGGTTTTAGGATATTATACCCCCATGTTTCAGCCTTTCAAAATAGCTTTATTACGTAATAAAGAATTTTGGTTATTAATAACTATTTTTAGTTTAATTTTATTTTTTGGATTTCATACATTTGTAAATTTTCGTCCAATTTACCTAACAATAGCAGCAGGCCCTTCAACAGCAGAAAGTTTTGAACTTAGTCAAGTAATTGCCGAGCAACTATCAATTTATAGCCCAAGAATTAAGTTGCGTGTGCTAGATACCAAAGGATCGGAGGAAAATCTCGAACTTTTACAACAAAGAAAAGTACAGTTAGCTTCTGTTCCTGTTAGTGGCGATCTTAATCCTTCGATTAGATTAGTTTCCTTTTTATTTGATGATGTATTTCAAATAGTTGTGGCAGAAAATTCAGGGATTGAAACTATTGCTGATCTAAAAGGTAAGCGTATTGCTATTCCCGAACCTGAAACCGACGCAGACGAATTTTTTTGGATTTTAGTGAAACATTATCGACTATCCCCAGAGGATATTAAAGAGGTATCACTTTCTGGTACTGATGCCAATGCAGCTTTTCTTAATAATCAGGTAGATGCTGTATTTCGAGTGCGTCCGTCAGGTAATAAATTAATTCAAGAGTTGGTGCAACAAAAACAAGCAAGGATTATTGCGGTAGATCAAGCAGCAGCCCTTAAAGTTCAATATCCGAAGTTTAAATCAGCCCTCATTCCTAAAGGAGTGTATCAAGGAAATTCTCCTATTCCCCAAAGAGATTTACCTACGGTTTCTGTCGATCGCATTTTAATTAGTGATGAGAGAGTTAATAATGATGCTATTTATGAAATTACTAGACTGTTATATGAACAGCGACAGTTTTTAACTAGTAGAATGCCCTTGAGTAATGAAATAAACCCTCCAGATCAGACTAAAGGACTAATTTTGCCAATTCATGCGGGGGCTGCCAAATATTACGATCGCGAAAAACCGAGTTTTTTATCAGAAAATGCCGATCTAGTTGCTTTAATTCTTACTGTGGTTGCAGGTGTATTATCTTGGTTATGGCGACTCAAACAAAAATTTGCCAGTGTCCAAAAAAATCGCAGCGATCGCTATAATCGGGAATTTCTGCGCTTGATTGAGCAAATTAAGAGGTGTGAAAATCTAGACTCTTTAAATAAAATTCGCGACACTTTGTATCAGGAATTTGCTGTAGTAATTGATGCCTTTGATCGGGATTTAATTACCAGTGAATCTCTACAATCAGTCCGCTTTGCTTGGGAAGCTACACTATATGCCCTGCAAGACCAAGAATCTTATCTTTTACGCCAATTAAAGAAAGATAGGTAACAATATTTACTCAAATGTCGGCAAAAATCACTCAATTGAGTAAGCTAATGTAACCGCTATAATTTTTCTTGACGCTGCTAACTTTCAATAATCATATTTTTATATGTTTGGTCTTTTAAAAAAAGCTTTACTACGGAATCGAGAGATTTTATTTTTAATAACAGTTATAGGTTTAATATTCTTTTTTGGATTCAATGTATTTTTAAATATTCGTCCAATTAATTTAACTATGGCTGGTGGTACTTCAGTATCGGAAAGTTTTGAGCTTGCTCAAATATTGTCACAACAACTGGCAGTTTACAATCCTAAAATTAAGCTGCGTGTGTTGGAAACCAAAGGTGCGGAAGAAAATCTGGAACTTTTAGAAAGAGGCAAGGTGCAATTAACCTCCATACCTGTTAACGCTGCAATTTCTCCTTCAGTTAAGTTAATTTCCTTTTTATTTGATGATTTGTTCCAGATAGTTGTGGCAGAAAAATCAGGAATTGAAAGTATTGCCGATCTTAAAGGTAAGCGTATTGCCATTCCTCAAGCGGAAAGTAAAGCGGATGAATTTTTTTGGCGTTTAGTAAAACATTATCGAATATCCCCAGAAGATCTAAAAGTGATCTCCCTTCCTGGTGAAGAGTCGAATATAGCTTTTTTAAATAATCAAGTAGATGCAGTTTTTCGCGTGCGTCCATCGGGTAACAAACTAATTCAAGAGTTGGTACAACAAGGGCAAGCAAGGATTATTCCTTTAGATCAAGCAGCAGCCTTAAAAGTTCAATATCCTGAATTTGAATCAGTAATTATTCCTAAAGGAGTTTATCAGGGATACTCCCCTATTCCCGAAAAAGATTTACCCACAATTTCAGTACGTCGGATTTTAGTAGCTAATTCTCGTGTTAGTCCTGATACTATTTATGAAATTACCAGGCTGTTATATGAACAGCGACAGTTTTTAACTAGCAGAATGCCTTTAACTAATGAAATAACTCCCCCAGATCAAACTAGAGGAATAATTTTACCTATTCATCCAGGGGCTGCTAAATACTACGATCGCGATAAGCCGAGTTTCTTGGCGGAAAATGCCGATTTAGTGGGTTTGTTGATGACTGCAATTGCAGGTATACTATCTTGGCTATGGCAGCTTAAAAATCAATTCGCCAGTATACAGAAAAATCGTAGTGATCAATATAACCGTGAATTTTTACATTTAATTGAGCAAATTAAAAAGTGTGAGGAATTGGATTCTCTTAATAATATTCGCGACTTGCTATATCAAGAATTTGCAGTGGTGATTGATGCTTTTGATAAGGATTTAATTACTAGTGAATCTTTGCAATCAGTGCGCTTTGCTTGGGAGGCTACATTATATGCCCTGCAAGATCAGGAATCTTATCTTTTACGCCAACCAAAGAAAGATAGTTAAGTTACAACTTACCTAAACCCTGGTTATGTTATTTAAATAAGTTGGCAATAAGGGAATTATGAGGGTGTTTAGTTTTTAGCTTTTAGCTATCTCCTATTACTATATTCTCAAAAAAACAATCTTACCCAAATGCTTAAATGCAAGGACATTGTTTAATTACTCCACGACTATTTTTAACAGGATATCCTAATTATCAGTAGCCAATTTTGTACTGGTGTCTAGGGCTGCTTGATCTAAAGATGTAATCAGACTTAAAGGCATTTGCTCATTACTAATTACAGATCCATAAGCAGAATTAAGATAATTAGCATATTGTGACTGTTGAGTGATGTAATTACTAAAAAATGCTAAACTTAACTGTTTAATATAGCGTTGAGCGATTTTAGGATTAGGGCCGATCGCTTGAGTTGGAACGGGTATACTACCAGATGATTCACCCAAAGTAGAAAAATGAGTTCCTCCTTGCAGCAATACTAAATACTTTCTAGAAGTAGTTAACCAAGTGAAAGGAATAATTTGTTCGGCACGAGCAGGAGTTACAGAATCACTACTACCTGATACAATCATCGTGGGAATACCGATTTTACCTATATTTTCTTGTCCGAAGACAGAACTAACTAAAGGGTTAATAACTAGTGCTGCTTTGATGCGTCTATCTTGTAAATCCACATTAGCACTGCTTGGAGGTAGTTGTAGAGCTAAACATTGAATTAATAAAGATAAGTTCCAAGAATCATCATAATTAAGACAATCTCGTTTTAAAGTTGACCAATTTAATTTAGCCCCAGCTAATGCCAAAGTAGTATAAGCACCGAAAGATTGCCCGATCATCCCTACATTATTAGTATCAATTTGCTTGCCATAATCCTTAGCTAACTGATCTAATAAAAATTTAATATCCAAAGGGCGATCAATCAATTCCGCAGGTGGTGTCACTTCCTTAGCTAAACCACTTAATAATGCTTGAATTTGACTACTACTACTACCTGGATGTACAGGCACAGCTACTGCAAAACCGTAGGAAGCCAGATGTTTGGCAAGATAGATAAAAGTAGTGGCATCACCACCCAAGCCATGAGAAATTACCAATAATGGTAGGGTAGTATTCTTCCTGGCTTTAGGTAAATAAAGGTCAACATTAAAAGTTCGATCCCGACTCGAATCTTTCATTACCAATTCTTGCCGAGAATAAGCATATCTACCTGGTATTCCTAAATCCCAATTATTGTTAGCAAAAACATTAGCTGTCTGATTTTGCCTTTCTTTGACTGCCTGAGCCTCAACAGCAGCGATCGCCTGATTATTAATTTGAGCAACCCGACTTAAATCTTTAATAATTCTTAATCCTTGCCGAGAATCAATACGCAACGTCTTAGTCGGGAACTTTTTGACAACATTAAGAGGCGTTAGCCCCCCATTGGCTGTATCTGCTGCTGCCAAAATTAATGCTGAACGGATAGCATAAAACCCTGGTTGACGAGCCTTTGTTTGAATTACACTAGAAACACGCTGTAGAATTTTTTCCCCTTGATAGGAATAAAGAAATTGCGCGATCGCTAAATGATCGAATTTTACACTCGTTGTTAAACTTACTTGAAACTGTTGTAATTGTTCAGGATTTAAGAATCGGACATAGCTTTTTAGATCTCCAGAAATTTTGCCTGTAGTTGCATAGGTTTCTAGGGATTTTACAGATACAGGAAACTCTAAAGCACCATAGTTTAAAATTATATTTTCGGCTGCGACAACTTTTTTAGTCCAACCTCCTACTAAACCCACACAGCAGCTTATCTGAACTATAATTAGGGCAAAATAAGATGGTAAATGCCTATAATTACTTTTGGGTAAGGTTAAAGGATTAATTAAAGAGTGAGTAAAACGAGAAAACATCATGCAAAAATCCGCCTGAAAAGCCTGACAATTATTAGGCGTTGCTATACCCTCAATTGATGACTTTAATAATTTTAAAAATGTATATTAGTTAAATCTTTAATCTAAAAAGAGCTTACTATCAGTTTGATATTTTTATTAAGCAACATGGTTTATTATTCCTGTTGTAACATTTTCTTGATTCAACTTTAGTTAGGTTTATCCCCTCTCTCAAAAAATACACCTGACTTTTCTATATTTTGATAAGGCTTTGAGGAAAATTCTGCTCAAAAAAATTTTAAACGCTGATTAGCTAACCAAAATTCCACTATGCCTGCCCTTAATAAACTTTAATTGATTAAAGTCTACCTTTAGTTTTACAATAAGTGCTTTCTATCTCAGCTTTATCTAGGCTTACAAGATTAACAAATTGGCAAGATGAAACAGCTTCAAGGAAGAGATTTATTAGGCACTGCTGACTTAAACACTGAGGAAATCACTAATTTATTAAAATTAGCTCATCAATTAAAAAATAAAGAGCTAATCATTCAGTGTAATAAAGTTTTAGGTTTATTATTTTACAAAGCTTCGACTCGTACCAGAGTATCCTTTAGTGTGGCAATGTATCAGTTGGGCGGACAAGTAATTGATCTAAACCCTAATGTAACTCAAGTGGGGCGTGGTGAACCTATAGAAGATACCGCCAGAGTTTTAGATCGCTACTTAGATATTTTAGCCATTCGCACTTTTGCTCAAGCAGATCTCGAAACCTTTGCAAGCTATGCTCAAATTCCTATAATTAATGCCCTAACTGATCGTGAACATCCTTGTCAAATTTTGGCAGACTTATTAACAGTTCAAGAGTGTTTTGGTTCTTTGCAAGGTAAAACCTTGACTTACTTAGGAGATGGCAATAATATGGCTCATTCCCTGCTATTAGGTGGTGCGCTGACTGGTTTAAACGTTAGAATTGCAACTCCTAAAGAATATGAACCATTAGCTGAAATTGTTGAGCGGGCTAAAGCGATAAGCAATAATAAATCAGAAATTATTGTCACTCAAGATCCTATAGCTGCGGTGGAAGGAGCGCAAGTAGTTTATACTGATGTTTGGGCGAGTATGGGACAGGAAGATTCTGCCCAACAGAGAATTCCTATCTTTCAACCTTATCAAGTAAATCAGGATTTAATTAATTACGCTGACCCTGAAGCTATTGTTTTACACTGTTTACCTGCTCATCGAGGGGAAGAAATCACTCATGAGGTAATTGAAAGCGATCGCTCGCGTGTTTGGCAGCAAGCAGAAAACCGTATGCACGCGCAAAAGGCACTCTTGGCTAGTCTATTAGGTTGGGAATAAATTCTTGGTGCAGCATCAATAATATTTTAATTCCACGATTACTGATACTTTAACTTTCCAGTCTCAGTAATTTGCCCTGCCCAAAATCAATGATTTAAGTTAATCAATAGTTAACCTAGATTATTATTATCTTCTCCAATAAACAGCAGCTAAATTCTTAAATAAATCTTTTAATTCTTGATTCCTTATGCCTTTTGCGTAGAATATCGTACATTTAGCTTTCATTACTTGTCTACATCAACTAGATGCATTTTGTTAATAGTTAAATAATGATAAAAGTCATTATCAAGTTAAGATAAATCATCGACGTTGAGCTATTTTAATTGATATTACGTTTTGCTGTTTTATTACTCCGCAGTTTTTATAGGCAATATGGCACTAGTCATCACCTTGTAGTGGTAAATGAATAATAAGTATAACGACAGGCTACAAGAAAATATATTAATAGTAGATGATCTACGGGAAAATGTAAGGATACTATCTTCCTTACTTAGTGAGCAGGGGTATAAAGTAAGTTGTGCTACAGATGGTAAGATGGCTTTGGCTATGGTTAATAAAGAATATCCAGATTTAATTTTGTTGGATATTGTTTTACCGTTGATGGACGGGTATCAAGTATGTCAAATTCTCAAATCTCAGGAAGAAACTAAAGATATACCGATTATTTTTCTCAGTGGCTTAGATACGAAAGTCGATAAAATTAGAGCTTTCAAACTTGGAGGTGCAGATTATATTACCAAGCCTTTTTATACTGAAGAAGTAATTTGGCGAATTAAATCACAGTTAGCTATCTTTAAAGGACAACAGCAATTTAAACAAAGACTGCGTGAACAAATAAGTGAAAGACAAATTGCAGAGAGAGAATTAAATAAATCGCGCGCCTTATTAGCAGGTGTATTAAATAGTTCGTTAGATGGGGTAGCTGCTTTTGAAGCAATTCGCGATCGCCGAGGTGAAATTATGGATTTTCGGTGGTTAATTGCTAATCCTGTGGCTGCAATGACCGTCGGTGGGACGAGTGAGAGTTTGAAAGGTAAACGTTTGTTTGTAGAAGAATCCCCAGGTCATTTATTTGATGGATTATTTGACTTGTTTGTCCAAGTTGTCGAAACTTGCACGGTTTTAGAGAAAGAATATTATTATAATTCTGCTTCCCTCAAAGCCTGGTTTCAAATTGTCGCAGTTAAATTAGGAGATGGTTTTGCTATAACTTTCCGTGATATTAGCGCTCGCAAACAAATAGAGATTACTCTTAAAAAAGCTAATTTACGTTTGACTTATCAAGCCAATATCGATAGTCTGACTCAAATTGCTAATCGTCGTCGTTTTGATGAATATATAAATCAGGAATGGTCACGCTGCGCTAGGGAAAAGGAATATCTATCTTTAATTATCTGTGATGTAGATTACTTTAAAGCCTACAACGACACCTACGGTCATCAAGCAGGAGACAATTGTCTCTATGAAGTAGCTCAAGGTATCGAAAGAGCCGTAAAACGTCCTGCTGATCTGGTTTTTCGTTATGGTGGTGAGGAATTTGCCGTTATTTTACCCCATACACAAGGGCAAGGGGCAATTAAAGTCGCCGAAGAAATCCATGAAAAAATTCGACAATTGCAGATATTTCACGCCTCATCGGAAATTGATAATATTGTTACCATCAGTTTAGGAGTTTCTACTATTATCCCGACTGCTAAATATTCTCCTCATCTTTTAATTTCTGCTGCTGATGATGCTTTATATAATGCCAAAGTTCTAGGTCGCAATCGAGTAATTTATAAAGCTGTAGAATCTGATTGAGTTGAAATTTGTTTGTTTGCGCCAATAATATCAAAAATCAATTCGCTACTAATATAAAGTTTTTAATAATTCAAGTTGTATACCGAAGTCAAATTAACAAAATTCCTGTAAGATATTTGTTTATGTATTTATACATAGGAATTATTGTTTAAAATTAATCTATATTGATCCTTTGTTATGTATATGAGTATATGTACATATTTACATCATACTTGATTACTTTAATTTTAGATAATTTACGGTAATAATCGCACAATTACACATACATCTGATTAATTTGTTTATTTATTTTTCTATTCCTAGTTAACCAACTGTTAGATTTAACTCAAGCGTGTCAAAGCGTACTAATCTGCTTCTAAACTAATTTATTTGCCAAAAATTATTTGAGAGGTTAAATATAAGAAATATACATGATTATTTATTTAAAGTTTATTTATTCAAGCTTAATATTAATGTGAAAATCCGATGAAGTGACTAACAACTTTCTTCAAACTATAGATAATATTTACTAATTTTTTATCAAACTCATATTTAACAACATATATATAATGCTACACAAATCTAAAAAGCAGATAATTTTAACCATATAAGCTTTTTAAAATAGATATTTAACTTTAAACATTAATATTAATTTTTTATTTAACTGGATTAACTTTAGAGGTTTCGATGATTAGAATATTAATAGTAGACGATCAAAACTTTACTAGACAGGCATTACAGGCACTTTTAGAAGCGGAAACCGACTTTCAAGTAGTAGGGCAAGCTACAAATGGCATAGAAGCTATTAAATTTTTAGAGGAAACCGTAGCGGATATTATTTTAGTAGATTTAGAAATGCCTGAGATGAATGGTTTAACTGTTACCAAAATATTAGGTAAGCGTTTTCCCAATACTAAAGTTATTATTTTTAGTAGTCATGATGATCAAAATAGTATTAATGCAGCAGTAGAAGCTGGGGCGAGGGGTTATTTATTAAAGAGTACTTCTGCTCAAGAAATTGTTGATACTATTCGAGCAATTCAACGAGGTTATTTTCAATTGGGGCCTGGATTATTTGAAAAGCTACTTTCCCATTTAATTCACGAAAAAGAACAAGCAGCAGAAAATTTAACGCAATTAGAAAGTAAATACGCCCAATCTATGGTTGAATTAGAGGCAAAAATTATCTCTAGAAATGAGGCTGAGAGAAAAGCTTTATACCAAGAAATTAATCAGCAAATAAGTAATTTAAAGTCTGACTTTCGCCATGGTTTAGAAACTTTTCAATATAAAGTTAGTAATCAACTAAAAACTGGTTTAGATGAAGCTAACATCAAATTCAGTAGTTCTATTCCCAATGTGAAAAAAATAGAAATGCAAATTGATAATCGTAATATAGAACAACAAAGATATGTAAACACACTATTTACAGGAAGTAAGCAAGCAATTAAAAAACTAGAGCATCAAGTCAATGCAATGCGCTATTTTATAATTTTATTGAGTATCATTTTTGTGATGGTTAATTTGGTATTACTTTATTAATAATAAACGATTAGCTTTTAACTACTACCTATTATTGCCACAGCCATTTTATATCTAATTACATCTACCCACTTATGAATTTATACTATCTGCGTGCTGATTAATTGCCAAACGTAAATTACCTTGGTGTTGCTCTAATAATTTTGTCCCTGTTTCCATATCTAAACCTGTCCAATGGCTTAATAAAGCAAGTTTTACCTTATTGTGACTTAAGGTAAGTAATTCACTGGCTTGTTGACGGTTTAACTGAGTTAAATCACCAATTATACGTAAAGCGCGATCGCGTAACTTATCATTAGTTACCGCCACATCAATCATCCGATTCCCATAAACCTTACCATACTGTACCATTGCTCCTGTCGAAATGATATTCAATGCCATTTTGGTAACTGTACCTGCTTTAAGTCTAGTTGAACCTGCAAGAATTTCTGCTCCTACCAACAAACGAATATCAACATCAACATCAACTGGTACTTGATCGGCACTGACACAACTTATAAAAACCGTTGTTGCACCTCTAGCTTTAGCAGCTTGTAATGCTCCATGTACAAAAGGAGTTGTCCCACCTGCGGTAATTCCAATAACTACATCTAAATCAGTTATTTGCGCTCCTGCGATCGCTGCTGCTCCATCTTCGGAATTATCTTCTAAAGCCTCAGAACTTTTAACTAAGGCTGCCTCTCCACCTGCCAAGATCCCTTGTACTAATTCGGGAGGTGTACAAAAAGTAGGGGGACATTCTGCTGCATCCAATACTCCTAGTCTGCCACTTGTCCCTGCACCAACATAAAATAATCTTCCTCCCCGTTTAAAAGCAGTGGTGGTAAGTTCGATAGTTTTTGCCAAAGGTAGACGCGCCTGTGCGATCGCAGCTAGAGTTTGATGATCTTCTAAATTAAATAAATCGACTATTTCTAAACTGGATAAACTATCTAAATTCAGACTCTGAGTATTAATCTGTTCAGTTAGTAGATGTCCGCGAGATTGTAAATTATCCATAATGAAAATTAAGTCAAAATAATATATTTCTGCCTGATCATTTATGCCTCATTTTTTCATAAAAGTCCTTCTAACTTGCGACGAATGCGATCTAACTCATCATTAGCCATTGCATCTGCTGTTTCTGCTGTTTCTGCTGTTTCCTGTTGCCAACTTAGTTCTTCAACATTCTTTTCAGGGGGAATCTCCAACTCCCCAGGTTCAATGATTTTCCAATCATAATCAGCTTGACGACAAAAATGTTCAACTTCTTGAGAATCAATTTGTTCCACCGTCGCTTCAGGGAAATCTTGGGCTTCCAAAAGTCCTGCATAACGCAGAGCATCATCCTCGTCTCGAAACATTAAAATCGTGTTGCGATCGCCTGTTTGCACAGTATGAACTCCTTCATTATCAGTACCTGCATTGAATAGCAAAATATGTACCAGCATAATTACCTAACGCTAATTTTGTGTTTATGCCAATTACAACATAAAAATATGTCAATAAGTAAATCCAAATAAATATTAGATAAATTTTTTAACCCTAAAAGCCCTAAGTTTCATCTCGAATAACTATTTAAAGCTGCTTGCTGGGCTTTATGTAACTCCTCAATCCCTTTTTCTGCCACATCTAACATTTGATTCAACTGCGATCGCGTCATGCTTCTAGACTCAGCCGTACCTTGAATTTCAATTAATTCTAATTTACTATTCATAACCACGTTTAAATCCACATCTGCTGCTACATCCTCTTGATAATCCAAATCCAACAACACCTCATCTCCTATCAACCCGATAGAAACCGCAGCTACAGGATTTAATAATGGCGATCGTTGTAACTTTCCTGTAGCCACAAGTTTACTTACCGCATGGGCTAAAGCTACATAACTCCCAGTAATAGCTGCTGTGCGAGTTCCTGCATCTGCTTGTAATACATCTGCATCTATAGTTATAGTTTTCTCTCCTAAAGCTTGCAAATCAATCGCACCCCTTAAACTACGTCCGATTAACCTTTGAATTTCCTGGGTACGTCCTGAAAGTTTCATCAATTCCCGTGAAGAACGAGTATTAGTAGATCCTGGCAACATCCTATATTCAGCAGTTAACCAACCCTGACCACTTCCCAAAAGAAACTTAGGAACTTGCTCTTCTATACTCACAGTACATAAAACTTTAGTTTTGCCACATTCAATAACTACCGAAGCCAAAGGATTATCAAGAAAGTCAAGCTCGAAGCGATGTGGACGAAGTTGATGAGGGTGACGATTATCTAAGCGTTTCCAAGACACAGTGATTAATACTCCTAAAACCAATTAACAACTATCTTAAAAGTTAATTGATAATTAATTTATGAGAATTTTGCATACTTATTTTAAGTTTATCAACTAAAAAGCTGTAAAGTATTCGCTTTTCCCCAAGATTATTAGTGTTTATTTAAGATTTTTGAAATTCTTTCCCAAACCCAAGTTTTGCTTATATTGTTTAAAAAGGTGGAATTCGATGTTAATTGTCTTCCCTTATAGAGGCGGACAATTGATTGCATATATTGTCTAGAAATTGTCGCAAGAAGTTGTGTTAAATTTACTTTTTTCTTTACTGCTGACTGCATTAATGAGTTTTGGCTTGCCAATAATTTTAATTAGCTGCATATTATTGCTTTTATGTATTATTGGCTATGTTCCTGGTTTGTTTGAACTAAGCACACAAGGAATTGAAAATGTTTCAAACTTTTTAACCGTGTTTGGCAATGGCAGACGGTTTGAAGGTCTTGTAACTATAGGTTTTACCCTTAGCATTGTGGGAATTTCCCTTGATATTTTAAATTTCTATCTCTATCAAAAATGTGAGAGGTAAGCACTTAATCTTGAGATAGGTTTAATAATTACTAACTTTTTGGGGGCAAAAGATGTTAAAAACAATATTTGTGTCTACATAAAGGGAGCAATTACTTATGTCTGGTAGTGAACTGCAAGCAGATTTATGGATTAACGAATATATTACCCCTTGGGATATTTATACTCATGGGGTAAGCAAAATTCTAGCCTATCAACAAACCGACTATCAGGAAATGTATATTGTTGAAACAGGAGCATATGGTAAAGGCTTAGTTTTGGATGGGAAATGGCAATCTTGCACAGTCGATGAATTTATTTACCACGAAGCCCTAGTACATCCTGGGTTAATTGCTCATCAAAATCCTAAAACAGCTTTAGTTTTGGGTGGAGGAGAAGGAGCAACCATTCGTGAAATCTTACGTTGGCAGAGTATTGAGAAAGTCACCATGATTGATATTGATGGAGATGTGGTGGAAGCTTGTAAACAACATTTGCCAGAAATGCACCAAAACGCATTTGCCGATCCTCGTGTAGATTTAGTAATTGCTGATGCGCTCAAGGTATTAGATTCTACAGAAGAAACTTGGGATATAATTATTTCCGACCTCAGTGATCCTATTGAGTCTGGGCCCTCTTTTGCTTTATTTACTAAGGAATATTTTGCCAAACTCAAAAAAGTGTTAAACCCTGGAGGATATGTGATGGTGCAAGCAGGGCCAATATCGCCACCTGAAGTTAAGGATCATGCTCGTTTGGTTAATACTTTGAAAGCAGTCTTTAATAATGTTACCTCCTTATCTGCACCTACTCCCTCCTATGGTCGTGCTTGGGGTTTTGCTCTTTGCTCAGATGAGTCGATTAATCTACAACCTCAACCTGCTGTAGTAGATGAACTTTTGAATAGTAAAACTACTGGGGGATTTCGTTTTATAGACGGTACAACTCTTTTAGGGATCATGCAGACTCCTTTGTATATTCGCAACGCCATAGCAGCAGAAACCACCGTATATACTTTAGAAGCACCACCGAAGTTTTTTGGTACAGGGGCGATGGCAAACTAAATATTATTACTCTATTAACGTGAGTTTGGGATGAATACTAAGATCTTGCACCAAGCCTATAATCAAATTGCGGTATTGGGTTAAAGGCTTAAAATTTAAAAATATTAACACGCCTTAATTTATAAACTCATCCGTGACTATTATCTAAAGTGTGTAAGAAACTAGTATTCACCCAAAGTCCAGTTAAAACAATCAATTGACGGATCTTAATAACAGAAAGTATAGACTTTAAGACAATTGATATTAAGCTTTGCACAAAGACGCAAAGGGATTTTACTAAATGTCCTAATCTATCCTTCAATTGCTATAGCTGGAAAGGTAAGAAATATTGATTAACTTAATGAAAGGGTTGTAAATATATAAAAGCAGTGCATGGCGAATGGAATCATGATCTAAAAGCTATGTATCTCATCACTTAATAAAATCGCTATAAGAATAAATTTCTGGGACTTGATTGATAGGATTGTAATTATTCATATTGATCTGCGCTGTATTAATGGGAGATAATATTTCGATCGCAGCTTTTTGAGGTTTCTTTTTACCAACGGGAGGAATTTCTAAAAGATCTCGCGCCCCTGTAATTCCTTGTCCTATAAATAGTAATAATGCCAGACAATTAAGAATGATGTGAACATTGCGCCAAGTATTAGTGCGATCGCGATATATATCATCTATGATTGCTAAGGAAAAAATCATCAATAATGACACCGCGATACCGTAGTAGTAATGTGACCAATACCATTGTTTTGATAGTCTCCATACTCCTTCTTGTTGTCCTAAAATAATTAAACCCATCCCTGTTAAAGTTGCAAACACTCCTCGCCATAGTTTCGGTTTGGCTCGAAGAAGCAAGATTAAAGAGGCAACAGTAGCGATAAACAATAAAATTATGAGAATTGCTTGGGGATTATTTTTTGACCAGAGTTTTTGTTTAATAAAGCTTTTATAGACGATTGAGTAGGCGATCGCCATTAAGGATGAGATAACTACCCAAAAAGCTAACCAACGTCCAATTTTAACGTGTTCTTGTCCGACTCCAGCAGCAATTTTGCTTTTCCCTGTTTGGCTTTCTAAGCGACGCTGACGAGTTTTGAGGGCGAAGTTACTAACTATACCAATCATTGGGTAAATAAATACTACCACCAACACAGGATGAATTAAGGAGACAAAATCGGCATTACCTAAATTGCTAAAAGCATAATATGGATGAGGTATTAATAATTCTGTCCATGTAAAATTATTCATGGTTTGAAAAGAATATTTAATATATGTTTCAACTTCTATTTATAACGATTTAAACTTAGGTATGGCAGAAGCTATATTTAACGTGTGTTTGAGTTTGGTTTAACATTATCAAATTGTGCTTTTGTCGAGCTTGCGTAATATTTAACCCAATTAAAGTTTTAATTAACGCCAAGAGACAGAATCTAAACCTAAACGATTTCCTGTTAAACAATCAAACCAATGAATTTTATTTGGAGCGATCGCTAATGGAATGGTTTTATCTTGCCATTGATAATCATTTGGTAGTAAAGCCCGAAGCGTTATATCCGACTGGTTAATTTTGACACTAACGAGGTTTTCTTTCCCTAATTGCTCAACTAAATAAACATGACCCATAATAGAATATTCTGAATTATTATTAGCCAAAAATAGATCTTCAGGGCGAATACCAAAAGTAATTTGGGTGGGAAATTCAGGCAATCTAGGTAAATCAATGGGATACTTACCTAACAAGGCTTGATGCTCCTCACACTTAAGAGTTATTAGATTCATTTGTGGGCTACCTACAAAACTAGCTACAAATTGATTAGCAGGATGAGAATAAATTCTACTAGGAGGATCTAATTGCTGAATCAAACCTTGATTTAACACAGCGACTTTGGTAGAAAGAGTCATTGCTTCAGTTTGGTCATGGGTAACGTAAACTACAGGCTTATTTTGCTCTTTAAACAACTGTTTCAATTGCGCTCTTACTTGTTCCCTAAGCAGGGCATCCAAATTACTCAAAGGTTCATCCAATAAAAATACTTCAGGATCGCGAACTAAAGCTCTAGCTAGGGCTACCCTTTGCCTTTGACCTCCAGACATCTGCCCAGGCTTACGATTAAGTAAACTAGTTAACTCTAGCTGATGGGCAACCTCATTAACTCGGCGTTTAATTTCAGACTGGGGCATTTTGCGTAATTTTAGGGCAGTAGCAATATTTTCGGCTGCACTCATATGAGGATAAAGAGCGTAACTTTGAAACACCATTGCCATATTGCGATCGCCTGGTGCTGCCTTGCTTAAATCCCGATCCCCAATTTGGATTTTGCCTTTAGTGGGAGACTCTAAACCCGCAATTAGTCTTAATAAAGTCGATTTACCACATCCCGATGGCCCTAATAAGGTTAAAAATTCACCATCACCAACTTCTAAAGAAATATCCTTAACAGGGACTACGTCAGAACGATATTTTTTTTGTAAATTTTGTAATTTTAGTTTTGCCATGTTCTAATAAGGTTGTGATCTTCCAAGTTTTACAATAGGAAATTATTAGATTCAGCCTTAAATACCAATGGCAGTAACTATACAGCAATTAACTCAATGGAAACAAATGGGGCGGGCAATTATTTCCCTAACAGCTTGGGATTATAGTCTGGCACAGATCTTAGATCAGGCTGGAGTAGATATCATTTTAGTGGGAGATTCTTTAGCAATGGTAGGGTTGGGCTACGCTAACACTACTTCTGTAACTTTAGAGGCAATGATTCACCATGCACAGGCTGTCTGTCGAGGAGTCAAAAGAGCCTTAGTAGTCTGTGATCTCCCCTTCATGAGTTATCAAATTAGTGTCGCTCAAGCAATGGAAACAGCAGGTAGAGTAATTAAAGAAACTGGAGCAGCAGCGATTAAGATAGAAGGGGGACATCCACAGATTATCGAAACCGTAGCTCAGTTAACTACTATTGGAATACCTGTAATGGGTCATGTGGGTCTAACTCCCCAATCATTTCGGATTTTAGGGTATAAGCAACAGGGAAAAACCCCTGAACAAGCTAATCTAATTATTGATCAAGCGATCGCTCTTGCTCAAGCTGGTGCATTTGCCATTATTTTAGAGCATATTCCTACTGACCTGGCTGCAATAATTACTGCTAAAATTCCTATTCCAACTATTGGTATTGGTGCTGGTAATCAATGTGATGGTCAAGTATTAGTTACAGCCGATTTATTAGGTTTATCACCCCAGAAACCACCCTTTGCCAAGTCCTATGTCAATCTCAGACAGGTGATTACTGAGGCTGTGCAAGAATTTACTCAAGAGGTGCAAAATCACCAGTTTCCTGAAATATAATTATCTTTAATTTTTTGTCGTCTGATGAGTTATCTTATTATTACTTTTTATAAATTTGTTTCTATCTCAGAACTTGCAGCCAAAAGAGCCGAAATTTTAAGTTTATGTCGTCTCCATGCTATAAAAGGAACGATTATCTTAGCTTCAGAAGGGATTAATGGCACAATTGCGGGGAGTGAGCAGGCGATCGCAACTGTTGTTAATCATTTAAAAACTATTCCAGGGTTGGGAGATTTAGAAGTTAAAGAGTCGAGATCTCAGAAGTTACCTTTCGTCAGATTAAAAGTCAAAATTAAAGAGGAAATTGTTACCTTAGGAATGCCCGAAGTAAATCCCACACAACAGGTAGGCACTTATGTAGATCCTGAGCATTGGAATCAAGTAATTAGCGATCCTGAAGTTGTTTTAATTGACACTAGAAATGATTATGAGGTAGAAATTGGTAGTTTTCAGGGGGCTAAAAACCCAAAAACCGAATCTTTTCGAGAATTTCCCGAATATGTAGCCCATAATCTTGATCCTAATCAACATCCTAAAGTAGCAATGTTTTGTACAGGGGGAATTCGCTGCGAAAAAGCTTCTTCTTACTTACTTTCCCAAGGATTTAAAGAGGTATATCATCTAAAAGGTGGAATCCTCAAGTATTTAGAAAAGGTTTCTCCCGAAGCGAGTATGTGGGAAGGAGAATGTTTTGTTTTTGATGAACGAGTTGCAGTAAAAGAAGGATTGAAATCTGGTAGTTATCAACTTTGTTATGCTTGTGGACACCCTGTTTCGCCATCTGAAAGACAATCACCGCAATATGAACCACATATTTCTTGTCCCTACTGTTATGAACAATTAACTCCAGCTAAAAAAGCACGCCAACAAGCGCGTCGCAGACAAAGAGAACTTAGCAAAATAAACCAACCATCGAAAAGTAAAGTAAATAATTAAGTTATAGATATTTGCCTTCTATTCGATAAATTGCTATTGCCATTAGTAAATAGAAGTAACATTAAAGTAAAGTAATGTTTACTTCAGCTTTCAGCAAATATTAATCTAGAAAAGCCTATTTATTAATCAATTTAAAGAATAGTAATTTTGCCAGGAGTTTAACAAAAATAAATCTATATATTCCAAATCAAAATATCTCTAAACTAATAAAGATAGATTTTGAATATTTTTATCAAAGGATGAAAAACAAATCAGCCCGTTTTTATGCTTTTCTTTCCATAGCAGCAGCAGTATTTACTATTGTTCTCAAAGTTGGTGCTTATTTCTTAACAGGGTCTGTAGGCTTACTTTCCGATGCAGCAGAATCGGTTGTAAATTTAGTTGCTGCCTTGGTTGCTACGTGGGCGATAACCTATGCTGCCAAACCTGCCGATGACGAACACGCTTTTGGGCATTCTAAAGCAGAATACTTTTCTAGCGGTGTAGAAGGTGCATTGATTCTAGTTGCAGCAGTAAGTATTGCTGTAACCGCATGGCAACGCTTGCTTAATCCTCAACCCTTAGAACAAGTAAGTATAGGATTAGGTTTATCCTTAGTGGCAACCGCAGTTAACGGTGGACTAGCATTATTAATGTTGCAAGCCAGTAAAAGACTACGTTCAATTACTTTAAAAGCTGATGCACACCACTTGCTAACAGATGTTTGGACTTCGGTGGGTGTAGTTGCAGGTTTAATTTTAGTATCTCTTACAGGCTGGGTAATTCTTGATCCTTTGATCGCCTTTTTGGTTGCTGCCAATATTATTTGGACGGGGGTAAAACTTTTGCGAGAAAGTGGTTCTGCATTATTAGATGCTTCAATGCCTCTAGCAGACCAGCGTCTTGTCCAAGACATTTTAAATAGCTATGATGTTCAAGGTATCCAATTCCATGCTGTAAGAACAAGGGTTGCAGGATCGCGTCGATTTGTCTATTTTCACGTTTTAGTACCAGGAGAATGGTCTGTCCAACGAGGTCATGCACTATGTGAAGAGATAGAATTAGCAATTATGCGATCGCTACCAGAAACTAATGTCTTCACTCATTTAGAACCTATTGAAGATCCTACTTCTTGGGAAGATCAACATCTAAATCGCACTCCTTTGATTTGATTAAAATTAATTATTTTCCCAGTCTCTTATACCAAGGTTTCTGATGGAAATATAATAAGACTCACTTTGCTTTTGACGATAGCGAAATAAACGTCTACGAGATTTTAAAGTTTCTCTGGCAATATATCTAAACCATTGGTCAATATCAGCACCAAACTGATAAGGATCAATCAAGGCTTCTTCTGAAAGATCTAATAAAATTTGAACTAAATCTGATGAAGAGATTTCTAAATAACGATTATAAAGATTTAATTCTTCTTGCCAATGGGGTAAAGTTTCATCTCCCACTCCCATATTTCTTGCCAATTCTATTAAATCATAATGGTCGATATACCAGACATTTTCATATTCCATATCGGGAAAAATGCTAGCTTTACTTGCCAGAATATCAATCAAACAAATAATAATAGTATTAATTTTATTTTGTTCACCCGAAACATAATGTTCTCTAACAACTGCTCTTAACATTTTTGCTAAATCACTATATCTTTCTTGGGCAATTATACAAGCCTCCTGATAATCATGCTCTGCTAATAAACGGAATTTATCATGTTGTGTTTTTGGTAAATTCTGATGTCTTTTACGAGCTTGATCTAACTGATAATTATTAGTGGTTTCAATCAAAAACTTTGGTAATATTTTAAGTAATAACATCATAAAAGCTTGTTTTTAAATATCTAAAATAAATAGAAAATAATAAATTTAATTTTAAATTTTCTAATGACTGTATTTTAAAATTATTACCTATGCAGATTACCTAATTGATGATTTCGATCGCTTGATCAATAGATCTAATACCAATTCTTAAAAGTAGTTGAAGAGATTAAAACTTTTAGATGATTGCATTCACTGTTCTTAAATGCCCTTCTCTCCTGACTTCTTGGTGCGTTCGCTCAAGACATGGAAACCAACAAGATCTTTGTTTGCCGTCTCACGGAAGATCGCGATGCACCGCTCCAGACTCCAGACTCCAGACTCCCCTCTCCCCTCTCCCCTCTCCTACTACCTAACTCCAGACTCCAGACTCCTATTGTTATACGAAGTCTCTCGTCCTAGTCGAGAATTGATCTAAGTACCTGATTTTCAATGTCTTGTTTATTTAAGGCAAGCTAGAGCTATGAGGATCACTATAAGCAGGATTAGTAATAAATTCTTCGTCTGTTAAACTTTGCAAAAATTCAATTAAATCATTAATTTGAGACTCTGTAATCTCAAAACCTTGGATAAAACCACTTTTATAAGGGTTATTACTCCCAATTCCTGCCCATTGCCCCTTACTAATAGTTCTCCCTCCTGCTTGATAATGAGCGATCGCCTCTTTTAAAGTAGCAATACTACCATCGTGCATATAAGGCGCAGTTAAAGCAATATTTCTTAAAGTTGGAGCTTTGAAACGTCCCATATCCTTATCTTCTGTCGTAATTTCCTTGATTCCTATATTATCTGGTGGGTAACTACCCTCAGCGTCGATATTATATAAACCAGTGTTATGAAACGCTATTTCGCTAAATGCCAGATTTTCGTGTTTGACTGAATCACTAAAATTAATACCGCCATGACAATGAAAACATTCTAACTCTTCACTATTAAACAGTTTTTCCCCGCGTTTAGCTGCATTAGAAATAGCATTTTCCTCCCCTAAATAGCGGTAACGATCATAAGGGGAATTAAAAGATACAAGACTTCTTTCAAAACTAGCTACAGCCTTAGTTAAATTATCAATAGTTATAGGATTTTTTTCACCCTTAAAAGCTTGCTCGAACATTTGACGATATTGCGGATTATCTTGCAACCAATCAATAATTTGTTGTTCCTTACCTACCATCCCCATTTCAATTGGATGTTCGCCAAACATAGGTATCAATGCCTGGCTTTCCAACTCAGTCAGCAGTGGGTTTGCCCAAGTTAGCACAGGATTATAGGCGATATTGGCTAAACTCATAGAATTACGAGGATGTTTTTCCTCAGTTGTACCGATCGCTAGCTGTTTACCATCAGTAAAAGCCAAAGCCTGTTTATGGCAAGATGCACAAGAATCTTTACCTGTAATTGATAACCCTGTTTCATAAAACAAGTATCTACCAAGCTCTACTTTTGCCGCCGTCATCGGATTATCTTCGGGAATAACTGGTTTAGGTGTCCACTCAGGCAAATTCCATTGATACTGGGGTGCAATAGTTAAATTACTGTCCATCGCCATAACTTTACTCAAGTTAATTGAAAGATAAATTGACAGCAAAAAAATAATGCCCAGGCTAAATAAAGAACTCAAACGCCTGGTAATCCGTTGATTATCCATAAAATATTAAAAATTTTTATCAGCTAATAGCTAAAAATATTAAAATGCCTCGTCTATCCCCCATCAGTTCAGGACAAAACTACTCTACCCAGAATAATGTTTGTTCGCTAGAAGTTCCAGCTTCTTTAGACAACCCCAAATTCTCTATAATACTCTGGCAATCATCATCATCTGGGGAAGACATACAACCAGTCGGGGTATTAACTTGATTACTATTTAAATCTGTTTGAGATAAAAGTTCAGCTAAATCCGCCACGACTACATCCTTTTCCACATTAAAATCTTCTAAAATAATTTTGGCGCGGTTAGGGTTAGCACAGTCAAATAAATCGCTACGAGCCGAATCTTGACACCCAGTACTGCCAATGTGAATTATATATGTATTATTATAAGTTTGATGCGTAGTTTCAACAGTACTAGTTTGAGAATGAGTTCCTTGTCCGTTTTTAAAAATACTTGTTTGTGTACTTGTTTGACTAGTAGAGTGGCTACCACCTTGATTACTAGTAGTATTAGTTTGCTGATTAATCTGCACATTGCCACTATCTCCCTGACTATGGGTAGACTGACTGTTAGTTACTACACCAGCATTACTAATTGGTTGCTCTGTTTTAAGATCTGCGCGTAAAAACTTATAACCCCCCTGCCAATTCCACCATAAAGAAGTCAGATTTAAAGGTGAGGGTGCAATAGCTGCATCTTTATGATTAAGCTCTTTTGGTACTCCCAAAGTAAACTGTAAATCTTGATAATCACCTTCAGGCACAGTTCCCACTACTATAGTTCTAGTTTCTGTTGTACCATTATCACAAGCTCCACTTCCATCTTCAAAGTCAATTAGAGCAACATTTTGATATTGCCATTTGTTATCTTGTTCCAACTCAATAGCAACCGCATTACCCTCTTTATCTACCAAAGCCAAATCGGATACATAAAAGCGAAAGTCGGCAGGAGTTAATTTAGATTCAGAAGTGCCAACTTTTTCATAGTTTTCCCCACAGGCAAATTCTTGATCTCCTATCCAACCTGCAAAATTAATTGTCACTTGCTGCATATTAGATTGAGCGTGAGCCGAGCCACCAAAAATCAAGCTGATAGCTGTAGCTATGAAAATAGGTTTTTTATTAAAAGATATAAACATTAATAATTCAATTCTTATTAAATATTGGCTCTTCTATTATCTAAAGAATTAACTCCCTTGTCTAAAGACGCAATGTCAAACTTGGTTAGGGGCAAATCTTTATTTCTTTAACGTCCTACATTAACGCTATAGGTTAACTTGAAGGGGGAAAAAGAACTATTATCCTTAGCTGTACCAGTTATTTCTAATTCATAAGCTCCTGGTTGCGGAAAAACAATATCTGCCCCTGGTATTTCTCGATATTTTTCAACGTTGATTGCTTTTAGTGGAGGGTTTAAAACTGGCTGCGCTGTTTGGCTACGAGGAACAGCATACACTTTTAAAGCACAATTACATTCCGATAAAGGAATACTTGCACCTCCGCGACGAGTTAGAGCAAACCAAGCTTGAGTTGATTTACCTGCTTGAGGATTATGATTAGGTGTAATATGAAATGTTGCTGCTACATCGTTGGATATCTCGACGTTATGAGCAATTACAGGTGCTGCTAAGAAAGTAGATAAAAGTATTATACTAGAAGTTTTAAATGTAGTTAAAAAGCTCATTAATAATTATTTTACTGTGATAGTAATGCGATCGCTAATAACAGGGTTGTCGTGGGGAATATGTAAATAGTTACCTAAAACTAACTGTAATGTATGTTCTCCTTTCGGTAGAGTAAGTTCTGTTTCAGTTTGTGCTTTCCCAAAGTGGCGGATTTGCTCAGTTGAAGGTAAAGAACTAGTTAGATCGGGTAATTGAGATTGATCGATTAATAGATGATGATGCCCCGAATTTTCTTGCTCGATGCCCGCAGGCACAAGATCCATACCTGATAAACCAAACTTAACAGTAAATGTTTCAGGTACAATAGCACCATCCGTAGGTTCAATAATATATGCTTGCGCCTCAACAGGAGCGTGGGAAATTAAATCACTAGCGATCGCTTGAGGTACTATTAGAACATTTATACTTAATATCAGGACAGATAAGATACTGAGTAATAGGTTTTTAAAGTTCATCTATTCAAATTTAATAAATATTTACATTACTTATCATATCAAAATGCTAACTAGTCACCCCAATCTCACTAGCTGAAATTAAAACAATATCAAAAAAATGCCAAAGCTCTAACTAATTATTCATTGGTGTAGCTTTTGTTACTGATCCGTTATTTACTCCCATTGTAAAATTTAATGGTGTATCGGGATAAGCTTTAGAAACTTGCCGATAAACATCATAATTAGTAGGCAAATTTATTTGTTCGCCATCTTGGAAAAACTTGACGCGATATTCTACTTGTCGTAACCTTTCAGGCGTACCAGTTTTCTCGTAAGATTTCTTTTTGGCTGCTTCTATTTCATCAATACTCGGCTTTGGGGGTTCTTTCGGCCACCAAATTCCTTGATTATCCTGATACACTGCACCGTCAGGTTTTTCACCGTTACGATTTATTAACGATACAGACTCAAAGGTTTGATATCTACTGTTACCAGGCTTATCTTCTTGAAGATTTTGAGCATATTTTACACGCCAAGTCATAGTTGCTTTTGCGGTTGCTTCATATTGTTGAGACTGTTGTGTCTCACAACCACTAAACATGAGAGCTAACAAAATGCCAGTTGAAACGGAAGATAGTTTTTGTAATTTCCGACGGGACAATATTTTTAATTTATCGCTCATAAGTATTTTTACTGAATCATCAACTTACAGTTATAAGTTTTAAATAATTTAGTGATGTTTTAAAAAATATAAAAATATGTAAATATATCTAAGGATAGAATTCTAGTTTAAAGTTTAAGTGAATTTTACTAGAGTTGTAGATTAATACAAATAAAAGAATATTTCGATAATGGTGAGGATTACATTGATAGGATTACTAATAGCAGGAGTAACACCGATCGCCCTCGCCGACGCTACAGTATTGAGTAATAAGCAATCACTATCTAGTAAGATTAGCTTATCTAAAGTTTGCAATTCTCCCTTGATTTGTCCTAAAACGAGCAACATAGATCTCAAACAACCAAAACTTACACCCACTCCTGTAGAAACAATTTCTAAAATTTTCTTCTCAGGCTCAATTCTCCCTCAGTGTATAGATAAATTTTATAATAGTACAAATATACCAACGAGAATAATTCTAGATTCCTTAGAAGCTATACCAGCATTTAATGAATGTACATTACCTTGGCAAATTAATTATCAACAAACTATTGCAAGCTCTCAATTAGTTGAAGATGATCATAATTATCCCCAGTTTGACAAAAGCAAATTTCCCCAATTATCTCGCAGTAGTCTAATTACTCCTTTTCCTCAACAAGATAGTACTTTCGTTCCAGATAAAAGCCAATTCGCTCATCCAGCCCCTCAAACCAAATCTATAGCTAGTCCTTTCGGTTGGCGAAAAAGACCTTTAAGTAATCAATTACAATTTCACGCAGGAATTGACTATCGTGCGCCATTAGGATCGCCTGTAGTAGCAGTTGATCAAGGCATTGTCACTAAAGTTGTTTCAGGGTGTATAGACTTTGGAAATATCTATTGTGGCGGACAGCTAGGGAATTGGGTAGAGGTAGATCATGGAAAAGGAGCGATCGCTATTTATGGTCACTTGAAGAATAACTCAATTAAGGTGGAAGAAGGAATGAAAATTAGGAAAAACCAAGAAATAGCTCAAGTTGGTAGCTCAGGTTGGTCTACAGGCGCACATTTAGATTTTCGTGTTCAAATAAATGGTCAACAAATAGATCCTACTAAGTTTTTAGTCTTCAATTAACGCTATTTAATGAGTCAAACGGTATCATCAAACTTCCAAGTTAAGATAAGTAGTTGTTAAAATATTGCTGGTTATAATATTAAATGTATTTTTTTTTGATCTAATACGCTTTTATCTTTTATAGATTAATTTACTGATAAATAAATGGAGAATTCATTTAATCAAGATGAACTATCAATATCCAAAACCAATAGACCTTTAGGAGAAATTTTAATTGAGGCGGGCTTAATTTCGGCAAGTCAACTGGAAATTGCTTTACAACAACAAGCGAGTGAAAATTTAAGAATTGGGGAGATTTTAGCGACGAATAAGTGGATTAAACAACAAACAGCCGATTTTTTCGTAGAAGAATGGTCTAAAATACTCAATCAAGAGCAAAAACAACCTTTAATTTACTATTTTAAACAATCAGGCTTATTAGATGAATACCAAATTGCTGCTATTTTAAGAGAGCAACAACACCAAGAGAAACCCGTTAGATTTCATCGTCTAGCAGTCGAAAAGGGTTATCTCAAACAAATCACTGTCGATTTTTTCCTGGCTAATCTATTTAAAATATATCATTCCAATGTCTTTTCCTTTGCCAAACCTTACGAAATACTAACCAGGTACAATCGGGGTGAAATAAACTTTCGTCGCACAGAATTAAGCAAAGCCCCATTAATCGGGGTCAGTCTCAAAGGAATTCAGTTAGATGGGTCAAATTTAAGAGAAGCAAATCTGAGTACTTGTAATTTGAGTAATTCCAGTTTGATGCAGACAAACTTAGCATTAGCTAATTTAACCAAAGCAATTTTAACGGAGGTAAATTTCGAGAAAGCTAATTTATGTCAGGCTAAACTAAGAGAAGCTCACCTAAAACAGGCTAATTTTACCAATGCTAATCTTCAAAAAGCGGATTTAACAAGAGCCTATTTATTTAATACTAATTTTGCAGGGGCAGATCTAAGAAATTCCAAATTACCATCGGAATATCCCTACGAAGTTTACTATGACTCAGAAACTATATTTGATGAAAGTTTCGATCCTCAAGTAGTTGGGTGGATAAAAATAAATTAAAATCTTCATTTGTTACATAATTAAATAAAACGCAAACCATAGATATAAAACTATAGTAGAATTCCTCGCAACGATTAAGGATTTAATAAATCAGATAGTGTTAGGATCGACCCACGAGAAAAGAAAAGTGTGAAAAATAAGGACAATAAACTTAATGCAAGAATTTGACAAGTCGATATCCTTTGATGGTCGTGATATTCGACTCAAAGTAGGCTTGCTCGCACCACAAGCAGGTGGTTCAGTGTTGGTGCAATCAGGAGATACAGCAGTTCTAGTTACGGCAACTAGCGCACCAGGGAGAGAAGGTGTAGATTTCTTACCATTAACGGTAGATTACGAAGAAAGACAATATGCAGCAGGACGTATTCCTGGTGGTTTTTTTAGGCGAGAGGGTAGACCTGGAGAGAAAGCAA
Source organism: Chondrocystis sp. NIES-4102 (assembly GCA_002368355.1). Taxonomy (NCBI): domain Bacteria; kingdom Bacillati; phylum Cyanobacteriota; class Cyanophyceae; order Chroococcales; family Chroococcaceae; genus Chondrocystis; species Chondrocystis sp. NIES-4102. The sequence continues at coordinate 3,036,233 of AP018281.1, read as the reverse complement.
TTCTTACTAGTCGGTTAATAGATCGCCCAATTCGTCCTTTGTTTCCTGGTTGGCTAAGAGACGATATTCAAATTGTTGCAACTACCTTATCGATGGATGAAGATGTACCCCCAGATGTTTTAGCGGTAACGGGGGCTTCTGTGGCAGTATTATTGGCGCAAATTCCGTTTTACGGCCCAATGGCAGCAGTGAGAGTAGGTTTAGTAGGAGATGATTTTATATTAAATCCCACCTATAAAGAGATTAAAAGAGGTGATCTAGATATAGTAGTTGCAGGTAGTCCTGACGGTATTGTCATGGTAGAAGCAGGTGCAAATCAACTACCAGAGCAAGATATGATCGAGGCGATCGATTTTGCTTATGAAGCAATTCAAGAATTAATTGAGGCACAGCGAGAACTACTTAGAGACTTGGGAATTGAAAAACTGATACCACAAAAGCCAGAAGAAGATCAAACTCTAGCTAACTTTATCAGCGATCGCGCCACCGCAGACATTAAAAAGATTCTGTCTCAATATGACCTAGATAAGAATGGTCGAGATGCAGCTTTAGATGAGATCAAAAAGACACAAATCAGCGATGTAATTGCCGAACTAAATGAAAATGATCCATTAGTGGTAATGACTACAGCAGATTCCAAAGCGATCGACAATGCTTTTAAATCAATTACTAAAAAGTTGATGCGCAGTCAAATTATCGAAGAAGGAATGAGGGTTGATGGACGTAAATTAGATCAAGTAAGACCAATAACCTCAAGAGTAGGAATTTTACCTGAGCGAGTACATGGAAGCGGTTTATTTAGAAGAGGCTTAACTCAAGTTCTCTCTATTACCACCTTGGGTACATCAGGGGATGCCCAAAATACCAGTGACGATCTCAACCCTCAAGATGAAAAACGCTATCTTCATCATTACAACTTCCCACCCTATTCCGTCGGTGAAACTCGACCCATGCGATCGCCTGGACGTAGAGAGATTGGTCATGGTGCATTAGCAGAAAGGGCTTTAGTCCCCGTGCTACCTAGTGCAGAAACTTTTCCCTATGTAATTCGAGTTGTTTCTGAAGTTTTATCTTCCAATGGCTCAACCTCAATGGGTTCAGTCTGCGGTTCAACTTTATCTTTGATGGATGCAGGCGTACCTATAACTAAACCTGTAAGTGGTGCAGCTATGGGTTTAATTAAAGAGCAAGACGAAGTCAGAATTCTAACCGATATCCAGGGAATTGAAGACTTTTTGGGTGATATGGATTTCAAGGTTGCAGGGACGGATACAGGAATTACAGCCTTGCAAATGGATATGAAGATCACAGGTTTATCAGTAGAAGTTATTGCACAAGCAATTCAACAAGCTTTACCTGCTCGGATACATATTCTGCAAGAGATGCTCAAAGTAATATCTCAACCACGTCAGGAATTATCTCCTTATGCACCCAGACTCTTAACTATGAAAATAGATCCTGAGTTGATTGGTGTGGTTATTGGTCCTTCTGGTAAAACCATTAAAGCCATTACCGAGCAAACTGGAGCTAAAATTGATATTGAAGACGATGGTACAGTAATTATCGCTGCGGTGGAAGCTGAAAAAGCAGAAAAAGCTCGCAAGATGGTATACAACATTACCCGTAAACTAAATGAGGGAGATGTTTATGTTGGTAAAGTTACTAGAATAATTGACATCGGTGCTTTTGTAGAGATTTTGCCAGGTAAGGAAGGGATGATCCATATCTCCCAGCTAGCTGAAGGTAGAGTTGGCAAGGTAGATGATGAGGTAGCAGTCGGCGACGAAATCGTGGTAAAAATACGTGGTTTTGATCAGAAAAACCGTTTAAACTTAACCAGATTGGGTATTCATCCTGATGAAGCAGCCGAAGCTAGAGCCTCAATGTAATAGGTAAAGTCGTTGTTAATTATAGTAATAGGGTAGTTCATTCTATCCTCTTCCTAAAATAATAATGGTCAGTTATTAGCTTTATGCCTAACCACCTTATAATTGCTATAGGTTAGAGATATACGAAATATTACATATTTAACAACGCTTACAAAAGGATGAGGGCGCAAAAAGTAATTAAATTTACAATCTGCGTAGATCCTTATCCTTTCTCTCAAATTATTTTAAACAAGTGGAATAGCTTTAACTTTCTTAGTAGCCAAAACCCTAATTTTCACAACTAGTTCATTTTGCATAGATTCCGTACTTCCACCCAAAGCGGTTTGAGGTTTCGCCATTACATCTACCGCCCCAGCCTTCATCACTTCATAGATATTATCGATATCGGACTTTTGGACTGCATTACTTAAAACTAAGATAGGGGTAGGATATTTTGCCATAACTTGTTTAGTAAATTGCAACCCGTCCATTTGAGGCATTTGTAAGTCTGTACAAATTACATCAGGACTTAATTGAATTACCAGATCTAAGCCCTGTTTGCCATCGCGAGCTTTACCGATAACCTCAATATGAGGGGAAGAATTGAGCATTTTTTCATAAATATTGATTGCTACATCGGAATCTTCTACTAACAAAACTCTAATTTTACCCATGATTTTTGCTCCAATTTAATAAATTTGATTTGGGATAAAGGCTCAATCAATTAACTTTAAGCTAAAGGAATAGCACTAACTTTTTTAGTTGCTAGAACTCTAATTTTAACAACAAGTTCATTCTGCATAGAATCCGTATTACCACCCAAAGCTGTTTGAGGTTTTGCCATCACATCTACTGCTCCTGCTTTCATTACTTCGTAGATGTTTTCAACGTCAGTTTTTTGTACAGTATTACTTAAAACTAAGATAGGGGTAGGATATTTTGCCATTACTTGCTTGGTAAATTCTAATCCGTCCATCTGGGGCATTTGTAAATCAGTACAAATTACATCGGGACTTAATTTAGCTACTAAATCTAATCCTTCTTTACCATTTTTAGCTTTACCGATAACCTCAATATGAGGAGAAGAATTGAGCATTTTTTCATAAATATTGATTGCCACATCGGAATCTTCTACTAATAAAACTCTAATTTTTGCCATAATCTTGTCGGTTATATTTAATAAAATTGGATTTGATAGTATAAAGTAATAAATGCTAAAACAGCTTTTTACTTGCTACATATGAGCGGAATAACTATTACGGCTATAGCGGTTTTCCGCCCCCAGATACCTTGAGGTATAAACGGGCGTAGTCAGATGATGTTAGTACAGTCTTTAAATTCATATCAATTAGGAATTAATTAATTGATTGAGAGTCTGGAAAAGCAATTCTTGTTCAAAATCGCCCTTGGTTAAATAGGCATTCGCTCCTGCTTGTATACCTCTTTGTTTATCCTCTGGAGATGATAAAGTAGTAATTAAAACAATTGGTAATTGATCATATTGGCGGTGTTGGCGGATTTTGGTAGTCATTTCCAATCCATTCATTTCTGGCATTTCCACGTCCGAAAGCACAATATCAAAGTTTTGATTTTGAACTTTTTGCCAACCCTGTAAACCATTTTCGGCAATGCTAACCTCGTAACCAGCACCTTTTAAAAGACGCTGCATTTGGGTACGAATGATAATAGAATCTTCTACCAGTAGTAGTTTATTTTTGATAGTTGATGATTCGACTGGAAGACTGACATTTTGCCAGCTACCATTGCGTAATGAATGAAGTAAGTCGGGGGGATTAAGGATCATGCACACTTCCCCACTACCCAAGATAGTCGCCCCAGTAATATTAGGAATGCGTTTGAGTAATTTACTTTGAGGTTTGATTACTACATCCTGTTGATCAATTAAATTGTCAACTATAACTCCAAAGCGTTGATTAGCAACATCAATAATAATACAAGCACACTTCTGGTGACTGGTGGTGTAATCTTCTGGAGTAGGTAATTGGAGTAAATGAGCTAGCCAACCAAGAGAAATCATTTGATCTTCAAAGGTAATAGTTGATTTACCTTCAATCTCGTAGATATCCTCTGGCGATAAAGTGATCATAGTTTGGATAAATTCTAGGGGTAGGGCGTAAAGAGTCTGATTAATCTCAACAATCATTACTTTAGTAGTCGCCAAGCTAGTATTTAAACGTACTTGAAATCTACAACCCGAACCTGGATTAGAACTTACTTGGATTGATCCTTTAAGTTTTTCCACATTTGCCCTAACTACGTCTAAGCCAACACCTCTACCTGAAAGTTCGGTAATTTCAGTGCGGGTAGAAAAGCCAGAAGCAAAAATCAAACCTTGAATGTCTGATACAGTCATGGCTGCTAATTGAGCCTGGGTACAAACTTGACGCTTAATAGCAGTCTGCTTAATACCTTCTAAATCTAAACCACGTCCGTCATCAATAACTTCAATACCGATACTGTCACCAATTTGAGATCCTCTGAGAATAAGGGTAGCGGTTTTAGGTTTACCTATACTTAAGCGATCGCTTGGGGTTTCAATACCATGATCAATAGCATTACGAATTAAATGCAGCAATGGATCTTTAATTTCTTCTAAGATTCTTTTATCTGCTTTAGTGTCACCTCCTTCAATAATCAGATTAATTTCTTTCCCAAGCTGTCTACCCAAATCCCTAACCATACGGGGATAGATATTAAAAACCGTAGCTAGGGGTAATTGCCTTAAATCTTGGATGCCTGATTCCAAGCGATCGCTGATGATATTTAAATTGGTAATATCTTCACTAGCTCTAGTTTTGAGGTTGTTAGCGGTATCAGCTAGGGAGTTCAAACATTGATGTGTCTGATTCCAAAAGGCTCGTAATGGTTGTAATTGTTCTGAGGTAAGTTGATTAGCAACTGATTCTAAAATACTTTCAGGATCACGATTATTTTTGTACCAACCTTCCCAGATGGTTAACATTTGCTCAATTTGACTTAACTGCTGAGAAATCCGTAATTTAGTTACAGTTAATTCGCTGGTTTGGGTGGCTAAGATATCTAACTTCTGAGGATCTACCCGAATTGTGTCAATTTGATAGTCTCGGGTGGTGGTATTCGTAGCAGGAGTAACCATCATCTCCGATATAGTCGCCTGCTCTTGTGCCAATAAAGATGTTGGGGGTTGGGCAACATCGTCAAATAAAGAGGCTTCGGAACTAAAATTATTTGCCGAAAAGCTACTAGAATCATCGTCAAATAAAGAGGCTTCGGAACTAGAATCATCTGCAAACAAGTCTCGTTCACTTTGAGTTACCGACTCAGAAGTACCAGCCTCACCCATTAAAACTGACAAAACCCCAACAGTATTAACTGTTACTGCTTCCCCCGTAATTGCCTGATGAGCCAATTGATTAACCGCATCAATTCCTTGATACAAGCGATCGCATAATTCGGGAGTAATTTCTCCTTTTCCCCCTTTAATTCCTTCTACACAGTCTTCCAACTGATGTACGAGCATCTCAATTTCATTTAACCCCAGCATTCTGGAGTCACCTTTAAGGGTGTGAGCCTCGCGTAAAAATTCTTCAATTGCCGAAATATCCTGGGGATTTTTCTCCAAGATCATTAGATCGGATTCTAACTTTTGTATATGTTCAAGACTAGAGGTTTTATAAAGCTCTCTAAGCTCATCATCTTCTATATACATGACATAATTTTCTTTGGAAATCTTTTAAAAGTATTGCTGAATGCCTAGGGTTTCACTTCCGTCTGGTAAAAAAAAGCTAATAGCTAATAGCTAACAACTAAAAGCTAATAGCTTAAAATTACACAAGTGCTTTAAGTTCTTCTGCGGATTTTTGCAGTGCTAAAGTCGAAGCTCTTACCTCCCCCATATCAGCAGCCGTATCCATTGCGTTTAAGTTCAGAGCGTTTACCGCAGCCAAAATCTCTTGAATACCTACCGCTTGTTGTTTTGCTGCTTCAGAAATCTGTGAGGTATTAGCAAACACGTTGTTAATAGCATCTTTCACCCCGATAAATGATTCAGCAGTACCCAAAGCCAACTCAATACTAGATTCTGCGGTTTTCTTACCTTCATCGGTTACCATTACCGCGCTGTTCATCGCTGCCTGTACATCCGTTACCAGGTTTTTGATCTTATCGGCAGATCTACGGCTTTGATCCGCCAGTTTCCGAATTTCACCTGCAACCACACCGAACCCTTTTCCATATTCTCCTGCCCGTGCAGCCTCTACCGCAGCGTTTAGGGCGAGCATATTCGTTTGGTTAGCCAAGTCCCCCACAAGTTCCGATACCCCAGCAATTTGTTCGGTTTGTTCACTCAGGTTAATGATTTGTTCGGCAATCTCTCTTACCCTTTCTTTCAAACTTTCCATACCCATCCTGGTTTGTTCTACGGTTTCAGCACCAGATTCTGCTAGAGATAGGGCTGTACTAGCACTTCTTGCCGATTCTTCTGCTTGTACTGCGGAACGACGGGAGGTTTCCCCCAATGAGTCTACTGTGGAAGTTGTTTGGTTAACTGAACCTGCCTGTTCATTGGCGACTGTCTCTTGACGTTCTACCGCCGAGGCGATCTCTGTTGAGGTACTAGAAATAACTTTCTCTACAGTGTTGATTGCTTGGATATATCTGTTGAGGATTCGTAATACAAAAATCCAAGTAGCTAAGAGGATGAGGGTAGAAATTATAGTGAGTACCAGAGTTGAAGCAGTCAATCGCGCTTCTGCTTGAATAGTTGATTGTATACCTTTATTAATGTCTTCCTTAATTCTTTGTATCCCTTCCGAATATATATCCTTTTGTTGTTTATATTCCGCACTCGATAGTATGGCAGAGGCTTCTTTCAATTTTCCTTGATTAGCTAAGGCAAATGCTCGATCTTCAAAGGCGTTTAGTTTTTGTGTAGAATCATTTAAACTCTCACTTTGAGTGATACCTAATGATTCTAATAGCTTATTGAGTTCAGCAAAAATTTCGTCTAGTTTCGTAATATTCTCTTGGTGACGCTTTTGCCATTGTTGATCACCAGTGTTAACGAATATAAGCGCGCTAGCCGTTAAAACTTCATCTAAATAAATAACCTGATTACTTAAATCAGTTGCTGGAAGATCTTTCTCTCCAATCTTATCTATAACTCGATAGGTATTGATAATGTACCAAATTGTACCTCCGCACAATCCAGCAGTGAAAAGAATAGGTAATAGAAGGATTCTAAGACGACGGAAACTACCAGATTGTGCTTTTTCTTGGATTCTTGGGTTTAACTGAGTTTCAACTTGCATAATTATTTATCTGTAATTTAATTGAGTTAATAAAATAGGGATTTAGGCTGCTAGTTCAACAGTCATTGCTCCTTGAGTGAGCAGTTTAGTAAGATCAATAATATTTAGGGGCTGATCTAAATAGTTAGCTATGCCTTTAAAATAGGCTGCGGTGTTACTATCAATAGCCACAGGCACAGATTTTAATTGTTCGGGACGAAAATCTATAACATCAAACACCTCCTCAACAACAATGCCAGCGATAATCTCTTCAACCTCCACCACCACAGCTTTAGCTAATTGATAACTATTAATGGCGAGGTTTAAAGGCTGACGAATATCAACTAGGGTAAGGATTTCCCCCCGCAGGTTCATATTGCCGATAATGTGGGTAGGACAACAGGGAATAGTAGTAATGCGTCCTATTTTGGCAAACTCTCTAACAATGCCTAAATCTAAGCCAAAGTAACTACCATTGATACTCACTACGGCAATGGGGATTAATTCTGTTGCTTCATTGCTATCCGTTGCATCTTTAAGAGTGACGGCACGTTGATGTAGAATTTCCCTGATGGTAGGAGTGGCTGTGGGAAAACACCTAGCATAAAAATCTTGAGTTGTTAATTCTGCTGCTGGGGCATCTTCTAAATCTAATAGGGTTTCTACCGCATCACAATGACGTACTAAATTATCTGCATTCAACAGCATAATAATTTCGTCATCAAGATTGATTACCCCTTGGATAAATGCCTGGTTGATATTTCTTTCTCTGCCATAGCTTAAATCTACTTGGATATATTGATCATCAATGTTGTTAACTGTTTCTACCTGATGAACGATAATTCCAATACAAAGCCCTGAAGATTCAATAATGATCACACTATCAGTTATTTGACAATGATCAAACTGATGACCAAAACGTAAAGCCAAGTGCATCACTGGGACAAACATAGAATGCAAATTGAGCAAACCTACAATGTCTGCTGGTGCTTCGGCTATGGCGGTCAATTCTGGTAAGAGAAATATTTCTGTAACTTTTTCGGCTGCGATCGCATATCTTCGATGGTGCAGGGTAAAAATTAGATAGGGTTGAGTTGCCATAATTGGTTTTTACCTCTTTGACGGTTATTAATTGATGTATTGGGCTACAACTTCCCTTAATTCTTCGGGTTTAAAGGGTTTGGTAATGTATCTAGTAGTCCCCGCCACGTGTCCTTTCATTTTGTTCATTAACCCATCTCTTGCTGTGACCATAATGATTGGTAAATAACGAAATTTGGGCATTTGACGGATTTGCTGGCAGAATTCTAAACCATCAACATCAGGCATGGTTAAATCTAATAACAGCAATTTCACAGGTTCTTTATTAAGTATGTCCAGTGCTTCTGTTGCTTTATCTGCTAGTAGCACTTTGTAATCTTCTTGTAAAGCTCGTTTAATTGCGACTTGGATAATGGGACTATCATCAACAGATAAAACAACGGGTAGATCTGTATTTTTTGGGGTTGGAGGAGGGGTTACAGGCGCATTCTTAACCACAGTTGGACTTACTGAGGGAGCAACTTGTGATGTCGATGTATTGCCAAAACTCACCCAGCCATTATTTGCCCAAGTAAAATAGTTTCTGGCGATCGCTATAGGATCTTTATCCATTTTTTCGGCAATATCAATCAGATTCCGTCTGCCATCAACTGTATTTTTAAAGTGTTCTACAACTTGAGCGTTATTAACCTTTTGTAGTTGTTGTTCACTTACTCTAGGAATGGCATCCATAGCAGGGATTTCTGGTTGATAACTCTGCCATATTTTTTGACGTTGGATTAGTTGTTGCTGAATATAAGTAGGATTTAAACTATGTTTATCTGCGCCATAGGTTAAATCAAAGGTAATATTAGGATTCCATTGAGCCTTGCCTGGATAAGCCTGTAATATTTCGAGAATTACAAGAATTTTATTAGTAACCAAGTTTTCTATTTGTTCCCAGGTAAAAACTCTCATTTTTACGAGGGTTTCGATAAACTCTCTAATGGACTTGGGATTAGTTACTTTTTCCTCAGCAAGCGATAAAGCTGCATTAATCAAATTAGGATTAAGTTTATCTCCTAATGCTTTGCACAACTCTAAGTTACTAGGAATTTCGGATATATCACTATCTCCATAAACCAATGCACCATTATGGAAAACCAAGATAAAAGATCTTTGGATGTTCCAACTATTAACTTGAGTTTTTAGGCTTAAAATTCCACTACCTCGTTGCTCAAATAATGAGTTGAGAAGAGAATTAAGCTGATTTGCTTCGTATTTTTTGGCTAACATTATTATTTGTCTCTACCAGATTAGGCAAAAAAACAAGATTTAATAAATGAGGATTTATATAGATGTAAAAATATGATGCCCAAAAAATATCTAAAACTAACCGTACAAACACCAGAAAATTACTTAAAAATCTTGAAATTGTCGCCCATAATAACTAGCATAAATACCCTGTTTGGCTAATAATTGTTGATGATTCCCAACTTCAACTATCCGACCTTTTTCTAAGACTAAAATGCGATCTGCTCGTCGTACTGTAGCTAAACGATGGGCGATCACAAATACAGTGCGTTGCTGCATAATTCGTTCTAATGCTTCTTGTACTAGGGCTTCAGACTCGGAATCTAAAGCTGATGTAGCCTCATCTAAAATTAAAATACGGGGATTAAGAAAAATAGCTCTGGCGATCGCAATTCTTTGTCTTTGCCCCCCTGAAAGGTTTACGCCTCTTTCACCCACATAAGTATAATATCCTTGGGTAAGTTCAGTTATAAACTGATGGGCATTAGCAATTTTGGCTGCTGCTTCTACATCTTTTAGATCAAAATCACTCTTACCAAAGGCAATATTTTGAGCAATTGTGCCTGAAAATAGAGTGGTTTCTTGGGGTACAATTCCTATTTGCTCTCGCAAGCTTTTTAGAGTAACATCTTGAATATTTACGCCATCAATTAATATTTTGCCACTATCAGCATTATAGAAGCGTGGTAATAAATTAACTAAAGTAGATTTACCTGCTCCTGAAGCCCCAACTAAAGCGATAGTTTCTCCTGGGTTAACAGTTAAATTTAAATTTTTAATTACAGGAGTATTAACATTGTAGCTAAAACTAACAGCATTATATTCAACTTTACCGTAGGTAACTTGAAGAGCGATCGCCTTGGGAAGTTCGATAACTGTTGGTTGAATAGCTAATATTTCAAATATTCGCTCAACGGAAGCTTGGCTTTCTTTAAAGTTATTATAGTTATTAGTAATATGACTAATTGGATCAATTAGTAAAGCAACTCCTGCAATATAACTAACAAATTCCTTTCCTGTAATATTACCTTGGGAAATTTGCCAACCACCCAAGAAAAAAATAAATACCACACTCATTGCCAGCAGAAAACCAACAACTACAAACTGAATTGCTTTTGCCTTAGCTGCTAAATATTTAGCCTGACGGTTTGCCTCTGCTTGTTGGCTAAAACGAGCTATTTCGTAATCTTCAGCAGCGAAAGCTTGGACTAAACGTATACCTCCTAAGACTTCCGTTAACAAAGCCGATAAATTAGAAATACGATTTTGACTCCGCCTAGAAAACTGCAATAACTTGTCTCCAAATAAACCAATAATTAAAGCCATCAACGGAGCTAAAATTAAGGTAGCAATAGTCAGTTGCCAATTGAGCCAAAACATATAACCTAAGACAACAATCAATTGCAAAACACAGGGAATAAAATCATGAAAAAACTGATTAACAACTTCCCCAATGCGATCGATATCTTCTGTTAAACGATAGGTTAGATCTCCCGTTTTAACTACTTCAAAATAATTTAAACTCAGCTTTTGTAAATGACTGTAAACAAACTGACGCAGTTTTAAGGCAATATTTAATGCTGCTTTTGCCATTAAAGAATCCTGCCCATATTGAGCGATACCTCGCAACAAAAAAATAACTGCTGCTAAAGCTGCTAGTCGCCCAATACTCCTAGTATCTCCCTTGCCTATATATTCTGTCATTTCCCCTGCTAACCATGCCTGAATCGGCCAAAAAATGGTAAACAAGAGAGTAAAGAGAAAAGCCAAAATTATGGTGGGGCTTTGAGGACGAATGAAAGGAATTAGTTGCCAGTAGCTAGAGGAATTTTTCAAATTAATTCTCGGTAGTGTATGGTAGTCATCAGTCTACACTAGAGTCTAGTTCTGTCAATTAAATATACGCTCAATCGTTAAAAAGCACTAATAAAAATAGTTAAAAAAAAAGTGCGGTATATCTGTAAACGCACCTCTTGAAAATTGGTAAATAATAATGAATATCTAGTCTTAAATTTATTATTTCATAGCTTTTTAGCTATTGGATTTCATTTATGTAATCTTGATTCAAATAATTCTAATCTTCACTAGAACTTTATAAAATGATTTAAAAAATGCTCTATTGACTCTTAATAGGAAACTGAATGTCTAAATCTGGGCGCAAAGTATGGGCTTGACGTAAATAACGATGAACGATCGCTGATTGAGGAGAACAGGTGTTAATTTGGATTAAAATTCTAATACAGCGTTTTAAACTACCTTCTACGTGCATTTGTTGTAAATCTAGCAAAGGGACATGATTCCAACCTCGACGTTTACGAGCAGCAGCAGCAGGAAACATGACATCGAGATCAACAGTAGTAGTGAAAAACACACAAACTATATCCTCTGCATCAAATTGATTATGGGCTTCAATTTCATCTAATAGTTCATTAACTGCATCTGTCATGGCAGCAACACTATTGTCACTTACAGTTGTTGCTCCCCGAATGGCTCTTACTTTCCACTCCACTAGTTTTATCTCCCCTAATTACCTAATTCTAGTTTAATAGTTAAACCACACTATTATTGCAGAGATAATTTTATTGGTCGAAGCTAAACATCATCGGCTTAAGTTAAGAAAAGTTATTTGGATACTGTTCATAAATATATAAAGCTTAGTAATAAACTAATTTTTAGATAAAAAATATTTTTTAGGAGCAAAATTCTTATGCGTTTGAGCGTCCCGATGACTATGATGGAGTTTTTTCGCAAAAGTGAAGGGAAGTGGTATACCGAAAGAAGTGTGCATCACTTTGATGTAGTAGCAGATGAATCTGGAGTATCTAATTTAATCGTTAAAGTTATTGAACCTGATGATCCAAAAGTTAAGCAAGTTTGCGCCGTACAAAATATTGATCATACTCTAGCTAAGGGTGGAGGGAGTTTTAGTTGGCAGGATAACCTGGAAGAAAACGAACCCAATCCTAATTATGCTGCTATATTAATTGATGTTCCTGATGATGAGACGGGGCGCAGTGGCAAGTTAATCCGAGATAAGGGTTATGTGGATGGTCTACCTGTGATTAGTCGTTATTGGTTTGGAGAGGATGGAATTCTGACGATTAATACCGACTATGATAATAATCAAGGTCAAGAACGTTGTTGGTTTTTGACTGATGACTTTCGGGTTAGGGTAAGTACTATACAAATGCTCAACGGTGTAAGTTTGATGGCTTACTGCTCTGAACGTCGTTGCGTTAGTCCCGAAGAGCTTAAAAAAATGGCTCAAAGTCATAGAGCTTAATTAAAATATCTTACGGTAACATAAACAATGAGGTAGGATGACTCCTTGCCTTGATAATTAGTTAATTTAGTCGTTTAATCTCATCCTCTAAAGAAAAAGATAATTATCAATTGTCCATTATTAATTATCAATTATTATATTCCTCATCTTTTAGTAAACATGACTGATTTTTTAAGCCATCTAAACCCTTCACAACGCCTTGCTGTGGAGCATTACTGTGGGCCGATGTTGGTGGTGGCTGGAGCAGGATCGGGCAAAACTAGGGCTTTAACCTATCGTATAGCTAATTTAATCCGAAATCGCGCTGTTGCTCCTGATCAGATTTTGGCAGTTACTTTTACTAACAAGGCTGCACGGGAGATGCGCGAAAGGATTGAGTATATTTTTGCCACAGAATTGGCTTTAAATCAGTATGGGCGAAGATTGGAGTTGTTGACGGAATATGAGCAGAAAGCTTTAAGATCAAAAGTTTATCAAAGGACGACTAAAAAGCTTTGGATTGGTACTTTTCATAGTTTGTTTGCTAGATTATTACGATTTGATATTAATAAGTATCAGGATGAGCGAGGACGAACTTGGAAACGTAATTTTTCGATTTTTGATGAGTCGGATGTCCAGAGTTTGTTTAAAAATATTGTTACTAAGGAGTTAAATTTAGACAGTAAAAAATTTGACCCTCGCAAGATTCGTTATACGGTCAGTAATGCGAAAAATCAGGGTTTAACTCCAGAAATGTATGCTAAACAAGAGTCTGGGTATCAGGGGCGCGTTATTGCTGAAGTTTACAATGAATATCAAGCTAGATTGGCAGCTAACAACGCCTTAGATTTTGATGATTTAATTTTTGTTCCTGTACGTCTATTTCAACAGAATGAATCAATCTTGGGTTATTGGCATACGCAATTTCAGCATATTCTAGTGGATGAATATCAAGATACTAATCGTATTCAGTATGATTTGATTCGGCTATTGGCAACTAACGGCGAAACTAATAGAAGAGAATGGAATTGGAATGGGCGATTGGGTGAAACCCACGCTACGCGATCGCTTTTTGTGGTAGGGGATGCGGATCAGTCGATTTATTCTTTCCGTTTGGCAGACTTTACGATTTTACTTGATTTTCAGAAGGATTTCGGCGATGGTTTACCCGATGAAGATACTCGCACCATGATTAAGTTGGAGGAGAATTACCGCTCCCGTGAGAATATTCTACAAGCAGCCAATCATTTAATTGCCCACAACAGTCAAAGGATTGATAAGGTTCTTAAACCAACTAGGGGGGTGGGAGAGCAAATCTATCTTTATAAGGCGGATGAGGAACAGCAAGAAGCTAAGTTTGTGGTGCAGCAAATGCAGCAGATTAAGGCAAATAACCCCGAAATAGGCTGGAAAGACTTCGCTATTTTATATCGTACTAACGCTCAATCTCGTCCTTTTGAGGATTTATTACTGCATAATAATATTCCCTACAACATTGTGGGTGGTTTGAAATTCTACGATCGCAAAGAAATTAAAGACGCGATCGCTTATCTAAGAATTATTGTTAACCCCGAAGATACTGTTAGTCTATTGCGAATTATTAATACCCCCCGTCGTGGTATCGGTAAAACAACTATCGATCGCTTGATGGATGCAGCCCAACAATTAGGTGTGCCTTTATGGGAAATTATTAATGATGAAACTTCTGTAAATACTATCGGTGGTAAAGCAGGTAAATCTCTTACTCAATTTGCTACCATGATTCAATCGACTAAAGAGCAATTGGATAAGTTAACCGCAGGCGAGGTTTTAGCCCAGATTATTGAACAGTCGGGTTATGTTAAGGAATTACAGCAGCAAGGTACAGATGAAGCTGATAACCGCATTGCTAATATTTATGAGCTATATAACGCCGTGCAACAGTTTCAAGAAGATAATGAGGATAATAGTTTAGAGGCTTTCCTCGCTAGTGCTTCCCTCTCTTCCGATCTAGATGACTTGGGTGAGGAACAACAAAAGGTTTCTATGATGACGCTACACTCGGCTAAAGGGTTGGAATTTCCTGTGGTTTTTTTGGTGGGAATAGAACAGGGTTTATTACCTCATAGTCGTACCCTTAATGATCCATTAGAAATTGAGGAAGAACGCCGTTTGTGCTACGTCGGAATTACTCGCGCCCAAGAACAACTATTTCTTACCTATGCTAGAGAGCGTCGTTTATGGGGAACAAGAGAACCTGCGGTATCTTCTCAATTTTTGCTAGAGTTACCTGGAGAATTGATTAGTAGTAATATTAATTTGGCTAACACTTATCGTCGTCGTACTCCTGCTAATAAGACTGTTCAAGGGGTAGAGGTTGACTGGCGAGTGGGCGATCGCGTTTTACATCATGAATTTGGCGCAGGGGAAGTTACTCATATCCTTGGCAGTGGTAGTAAAGCTACTTTAGCTGTTAAATTCCTTAGTATGGGTGTAACTAAAATTATCCCCAAAGTTGCCCCAATGGAAAAAGTTGATTAGTCTTATTTATTATACTGAAACTAACAGTATTATCTATTAGTATTTTGTTTTAATTATCAGCGTATTATATGTGCCATCATATTCCGATTTAGCAACATCTTTTTTTAATCTAAATCACAGTTTATCTTTTTCAAGACGGTTTTACTTTTTGTTCTTGGGGCTTGCTTTGCTTGTTGTCTTTGTTGTTTTTTTTCTAAATTAGCTGATTTTTTTGCTTCTATTAGTTCTATTTTGCTAGTAGTTTTAGCTTGCTTTGCTTGCTGTCTTTGTTGTTTTTTTTCTAAATTAGCTTCCCTTTTGGCTTTTTGTTTGTCTAATTTGAATTGTTGATTTTTTTCATTTTGACGCTTTTGATATTCTAATCTGCGTTGATAATCTTCGGAAGATTCATTTTCTTTTTTTAGTAATGGATTGCTCATAGAAGCGATTCTATCTACAGTGTTTCCTGTTGAATCGACTGCTGCACAGGCACTATTAATAATATTTGAAATAAAGTTCATCATTGTTATTTACTTGACTATTTCTTATACTTATAATTATTAAAAGTTTAGGTAATACCTGATAAGGAAGTTTGTACTCAATAAAATATTAACCTAAATTAGCTGTGTGTATTTGTAGTATTATTGATAACAAGCATATTTAAATCACACTCTACTAAAATAATTAAAAGTAAATAAAATATTTAAATCCACTTAAAATTATTATGATTTCAAAAGTTGAGCAACAGTAGTTTATAAAATTTATATGGTGGCAAACCGTAAGAAAGAAATTTGCACAATTATACAAGCAAAAACTATGCAGAATAATTGTATTAATCAAAATTGGGTTGGGGTAATTGTTAATTTTATTTTAGGCAAAGAAACTATGTTAAAGTTACCATTGGATGTTCGTGAAACTTTCTAACATTAAGTATGGCAAGCCGTATAAAAAATACCCTATAGTAAAATTGCTCAATATTAATTACCCTTAACATCCTAATTATTCCTGGCGAGCGCGTAATTGCCAAGGATGAATATCTTGGAGGGGATGGGTAGGGAAAAGGGAAGCAAAAATTGATTACTTAGGAAAGGTTAAATATCACAGCAAAAAATGCTTGATGAAAATTACAGATTTATTAGAATTAATATTACTAGCTGCTATTTGGGGTGCATCATTTTTATTTGTTAGGGTAACTGCGCCAATTTTACACCCAGTTTTACTAATTGAATTACGAGTATTAATATCAGGAATAGCTATGTTAATACTTTCAATGAGGTTAAATTTAGTAGGCAAAATACGCCAGCATTTAATACCCTTATTTATTTTAGGTTGTATTAATTTAACCATTCCTTTCTTATTATTTGCCTTTGCAGCCCTATATTTACCTGCTGGTTTTACGGCTATTCTCAATGCTACCGCACCGCTTTCGGGTACAATTATTGCCTTTGTTTGGCTAAGAGAAAAACTAACCCTGAGTATATTTTCAGGCTTAATATTAGGTTTTGCTGGTGTAACAATTCTAGTAGGATGGACAAGTATGCCAATGACTCCAGGCTTTATAGGAGCAACGATCGCTGGTTTATCCGCAGCATTAATGTACGCGATCGCCACAGCCTATGTCAAACAAAAATTAGCAAAAGTTCCCCCTATTGCTATTGCTACAGGTAGTCAATTATGCTCTGCTTTAACTTTATTACCCCTTGCGCCCTTCTTTCTACCTACCACGCCACCATCTAGGGAAGTGATATTAATTGTTTTAGCCTTAGCATTATTATCTACTGCGATCGCTTATATTCTCTATTTTCGCCTGGTTAAAAATGTTGGTGCAAGTAAAGCTTTGATTGTTACTTATTTAAGTCCTTTATTTGCTATATTTTGGGGAGCAACAATTTTAAATGAATCTGTAACTATTTCGATGATCTTGGGTTGTGGTTTGATTTTATCTGGTACTGCGATCGCATTATATAAATAGATTTTTTTTCTCAGGTTAATCTAAATAAAATATCTAACACCTTTTTATATTTTAGATATCTTAAGTAGTTGTATAAATAGATGAAATTATTAAATTAATCCTATATATATAATTTAAATTGCCATAAGCATTTTTAATACTTATTAGCTATAGTTATCAAATGCTAGATATTAATTTTTTACTATATAATGATCTGGCAGTTCTTAGCTTCTTAATTATTACTACAAATATCAGACTCCTAACTCGATAATCACGTTAATTGTTATAAACTAATCATGTACGGCTCAATAAATTAATATAATGTCTTTTTCTATAGCTTGTTATATACTTAGTAAATTGTATATAAACTCTTTCTGGATCATTTATATATAGAAAAATTTAATTACTCAATAATTATAAATATTAAAAATATAAACTATTACAAGTGATTTTTAGACAAACTATTCAGCTTCATAAGGGTTTAATAAATCAGATTCTGATAAAGTTGGTTGCGAAGTAAATTCATCTAATATAGTTATGAAAACTACCGCAGCAGGAATTGCAAAAATCAGACCTACAACACCTAATAATTCACTCATAACTAAGATGGCGATTACTATAGTGATAGGATGTAAATTTACTTTTTGTCCGACTACAATAGGTTGAAAGATATGAGTATCAATTTGATTTAATAATAGAAATAAACCTAAAACCAAAATTAATTTTACTGGCGAAATAGTTAAAGCTATTAATGCTGGCAAAAAACCCCCAATAAAACTACCAAATAAAGGAATAACTTCAAATAAACCTGCAATTACTCCAAAAGGTAAAGATAGGGGAATACCTAAAATCCACAACCCTATTCCTATACCCATACCGAGAAAAAGCATTGCTAGAAAAGTACCATTCATCCAGCCTTGAAGTCTTAACCTCATGGTTTGGAGTATACGCTTTATTCTTTGATGATGACAACGGGGAGTAACTCTTAACAACCCAGCTACTAAAAACTGTGGATCAAAGGAAATGTAGAGAGCTAAAATTACTGTGGCAAATGCTTCTAAGGTAATTCCTAAAACACCTTCAAGTAATTGAGGTAGATATTTTACTAAGTTGTCTAAATAATGATTAAATTTAGCTATTGGTTGCGAAATATTAGGTATAAAATGATATTTAAGATGTAAATTCTGTGACTGTTGAGTCAAATTACTAAGATATTCGGGTAATTTTAAAGATAACTTTTGAAACTCTTGCAAAAGCTCAGGAATAATAACAATTGGAAATAAAATAGTTAGGCAAATAATGCTAATAGCCAAAATTAGTATTGCAAGCCAACGCAGTTTAAGTAACTTCTCTAACCTATATAAAATAGTCTGTAAAATTAAAGAAAGTAATATAGCGATCGCAATTATTTCTAACACCGAGCGTAACTGATAAATAATTACTAGGCATAGAACTAAGATAACTGCCAGTGGTGCGCCCTGAATTAATTTATCTCCTAAAGATGGCGTGGGTAATTGCTTTTGACTCATGACTTTATATGTTTAAAGTGCAGGTAGTTTAGATAGCTATTATTTTCATAAGGTAATAGTTAATGTTTTTATTTTTATCGTCCCAATCAAGAGTCTAAGTTGTTTTTAGGAGAGGTTCAACCCTCTGTCTTTAAAAAGCGTGCTTAATGCCTATGAATTAAATTATTTACTACTATCGAGATTATATAACAACTGTTTAACTCTTAAGATTAATCCTAAAGTTAACTGTTTAGTCAGCCAATAGAGAATAGTTATGACTACGAAGGTAATCAACATTAATAATAAAGGTTTTTTACTAGTAAGGTCATCTATAGTAGAAGCCAATAAAATATCAGGTTTAGTTAATAAATCCCAACTATTAAAACGAAGAAATCGCCCCAAATAAATCCCAATAGCAGATAAAGCATGAGTCAACAACTCACTAGTAACAATCCACTTTTTCGCACCTTGCTGTTTAAGGTAACGACTTTGATTAATTAAAGAAATAACATAAGCTTCCCAACCCAAAAAAATCGCGCCTAAATGTAAGGGAATAAAAATTAATGTAGTTATCCAAATAGAATAATTACCTCTAATTGCTGCAATTAAATGGATGATATCAGTTAATAAATAAGGAGCATTGGGTAAAAAAGCTATAAAAATAATCAGACATATCCACCAAAATACTGATCGTTTGTTACGGTGTATCAGAAATAACCAGCAACTAAGAACTAAAGGAATAAAAGCTAAAAATAAATTCCAGACGATCCAGCCACTATATTCATTAAATGCCTCGAAAGCATCAACTAATATAAATTTCATAGTTATTTTAAAAATTTTAGGCGTTGTTTAAACTCATACAAACCAAGAATAAAAATAGAAACTCCTAAAGGTAAAAAATAATAAATTCCACGATAAGCTAATAGCGCGCCGAGTAACTGATGAGAAGTAATAGTTGGCGAAAGTAAGAGAATAAGTACGGTTTCAAATACTCCCAGTCCGCCTGGAACGTTACTAATAATACCTGCAATTTGACCCAATAAATAAATGCCAAAAAAACCAAAGAAAGAAAAATGCTTGGGAGTGGGTAATAAAACATAGAGTACCCCTGCTGCTAATATCCAGTCACCAGAAGTTAACATTATTTGAGCGATCGCGTTTTTAAATGATAGGTGGGGAATAACCCAATTTCTAATCTTTAATGGATGCTGATTAAACTTACTCCAGAGTAAATAAACGATAATAATTGCTAAAAATATAAATCCTACAGGGCGTGCTGTGGCAAATAAAGAGTTAAACTGTGGAGGTATAGTGATGGGAATTATTGCAAAAACTATTCCGCCAACGGCAAATAAACCCAACCAAAAACTAAGATTACAGAAGGCTATTATTTGGGCAATTTTAGCAGCAGAAAAACCCCAAGAAGCGTAAAAACGATAGCGAATAGCACTACCACTTAAGAGAGCAAAACCTACACTATTACTTATGGCATAACTAATTAAAGATACTAAAGCAGTTCGACGGTAGGATAAAACTTGATTTAAATAACGTATCGCCAGGGTATCGTATCCCGTTAATAATAAATAATTTAATCCCGTTAAAGCGATCGCCAAAAAAATATCTCTACGTGGTATATTAGTTATACTTACAATTACATCCTGTAAATTATATTTATGTAATTGCGAAGCGATCGCCCAGAGGGAAAGACCAAAGAGAAAAATACTAAAAAGAATAGGTAGAATGCGACTCAACCTTTGATAAACAGAAGTTACGGCGGTGCTTAAAAATTGTGTTGCTAAATAATCCTGCAAGCGATCGCCAGAATCTGCTCTGATTAAACCCATGATTACATCGGGTAATGCTGCTAATTGGGGATAAATAAGATAGCGTGCTTCCCAGTTAGGCTGAAATTTATCTTTATAACCCCGTAACCCCTGAAAATTGTAAAACTGGTTTAAATGCTGATAGAGATAGTGCATTCCCTTTTCTAAACGAGAAGACTTAACACCACCCACTCCCGACAAAGCAACCAAACCTAAATTAAACCCTTGATAACCCAACTGTTGGAAATGCTCAAACATAGAAATAAACAAAAAATCCATAGTGCCATTTTCTGCTGTTGGGAGATGGCGCATTAGATCGATCGTAATTTCACTGCGTTGATATTCGGGAATAATATTAGCAAAAGCAACAGCATTACCTTGTTGATCATTTACCACAGCAATTTTACAGTCTCGCAGATAATTATCGTCAAACCAGCCGAGGGAAAACTTTTTTTCCGCGCCAGCCATCTGTTTTAACCACTCATTACTAATTACCCGTAAATCCTGCAATAGTTGATCAGCAATAGGAGGTGCTACAAATCCCACTGAGTAACCCAACTTATTAAACTTATTAACCACTGGGCGTAAATTTTTACCAGCTTTGCCTCTAATAGTAAATGATCTAAGATCTACTACTGCTTCTTCACCAATTTTTAAAGCTTTAAAATTTAGAGACTCATATAATTCTAAATCATCGGGTAAAGTTTGATAAAAAGCGGGTAGCCAATCATTAAGAAAGCAAAATTCCTTAAAACCTGCAATAGCTAAACTACGATCTTCCCGAGATCCTATAGGATCTCCTAAAGCGATCGCTCCCCTACCCTTGGGGATATAAGCAATAACACTTTTCCCTGAAGGACTAAAATAATAAGATTTATCATTTAATAAGGTTAATCTGGCTAAGGAAGAACAGCCGTATTGTTCCACTATCTCTTTAGCCCTTTTTCTCTCCGCCGATGTTGCCTCATTACGAATTAAAACGGGACGCAATAACATCCATATAGCATAGGACAAAGTTACTGATCCGACAATATAAATAGAATCAACAAAAAAACGTCCGAAACGAGAAATAGGTTGAAGCCCTAAATTATCCGCAGTAAAAAAGATAGCTAAAGTTTGTTTAAATGCTGCTGGCAGACTAAAAGAAGTGCCATAGTGATGATCTAACCAGAAAAAACCCAAAGTACCATAGGCTAGGGTAAAAATAAGTGCGATCGCGCTCACCTTTAAACCTTGAATTACCGAGGGACGATCAGATCGAGCGGTAAATACTCCCCTAATAATTATTAACTGTCCTAACAGCAAAGTTGCTAGTATACTCTCTTCATAATCCCATCCTTTGAGGAGATTACTAAATATAGAAATAACCAACAACCCAATAGTTAACAGCCAAGCAAAACGTTTACGACGTAGTAAATTATTAGCCAGGGTGAGGAGAAAAAAACCACTGATCACAGCGAATAAATGCGCCCCCGCCCTAACTTGAAAAGGGAAAATTTGTTCTAACCAATTAATTCTTTCAGGCAAACTAGGGGTTACAGCAGAAAGCAAGTTAGCTACACCTACGGCACTGGTTAATAATGCTGTCGTCCACAATCCAATTCTAGTTCTTCGCCTCAACATTACCGATAATCAAACTAAATTTTGTAATTTAAAGCCTGTTGAAAACGTTGGTTAACTTCATTCCAATTAACTACATTCCACCATTGCTCTAAATACTCATCGCGCCTATTACGATAGGTTAGATAATATGAATGTTCCCAAACATCATTACCCATAATAGGATACATTCCCTGCATTAAAGGATTATCTTGGTTGGGAGTACTCAACACTTTAAGTTGTTTGCGTTTATCCATAACTAACCACACCCAGCCACTACCAAACTGATTCATTCCCGTTTCGTTAAATAAGGTTTGAAATTCGGCAAAACTGCCAAAACTCTTATCAATGGCAAAGGCGATCGCGTCATTTGGTTCTCCCCCTCCATCATTCGCCATAATTGACCAAAACATAGTATGGTTAACATGACCACCAGCATTATTACGAACTGTTTTCTGAATTTCTTTAGGTAGTTTTTTGAGATCTTTAAGTAATTCTTCCGCACTTTTATTGCTTAATTCTGGATATTCCTCAACCAGTTGATTAAGTTTTTTCACAAATGATCCATGATGTTTATCGTGATGAAATCTCATAGTCTCAGCATTAATATAAGGTTCTAAAGCCTCATACTCGTAGGGTAATGGAGGAAGTGTAAAAACCTCCGCTTTTGGCTTATCTGACTGGGCGATCGCTTGATTATTTTTCTGAGAAATACCTAATACTGCAGTACCAGTAGCTGCCCCTATGAGATATAAAAAGTTACGGCGGTTATATGTCATGATCAGTTTACAACTATATTGAGATGATTGGCTTAGATTACAGTTCTACTCTTGATAATCACTGTCTATTTGAATATCTAAAGTATCCTCATCTACATAAACATACAAAACGTTGGGACGACAACATACTTGACAATCTTCTGTATAAGACTGTTGCATCCCTGCACTAATATCTACGAATGTACTATTAGGTTCACCACAAAAAGCGCAAAAATATTCGGAAGTTGTTTGCATATTTTAAAAATTAAAAATTAATAATTGCTAATTGCCATTGCTTCATCTAAATGTTTAACCAGAGTCGTTTGTGGTAGGGCGGTTGTTAGATGTTGCCAAGGGAGAATGTGCTGCTGAGGATTCCAGTTATCATGAACATAATAATCTAAAGGTGGTATTTGTCCGCGCAATTGTTTAAATCCTCGTTTATAACTACCGACAGAATCGCTATATTCCCTAATTAACTCTAATAGTTTACCCAAACGGCGATCGCCACGGGAGATTAAAGCTTGAATGACTGACCAATTATAACTTTCAGGACGAAATTCTATACCTTGTTTTCTCAGATTTTTTTCGAGATATTTTAGTCTTGATTTAGCTTCAGGATTTACCCCCAACCATTGAAACGGTGTATGGGACTTGGGGACAAAAGTACTGCATCCGAGGGTTAAACGTAACTTCGGCGCAGCTTTTTTAATAGCACTCATCATAGTTACAGTTTGTTCCACATCTGCCATAGATTCGCCAGGAATACCCACCATACCATAAAGTTTAAGAGCTTTTAAGCCTCCTGCTTGAGCGTTGATCGCAGCTTGAATAATTTCCTCATTAGTCAGTTTCTTATTTACAATTTCTCTTACCTTTTGAGAACCACTTTCGACTGCAATTGTAATCGAACGAGTATCTCTATTTGCTAGGGTTTTAGCCAGTTTCTCAGTAACGGTATTAGTTCTGACAGAAGCAATACTCAAACGCACATCTTGATATTGATCCCCAGAGAGATAATCCAATAGAGTTTCAAATTCAGGATGCTGGGTAACAGATGCACCAAGTAAGCCGAGACGGTTGGTTACTTTTAATCCTTGTTCAATTGCAGGAATTAAGGAAGCTTCTAAAGATGCGGTGCGAAACGGTAAAGTTAAATAACTAGCCAAACAAAAACGGCACATCTCAGGACAACTGCGGACAACTTCTACCATATAGATATTTTCCCAAGCAGCCTTGGAAGTAACGACGGTGGAAGTAGAAAGAATGTTACCGCGATAGGTTTGCTTTTGAACTTGAGGAGGAATATCAGAATCGATAGGCGCGATCGCTTTAATTTCGCCGTCAGGACTGTGATAAGTAATTGTATATAAACTGGGAATATAAATACCTGGTATTTGGGCTAAATGCTTAAGTTTTGTCTGGCGATCTGCCTTTCTTACCTGTTGATAGGCGTTAATAAATTGATCAAGTAAATTTTCACCATCGCCTAACAGGATTACATCAAAAAAGTCGGCAAAGGGTTCAGGGTTGGCGGTTAAAACCGTTCCTCCGCCAAATACTAAGGGATGATCATCGGTGCGATCGCTACTACCCAGAGGAATGGCTAAAGACTCTAATAAATTAAAGATATTAATATAATCTAATTCCCAGGATACCGAAAAACCCAAAAGTTCAGGATTTCTAGGTAACGGTTCACTTAAGTCTGTAAACAAACGGCTAACATCAACATCACTACGCTTTGCCAAAGTAGCCCAGACAATTTGAAAACCCAAGCTAGTAATACCGATGGTATATTCATTGGGGAAAGCAAAGATTGCAGGAATAGCGTTAGTTTCTGGAGTTGCAGGGGTAAATAGTAAATGTTCTTGTTGAAATACAGTCACAGATTATTAGTTGTTTATTTAAAGTTAGGAATTAATTACCAAAGATGGGAAAACAGCATCTACATTTCTTAGATCAGCCTCTGGATTAGTTTTTTATGTTTGAGGTAGAAGGTAAAAAATCAAAATCATCAGTGTATAGAAAAATACCTTAATTAATAAAAATCGGTGTTAGCATCAGTGGCTGAAATTTCACTTTAGAACAAATCCAGCATGATTACCAACACCGCAGCTTATACTATTGTCTCCATTGCCTACGTTATTTTCATAGTAGCTACTTGGTTTATGTTTACCAGATAACCTGTTATACAATTCGCAAAATAAACGGATAGCGAACAGCTTTATCAGGGGTTTGTAGAGAGTATATTATTGCCCAAACTGACAAACCCCAATGCACCAATAGCCAAATAGGGCCTAAAATAAAACCAAGTAACCCCAGGGTGAAAAACGAAGCAACGGCAATAATCGCCCCTACTAGCCAAACATTTAAATGGAAATTAATCGCTTCTTTGGCATTTTCCTTAACTACTGCATCTTCCGAAAGGGTATAAATAGCGATCGGAATACCAATTGAGATCACTAAGGCACTGATAAAAACCGAACCATGAGATACTGCTGAAAGTATCTTACGATTATCTAAACTAGATTCTGTTGTCATCTTGCGTCCTCAACCAAGAAATAAATTATGTTATTAATTGAGTCATCGGTACTGCGCCGTTGAAAGGCGAAGCCAAGACTCGACTGCTTTGCAGTTAAATATTAACGTTTATAAAGCAGTTTAAGAAGTAGAGATTCTACGAAAATCAGAAATTTTTAGGTGAATATGGCTGATAAACAAAAAGCATCCAACTTTCGATGGATGCCCTCAAGCCCATATACCAGTGATCAATTTATTTAAATCCTACTGCTGCTTGCCAAACGAAAGCCAAAGCTAGGAAAAACACGGGGATAACTGGCAGAACATCTACCAAAGGCTTAAACATAGCGTAAGCTTCTGGCAATTCAGCCAAGATCATTGCAGCATCCATATATTTGTATACCTTCCAACAATTTTCTTAAAATATAGTAAAAATATTATCATATAAAAGAAAAGGCTCGCGTAATGATTAATATTCATCTATCATTAGTGCCTAAGTTTCTAATTTTTAGGAAGAAGTCCAATTACATTTGAATATTGATACTCTAAAGAAACTGGAGCAGGAGCAGCCATATCTGAAGGTAGAAAAATACGTGCGCTAACTGCCACTAGAGCCATTAGAAAAATCACGACTACAATCAAAGGAGCAATATATTGACGGAAAAAACTCATAATTCAATTAAATCAATTTACTATTTTAATACTGAAGGTGAGAATAGCTAAAATTAGCCTTTTTTACCTTTATAAATTTTAATATATGAACCTTCTGACTTTCCCATTGAGAAATTCAAATTGTATATTAAAAGCGGACTATAATTTTATCGTAAAGTGTTTAAAAATTTATAAAAAATAGTATTTCTTATTGTCATTAAAATCCCAGTTTAATCATTAACCAATCTTCGCTACAATTTAAAAATCTTGTGTCCCGATGTGCTATGTCAGACTCAGACTATACTATTCCTGTTTCTCAATCCCAAAATTCTCACTCTCAAAGTAGTGCTGAGTATGGCTATAAAGTTCTTAAATCTGGAGATGTATTAAACCATAGATTTGAAATTATTAGAAAATTAGGTAGCGGTGGTTTTGCTACTACTTATTTAGCTTTGGATCTACATTCTGCAACTCAAACTAAATGTGCGGTTAAGCAGTTACAACCAAAATTTAATAGTGCTGCAATTTGGGAGAGTGCTAAAGAACGTTTGGCTACTGAGGCTATGGTATTGCAGTGGTTAGGGAAACATGATCAAATACCAAGTTTTATTGGTCATTTTGAAGAAAACAAGCAATTTTATTTAGTTTTAGAATTTATTGAAGGGGAAGAATTTGAACAAGAAATTCATCGACAGGTAATAAATGAAACCCAAGCTATTGAATTTCTGTTTGACATTTTAGAAATATTAAAATCTGTTCATAAACAGGGCATAATTCACCGAGATATTAAGCCATCTAACTTAATTAGACGACAACAAGATGGCAGAATGATTCTGATTGATTTTGGTGCGGTTAAGGAGATTGGAACTTTAGCTTTTGATACTAGTAAGCAGCAAGTTAAGACTCAGATAATTGGCACTCCAGGTTATATGCCACCTGAGCAAAACAACGGTAAACCTATTTATAGCAGTGATATTTATGCTTTAGGTAAAACGGTTATTTTCGGTATGACTAATAAGTCACCGACAGAATGGGAAGAATCTGAATCTAATGGGTTAAGTGCTTGGAATAAAAAAATAGCAGTCAGCGAAGCATTTTTAAAGATTATTAATCGCATGACAGCTAATAATACTTTAGATCGTTATAGTAGTGCTAGCGAAGTTATTAAAGATCTCTTACCTTTGGAAGTAATTGGTAAAACTATTGCTGATAAATATCAAATAATTAAATATTTAGGTGGTACAGAATCAGTTTATTCCTATATGGCTCAGGGGTTGGGGGAGCAAAATCAAGCTGCTAAATACTATATAGAAATATTTAAACCGCAATTACCTAAAAAATCCCTAGCTGATCTTACTCAAGATATTATCTTGGCTTTTAATAAGTTAGCCTTGATTGATCAAGATTTTAGAATTCCTACGGTTATTGAATATTTTATTGATGAATTGCGGATTTATATAGTCCAAGATTATCTCGAAGGTAGAAGTTTAGCCCAGATTATTGAAGATCAGTTTATTTTGTCGGAAACAGAAGTAGTGGAAATTTTACTCGATGCTGCTACGGCTTTAAATCAGTTTCACAGACAACACATCATCCACGGTAACATTCAACCATCAAGTTTAATTAAACGTAATGGCGATAATAAAGTTGGTTTAGTTGATTTTAGCTTGATTAATGAGGTGGTTAGTTTACCAACTAATAATAAAACAGGTTATATTGCTCCTGAGCAGGTAGCAGGTAGAGCCACTTATGTCAGTGATATATATGCTTTGGGGATGACGGCAATTCATGTTTTAACTGGAACTTCACCACAAAATCTCGAAAAAAATCCGCGCACAGGGGAGATATTATGGCAGCGTAAAGCGAGAATTAGCCCTGGGTTTGCCAAAATCTTGGATAAGATGATTAGCTTGGATAAAAACCAGCGATACCAATCACTTAATAAGGTGATTAAAGATCTTAAAAAGCTTAAATATAAATCTCAATTTAAAGGATTATATAAATATCTATTAATAGCTCCTGTATTACTTTTTGGTGTGGCGTTAATCTTGGCACAATTGGCACAAAGAGCAGCAATTTTGGAGTTTTATAATGGCGATATTAAATTAGCTAAAGAACAGTATGGAGAAGCAATTGATTATTATAATAATGGACTAAAAAAACTACCTAATACTAAAGGGCAAGTAAAGAATTTTGAGCAAGTCTGGTTAAAAAAAGCAAAAGCACAAGGACAATTACAGGATTATAAAGGAGCTTTAGATACTTGTAGCACAGCCCTAAGACATTATCAAAGTCCGCAACTATGGAATTGTCAAGCCGTTAATTTATATAACTTAAAACAATATGAATCGGCGATCGCAGCCTATGATCAAGCTATTAAAATTGCTCCTAATAATGTCTGGTTATGGAACAATCGTGGGGAAGCCTATATAGGTTTAAATCAGCCTCAAAAAGCAATTTTTAATTTCAAAAAAGCGATCGAGCTTGATTTTGCCAGAAGTTTTGTCTCTTGGAACAACTTAGGTAAACTATATTATCAGCAAGATGATTATCAAAGTGCGATCGCAGCTTATGAAGAAGCTTTGGAGGTAAAACCACAATATCTCCCAGCCCTAATAGGTTTAGGAAATGCTCAAAAAGCTAGCAAACTATATTCTCAAGCCCTTGAATCTTATGATCGCGCCTTGGCAATTAATCCGAGTTATCATGAAGCTTGGTTTGGTAAAGGTTCTGTTTCCGAATATTTGGGTGAATATACCTTAGCTAGGGAATATTATCAGAAAGCTGCTAATATAAAGCCTGATTGGGAAGCAGCAATTAAAGCTTTAGAAAGAGTTGAGAAATTATAGGAATTTGACACAACCCCGATATAGTCTAAATTTTATGTAATTGATGAAACAAGTTTTTGTTCGGATTAAACCATACATTCGTTGGTTTGTTTTAGGAATAGTCTGGTTTTTTCTGGCAAAAACTATTAAGGATCGTTTCTCAGAAGTTCTTACCCTTAAAATAGATGCCCAAGGGGGAGTTGTTTTAGCTGTAGCATTGTTAATAACTATTGTTGCTCATATTTGGTCTGCTTGGGTATGGACTAAAATTGTCAAAATGTTTCAACAGCCTTTAAATACTCAAGAGGGAATTGTCATTTATTTAACTACTAACCTAGCTAAGTATTCTCCTGGTAATATATGGCACTTCTACGGCAGAATAGCAGCTATCACTAGTAGGGGAGGAGATAAAGGCGCAGCCATAGTTAGTGTGGTATTAGAGCCATTATTGATGGCAGCAGCAGCATTAGCGATTGGTTCATTGGCTATTAGCTTAAATTGGGGTATAGTTCCCGATTATAGTAATATTGTTCCATATTTTAAAAAAGTTGCTGAGTGGGTAAGTGGTGGAAATATTACCCTGACTTCTTTTAATATCTCATTAATATTACAAATTATAGGCAATATCAGTTTAGTATTAGTTTTAATTGGCATTCATCCTCGCATCCTTAACAAGTTATTACATCGTTTAAGCCGTAATAAAAGTAAAGGCGAGACAAAAGAAATTACGACGATTAAATTAACTACCTATCCTTGGAAGCCTTTTTTAGGAGAAATAGGATTTATCATCTGGCGAGGATTAGGTTTTATTTTGACTTTTACCGCTTTACAACCTATAGTTTGGCAACAAATACCCCAGTTAACTAGTGCTTTTGCTTTTGCTTGGTTACTAGGTTTAATAGTACCAGGCGCACCTGGAGGGTTGGGAGTATTTGAATTCACTGCTTATAGTCTTTTAAACAATTCACAGTTTCCCACAGAAATTGCTGCTGTAGGGCTATATCGTTTAATTAGCATTTTAGCAGAAGCGATCGCAGCTTTGATTGGTGGTGGATTATCTAAAACTAGGAGTCAGGAGTCAGGAGTCAGGAGTCAGGAGTCAGGAGTCAGGAGTCAGGAGTCAGGAGACAGGAGTAGCTAAAAGCTAAGAAACATTAAAGATTAATTTTAATAATTGCCTTAGAATTAGTTAAGTGAGCAACGCGATCGCTATTGAGAGGATCTAGATAGATTTTTACTTCCACAACACGACTATCAACATCCGCAGCAGGATCAGTATTCAAAACATTTTGTTTACCGATTTTTAAACCAATTTGGCTAACCTTACCTGTAATTTCGCCATTAAAAGCCCCTGTTTCACTGGTAACTGTTGCAGTTTGTCCAACTTTTACTTTAGCAATATCACTTTCATAAACTTCCGCAACTACCATCATTTTATTTGTTTGGGCGAATTCTACTACACCCTCATCGTCAACAACTTCTCCAGGATAACTATTAATCTTAATTATTTGTCCGTCCATAGGTGCAACAACACTACTGAGCTTTAAATCTTCTTCTGCTTGACGTAAAGTTGCGATCGCTCTATCTACCTGCGCCTGGGCTTTAATTAGATCTACCTCTCTTACCTCGCTGACGCTATCTAAAGTCGCTGTTTCACCACTAACTTGTTGTTGTAAGGTGTTTCTATTTTGTCTTGCAACTGCTTGGGCTTGGTTAATTTCTTGTTGTAGGGTATCGAGGGTAAGGTTATAGCTAGCCTGGGCTTGATTTAAAGCTTTTTGGGCTTGATCTTGAGTTAAACGACGTGAATCTAATTGCGACTCGGAAATCACCCCTTCTTGAGCTAACTGTCGATACCGTTGAAATTCACGCTTGGCATTAGTTAACTCTGCTGTGCGACTCTCAATAATAGCTTGCTTTTCCGCTTTCTCACTAACTAATTGCGCTTCTAATCTTTTGATTTCGGCTTGATTAGCTACAATTTCCCCTTCTAACTGAGCTTTTGCTCTTTGTAAATTAGCTGCTTGAGCATTTATATCCCCTTGTTTCTCCCCTGCTTGTATAATTGCTCTTTCCGCCTCCGCTATCTTTATTTCTTGACGTGCTAATTCTACCTGTGCCTGATTACGTCCATAGTTATCTAGTAGTGCAATAGTTTGTCCTCTAGTGACGCGATCGCCCTCTTTAACTAATAATTGAGCAATTTTTGCTCCTCCTAAGTCTGGTGTGGGTGCTAACTTAATTATTTGTCCTTGAGGTTCAATTCTACCCAATGCGCTAACTACTTTAATTGCTTCTGGTTTAATTATTTCGGTGGTTTCTTGTTTAGCAACACCTCGATTAAGCATATAAGTTGTGGTAATTCCTGCTAACGCCAATCCAGCCACACCTAATGCCATAATTAACTTGTAATTTGGCTGTAGTTTGCGAAATTTATCTTGTAAGCGTGATTCACCCATTTTTAATCTGCTAAATGCTTAAATTGTGTTACTGATGGTTATACTTGCTCAACTGGAGTTAACAGTAAATTGAGTAAAAAATGATTAAACTCTTGAATATTTAAATCAAACTCAGAATCTCTTTCTAAACGCTCCCAAAAACCCATCAGAGCAAAGTAACCTACCTCCGCCCTATGTCTAGCTTCTTTTTCCCCAAAGCCATAATCTTGCAATATTTTGGTTAAATAACCTACTCTTTTAGTTTCTAAAATTCTGACTCGCTGTTGTATTTTAGGATCTTGATTTGCCCAAATAAAAATAGCTGCTTCGGGATCTGGGTGATTACTCTGACACATCTGCTCAACTAAATTAAATAATTTAATTAGCTGCTCTTTAGGGGTGGCTGCTTGTTGAGATTGCTCAATTAGTTCTCTAGTTTCATTTTCCCAACGCTGTAAAATTGCTTCAAGCAATTCTTGACGGTTTTTAAAATGCCAATAAAAACTACCTTTACTTACCTGTAAATGACGAGCTAAAACCTCCACTTTAACTGCTGCTACACCTTGAGTTGCCATGAGCAACCATCCTGCATTAATCCAGTCTTGTTTTTGTAATGTCAATTATTTTCAATACGGGAGCGTATGTTATTATTTTAAATAATCTTAATATTGTCTGTCAATACGAAAGCGTATGTTTAATTATCCTAAGAACGTGAAAATAATCAGAGACTTAAGACAGATTAAGCTTTTAGCTTTGATAGACATTTGAGCTTTTTATCTTTCCAGCTAATGCTTAAAAATTGCTATTAAGTGCAATACCTAATACTTAGTTCTTAGCACTATACATTTGTCTAGCAAACCAATGACACACTAGGAGTTCTTTGCGTGAGTTTAATATCCATTGTCCTAACCTTTGCGCTGATCTGCTATATCCATATAAAATCCAGTAACTTAAATAACCGTTACCACCATCCTTGTCTTAAATCATCTCTGAATAACTAAGGAGACTGAGGCAACAAGTCTTTAGATTCATCTTGCTTATTTTCAGGAACATCAAACAGCACAGTAGTAAGATAATTATCCGCCCACTCTTGACCGAAAGCCTTTTCTAACACTCGGCGAGTTTTATCATTTTGTTGTTGCTTAGTACAGTAATATCTTTGTCCAGCTAAATATAATTCTCGTTGTTCTACAGATACTGGAGTAGACTTAACCGCCTCTTGACAATGAATACGCAAATAACTAGAAGCACGTTCTAAAAAATTCTGTTCCTCCTCAAGATTATGAGGGCGAATAAACAAACAGTATTGTGAAAATATATCAGCCCAGGGGGGTAATTCTCTTAATTCTGTAAAATCTATCTTAGGTAAAGCCGAAAGTTGGTCTAAATAACCAGTTGACAAAGTTTTAGTGGGGGTAGTGGGAGAAAGATCAGCGATCGCAGCACTAATTCCGCCTCTACCAGCTACGATATCGCACCCAAACATCGGCAGGGGATATTCAGGATGGGGAAACATCACACAATGAAGAATATCCAAATTATTGCCCACCTTAGCTAATTCTAGGTGCATTTTACGAAACTGAGGAGTTTGATAACAGCGATTTTCAATACGCAATCTCTCCCCTTCTAATTTGCCCTCAACATAACCTAATCCTTCAGGTAAAGAATAGGCGGAAAGTTGTAAATATTTCTGCCAATAATTAAGAATTCGTTCAGCGAGTCGATGAATTAGGGGGTGTTGTTCTTGACGCAGAGAAGGTTGAGAAGTTTCTAACATTACAATTATAAAAACGCTTTAATCTAGGCAATAAGGTTTAGTAGCCACAGATGTTTGTAATTTTAACGATATACTGATGACTAACTTTATAGATATATATAGCTATTAATCGTAATCGATTTTAGTGCAGGAGATTTAATTATGTTTGGTTTAGGTGTTCCTGAGGTAGCAATTATTGCTGTGGTAGCAATTCTCATTTTTGGGCCAAAAAAAATCCCAGAAATTGGTAGCGCGCTTGGTAAAACTATCCGAGGTTTTAAAGAGGAAATGGATAATCCCCAATTAGATGATGAGCGAGAGAAAGACCGAGAATAAACGATATTAGCATGGAGATATCAATTAAATCACCTACTATGAATTTAGATTTTATAGAGGCTTCCTCTTTAGCCGTAATTGATCACCAACTCGAACATAGCAACCGCCAACTGAAAGCTTCTGAATACGAAATCATTCGTCAGGTTATTTATCATACGGCTGATTTTGAGTATGAATCTATCCTAAAGTTTAACAATGGGGCTTTATCTAAAGGGGCTGCTGCAATTACTGCTTGTAGTCCCATCGTGGTTGATGTACCTGAAATCCAAGTAAGTATTGTTCCCAAACTTCAAGGTTCTTTTCGTAATCCTGTTTATTGCGCTGCTACTAAAGCAACACAAACAAGTAAAACTAAAACTAAAACTGCTTATGGGTTAGAAACTCTAGCGAGTAAGCATCCTCAGGCTATTTTTATAGTAGGACAAGATGCGACTGCTCTACAAACTTTGGCTGAACTAATTAAATATAAAACTATTAATCCCAGTTTAGCGATCGCAACTGCACCTTTATTAATTAATTCCGAACAAAAGTCAAGTTTAATTAATTCTTCAATTCCTTTAATTTACGTAGATAGTATTAAAGGTGGTGCGACAGTCGCATCTGCAATTTTTAAAAGTTTGTTAAGACTAACTTGGCAAGCATATCAACAAGACAACTAATAAAAAAATAAACACGGCGGTTTTTACTTATGTCGCCGTGCCAAATATTATTTACTATTGAAGATTAAACTAAATATTTATCTTTTACCGCGCATAGTTTTAGCCATGTTGCGGAACATATCTAATCCATCGTCCTGTTTACGACGCTCTTGTGCATTAGTTTTTACAGGCTCAAATTTAAAGTTAGAGGCAATCTGCTTAGTATTGTCTTTTAAAGTATTAGGATTAGTTTGAGTTACGGCTGAACCTCCTGTAATGGAAGGTTGACCTTGGGAACTAGCAACAGGACTAAAAACAGTGTTCATAGTAGTATCTTGGGCGGTGTTGCTTTGTTCATACAGATTAGTTCTGTTTTTATTTTTAGCCCTGTTATCCATTGAAGATACTTCGTTATCTAAAAAGAAGCCTTCTGGATTTTTCAAAGTTTTGGGAAAAGTCCTTTTAGTTCTTATGGCTTTTCTCATATAGTTGATGTTGCCCATAGTCATAGCATCATCAGGTTCTAAGAAATAATCTTTCTTTCCCATTGTATTTATATATCTCCTATGTACTGGTAATTATTTAAAGATGTTATAAATTGCTCAGAATTAAGTTACCGTGCCTTAAGGTTACAAAAAGTTATCTTAAGTTAATTAACATTAAGTATTATTTTACACATAAGTAATGTTAATAGTCAAGGAAAATGCGGAGTAAAATTACTTTTTTTCTTAAAGGAAATATAGTATTAAATCAGCAGTACCTAAAATATACTGTTTTTTAATACCTGATTAGAAGTAGAGCTTTGCCTTGAGTTATAAGTAATTTTACTTATTTTATTAGGCTTTTTCTATGTTTAAATTGACGGATAATTTCTTGTGAAATCTCCGAAGGCATTTTTTTTAAATTAGAACTAATTTGTATATTTTCTGTCTGCGGTCTATCAATTTCGAGATAGTCTAAAATCTTATTAACTTCTAACTTAGGATCTATAACAACATCTTCATAAATTACTTCTAAAGATTTTATTTTATTATTCTCTAAAATTTTCTTTAAACGAGCTTCTTGATTGATAATAGCTGTATATTTTTGTTCCACATCCGTAAGCAAGGCTTCATCAATCTTAATCTCTCCCAGCTTTGATTGGTAATCCATTTTTTTACTATTATCGTAAAGATGCCAAACACTAGTTTTCTGAGCCAGAACTATAGAAACAGCTTGAGCTATTTTATCTTCCCTCACTAGCAGAATAAATTTATCAATATACTCAAAAAGTTTTTTAAACTCAGGTTTAGTTCGCTGTAATTCAAACAGGAAATGGGAAATAAATTTAGTACCAAAAATACCATTTTTAGTAGAACGATATTTTATTAAATTATTTAATAGTCTAAAATAATCGAAATTGCAATTGTGAGCCAATTCTTGAGTTGCCAATCGAAAATGCTCTGAAGGATAACCAGCAATATTAGTAGATTGTAAAAGTTCGCAAAGATAAGTAGAGCCTGAACGGGGAGTAGTAAAAATAGCATAAGCTAGTTTAGCTTTTTGTAACTCATCTATGGTTAGCTGCAATAGTTCTCTTTGACAAATAATATTGATAAATATATCAGCAAACAGTCTTAAGATAGGTATATTTAATTGTAAATTTTCTAATTGATGCTTAACTTGTTCCAATACATGATTTTCATCTTCCAAAGCTACAATTATAATTGCTTGATATTTTGAGAAACGTATAGAAGGGAAGGAAAGTTCCTTAAGATTAATATCACAATAATCATGATCATCACTAAGCTGATTACTAGTAATAAATTTCTGGATATAAATTAGTATTTCAGGCTCACCAATAAATATTAACTTCTCTTGAGATGATAATTTAGTCAGTAGTTTTGTTTCTTCTACGGCTTGTAAT
Source organism: Chondrocystis sp. NIES-4102 (assembly GCA_002368355.1). Classification (NCBI taxonomy): domain Bacteria; kingdom Bacillati; phylum Cyanobacteriota; class Cyanophyceae; order Chroococcales; family Chroococcaceae; genus Chondrocystis; species Chondrocystis sp. NIES-4102. Next base: position 3,000,270 of record AP018281.1, on the reverse strand, counting down.
GTTTGTACTAAGGTCATCTGTTATTATGGTATTATTAAGTAGTTATATAAAATTAGATTCGCGTCTGAGCAGAGAATTTGTAAATCTTAAGTGTGTAATGGAGATAATCATAAACATTTAACCTTCATTTATTAGCAATCTTAAGGTTTAATCAGTGCAGGTCAACTTAGGCGTTGAGCATTTCATAAATTAACTTATTTATAACCTAACTGCTAGGGTGATTTTGCTGTTTACAGATAGAAAGCGGTTGGCGTCAAATATAGCTTAAATGTAATTTTTGCTTAGATAGATAACTCAGTAAATCAATTGCTAAGTTACAATCAGGTGCAAAATCGTATTTAACAGCATCATCAACATTTATGGTTGGGTATTTAGTTTTCTTGACAATCTATATAGGCTTATATATTTTGTTCGCCCTAGGTTTAAATTTACAGTGGGGTTATGCAGGGCTAATCAATTTTGGTCATGTTGCCTTTATGACTGTAGGGGCTTATGCTACTGTGCTATTGAGTTTGCAAGGAATACCGTTAATTATCGCCATTTTAATCGGTTCGGCGATCGCAGCCTTATTAGGCTTATTAATTGGGATGTCTACCCTCAGATTAAGAGAAGATTATCTAGCCATTGTAACCATTGGTGTATCAGAGTTACTACGTTTAATCGCTTTAAATGAAGAATGGTTAACTAAAGGTTCTTTTGGAATTCAGCGTTTCCCTCTACCCTTAGATTTATTTGAGCCTAATGTGATCCAGAAATACATTTTAATTGCCATTTTAACTTTATTAGCAATCTTTGCGACTTGGCAATTATGGCAAGGTATCAGACTTTCCCAACCTAGAGAAGCAAGAGCAAGTAAGAGTAGAAATTATCAACCCAAACAGCGAATGAGCATGATTATCTGGGCAATTTTGGGTTTGGGAATTATTTTAACTGTATATATCAATGGTTGCATAGCTTTACTTGACTACAACTATAAAGCAGGACTAATGCTACTTGTCTTGATAACGGTAGCCATTGTCTATTGGGGACTAGAATTACTAGTAAAATCACCTTGGGGTAGAGTTTTAAAAGCCATCAGAGAAGACGAAGAAATAGCCAGAGCCTTGGGAAAAAACGTATTTTGGTATAAACTTCAGGCATTAATGCTGGGGGGAGCGATCGCAGGAATTGCTGGAGGGTTTTATGCTTGGCAATTGACAACCATCTATCCTAGTAATTTTGAGACTTTAGTTACCTTTAATGTTTGGACAATGGTGGTTTTAGGTGGTGCTGGAAAGAATCCTGGGGCGATATTGGGAGCAATTATCTTTTGGGCATATGATGCTTTAACCAGGTTTTATTTACCTAAATTAGGTTGGTTTGATAGTTCTCAAGAGGGTGCGTTTCGGATTATGGTGATAGGCTTAATTTTAATGTTATTGATGATGTGGCGACCTCAAGGTATCTTAGGCAAGAAAGAGGAATTAACTTTAGAAAGATAATAATTAAGAAAAGATCCTCCTTCCGCCTGCTATTTTATCAAGATGAGCCACTTATTAGCTTGCTGATATCTCTTCCCCAAGGCTTAAAGGGAAATTATAAAAGCAAAAGTACAGTAAGCAACAATCAAATTTAAATCGGCAAAGCATAATAGGCAATACCTTCAGGATTATAGTTAGGTAAAGTGTCTTCAACGACATTTCTTTCTACTTCTGAGGGTGTATAAAAATGCGCTCCTGTTTGGGTATTGTAAAAACGATAGACAGGAATACTATTAGGTTGTGCTTGAGCGTATGCAAATAAAGACTCTGTTTCTAAAGTAAAGTTCTTTAAATTCGTCTCCACACTTTGTTTTTCCACTTCCGAAAGAGTATACAAATGAGTACCTGTGTCTTTATTTAAAAAACGATAAACCTTTTGTGGGGCTGGGTTTCCAGTGAGATTATCAATACTGGCATAGGCTAAACTCTCCAATTTATAATTGGGCAAATTATTCAATATATGGTCTCGCTCAATTTTAGAAGCAGTATAAAGATGAACTCCTGTATCATTATTTAAAAAGCGATAGATCGTTGCACCTCGATTAGTTGGATAGGGTTGAACATTGCCTACAGTAAGATCAAAACTATCTACAACCGAATCACCTTGTAGATCTGTAGCTTGTATAATAATTTCCGCTCTACCATTGCGATTATCTGCGTAATCTAGGGATAATTCAGCTTGATTGAGGCTTACCTGAACCAAATCAGGATTAGAATTATGAATAACTTTAAATTTAAGCTCATCTGTCTGCGAGACGCTAATATTGCGGTAACGTACTAAGTTATTGTCACTATCATCTATAGCACTAGAACTTTCAATATTAACAGGTACATCAGTTAAAGCTGGTTGATTTAAAAAACTACTGGCATCTTCCACAGGTAAAGAAGCGATCGCGTCTATCGGTGCAAGATCTCCTTGACTTAGTACCTCGCCAAAAACCGTAAACCCACCATTTTGATTATCTAAATTTGCCGAGTTGTCAGCTAAATTAAAAAACCATTGACTAGTAGCACTATTAGGATCATTACCTACCTTTGCCATCGCGATCGTCCCTCTAGTGTTGGATCGTTGGGAATTAAACTCATTAACTATAGGCGGATCAGTGGGAACTAGATCTACCATTAAATTTTTAAAGGTAAATCCCCCTCCTTGGATAACAAACCCAGGGATAGAACGATGGATAATTGAATTTACATAATCTCCATCATTAACGTAATTGAGAAAGTTATTAACTGTTTCTGGCGCACCCGCACCAGGTTGATCGAATAATAAGACATTACTCACTCCCCCACCCAAAGAGCTATCATAAAGTTCAAAACGAGCTATCTTACCCGTGGTTAGAGGATCGTCGAAATGTTGGAATAGATTAATGGTGGTGTTAGCTGCATTTTGTGCAATATTAAGATCGTTAAGGGATTGAGTAATCAGAGGTATAGTAGCCATTTAGTAACTTTTAAAAATAATTATGTTGCTACTAATCTAAACTAGAGATTTAATAAACGCACTGGTTAGTTTAATTAATAAAATGAAAAAGATTTTTCACTAAATAACATCAGGATAAAACCCTCTTATGTTCTGATCCTTGGTAATAATTGGACAATTATTATGCAAAGCTAATGCAACCACAATTCTATCCACTGGATCTCGGTGTAACCATTGCAGATTAATACTTGTAACTAAAACATCCTCATCGACTGCAACGATTTTTACTACATCTGACTGCTTAAGTCTGCCAAGATATATATCCAAACTAGTACCTAAATCTCATTTTTAATTTCTTAGCTTAATCGCAATTTCCCAGACAGCCATTACTGTTCCATTTTTTCAATTATTGGCAGAAAGTTTATCAGCATCAATCCACTAAATTAAGGCACAAGTATCTAAAACAATGGTCAAATATCCCCCCATTCTTCTGTAGTCACAGTTGTGAGATCTTCCAAGTATTTTACATGACCCCGTAAATCTTGAAATAACTCTATAGTTGGTGGTACTTTTTGATATTTAGCAATCTTGGCAACAGGTTTATCTCGATCAGTAACAATTATTTCTCTATCCTCATCTACCAATCTTAAAATTTCTAAAAGTTTACTTTTGAGTTTGCTCTTGGAAATATTCATAAATACTAACTATATTCTTATTCTAATTAACAAAATAGTGAGACTAGAAGATTAATTAACAATTAACATTAGGATTATTGCGCCTCACCCAAATAGCACAAAACAACTAAGCATCAAACAAAAGATATAATATCCATAACAATTGTTGCTAAAAATAGTTCATGCTTGCAGATCTTCAGACTGAAATTCAACAGGCGGTAGCCAGTCGTCGTAATTTTGCTATTATTTCTCACCCTGACGCAGGGAAAACAACCTTAACCGAAAAACTTCTACTCTACGGGGGTGCAATTCATGAAGCAGGGGCGGTAAAAGCGCGTCGAGAACAACGTAAAGCCACTTCTGACTGGATGGAAATGGAACAGCAAAGGGGTATTTCTATCACTTCAACAGTGTTACAGTTTATCTATAATAACTTTCAAATTAATTTATTAGATACACCAGGACACCAAGATTTTAGTGAAGATACCTATCGTACCTTAGCTGCTGCGGATAATTCCGTGATGTTGATAGATGCTGCAAAAGGATTAGAACCCCAAACCCGTAAACTATTTGAAGTTTGTCAACTGCGATCGCTACCGATTTTTACTTTTGTTAATAAGTTAGATCGTCCTGGTAGAGATGCTTTTGAATTAATTGACGAAATCGAACAAGAATTAGGGTTACAAACCTACGCTGTCAACTGGCCGATCGGCATGGGCGATCGCTTTAAAGGAGTATTTGATCGTCGTGAGCGCAAAATTCATTTATTTGAACGTCGCTCTCATGGGAGTAAAGCAGCCCAAGATACAGTTATAGAATTAGGTGATCCACGTATAGAGTCCTATTTAGAATCTGAACTTTATTACCAGCTAAAAGAAGAATTAGAAATCCTCGATGAGATTGGGGCAGAATTCGACCTAGAAAAGGTTCATGCTGGCAAATTAACCCCGATTTTCTTTGGTAGTGCCATGACAAATTTTGGGGTGGAACTATTTCTTAAAACCTTTTTAGACTATGCTCAACAGCCAGAGGCTCATAATTCCTCAATTGGGGTGGTTGAACCTATGTATGAAGAATTTACAGGGTTTGTCTTTAAACTTCAGGCAAACATGGATCCTAAACATCGAGATCGGGTGGCATTTGTGCGCGTCTGCACTGGAAAATTTGAAAAAGATATGACAGTACAACACGCTCGTACAGGTAAAACCGTGCGTTTGTCTCGTCCTCAAAAACTATTTGCTCAAGGGAGAGAGTCATTAGATGAAGCTTTCCCAGGGGATATTATCGGCTTAAATAATCCAGGCGTATTTGCGATCGGGGATACAATATATAACGGTAAAAAGCTTGAATATGAGGGAATTCCGTGTTTTTCGCCCGAAATATTTGCTTATCTCAAAAATCCTAACCCTTCCAAATTTAAGCAATTTCAAAAAGGTATTACCGAATTGCGAGAAGAAGGGGCGATCCAGATCATGTACTCCACTGATGATTTTAAACGCGATCCTATCTTAGCTGCCGTAGGACAACTACAAATAGAAGTAGTTCAGTTTCGGATGCAAAATGAATACAATGTAGAGACTATGATTGAACCCCTACCCTATAGTGTAGCCCGTTGGGTATATGGAGGTTGGGAGGCTTTAGAGAAAGCAGGTAGAATTTTCAATGCGATCGCAGTTAAAGATAATTGGTCAAGACCTGTACTATTATTTAAAAACGAATGGAATCTGCGACAAGTTGAGGAAGATCAACCAGAACTAAAATTAAACTCTATTGCCCCTGTAGGATCTGGAATTGAGCCTGATGAGAAATAATACTTTGTTACTGATCTTTGTTAAACATAAACACATTGGCTTTGTTGCACATTTGTGATCCTTACTTTAAGGTATTAAAAGTTTAACCATAATCTTAATGTAACAGGGTATTATTGTATGTTTGACTGTATTATCGTAGGTGCTGGCCCTGCGGGAAGTAGTGCTGCATATCATTTAGCAAAACAAGGACATTCAGTTTTAGTAATCGAAAAATCTTCTTTCCCCCGTACCAAATCTTGTGGGGGAGGAGTTTCTCCAGCGATCGCTAAATTATTTGATTTCGATTTCACCCCAGTGATTGAAAATCATGTTTCGCAAGTAAAGTATACCTTTAAAATGGGCGATCCTGCGGAGGTACAGTTACAAGATGTAACGCCTATGTGGATGGTGCAGCGAGAGCAGTTTGACAACTTTATGATGTTGCAAGCGATCGGGCAAGGTACAGAATTTAAAGATGGAGTGGAAGTAACAGCAATTACCTCCCAAAATGATAATTGGCAGGTACAAACTAGTGGAGGTGTATTTGAAAGTAAATATTTAATTGCAGCCGATGGTGCTAAAAGTACTGTATCAAGACTATTAGGTTTTCCCCAACCCCAAACAATTGCAGCAGCTAGTTTACAAGTGCCTGGAGTGGTAAGCGAGCGACGTAAGACTATGGCGTTTTTTGATTTTGGGTCAATTAAAAACGGTTTTATGTGGTGTTTTCCCAAAGCAGACGGTTATTCTTTTAGTGGTGCTTATGTTCGTGATCATAAAGGTAAACCTGAAGAATTAAAAAAAGAGTTATATAAATACGCTCAACTATTCGAGTTAGACCCTTCGTCGGGTGAATATAGCGAACATCCTCTCAACCTATGGCAATCAAATCGTCCGTTACATAGTGATCGCGTTGTCTTGGTGGGGGAAGCTGCGGGAGTGGTTGATCCTCTAATTGGGGAAGGTATTAGACCAGCTATGTATACAGGGGTCAAAGCAGCAGAAGCAATTCATCAGGCGATCGCTGGAGATGCTCAGGCGTTGGCAAACTATACAGCCACAATAAATGAGGAATGGGGGTCTAATCTTTCTAAAGCAGACTTTTTAGCAGGTTTATTCTTTAAAGCTCCTAAAATCGCCTATAAACTTGGGGTAAAGCGTCCTTCTGCTGGGCAATTGATGGGTAAAATTCTTTGTGGTGAATTAAGCTATTCTCAAGTCGCTGATCGAGCAACTCAGAAGTTAAAGTTTATTCCTGGTATAGGTTAGATATTTAGCAATATAGGCAAAAATAAACCCCAAATGTCATTATCTAAAATACAAATAGGGGTTAGATGTTAATTGATCATTGGTCGCTATTTAAGTGATCAACGATCATTTAGCAGTTATTAGTTAATCAAAGGTAGTAGGTAGTAGGTAGTAGGGGTTGAGATAGTAGGTAGTAGTGAGCGATGTAAAGCTCAAAGCCAGAAGCTAAAAAATATCCCTTAATTCCCTAGCATTGCCATAACTTAAAATTTAATTGGTTTACAATTTGAGGGAAGATCGCAGATTATCCATAGACTGACTAGAATATCTAGCTGGATCTGTTTCTACTTGCGGTACAATCAGGCAAATAATAATCAAGCAAGTTAAAACAATTGCTCCTTTAGTACCACCTTTAATTTTACTTTGCCAGTATCGTTGAGTTAGTTTGTCAGTAGATGGTAACAATACTAAACCCATACTAAAAAACAAAAAGGCGATCGCAATATAGGGTGGTGGATTCATTAAAGCTCCAAAAGCTGCCACCCAGAATAGAGTTGCTGTCCAACTATTTAACCGAGAAATCATTAATTTTAGTACTCTGTGAGCTAATTTACTTCATCTGTCGCCAAGTCACGTGGAGACTATGGCATGACTTTATATTTATGATTCCCCAGAGTTAGATAAATATATACCCTGATCTATTCTATCAACTCGCTTAAAATAATCTATATATAAATAGTAGGTATTTTATAATTGGTCTATTCTTGATTTGCCTGAAATTTATACCAAAGGTAAGAAGATAACGACAGACTTAACACGGATTAAGATATACACTGCTTTTATGGACATTTCATTAAAATGATAAATATTTTCTTTCCAGCTAATGCTTGAAAATTGTTACTCAATACTCAATGAGTGACATCTAAACAAGAATCACTTTAAAAGTTAGTCGCTCAATAACAAAAGCTAATTAATTAATTTATTTATAATTTGAAGGCAGATCCCAAAAGTTGCATAAACTGATTAAAATTTCTGGCAAGGGCGGTTTCTACTTGCGGTACAATCAGGCAAATTAAAATAATTACTTCTTCTGTGATTAAATTTCGGTAATCACTACAAGACCAACTAGATCAAAAATTTAGATAATATATTCTAGCACTCGCGACTTAAGAGTGCTAAATTTGCAAATGGAATATGTAGCGCAACTAAGAATAAAATCCTATGGCGAAGATCGTTTCGTTTAATGAAGAGTCTAGAAGAGCATTAGAAAGAGGAGTTAATTCCCTTGCTGATGCTGTAAAAATCACTTTAGGGCCAAAAGGTCGTAATGTGTTACTAGAGAAAAAGTTTGGCGCACCTCAAATTGTTAATGATGGAATTACTGTCGCCAAAGAGATTGAATTAGAAGATCCATTAGAAAATACTGGTGCAAGATTGATTCAAGAGGTAGCTTCTAAAACCAAAGATAACGCTGGTGATGGAACAACTACAGCTACTGTTATTGCACAAGCATTAATAAAAGAAGGTTTAAAAAACGTGGCTGCAGGTGCTAATCCTGTGGCTCTTAAAAAAGGTTTAGATAAAGCTACAGCCTTTCTAGTTAAAGAAATAGAAGCCGTAGCACAACCTGTTGCAGGGGATGCGATCGCTCAAGTAGCTACAGTTTCTTCTGGTAATGATGAAGAAGTTGGTAGCATGATTGCAGAAGCAATGAACCGTGTTACTAAAGATGGTGTAATTACCGTTGAGGAATCAAAATCTTTAGCGACAGAATTGGATGTAGTTGAAGGGATGCAAATAGATCGCGGTTATATTTCTCCTTATTTTGTCACTGATCAAGAAAGACAAATTGTAGAATTTGATAACGCGGTAATCCTAATTACTGATAAAAAAATTAGTGCGATCGCGGATCTTGTACCTGTTTTAGAAAAAGTTGCTCGTGAAAGCAAACCCCTATTAATTATTGCTGAAGATCTAGAAGGGGAAGCCTTAGCAACCTTAGTAGTTAATAAAGCCAGAGGAGTACTTAATACTGCTGCTATCAAAGCTCCTGGTTTTGGCGATCGCCGTAAGCAAATGCTACAAGATATTGCTGTTTTAACTGGTGGACAGTTAATTTCTGAGGAAGTTGGGCTAAGTTTAGATACTGTAGACCTAAGTATGCTTGGAACAGCAGAAAAAGTTACTATAGACAAGGAAAATACCACTATAGTTTCTGGCTCAGGTAATAGTACTGATATTGCTAAAAGAGTTGAACAACTACGTAAACAACTAGCAGACACAGATTCAGAATACGATCGCGAGAAATTGCAAGAACGAATTGCTAAATTAGCTGGTGGTGTAGCTGTAATTAAAGTTGGTGCAGCTACTGAAACTGAACTTAAAGATCGTAAACTACGCATTGAAGACGCTTTAAATGCTACTAAAGCAGCCGTGGATGAAGGCATTGTCCCTGGTGGTGGTACAACACTTATCCATCTAGCTCAAAAATTAGCTGGGTTTAAAGGAGAATTAAAAGATTCAGAAGAACAAGTTGCTGCTGATATCTTCGCCAAAGCTTTAGAAGCTCCTTTGTGTCAGCTTGCTAATAATGCTGGTGTTGAAGGTTCTGTAATTGTAGAAAAAGTAAGAGAGAGTGAATTTAACGTTGGTTACAATGCTCTTACTAACGAATTTGGCGACATGATTGCTGCTGGAATTATTGATCCTGCTAAAGTCGTTCGCTCTGCTGTACAAAATGCTGCCTCGATCGCAGGTATGGTTTTAACTACCGAAGCCTTAGTAGTAGAAAAACCCGAACCCGAAGCTGCTGCACCTGGTGGTATGCCTGGTGGCATGGGTGGCATGGGCGGTATGGGTGGCATGGGTGGTATGGGTGGTATGGGCATGATGTAATAGCCCCCAAATCCATTGTTATAGCTACTGTTACTCGTAGGGGTTTAAGGTATATGCCATTAGGTATATTGATCTTTTTCCCCACATATTAATAATTATTTTTTGAGGCTGGTTGAACTAGATCGCCTCTTTTTTTTGCTCAACTGAGATCTCCCAAGCGTTATAAATAAGTAAGGAGTAAGGAGTCAGGAGTCAGGAGTCAGGAGCGATGCAGCACGCAGAAAAGGGGGTTTCCCCCGTATTGGACTGCATCAAGAAGTCAGGAGTCAGGAGTCAGGAGCGATGCAGCGCGCAGAAAAGGGGGTTTCCCCCGTATTGGACTGCATCAAGAAGTCAGGAGGTAGTGGGTGATATTCACGCTATTGATAATTAAGAATGGATAATTGATAATAATTAATCTTTTAGCAATTAAAAATTAAAAGCTAAGAGCTAAGAGCTAAGAGCTAATAACAAAAAGCTAAATTTTCTAAAATCTGTATCACTTTTATATCTACCTTAGACCCTTGAGGGTATGGAAATAGAAGACGAAATTATATTGCTGTAGTTGATTTACTACATTTAAACTGAGATTTTAAGCTATAAGCGAAAACAGCCACTAATATAGTTAATACTCCCGTAATCCATAAAGGGGTAGTATAGTCGATACTAACTAGTAAACCAGATATTACAGGGCCTAGGGCATTAGCCATACTTAAAAAAGAAGAATTTATCCCTAATATTTCTCCTTGTTCTTGATTATTAGTATTTAGCGATATCGTTGTATCTATTAAAGGCATGGGAAAGGCATTTACTAAACCAAAGATAATTAAAATTAATACAAATGCTGTATACGTAGGGAAACTTGGCATTAGTAGGAAGGTTATGCCTCTTAAGGCTAGTGAAACAGCAATGATATTAATTAGATTAAATCTTTTACTTAAAGGTTCTAAGGCGAATATTTGAGAAACAAAGCCTAAAATACCTACAAGCGCAAACATAATGGCTAGTTGTTGATCGGTTTGATTTAATACTTTGAGGAAAAAAGGCTGAAAAGCAAAGGTAAAAATTGTAAAAGTACTTCCAGTTAGGAAAGTTAAAATAAATAAACTACCTAATCTAGGTCTGGTGGCGGATTTGGCAATCTTCCCAAAAGCAAAATCATCCCACTTTAAGCTAAAATCCTGTTGTTGAGCAGTAGTTTCAGGTAAAAATAATAAAGTTAGTAAGGCAGCAAAAAAGGCGATCGCAGCACTAACTAAGAAACTCATTCCTAATGGCGAAATCCCTGGTAAAGTCGGTAATTCTTGGGCAAGATAGCTTAAAACAGGGCCGATGACAAAGCCTAAACGGAAAATCGCCCCAAATATACCAAAAGCTTTAGGACGTTGACTTGGAGTGGTTATGTCGCTAATTACCGCACTGGCAACGGAAGTGTTACCACCAGTTAAACCATCTAAAATTCTCGCAGCATATAACAACCAAGCTACATTAGCCACACTGGCAAGTAAATTAGCTATCATTGTCCCTGCTAAACTAAAAACTAAAATGTACTTACGTCCTAAACGATCTGAAAGTTTGCCTAGTACTGGAGTACCGAAAAATTGTGACAAAGCAAAGGCTGTAGTTAATAAACTGGCTTGCAAATCATTTAACCCAAACTGTTGAGCGTAGGGATAAAGCAGGGGAATAATAATAGTAAAGCTAATTGAGTTGATTAAGGCAATCAGGGCAATTAACCAGAATAAGGGCGGTAAATCAAACTGTTGTTGCCACTTAGAATTACGCATAGATTAGGTTTTGTTAGCTAGCATATCTTGATAGTTTTTCTTGGCTTAAATATTTAATATTTGATTGGCACAGGAGAAAAATACTATTGTGCTAAGAGAAAGCTAAATATTAGTCCTATATTATAGAGAGTACCGTTAACAAGAATTAATTAATTTATCGTGTCTGGTTTAATCTCAATTATATTTACTTTAACAATTTCGTTTTCCAGTTTAGTTTTTTCCCCTTCAGCTTTAGCAGCTACTGGTATAAATAATGGACAGTTAGCACCTTGCCCAAATTCTCCCAATTGTGTTGTTAGTCAGGGTGCTGATGAGGATCATGGGATCGCACCTCTAACTTATCAAAGCGATCGCGCTACTGCTAAGGAAAATTTACTAAAAGTTTTGTCTGTTGTTCCTCGTACTACAGTGATCGAGCAGACAGATGATTATATTCGTAGTGAATCTAAAAGTAGAATTTTTAAATTTGTTGACGATGTAGAGTTTTACTTGCCTCAAGATGAACAAGTAATTCATGTAAGATCCGCTTCACGGGTGGGAGAGTCGGATCTAGGAGTTAATCGTCGACGCATAGAACAAATTCGTTTAGCCTTGCAAGATCTGACTAGAAATCAGTAAGCGGTTAATATTGGACAAAATACCAAGCTAATCCATAATAGTCATCACCAATCACTGATTTAAAGCTAATAAATCGTAATTATCAATGAAAACACCCATTCAAGATCTCAATCAAATTGCCAAATTAAATAGACTGCGACGTATTAGTCGAATACTAGATAATGCGATCGCCATTCCTGGTACTAAAATTCGTTTGGGAATAGATCCAATTTTAGGTTTATTACCTGGCGGTGGTGATACCGTCTCAGGTGGTTTATCAGCATATATAGTAGTTGAGGCTGCCAGAATGGGTTTACCGCGCGAAGTATTATGGCAGATGGTTGGTAATATTATTTTAGATTCGGTGGCTGGAACAATTCCTGTGGTTGGGGATTTATTTGATGTAGGCTGGAAGTCTAACGTGCGGAATATTGCCCTATTAGAGAAACATATTGAGGTGGCAGAATCTAGTAAGAGCGATCGCTTGTTTATTTTTGGCTTGATTGTCTTACTAGTATTAATTATTGTCGGCTTTGCAGCTATTACAGTTTTTACTGTAAGTTGGATCTGGGGTTTAATATTTCAGTGACGCGAGTAAACTTATACTTATTACCTTTTTAAAATATGGATTTCACTGCTGCTATACCAACTTTCATTGTTACCCTACGAGAAGGATTTGAAGCTGCCTTAGTTGTAGGTATTGTAATGGCTTGTCTCAAAAAAGCAGCCAAGACACAATTATATAGCTGGGTTTATTTAGGTATTGGCAGTGGAATCATTGCCAGTGTTGCTATTGGGTTTATCCTCGCCTCAGCGATCTCAGGAGTGGAGAATACAGGCGGAGTTTATGCACCTGTAATTAAACAACTATTACAAGGAATTTTTGGGGTAGTGGCGATCGCGATGTTAAGTTGGATGCTATTGTGGATGACGAAACAGGCGAAATCTCTTAAAGGTGAGGTCGAAGGGGCGATTAATTCGGCTTTAGATAATGATAATGCGGGTAAGGCTGTATTTGTGCTGATTTTTATTGCTGTGGTAAGAGAAGGGTTTGAAACCGTATTGTTTATTTTGGCAAAATTTCAGCAAGATTGGACTCTTCCAGCTTTAGGAGCGATCGCAGGTTTGACACTAGCAGTTATTATGGGTATTGCCTTATTTGCTTTGGGGGCGAAAATTAATATTCGTCTTTTTTTCCAAGTAATGGGAGTATTTTTATTATTAATTGTCGGTGGTTTAGTTATGGGTGCATTGCAGCATTTTGACACCGCCCTAGCTTTATTTTCTCAAACCTCCTCACATAATTGGTGTATTTCTGATAGTGGTGCTTGTATTTTGGGTACTCAAGTATGGGATGGCTCAAATATATTACCAGATAAAAAGTTTCCTGGTATTGTTTTAAAAGCTTTGTTTGGATATCGACAAACTTTATATTTAGGACAGATCATTGCTTATTTTGCTTTTTTAGCAATTATCGGTACAGCCTATTTTCAGAGTTTAAATCCTAAATTACCTCTAACTAATCAACAATCAACTAATTAAGGTAATTCCCTAACTGCGCCATTCTGTCTTTCCTTATATCTCTAATCAATATCCTCAGAAATAGCTAAGAAGGCTTCTTTAGCAGCAGCTTGTTCAGAGGCTTTCTTAGATCGCCCATAACCTTTACCTAAACAACGCTCTTGTAACCAAACTTCTGCGATAAAACGATAATTTTGACCAGAAGACATATTAACACTGGCTGCAACTTTAGAAGCTTTAAATTGTTTATTCTCAATCACTCGATATTCAGGAAGTACTCGATATTGCCGTTGAGTCCATTCTTGTAGCGCATCCTTATAATTTAAACGAGCAGGATCTTGACGTACCTCAGCAGATCTAGACTTTAAAGCTTGATCGAGCCACGGACGAATCAAATCCATATTATGAGTACTAAGATATAATGCCCCCAAAACAGCCTCAAAGGCATCTGCTAACCAAGATTGCCTACCCGCAGGATTACCTGTAGCATTAGTTCCTATTAACAAATATGGTTCAATACCATAAGTTTCTGCTAACTGAGCCAACACGCGATCGCTAACTAAAATGGAACGAATAGCAGCAAATTCTCCCACTGGCTCTTGAGGATAGATTTCTAGTAATAATTCTGCCGAAATCAATCTGACTACAGCATCCCCGACAAACTCTAGCTGCTCATAATTGTTAACACTAGAAAAACTCGGATGGGTTAGGGCTAAATCGAGCAACGACCAATTAATAGGTGCGGTAGTTGGTAAGCCTAACTTAAGAATGAATTTTTGTAATTGTTTCCGTCTTCTGGGATCTTCAAACATTTAGCAACAGACAAATAGAGATAGAGAGAGTGGGAACGTAAGCCGGATTCTGTTCTTAACTACATAATGTAGTATATTGTACAAAATATAGTCAAGGGTAGTTATCTATCTGGGATGCTTGTTACCAAACACCTCTTGCGGTTCACCTTGATCGGGAATGGAAAAAGACCAACCATTATCCCTTCGCCCTTGCTCCCTACCGGGGTTTACCGAGCCAGTACCTCTCGATACTGCTGGTGCGCTCTTACCGACACCTTTGCACCCTTACCTTTATTTAGTTATTAGTTAGCAATTTAACATTGTTAACCGTTGCTAAAATTTCGGCGGTATTTTTCTGTGGCACTTTCCTCGCGATCGCTCGCACTGGGCATTACCCAGCAAGTATGGTCTTTCGGGAGTCCGGACTTTCCTCAAATTTACCTAATTTAGATAAATCTGCAACCACCTCGCTCACTCTCTCCTATAATCTAGTTTATCAGGTGTCAGCAAGAAGACCCCCGTGCTTGAGCAATCGGAATAATAGCGATCAAAGAAAAATAACACCTAGTCAGCGCAATATACACCCAACCCTATAAGATGGCAGTGTAAAAACTTAGACTAGCTAAAAAGATAAAAGAATCTAAAATAAGAGAAATAAAGCACAGTTTGTATTAGTAAAGCTTCACGCCAGGATAGCTGATTGCCGTTATCTAAATGCTGTAATTTCTGCGGTCATATTTTATATGAAATACACAAAAGAATGCTACGAATTTATAAGTAGTTAGGAGAGGGGAGTCAGGAGTCAGGAGTCTAAAAAAATCTATTACTTACATTGTCCCCTTGTGGGATTACTTACTACCTAAAAACCGTTCTATTTGTAGCCAACATTCAAATAGTTCATATTATATAAGTTACCTTTTGAAGGTGGACAAGTTTACTTATCCTAGCTGCAACTGATTAAATTTAACAGATAATAACTCTTATATCTTCTTAGGCGATCGCTTTAATCATATTTGATTATGGACTAAGCTATGATGGGGAGAGGTTCTTGACCAATTGTCAGAGCAGCGCGAAGTTGTTGAGGGCGCGGAGTAATCTCTGACATATCTAGTTAATTTGGGTCGAATCAAAAATTACCACACCTATAGTTAGATGAATGTCAATATTTAATTGATATATAACCTTAAAATTAATATCTAAACTAAATTAAATAACATCTATAATTATTGATTTCTTGCACTGAGGAAGCTTAACTATGACTAAAGAATCCGAAATTACGCCTTTTTCTGAGCGTGCTAATGGCAGTAATTACACTGCTCCTGCCTCTAAATCAGCGCGGATGCGGGAGGTGGCTACTACCTTAAGATGGGGTGGTTTAGCTGGCTTCTGGATTCAGTTGATTTTGGGAATTGTATCTGCTGTTACCTTAGCTTTAGCAATCACGAATCGAGCAGAACGCAATAATCCTGGGATTAATTTTAGTTTGTTTTGTGCTGTTTGTGGTTTGATATGTTTGATTGTAGTAATTAGTATTGCTTTTAGATACAGTAAAATGTCTAGGCAATTTGCCACTGCGGGTACAACTCCACCCAAAAAATCTACGACTATTAAAATAGTTCAAATTTCTGTAATTACTAGTCTGGTGGGGATGTTATTAACTATCTTGGGGGCAGAAACCATTGCTGGGTTAGTGCTTTCTAAAGTGTTAGTTTTTGACCCTGCTAAGGTTTTTAACAATCAAACTAATTCTGAATTTGTCAATTCTCTGGATATTTTGATTATTCAGGCTAATATGCACATTATTACTGCCCATTTTGCAGGTATAGTAACTTCCCTGTGGATTTTAAGCCGTCTTGATAGGAAATAATTGCTCAATAGATAATCATGCAACGTACGCGCATAAATGCTTTAGTTGATTTAACTGGCGCACGTCTAGAATTATTATTTAGTAATCCTTGGCGACGTATTGCTCTAAGTTTTATTAGCATTTTATTCGGATTTTTTATGGGATCGGCGATCGCTACTACCCTCGGACAAGATGCAGTTTGGGATATTGTAGCAGCAGCAATTGTCTTGGTTTGTACGGAATTGATGAGTAGATTTGTTTATAGTCGTCGAAATCGTCAGGCAATTGTTACTATTCCTGTCCGTTCCTCACTCTGGATTGATATTTTAAATTTATTTAGAATTGGTCTGACTTACAATTTATTTTTAGAAGCCTTTAAATTGGGATCGTAAGTAGTAAGAAATCACCAATAATAAATGGTTGATGATGTGAGAAATAATCAATGTTTCCAGATATTGCTTCAAGGGGCTAATTCGCCGTTTTTTTTGAGTTTATATTCTGAAGTAGTGAAGCTATCAAATAGCTTGGGTTTATTAAATAAGCAGGATATTTTAACTAATTTAGAACGGCTATGGCTGCCGATAGCACTGGATATATCCTTAGAGAGAGAAAAATTAAACAGAACCTTAATTCAAGGGGTTTTAGGGGGACAAGGAACAGGTAAAACTACTTTTTGTCTGATTTTAAAATTAATTCTCCATTACCTAGGCTATAGCGTTGCTTGTCTTTCGATAGATGATTTATATCTTACCTACGAGGAAAGGAAACAATTACAACAGCAGGATGCACGTTTAATTTGGCGAGGCCCTCCTGGTACACATGATCTGAAGTTGGGATTGGATGTATTAAACCAATGTTTGGAAGGAGATGAAAAGAGCGAGATTTCATTACCACGTTTTGATAAATCCCTTTTTAATGGTGCAGGCGATCGCAGTGAAGCAGAAACTATTTTTAAGCCAGATATTTTGTTGTTTGAGGGCTGGTTTGTAGGGGTGCGCCCAATTCCACCTGATTGTTTTAGCGATCCTCCCCCACCAATTATTACCCCAGAAGATCAAGAGTTTGCATTGGTTAATAATCAGCGTCTAGAGGCTTATCTACCTTTGTGGGCGAAATTAGATCGCTTAATTGTTTTTAACCCCGAAGATTATCGCTTAAGTATCCAATGGCGCAAAGAAGCAGAACATAAAATGATCGCTCTTGGGAAAACAGGTATGACAGACGCAGAAATTACTCGCTTTGTGGAATATTTCTGGAAATCTTTACATCCAGAATTATTTATTAAACCCTTAATTAGTAATCCTGAACTAGTAGACTTGGTAGTAGAAATAAAAAGCGATCGCGCCTATGGTAAAATTTATCAACCACAACGATCATAAAGGTTACAACTACTGCCAATTCCCGACTAATACGTAAGCAGCCCAATAATAAGGATGGGGTGGTAATTGCTGAAGTTCAGGGACGGGGGGATTATCCTTAAGAGAGTGGATCAGGGATAATTGAGCTTGTCTTAAGGCTTCGACTTTCTTAACTTGTGGGTTATTAAACTCACGGTAAAATTCACTCATTAATTGAGCCGTGGAAGCGTCGCCAACCGACCAAAGAGATGCAAGAGTACTACTGCCAGAACGTACTGCAACCCCAGCTAAACCTAAAGTAGCCCGTTCATCACCTGTAGCTGTATCACAAGCACTAAGAACAATTAGTTCGGGTTTTATCGAGTTATTACTATTAAGTAGGGTATTTAAGGCATTAATATCGATTACATGGCGATCGCCCGTGACAATAAATGTTTGTTGGGGATCTGAACTAAAAACTGCATGGGTTGCTAAATGAATTACTGGAAAACCTGCTTGTAATTGTTGTTCTACAGTACTTACAGTAAATTCCTGATTTAATAGTTGTTGCGACTGGGGAAAAATTGACTTAATCTCGTTTAATTCTTGCGGTACATTAATTAGGGCAGGAAAGATTTCTCCTTGGATTTCTACTTGTTCTGTTAACCCTGCAGCTAATACTTTTACTTTATCCCTCGGTGATGAATTGGTATTAATCAACTGCAAACTTGGTGCTATAGCAATACTATACTGTTCCAAGAGATATTGCTGACCATTATACAGTGCTGCCATTGGTACATTTTGTAATTGTCCATTTAAGACAAACACTAGGGTAGTAATTTGTTGCGCTTGCAATTGCGTTTCTAAAGGTGTAATCAACCAATCATGAACTTGTTGCAAAATTGGTAATAAAGTTTTGGTATTAGCTTCCAATTCTTGAGGATTAAGAGGAATCGTATTAAGAATGTTTACGGCTGAATTATCAATACTTTGATTATAAAGACTATCGTAAAGCAGATCTAATGTTTGATTAACTTGCGCTTCGCCAATAGGAGTTGTAAATTTCTGTAATGGTTTACCAGGTGTAGATAAAAGCACTTCCAAGCGATCGCTTAAAACAATGGGATAAATTACCGCAGCTTGGGAATCTAAATCATCAATGGTAACAGTATTATTGGCAGTTTCTAAACAAGGATCTTGAAAAAAGTTATCTAATTCTGCTAATTGTAAGGATTCAATTACTTGTCGTGCTAACTCTAAATTAGAATCATTAGCAATATTTGTAGTAATATCTGGAGCAAGGGTTAAATTTAGTGAGGCTAAGGATTTGAGTGCTAGGGGCTGATTGTCTGTCTTGAGTAATAAATTAGCTAATTGCAGGTAGACAGGTTTAACCTCTTGGCGAAAGTCAAATTGTACCACTTGATTATTAGCATTCAAATCAGTACGTAGAGACTGAAGAGTATTAAAAGCAGTAGTATAAGCTGCGATCGCTTCTGGAATATTACCCTGTTTTTCTAATAATTGTCCCATCTGAGATTGCCAAAGATAACTGATTTCCCTAACATCAGTATTCATGTTTTCTGCTTCAGCTAATCTTAAAGCCTGATCCGTTAAAGCGATGCCTTGTTCAATTTTGCCGACTTTAGCATAATATTGGGCTAAATATCCCATAACATAGCTTTCGCCTACTTTATCTTTAATGCTTTGAGCTTGTTGCAACGCCTTTTGTAGAATAGCTTCAACTTTAGTATCTTTTCCTAATTCATTTAAATTTTTTGCGTAGTTAATTTGCGCATAAATTCCCTGATGAGTAGGGGGTAATTGCTGCCAATGCCTATCAATATTATTAATTAAAGTATTTTGAGTTTGTCTTAAGTTGGCAATAAGTGCAGTAGAGAAATTATTGGCTGCTGTAATTGAAGATGTTTGTTCTAGCCTTTGCCAAGATTTTATACGCCTACTTATTTGTTGTTGCCACCAGTTTTCTATTTCAATTGATAAAGATAAATAATTAAGCTGTGCCTGAATTTGAGTTAAAGGTAGAGCCTGATCAGTCGCAGCCAGTTGATCATAAGCTACAATAGCCTGCCTATAAGGATTGAGGGCAATCTTAACATCCTGACGATCAATAATTTCGGTAATTTTATCATAACTGAGGCGATCGCGTATTTGATCACCTAATGCTTGTTCTACATTACCCAGTGCCAATAAAGTTGCTGGTAACTGGGTAGAATCTTTACTAGCTGCTTTACTAATCTGCAAGATTGTTTTAGCTTGACTAAAATTACCTCTGCGTCTTAATACTTCTCCTAAACTGCGTAACCCAATAGCGTCAATGCTGGTGAGAGAAGATTGATTATAATTTACAATTAACTGCTCAATTTGCTGCTGACTACAGTCAGGATTTGCCAATTCAAAGGCTTCAAGTAAAACATTACAGGCTTTGGGATAAAATCCTAAATCTTGCAATACCTGGGCTTGATTAATTAAACTCTTATTACTAGCTTCGTGATCGCCCTGTTCTTGATACGCGATCGCTGCTTGTTCCCAGGTAGTTGCAGCTTGGCTTAGTTTTCCTGCTTGATATAATTCCTGTGCCTTTAAAGCCAACTCTAACCCCTGTGTTGTTTGAGATTGCACTGGTAGATGCAAGGTGATAGCTAACCAAGCTGAAATGATTATAAGTAGAATACGACGCTTCATATTATCTTGGATTTTTTGCATCAATCATGGTGGATAGGCTTAACAAAAGATTAAAGGAAAAATAATCAATTTTCTATTTATAGCCAAGGGGTAAATATTACATATATAGCAATATTAGATAATTAAGGGATATTTTTTAAGTTTTAGCTTTTAGCTTTTAATTGCTAGCGCGATCAGTGATTATTATTACCTACTACCTAGATTGTCCCCTTGTGGGATTATCCAAACCCCCACTACCTACTACCTATAAACAGTATTGCAGCAACATTAAATCTCTAATGCTATAGGCTGAATATGACTTAAAAAAAATTGTATTCCAATTGCACATAAACTCCGTTATCCTGCCAACTACGCCCTTGAGAATTATTATTAATCAAAGGAATACCCCAGTCTATACGTGCAGATAAATTATCTTCGGTTTGCAATAGGAAACCAAAACCTGTACTTAATAAAGTATTAAATTCTGTGGCTTCTCCATCACTATTCCAACCAGTTCCAAAATCAATAAAAGGACTAAATTCAACAGTTCCATTGATCTTTGGTATACGTGCTATAGGAAATCTAAACTCTGTAGTTGCACTAAAACCATTATCTGTTAGTAAGGCATCTTGCCGATAACCACGTACACTAGTCGCACCACCTAAACTAAATTGTTCCGTAGGAATTAGAGCCTCGCCAGCTAATTGTAATTCTGAACGCCACAGAATAGTTGAGCCGATAGCAGGATTACCTTTAGGCTTAGTTAATAATCTTAGGTAAGAAAATTGTCCACGCCAAGTAAAAAATTGTCCATTAGGTTCACTATCACTACTGCTTGCACCTAAAACATCCAAACCAAGATTAAATTGTGAACGGGCAGCTATCACCTGTGTACGATTACGTTGCAACCATTCTTGACCAAAACTTAATACTGATGTATTGATTATACCTCGATTATCTGTACCTGGAGAAAGACTTTCGGGAGTATCTAAAATGGTTGTTTTGCTTTCTCGTTTAGAAGCAGTAAGATTAAGGGCTAATTCTTGGCTCACTTCCGACGTAGCCCGTTTAAATACAGGTTGTCGCCAGGTTAAATCATAGTCATAGGAATTAATATCTATATCCGCTTTATCTAAAGGTGGTTCGATGATTTGATTATTAGTAATTTGAAAGTCAAAGCTAATCGATCCGTCTTGTGGGTTAAGAGGAAAGGTATATCCCCCTGTATACTGATGACTACCATCGGTATTATTGTAGTTAAAATGAATACTATCACCAATGCCCAATAAGTTGTTTTCCCGTACCCCGATGGCTCTTTCAAAAGTACCGATACTAGAATTACGATTATTATTGAGCTTGGTTTTAACAATAAAACTATCTGCACCTGTGACGGATACCCTTAAGGAATTAGTTCCAGGTTGAACACCTGCGGAAAGTTCTGCATTGAGATTATCTATTAAGGGGTTGAGTTGCAGTAATTGTAATGCGGATTGTAATTGATTAATATTTAGAGGAGTAGTAATTTTGCTATCTAGGCGATCGCGAATATAATTTTCTTTTAGTCTACCTTTAGTGACATTAACTACAATTTCTGCCAAACTGCCTTCAACCACTTGAATTTGTATCCCCTCACTGGTGAGATTTTGTTCAGGAATATAAGCTCCAGAAGTAATATAACCTTTGCTAACATAAAGTTTAGTAATGGTATTAGCTGCTTGTACTAATTGAGCAAACGAAATAGGTTTACCCCGAAATTGAGCGATCGCACTATTTAACTCGGCTTCGCTAAAAACAGTGTTACCTTGAAAGGTAAATTTTTCAACCACAATTTTACCTGGTATATCCCAAACTGATTCTGGGGTTGGAGGCGTTGTTAAAGAATCATCCAAAGGTGGTTCTGTTTGAGGTAATGGTTGGGGGGAAGGTGTTTGAGGAGGATCTGGAGTGATCAGATTAGGAGTTTGGGCGATCGCTGCAATTGGATGACGACAGTTGATCAGTAGCAAGAATAAGCTACCACTAAAAATACCTCTCAGTTTTTTAACTCGCGGGCTTTTACTAGTTTTAGATCCTTGCCAAATAAAGATTACCCGAATCCTTCGCCATATTTGCCCATGATTGATTGGCTTTGGCTGATTATTATTTATTTGTGGCTCGATATTAATCAAGGACTGATCATTACTCGAACAAGGATCTAACTTAATTATAAGTGCGGAATAGAACTCAACGAACATCACAGTTAAGAGAATTAAATTGAGTAGGATTAATAGTAGCTTGGCTGGTTAAAACTACTTTACCTGCACTATTTATATACCAATTACGGGCAGGTGCTGGTAATTGTGAGTTAAATGTATCCTCTTGCGACTGTGATTGAGCATTTGAGTTATTAAAATTAATCAATGATTCACTAGTTAAAACTTCATTGGGGCGAGGTGGCAAACCTCCACGTCCAGTTATGGTCAATTGACTACTATTTGCTTGATTGGTTTTAGCACAAGCTAAAGCTACTGCTTCTTGAGGTTTGGTTAACTTAGTAGGCATATCCACTATTTCTACGTTGGAATCTGGGTTAAGGGTATTGATTCTTACCACTCCATCAACTCCTAATTCGGCACTAGCACTAAGACGACAGTCACCACATACTATTAATCCCTGAGTATTAATATCAATATTGCCACCACGACCCGCATTAGCATCCGCAATAAATTGACTTCCTCCCAGTACAAATAAATTTTTAGCTTTTAAGTTAATGTCCCCTCCAGTATTAAAATTAGTCGCAGCCGAAATTGTTCCCTCTTTGGTTAATAAAACAGTGTTTTTAGCCTCAATATTTAAATTGCCAGCTTGCCCTGCCCCCAAACTTTGAACATTTATACTAGCCCCTTCACTGATGGTTAAGTTACCTGTGGTAATTTTAATATCTCCCGAAGATCCACTACCTCTTTGCTCAAAAAAGCCATCTCTACCAGAGTCTGCCACTAAACCCCCCCTTCTTTGACCACTAAGTGTAGTTCCACCGAATAATTGGATTGAATCACTGGCATTAACTGTTAAATTACCTCCTGCACCAGAACTTAATGCTGCTGCCGAAATTTCTGCGCCATCGCGAACTGACAACTTACTAGTAGAGATATCCACGTTGCCCGCATTCCCATTACCAAAAGAACTAGCACTAATACCGCTCAGAACTCTAGGACTCGTACTAACACCACTAATGTCTATACTGTCATCTACTTGTATAGAAATATCACCGCCATCACCACCACCACCAAATTTTAAGCCCTGCTGAATATATGCACCTGTATTACTTGTAATTATCCCTTGACGAATAGAGAGCTTGCCAGTAGTAATATCAATATTGCCCCCATTTCCATTGCCAATACTGGTATTAGAATAAATACCTGTAAATAATAAGGAATCTTGGGGAGTGTCTTGGATTGTAACGGATTCCGAGGCTGCGATATCAATATTACCCCCTGTCGCACCACCGTAGGTAGCATTGGCAATTGTACCCCCATTGCGCAACTTCAACCTTTCAGCCTCAATTATGATGTCACCCCCTTGTGCAGCATTAGTACTCTGCGTCACTGAACTGATTTGCAAGGCGGATTGTTCAATATTTAGATCCTTAGTAATAATTTCTATGTTGCCACTTATCCCACTGTTAAATATAGGATTAAAAATAATACCCCCACTTGTCAAATTTAAAGAGTTAGTTTGAATCTTAAGCTCACCACCTCTGCCTCCAACAGTACTACCAATAAAAATACCTGTTCCTTTTGTACCAGGTTGTAATGTTCCATCTAAGCTAGCTGCTTGAAAATCCTGTTGAAATTGTCTAAATCCACTCCCTTGAATATCGAGGGAATCACCGACATTTAAATTAATATCACCGCTTCTACCCGAACCAAAACTAGTAGTACTAATGTAGGAGCGATCGCTGATGTTTAAATTATTAGCAGTAATATTAATTCTGCCTCCATCTCCAGCACCAAGGTTATCGCTGACAATCTTACCGCCCCTAGTTAGTCTTAGAGAATCTGCAACCTCAAGCTCAATCTCCCCTCCTCTACCGTTTTGAACAACTCCAGTGATTCCTCCTTCATCAGATAAGTCTAAAACTTGTGTTTTTACTTGCAAGTTACCCGCGTCACCAGTGCCATCGTTGCGAACAGTTATCAATCCCCCATTACCTATTTTTAGTTGTGGGGTGTCAATAGTTACGCTACCAGAATCACCACTCGGTACAGAAGGTAATTTTAATAATTCTCTTAATTCTGGATCAAGAATGTTAGCTGAGGCAATAATCAGACTAGGATTAAGGGAGTTAGGAACAGTTCCAGTAACCTCAATAGACTCACTAGCATTAATTCTTACATTACCAGCATCACCCAGATCAGTAGCGGAAGCATCTACCCTACCACCGTCTTTAATCAATAATCTTTTAGTTGTCAAATTCACATTACCAGCACTGCCTGCTCCCCCACTACCTGCCGTTATTTGACTAGGAGCAAAAGCAATAGGATTTACCCCACTTAATTCTATCGATTCTTGAGCATTAATATTTACATTTCCTCCAGAACCTGTGCCTGTTTCTCCACCCGTTAACGATGCTATATTCCCTCCATTTAAAGCTGTAAAGTTTTTCGTTTCTACATTAATTGCTCCTGCATCCCCGACCCCAAAAGTCTGTGCAGAAATAATTGTGAATTTATTAGGGTTAATAGCTGCGTATCCTTCTATCTTGATCCCCTCCCCGACTGTTAACTTTATATCCCCTGATGCTGCTGTCCCAAAAGTAATAGTTAAGATGCTTCCTGCTCCTGTAAGCTCTAAATTGGCAGTTTCAATTTCAACATCGCTTCCTTTGCCACTTGCTAAAGCTTCTGTAAATAAACCACTAGCAATTAACCCATCACTCGTTACTCCATCTATTCGCAGACCCTCAGTAGCTTTTATGTTTAATTTTCCCGACTCTTCATTCCCAAAATTCTGAATTAAGACAACTGAACCTTCAGTAAGTTGAACCTGACGACCTTGAATGTTAACTTTGCCCCCAGTATTGCCACTAACATCTATTAATGCTCGTTGTGCTAACTCGATATTTTTAAATGCAGGTATATCTTGATAAGCCAAAGAAAAACCTTGTTGTGCAAAATCTAGCCCGACTATACCAGTTTCTACACTCCCCAGTTCAATATTGCCAGCTTCTGCTGTTAATACCCCCCCATTAAATGTTATATTGCCTCCCACAAGTCCTAAACTCTCACCTGGTTGTACTTTTAATCCAGATACTTCTCCTCTAATAAATGGGGTAAATATAGGAGTTTCTAAACTTAAGTTATGTCCTGTTCCTTGAACATTGATCGTACCTGAATTCTGCCCTAACTGTAATCCCACAGGAACGTTAACGCTTAATAAAGGAGACGTACTTAGGTCTTTAGTACTATAAGTACCATCCTCGAAGATTAATGTATCTGCTGTAGTCGCTAAGAAAGAACCACCAATACTAAGTTGTGCATTGTTGCCAAAATTGATCCCTTGGGGATTAATTAATATTAAATTAGCCTGACCATTAGCTTGAATCAAACCATCAATATTAGAAATATTCTCGCCAGTTACTCGACCAATGATATTTTCAATGTCACTAGCATTATTAAACGCAGCAATGTTATCTGTTGGCACAGAAAATTCTTGGAAACTATGAAATAAATTACTTCCTCTGGTTGTACCACCTGTAATTTGATAAACATTAGCAGAATTTTCTACTTGTGTATTAACAGTTTCATCGGCAGTAATTTGAGCTTTAACTGGACTTGGAAAATTAAATAATGTAACAACATTAACAATTCCACTGAGAATTATGCAGCGAAAAATTTCTAGCTGAATATATTTGAAAAATCGTATTCTTAGTTGATACGTATTAAAATTTGGCGAAAATAGCATTGATAAATTGGTAAACTGTAGGTAGGTTAAATCAGCTACTAATGATTTATTTTTACACAACCATTGTTTTAGCTCGATCAATAAATATTAGATAAATTGTAATAAACTATCCATATTTGAGTGTTCAAACAACTAAAGCAATGTTTAATTTTGTGATGAATTTTTTTTAATTAATACAATTTTTGCTACAATTACATTTCGAGAAGTGTAATTTAATCTTAGTATTACTGTGACGTTCAGTATTAAGAATTTAAAGAGTGTTGTATACAGGAGCAAGCAAAAGATGAGTAAGTTTAGTTTTGTAACAAGCATAATCACTATTCCTACCTTAGCTCTAACTAGTATCGTTTCGTTTCCTCAGTTAGGACAAGCTAGCACTAGCGTAAAAGTTACCTGTGATCAACAAACTTCAACTCCCACAGTAATTGCAACTTTCTCTAATCAAAAGCAGTCACAAGTTACGCCGATTTTATCGTTTTTACCACAATATTTCTCTCCAGAGGCAGCTACTGTTAATTGTCTTAGTACAGCTACTAAGCTAAATGCTTTTTATAATCAAAACCAGATGAATTATTTGGCTAGTGATACTGTTAAAGATCAGCCTGTAGTATGCGCCGTCGAAAGAAGAGGTTTGAGTTGTGATAGTTACAATAGTGAGGTACTGTTTGCCTTGAACAAACCCGTAAGTCCAACCAAGTTACTTTATGATATGTTGGGAGAAAACTTTAAAGGTTCACAACTACCATCATCCAGGACAGTAAGTAGAATATATACTGATCTTAGACCTTTCTGGTGGCCATTCTAAAGATACTCGTTTATTGACATTTTTGTTTTGCTAAAAATGCTGCTCGATAGTCTGGTTTTAACTTGATCGCTTGCTCAAATGCAGCTATGCCATCCCTTGGCTGTTGGGCTTGGCAAAGGGTTTTGCCTAAATAGAACCAGGTTTGGGCTTGCTTGGCTTTGGGCAAATTACTATTATTAAGAATTAATTTGAACGCTGCTTGCGCTTCTGGATAACGTTGAATTTGGGTTAAGACAATTCCCTTACCTATTTGTGCAGCAAAATAATTAGGTGAATATTCTAAAGCACGATTATAAGTATTAATAGCAGCTTGATATTGCTGTTTATTTCTATAACCATTCCCCAAAAAAGTTAAAGCGATCGCCAGTTCATTGCTAACTTGAGGTTTACCTACAATTGCTTCTTGCTTTTCTAATACTTGAATAGCTTTTTCAATTACCTTTAAAGCTTCTTCGTTTTTACCTAAAGATCTTAAAGATTCACTTTTATTAATTAAAAAGATAGCATCGTTGGGGTCTAGTGCGATCGCTCGATCAAAAGCAATAATTGCTTCTCTTTCTCTTTTAAGGTTATGTAACGCTTCTCCTTGACAATTCCAAGCATATACAGCAGTAGGCTCAATAATGCTAGCGGTATAACAAGATTGACGCATCTCTTCATATCTTTCTAAGCCTGCTAAAGCATAACCTTGATTTGTCCAAGCTTGAAAGTAATTACTATCTATCTTCAGTAGGCGATCATATTTAGCCAGTGCTTGATTATATGATTTCTGCTTAAGTAGTTGATTACCTTGCTCAAAAGCTGTTCTAACTGCTATACGTTTAGCTAAATTATTAAAAAACACTGATAATAAACTAATCAAAGCCAATACTAGCAAAATATTTTTGGGTCGCAACAAATTAGAGCTAGATAATGGAGTTGTCTGTTTTGATTCTGTTGCAATTAAAGTAACAGTGGGATCAACAGGATAAGTTAGTTTTTGCTTAAGCCAATGGGAATTAAATACTGTACTGTAAATTCTGTTGGCTACAGATAATTTATCTTGTTGTTTAACTACTAAACCTAATTTTAATAGTTCTTGCTGCTCCACACTATCATCTATAAAAACTTCATCCCATAATATTCGTTGATACATGGAAAGTAGTTGAAAGGATGAACATTGTGGATTATTAAGCAATTTTGCTTCTATATTTTTTAAATGCTTACTGAGTTTTTGGTTTTCCCAGTCACTAAGAAGTTGATTTTTAACTATATAATCGACTTGCTCAGACTCAGTGGCTGAAATTAAAGTATCTCTGGTTTCTCTGACTAACTGAAAAACCGTATGAGTTAGAAAAGATTGTCCACCTGTCCACCACAATACTCTGATTAATGCTTCCTCTGAATAATTATCTTGATCTTCTAGATTAAGCAATTTTAGTTTAATTTTCAGAAAACCTTCGTGTACCCTTTGAGAGTAATCACTATCTTCTGTAAAACTATACTGCTTTTTTTCTTCAATTGGCGAATTAACAAGATGATCTATAAAGAAGTCTACTGTTTTTTGCTTAAGCCAACCTTTAGCGATCGCCATTTCGCCAAATTTTAATTTATGTTGCTTTTGCTCTTTTAAGATTATTTCTATTTGCTGCTGAGTTAGCAATGCAGCTTGCTTAAAATATTGACCTATAGGTTGCTGTGGCTTTTGGGTTGATAATACATACCAATGATTAGCAAAAAAATCAGCCGTCTGAGGTTTGATATCTCCTTGCTCTGCTAATATTTCACCAATTCTCAATTTGGTTTTTAATTGGCTCTGCTGTTCTAAAGCTTCTTTAACTTGAGTAACAGTTACAAGCCCAGCTTGCTGCAAAACTGCTCCTAAAGGTACTTTCTTTGGTGAGTAAGACACAATATTTAATGACAAATAAGATTTTAATTATATATAATTGCCTAATATAATTGCCTATTTTAAGCTGTTATATTCCCACTGTCTCAATTTAAAAGAATATACTTTTTGTTTAAGAAAGTTAAACTCTTAGAACGCTTCGACAACATATAAACATTGTAAAAACCGAAATATCAATTGGATTAATCCGTATTCTAGCAGTAATTTAGGTAAATAAACTTAACTGCAACAATCATGTTAATCATTTCTTCTGCTCACTAAGATGTCAATTATCTACCAAGAGGTGACGCGACTCCTGGATTTCACCTCCAGGGGCTTCTGTCACTGCGACCGCCATAAAAATTTATCTTAAACAGTAGCTTTTTTAAGTTTATGTGCTAATATGTATTTTGTGGTTAAGAAACAGACAAAAGTTTCTGATCATCAAATAGTTAAGGGACTGTAGTTCAGCTGGTTAGAATGCCTGCCTGTCACGCAGGAGGTCGCGGGTTCGAGTCCCGTCAGTCCCGTCTGTACATATAGATCAAAATTATAATAAAAGAGGGTTTTAGGGATTTTGCCATTCAACCCTTCTAATACTTTTATAGTAAAAGTAAGTTTTTTTAATCAAAGAGTAGCTAATAAATTTAATATCTTGCAGCTTTTTTGGCTTCTTCACTCCAATATTTTGGTATATTATCTGAAAATACTTTGTGATTACGTTGATGGCGATCGCGCTTTTGATGTATTCGCTATAACCGAGGACACCTGTGCAACGGACTATGTAGCTTCTGTGCCTATCTATTTTTAAATTTGCTGTTTGCGCCACAGACGTAAACCCTCTTCTGCAGTAGCAGAACAATTTTATTTATAAAATCGACTTGCTTAAGTAATTGTGAATCTACGGTGATGGAAATATTTTTGCATCTGGGAATCATTAGTCATAGGAGCTTACTTAGCTTTTACATAATAATAGTTTTAATATTACTCATGACTAAACCCCAACTTCCCCAGGTGTTTAGTGAGAAAATTATGCCTGTTAAGCTACTAAACGAACAGGTATATTACGAACACAGGGGGAAATCCTTTTAAGGGGTTACATCGTTGGTATTCTCGCAAGCCTTTATCCTTTAGCGCTTCCGTATTGGCTTGTCTGTTACCCGCAGATATTTCGCTGGAAGAATTTAAATATTTGTTGGGTTTGCATCCAGAAAAAGATGGAATATTAATCAAGAAGAAAGAGCCAGTTAAACTGTATCAAACTCCCCCTAGTAATAAAATTATTGAAAAGTTAGAAGAATATTGCCAAAAGATTTGGGGTAAAAGAAAGCCTGTAGTTTTGGATGCCTTTTGAAGCTGCCAGATATGGTTTGAATGTATTGGCTTGCGATTTAAATTCTGTGGCTGTGGTAACGATGAAAGCAGCAGTGGAATATCCCCTTAAGTTTGGGGCAGATTTACAGCAGGATATTAATTAATGGGTGAAATTTGTGGGGGATAAAGCAGAAAAAAGATTAGCTGAGTTTTTTCCTGACAAAGAAGGGGAAACAGTACAGAATTATCTTTGGGCGCATACGGTTATATGTCCTCATTGCGAGGCGAAACAATAATAACCTTGTCATTTTAATCTGCGATAAGTCTACAACATAACTTCCTTACGCAATTGATTCACCATAATCTGTGTGTATAGCGATCGCCAAGCGTACCCAAAGGCATCGTATTGAAATATTGCATCTATTTTTTGCGAGTCAGTAAAATCAATATGAATCGTATTCTGTGTAATTGATCAAAAAAAATCAACTGATTTCTGTTAAAAAAGCCTTTTTTAATATTCTTGGATTACCAGTTAATACCTGACTAATGTATCTATTTAATAGACTTGTATCTAAGCCAGGTAAGTTACCGCTACTATTTTGTTTTTGATAACTATCATCTACCAAACTGTAAATTTCTAATTGATTATTAATCCAAAACCAAACTTCTTTAACACATAGTTTTTGATATTTTTCTAAATCCTCCACGCTACCACTGCTAAAAATTACTTCTACAGCCAAGTCAGGAATTTGCTTTATACTACCAAAACAAAAGCTAGTATCTGGTTCTTTGCCTACAGATTTATCTTTTTGTTTGAGTGTAGTCGAACCGAGAGGATAGTAATCTAATTTGATCGCATCACAGTAAGCAACAATGAGTAAATAAATAAAATCTTTAATGATTTCATGATTGCGACTGGGCGAGATTATTTTGACAACTCCGTTTAAAAAAGAAATTCTATAAGCTGAAGAGTTGGCTTTCTGCTGCAAAATTGCTTCATATTCATCCCAAGATGTATTAGAACAAATAAATAATTTGTCTTTTTGCTGTAAATTGTCTCGTTCGATCAAATCTATAAACTTTAACTGAGTCAAGTTATTTTACTCCAATCGAATCTTCTGGATGAAGTATTATCTTTAGTATATTATTTTTAACTTTTTTGGCACCCATGAGATGCGAGCTTACTTACATACTGAAGTATGGAATTGAGAAACAGCCCTTAAAGTTTTTAATTCATGTATTTACAAAATTACTCTTGGTGTATTAGCTATTTTAGTAACGAAAATAATCCTATCGCCGATTTTTATATCCCTGCCGAAGAGATGTGCGGTAAACTACGATCGCTGCGTCAGGATTTTTTAGTAGTGCCATGAGGAATTGGGGCAATATTACACAATCTAGGAAAAATGCGCTTGATTATGGGTTGTCAGTGTAGCCCGCAGGATATAGCACCAGAGAATTTGGTACAGTTAAAACACTTCAAGATACTTAGCTAGCTGATTAAATACGAATATTTAGATATTAAAATTGCCATTCCTACTAAGCATAAAAGAATTCCCATAAAAAGCGATCGCTTATTTGAGCCACAGCATATTTTTCACGAGAAGGTAGGAAGTTTTACCGATAGTAAAGGCAATCGCGATTTTCCAAGGATTGACGAGGAAGCTTATAGGTTTGAACAGCTTTGGAACGATTTATCTCCTAATGTCAAAATTTTCGATCTGCCAGAAGCAGTAAAGCGCAAACTTTTAAAGTATATTGCCGATAGTAAGCCAAGTTGGAAAAAAGAATCACAACCAAAAGACAAATAATATAGTCGTTGGCAAGTCTTAATTGAGTATAGGTAAATTGTGTTGATCGCGCTTTATAAGTAAAAGTCTCTTTAAAATTTAGCGCAAAGCAAGTGCGGATAGCGAGACTCGAACTCGCAAGGCGTAAGCCACACGCCCCTCAAGCGTGCGTGTCTACCAATTCCACCACATCCGCAGACTGGCAATAACTAATTTATCACATATTGTAGCAAACTTGATTTTTTAGTTATCGATCTAATTGTAATTTTACTAATTTTTGAAATTTCTGACGTTGTTGAGGAGTTAATATTTCTCTAGTGGCTAACATACATTCAAAGCGTAATGTTTCGATATCTTGACGCAAAGTCATTAATTGCTGGTTTTGGATTTTAATTGATTCAATTGATTCTGTACCGATAAGCATATCCGATAACTTTTGCTCGACAGTAGCGAGACTATTTTGCTTTCTGCGTATTGCCTGAGTATATTCTTGGTGAAGTTGTCTAATTTTTGCCTGTTGTTCACTTGTCAAATTTAATTGTTGAAAGAGAGTGTCTGGCTTTTGTTGTTTACCCTGATATGAAGAGTTGTTAATCTGCATTTGATTTGTGATTAAGTCTTGATTGATTTCAGTGTTAAATACAGAGGACTTATCAGAAGTTTCTAAAATAGAATACCCATAAACTATGATGGGAGTAATTGCGGTAAAAGACAGAAAATATTGCCAAGGCATCATTAGATACATTTTAAAAATAATTAAATAACTTGAGTAAGCAAAGCATTGAATAAACAATATTAGTGTTGTTGTGGCATTGGCTAGTTTAATTGAAAGTATCTTAAAAGCTTAAATGCTAACAATCAGTAATTATTTTAAATCTATGTAGAATAAATACTTGCTCTCAAAAGGAATAAAATTTTCCTTGTCTTATCTTACCCTGAGTATAAATAAGAGAATGTTCTGAAGTTATTAATTAAGGCTAAATAAACAAGATAATTAATAGAGTTAGATTTAAGGAGCAGAAACAGATAAAGCCTTTTGTCGTTTGTCGGTCACTGGAATCAACCAATTAGCTTCTGTAGACTCGACATTACTATAACTATAACTATCTAAAGTATCTTGCCAATTATTAACTAGAAAGTTTTCCAACTCTTGAGGTTCTACAGCTACACGGGGAATTTTAAAACCAAAACTGACTGAAGTAAACAAAAACCCTGTTGCTATTAATTTAGCGGAGGTGCTGCGGGCGATCGCCAGACGGGGATTGCGTACTATAGTTCTAGAATGATACCAAATACTGCGATGCTCACCAAGTTGTTCTTGATTACTTCTAGATTCTAAAGAGTCGATAATTCTTTGTTCTAAATCAGGATGGGGAGGGTTTGGGCAAGGACAATTATCTCGCAGAAAAGTTACGAAATTAGGTTGTTTATCGTTGTGTAAGTTAGTCATAGTCTTACTATAAGAGCTAAAAAGATATTCCCTGTTGTTCCAAGAATTTTTTAAATAAATTACGAGCATGAAATAGACGGGATTTTACTGTGCCGACGGGGATATCTAAAATATCTGCTACTTGTTTTTGAGGTAAATCTTCTAAATCATGCAAAACTAAAACGGCACGATGTTCAAAACTTAAATTGTCTAAACCTCTTCTTACTAAGTCTTGATAGTGTAGGTGCATTATATCTGGTGTATCTTGCAAGCTTTCTAAATCTTTGGAATAGCTTGATGGCTCTTGTTCCCAATTTTCATTTAAACTTGTTTTATCAACACCTTGTGATAATTTACGTCGTTGATCTATCGCCACATTCCAGCTAATACGATAGAGCCAAGTAGAAAAATATTTAGTGGTTTTTAATTGTGGTAATCCCTTCCAGGCTTTTAAAAATACCTCCTGTACCAGATCATCTAAAGCAGAAGTGCCACAGAGTTGACAGAGAGTTGAGCGCACCCGTTGTTGATAGTGTTGATAAAGTACACGAAAACTTTGTTTATCGCCCTGCTGACATAACTTAATTAGTTTTTGTAATTCTTGTTCTGTCTGCACTCCTGTTGCTGATTTTACATTTGCTTTACTAGTCTGGTTACTAGTTAACATCTTGCTCATTTTGATAGAAATATTAGTTTCTATTTTTTAGACTGTAGAAACATGATTTCGGTTCAATATTTCAATATATTGATTATTTATTTAAATTAGCAAAGTTAAATAATTCTGTATCTGCTAAATGAGACGGGGAGACATTTTGTAGACTACGAAACAGGTTATTAATTCTACCTGGATATTCTCTTTCCCAGTCTTGAAGCATTTGTTTTATTTGGACTCGCTGTAGATTAGCCTGGCTACCGCATAAATTGCAAGGAATGATGGGGAAATCGCGCACAAGAGCGTATTTTTGAATTTCAGCTTCCGCACAATAAACTAGAGGGCGAATAACGACGTTTTTTTGATCATCACTCAACAGCTTTGGAGGCATTGATTTGAGTGTGCCACCATAAAACATATTGAGAAATAAAGTTTCTACCAGATCGTCTCGATGATGACCGAGAGCAATTTTATTAATTCCTTCTTCTTCTGCTACCCGATAAAGTATACCGCGACGCATACGAGAGCATAAACTACACATGGTTTTGCCTTCGGGAATTAGACTAGTGACGGTGCTATAGGTATCTTGTTCTACAATGCGATAGGGAACGTTTAAAGAAGTTAAATATTCGGGTAGTACGTGGGTAGGGAAGCCTGGCTGTTTTTGATCAAGATTTACCGCTAATAACTCAAATTGCACAGGGGCTTTGCGCTGTAAACTCAGCAATAAATCTAGCATGGTATAGGAATCCTTACCGCCAGATAAACACACCATTACCCGATCGCCTTGTTCAATCATCTGATAATCTGCGATCGCTTTACCTACTAATCCTCTTAACCTTGCCTGAAGTTTTTTGAAATTGTTGGAAGTACGAACCTTAACCCCTGTCATATTTAATCCTTTTTATTGTTTTCTACCTTCCTAATTTTAGAAATTTGAAGCAGTTTTTTGTGGTTTATCTGCTTCCCCTCCTTAATTTCTGTTTGATTTTATCTACTAACATATCAAATTCGGGTAATCTATACTGCATGGCTATCAGACTAAAAGTCACAATGGCAACTGTACTAGCAATAATTAATTCCATTAGCAATAATAAGAAATTGTCATTTCCTATTGTCCTTTCTAAAACCTGACTAACACCGTAGCTAGCTACCCCTGCTATAATTGTCGCGATCGATAAACCGCCAAAACCTTTACCCCATTCTATAAGGGAAAAACCATTTAGACGGCGGTGTAAAATCCAGACAAAGGCACTCATGGAGATAATATTGACGCTGACGGTGGCTATTATTACCCCTGGTGTACCAAAAGTCCCAATTAGCCAGTAATCTAAAATAGCATTTAAAAAGATATTAATAATACTGACTTTAAAAGGTGTTTCACCATCTCCAAGGGCATAAAATATTCTGACTAGGATATCTCTGGCAATGTAAAAGAACATTCCAAATCCATATACTATTAGTAAGGAAGCGACAAAACGGGAATCATCCGCATCAAATTGACCCCGCTCAAATGCTAGTTTAATAATTGGCAGGGATAAGGACATGAAAATTGCCGTAAAAGGCAACATGGTTAAAGCACCTAAAAATAAGCCTTGGCGAATTCGCAGTTTTAATTCCTGCCAGTTTTCAGGGGCAGCTAAACGTGAAAAGACTGGATAAAAAGGGACTAAAATTACATTGGAAATAATTCCTAAAGGCGTAATAAAAACAAAAGTGGCACTTTGCAGAGCAGCAGCAGCGTTAGGTATTCCTGAAACGAAAAACTGATCAACATTCAAGTTTATATATAACATTCCTGAAGAAAGGGTAGCAGGGATCATCACTTTAAATACTTCCATCACCCCTGGGGTATTCCAATCAAAGTTTAACTTTAAGCCTCCCATTCCCGCTCGCCACTGCACAAATAATTGCGCTAACCACTGCCAAATTCCCCCAACTAAAGTAGCCCCTGCTAAAACAATTGCTCCTAACTGGAAATAGGAGGGTGTATTAAGGTTTGATCCTAAACGTAAAAAAATTGCTCCCACACCGATAGTTACCGCTAAACTTGAAAATAAAGGGCTGATACTAGGTAATAAATAACTATCTACCGCGTTGAGTGTCCCGAAACCAATCCCAATTAAGCCTGCAAGTAAAGCTAAAGGTGCCATGATTTGCAGTTGCAACACCGCTAAGTTTTTAACATCAGGGGCTAATCCTGGTGCCAAAATATTAATTAAAGTGTCTGCAAAAATAATTATTAATATGGTTATCGTTAGTAAAAATATACTGACTAAAGTTGATACTGTTTCCACAATTGGAGCAGCTTCCTGGCGATCCTTTTTAGCTAGGACAGTGAGTAAGGCACTATGAAAAGGGCCATTAATGCCACCTATTAAGACAAAAAGAAAGCCTGGTATAGTATAAGCATAAGCATAGGCGTTTCTGACTGAACCAATCCCAAAAGCAGCATTAACAATCAATTCTCGGACAAAACCAAAAATTTTACTGACCAAGGTGGCGATCGCGACAATTTTGGCGATATTACCAATTGAAGGGGATTTTTTTTTATTTACACTCACAATAAACAGATAATAAAAGAGAAGTTCGATATATTATACGGTTGGAAATCAAAACCGAATTTAGCATCAAGTTTTTGAGTCCCTCATGAGTAAATTAGAACATCCTTATCTTAAGCTGATTGACATTTTATTAAGCAATCCTAGAGAGCAGGAAATCAACATTTTAAATGCGAATCAACAATTAGTTAATCAAGAGTTTATTAGTTGTTTGATGTCTGTGGGTGAAAAATTAAGACAAGCAGGGGATCTTAATGCTGCTGAGAGGTTAATTAATTTGGCAGCAAAATTATTACAATTAGAGAAAACTAATACTTTTAATAATCGTCGTCGAGAATATTTTCAGTTTTTGATGACTCTGTTGCAACAAATATCGGATCAGGTTGCTAAGGAGGAAATATACACTTTAATTCGTGATAATCAAGATAAACTCGATCGCAATTCCCCTGCAATTCTTAATTATTGGGCAAACGAAACTATATTATCGGTAGATTCTCAACAACAAAGAGCGATCGCCAATGATCTAGTTAACCTAGGTAATCTAATTAGTGCTTATCCCGCAGGAGATCGAGCTAATAATCTCGAATTAGCTATTGTTAGTTATCAAGCAGCTTTAAAAGTCTATCAGCCAACCTCATTTCCTCTAGACTGGGCAATGATTCAATCCAATTTAGCCAATGCTTGGCGCGATCGCGTAATCGGAGATCGAGCAGAAAATCTTGAGAAGGCTTTTGTTAGTTACCAATTGTCCCTAGAAGTAATCAATAAAGCTAAATATCCCTATTTATGGGGAAATATTCAACGTAATCTTGGTATTGCCTATAGTTATCGAATTAGAGGGGAGCGTAGCCAAAATATCGAGCAAGCGATCGCTTGTTATAAAAGAGCTTTATCTGTTAGTAAGTGGGAAGATTATCCCCAAGATTGGGCAGCTTGTCATAATAACCTAGGGGATATTTACCCTAACCGTTTACTAGGCGATCGCAGCGAAAATATTGAAATTGCCATAAATCATTTAGAATCCGCTTTAAAAGTATATACTCTAAGCGAACATCCCCATTATTGGGCAATGTTGCAAAATAACTTAGGTAATGCCTTTCAATCCCGTATTGTAGGAGATAAAAGCAGTAATATTGAACGTGCCATCTCTCACTACGAAAATGCTTTATCAATCCATAGCTTGGAAAACTTCCCTTACAACTGGGCAATGCTCAATAATAATTTAGCTGGGGCATACCGTAATCGAGTTAGAGGGGATCGGAGTGAAAATAGAGGAAGAGCGATCGCTTTTCTCAATAAAGCTTTATTAGTCTACACTCAAGATCGATTTCCGCGTCAATGGTCAGAAATTAATCAGAATCTGCACAATATCAAAACGCAAGAGAGTTAATTATCTTAGTTGCTGTAATTTAACTGCTATTTGGGAAACCTATTAGAAGTTAATTATTATCTTGTGTCACTGACTAATGAAATTTGTCTTCGACTCCCCGATCCCTGATAAAATCACGGCAATGAAACAAAGGGTAAGATGGCAAGATCCTCTGTTTGTCAGTCGCAGAATCAATCAAACTCAAATACATATAGATGATCCTCAACGGGATAATCCTCGGTTTTCTTTTTTATTTACTGGCGACACTGGTTATACCACCTATCAGAGAAATAATCCCCAAAGACAAGTTGCTCAATTGATGGGCGAGCAGCAAGAGGAAATAAATTTTATTTTGCATACAGGGGATGTAGTATATCAGGTAGGATCTAAGGAATATTACCAGCCACACTTTATTACTCCCTATCAAGAATTCATTGTTGGTAAAGAGTTAGGTTACCAAAAAATAACTTTTGATCGTCCTTTCCTTTTAGTCCCTGGAAATCACGACTATTATAATTTACCCGTATTTTATGGACTTCTAGCTCAAGGAGTTAAACCTTTTAGGCGATTTTTACCCCTCCCCTTCGCTCCTGATTTTGGTTTACAAGGATCTAATGATGGCAACACCTACGCTCAAGCTTTTTTAGACTACACTTTAGAATTAACCCCTGAAGCCTTAACCCAACATTTAGAGTCCCATTACACAGCCAAATTTCAAGGGGAGTGGTGTTTAAACTATCAACCCTATAGATTTACCCGTTTACCCAACCGTTACTATAGTTTTCGCTATGGTGGTATCGATTTTTTTGCTTTAGATTCCAATACTTTTAATGCTCCTGATCCTCAGATCAATAGCCCAGAAGGGGTCAAAATTCGCCAGCAGTTACGTAACCAACTCCAAGAATTAGATTGGCAATATGACCAATTAATCGCCAAATTTGAGCAGCTTGATATAGCCGTCCCCCAACAACAAGATCTATTAGCTGATTATCAAAGACAACTACAACAAATCAGAAATAAAAAACAAGACATTAGTAGAAAACTGCAAGGAGATAAAATAGCGATCGATTATGAACAGTTAGATTGGTTTAAACGTAAATTAATTAGCTCTTGGTTAGATCCTCAAGTCAGAGGTAGAATTCTTTATCTCCATCATTCTCCCTACACTACCGAATCAACTCATGGAAAACAGCCCGAAACTCTTGAGGTACGATATCATTTACGTCAGGTTTTAAATGAAGTGGCTCAAATTCTTAAAAAGCCTCTTGAGGATCGTCCCTTGTTGGATTTAGTTTTATCCAGTCACGCCCACTGTTTGGAGCATTTATACACTAATGATACAGGGTCTGCGGATTCCTATATCAATTGGCTCATTTGCGGTGCAGGTGGTAATAGCGTCCGTCGTCAATATTCTAATAGTACCGTAGTAACTGAGCAGCGATCGGGTATTAAGCAGCAAGTAGCAGAATCTCGTTTATTTTTGGGTAGTCGTGGTGAAGGTATGTATCAAAAGAAATCCTATGCTTGTGTACGTATAGATGTTCATCCAGGTGATCCCCCCAAGTTTCTAATTCGCCCTTTAATTGCCGAGCAAGCCTATCATAATTGGTATCACTATCAACTTGACCCCTTTATTTTATAGATTTAATTAAGACCTATGTATTTAGGCTTAATCTTGGGCTGATCTACTACCTTTATTTTCAAGTAAAAGCTATCAGGTCAGATTTTTAATTATACCTAGACTAATTTTCATAACTAATAAGACAATTTGTTTCAAACAGTTTGAATTAGAAATAGTTCTGAATACTTTAAAAGAAAAGAGATTTAATTTTACAGTTAACAAATAGGATAAGTTGCAACATCTATCTATTACTAATTGTTTAGCTTTAGTATTTAATAAAAGGTTCGTTTTAAAAATTGTTAAAGTATTTTGAGTAGAAACTAAAATATTTTTAACTTGGTAGTATGTACCAATTCTGATCATCTTGTGTCTTAGGTAATAACTCAAGACTACTTTTAACACCAGTTTTTTGGCACAGAGTAGTTAAATCTTTCAATGTTTCTAACCTAGCGGATAATTCGCTAAAAGTATCTAAATATTCAGCTATTGCTACTTGCCGATATACCCAATTTTGGTCAAATTGAGAGGTGTAAGACATTTGGAACTCAACGGCAATATCGTCTTGCTTTTCTTGTTTTTTGTCTAAAGGTAAATTGCGATCGCTTGAAGAAATATTAATTATTCTATTTACTCTTTCTTGGCTAATATGCTGCTGAAATAATGGTGCAGTAAATCGGTAGGCTGTATTTATTTCAGGACGTTCGGTTTTTAATAAATTATCTGTCCACAGTTGGGCATTTTGTTGAAATCTGGGAATTTCTAAATTAAGTAATTCTTCTGCTGCTTCAAACATCCCTAATTCCAATAATAAATGTGTTTCTGTTGCCGTGGCTACAGCCCATCCTTGAGTAGCAACACCAGCTAATAGCATTTTATGAGGTTCTAATTCGGGACTAATTTGTAATGCTTGGTCAGACATGATCATGCGTACTTTAGAAGCAACCTTTAAGACTGGTTGAATAGATGTATCAGCAAAGCGATCTTTAGCAATTAACTCAGCACGTAATTGGGCTATTTCTTTGATGAGAATTGTACGATGAAGTTGATTAATCGCATCAGCAAGTTTAATTTGTTCTTGTCGATTTTCCTGTACCAATAGATGTAAGTAGGCTAGCTGTCCAGATAAAACATCCAAACGTTCTTTAATATTATTAAATCCAGCCTCCATTGACTGCTGCATTTTGCCCAAAGCAGTTTGAATTTTGTGTAGTTTATAACCCATATAAGCAAAACCTACTGCACTAATACCTAGATTAAGTACACTAGCCCCTGCTGATATTTGAGACATTTGTAAAATTGAGGGTAGTACTCGTTGAATTTCGTTGAGTTTATTGATACTAATACCATGACCAATTGCATTAGTAACTAAATTAGCACTTCCTAAAATAGGATTAGCAGTTAATGTCATTAGATTGTTTGTCAATCCTGTAGACTCTACTAAATGATACTTGATACGACCTGTTGCTATGTCTCTAATTACTCCACCATGTCGTTTTAAAGTGCCATCTAATAGACCTTTAATTATTTCGGGATCTTTAATTAAGAAAGTTGGATTAATTATCATCAGTATTATCTCAAATTAGCGACTGTAAAACTCTGTATTTTCATAAGCTTTGTAGGATAATCGTGGAGAAACTTTGACTTGAGGGGAACTATCGGCTAGTTCTATAAAAGCATCGTGACGATCCATTTGATTAACATTGGGATGAAATCTAAAATCGTTTTTATCTAGTTCTATCATGACAAAGTGAACATCATATTCAGAAGTTATAGTAACTGGAGTTTGATTATCTAATTTGTCTTTAATTTTAGAACTATCAAATTTATTTTTATTTTCAATCCACAAGTCTTGAGTAGCCCTATATAACTTCAAACTATCTGCGGGTCGTAAGTAGTGATTATATGTTAACGAATCGAGTAATTCTTGATTACCATCACTATTTATTCGTAAAACTAAAATATATTTTTCTTTGATGAGAGTTGTAGGCTTATAATCAGTATTAGAATAAATATTAGATTGCGGATTATTATTCTTGTCTTTTTTATTTAATAAATAGATCAATAAACCCACTCCTGTTAGAATAAAAGCCACAAAAATTACTGATTTAATCGTCATTTCTTTATTCATCTCCTGAATATTGTGATAAAAATCTTTACTTGAAATATTTTCTGCTCGATTAAATAAATTACCAAAGACTCCCATTGTTTTTCTATCTGTAACTACTAAAAGTTTTAGATACAATTTCAGTGCGATTTTTACTATTGTATGATGTTGTATCCAGATATCTTTGTTGGCAATAATCTCCTGAGATATATTAGGAAAATCTTTTTCTAGGGCTAATTCTTCAGACCAACAAATGATAGCTTGATCCAAATTTATATGCCTTCTATCTTGAGCAAGGCGATTAAAAATACGATCAAACTTTTCCAAAATCGTAAAATTAGTTGAGTAGTCAATAGAATTCATATTGAAGCAAATTTTATTTTAGTTGTTGATAAATTTCGCTAACGGCATTTAGTTCTCGCTCAAATTGTTGCCAATATTCTTCTTGCTTAACTGCGTTCTTTTCAATTTCTTGTAATTGTTTGTCAAAAGCTCGTTCGGTAGATTTAATAGCTTTATTAATAGAGCGATCGCATTCTTTAGTTATTAAATTTAAATAGTTACTAATCCAATCATCAAAAATATTCCAAAGTTTTTGCTTTTCTTGAGTAATTCCCTCTGCCCATTGCCTCGCCATATTTTTATAGTTTGGTAGCTTTAATTCTCGATATTCAATATCGTCATAGATGTTTTTAGTAACAGTTCGAGTCTTTTCCTGTTTAAAACAACTACCTTCTGTGTAATGTTCAGTTTCTTTTTTTTTACCTACTACTTCTCGCTGGCTAGTAGTATTTTGTTGAATAGTATCGGCAAAACTAAATAATTCTTCTGGTAATTGAGGTGGATTTTGCATAACCTGATGCTCAAAATCTGAGATAATTACTTTGTCTAAATCGAGATCAGGAAGTTCTTGCAGACAAGCATTTTTTATTTCTTCTATTAGTCGATTAACTAAAGATAATAATCCAGTTTCAAATTGTTTGGTATGTCCTTGTAACGTAAATTCTGCTCTTTTGGTAATAGCTTTACGCATTGCATAATAAAGAGAACGAACAGCTTTTTCTGAATGATCCATACTGCGAATTTTTCCTTGATCGTCGTGGCGAACTTGTCTAATAAAATAACCAGAATCATCTTGTTTGAATTTAGCTAATTTACGATTAACTAAATCATAAGCTTTAGCGATCGCTCTGGCATTGGGAGGAGTAACAACTTCAGTTAATTCTTCTTCTAGTTCGTAAGTTCCTTTATCTTGTTCCAAAGCATCTCGAACTGGGAAAATAAGTCGTTGAATCAAATCTCCTTCAATTTGACTAATAAGTTCTAACAAAGAACTAAACCCTTGATGCGATTTTGAATCTAAATACTGCGTTGTTTTAAATTTGTCTTGTGAATCACTTCCTTTTAAAAGTCCAATAATTTCTTCTATCTCGGCACGAAATCGACCGCGGATATTTTCAACCTCTCTAATTAATCTTTCGCTACCATCAATAATATTTTGCTGTTTATTTTCTATTTCTTCTTTTTTGCCGATCTTTTTAATATTGACTTCTACATCAATGACATTAACTAAATGTTTATAGTTTTCAAGAACATCAATCAAAGCAGGTAAAATAACCAATTCCGCAAAAGATTCTCGAACGCGATCGCGCATACATTGCCACAGGCGATCGCCACCACTCCAACTGTTGACATGATCAAGAATTTTTCGCATACTTTCGTCATCTATCGTATCGCCATCATCCAAGCGATCTTCTATATCCCTAAACCATTTTTTAAGGGTTTTATCTTCAAAAACATGAGATCGAATTAAACTAGAACAGTCTTTTAGCATTCCACTCAAGTATTGTCGGCGCGTAGTAGCGTCTACGAGAGAATTACTATTAATAGCATTTGTTCCCCAGGCACACTGAGCATAGTAGAGAAATCTGCCACTTAAAGGAATAATATCGGGTAAACGCTCTATTTTTAAAGTTTCTTGTATTTCTAACTGTAACTGTTCGATTCTTTCGGCGAGCGTAATATCGTCTTGTCCTCTTTGATCAATTCGATTAAGAATAAAAATCATCGAGTCTGTACGCCCTTGTAAATACTCAACTACTTTTTTTAGTTCTTCTAACAAACGCTGGCGATGGCGATCGTCAACTTGTAAATAATCTAGGGCTACTAAACTAAATGCTTTATGAACCTGTTGTTGAATAACCTTGAGGTTATCGCGATCTTGAATAGACTTTAATCCAGGTAAATCGATAAATTCAATACCTATCCCTTCTGGCAAACCGAGTAAGCTTGCATC
The DNA here is from genome assembly GCA_002368355.1 of Chondrocystis sp. NIES-4102. Classification (NCBI taxonomy): domain Bacteria; kingdom Bacillati; phylum Cyanobacteriota; class Cyanophyceae; order Chroococcales; family Chroococcaceae; genus Chondrocystis; species Chondrocystis sp. NIES-4102. The sequence goes on along the minus strand of AP018281.1, from coordinate 2,956,423 downwards.
TTCAGCAGGTAAAATAGGTACATAAGCTCTAACTTGTGGTGCAATTAGTTCCTGTTTTTGTCGAGCTTGATGATAAGGAAACATCACTCCGTTACGAATGCGAGCGTATATTTCCTTTTCGCTGATACCTTCCCATTCTCCCGTCAGCCATTGCGCTCCTTCTGTTTCTTCGATGAATAGTTTAAACTCTTTGGAATGCTGAATGGTCAAGATACCGCCACTCATTTCTCCTGCTTCAATAGGGGCAATTTTACGTCCAATTAGAGCATTAACAATAGTTGATTTACCCGAAGAAGTTGTGCCAATAGTGGCGATAGTAAAATTAGGTTTGGCTAACCTAGCCATTGATTCTTCATAAGCCTGTCGAAATTTCACTAATGAATCTTTGATAGTCGGACTATCTAAAATATCTGCGTGATTTTGAGCCAAGTCAGCAACACCATTACCTAATTGTTGCAAGCGATCGCGAACTTGCTTAAATACCGCATTAATTTCTGTTGTCATAAGTTTATAGTGTGAGAATAGAGCTTAATCTTACAAATAAGCTATATGTATATTCTTCCCAGACAACAAACGAAAATTAAAATCTGTTGATATCCTTAGATGCTCAAGATAATTAACACTATTAGTAGAATTTGAATGTAAATTTACTTAAGAAAACTTACAAATAAATAAAAAATAAATCACATATAAAATTTATAGATAAGTACCTAAGCACAATACCTTATAAAATAGAAACGATTAAAGGTTTTAACTAGTAATAGATCACTACTATAAATATTTCATATTTAATCATAGATACTTACTTATCTTGTAGAAATTAAATATGCCAACCTAATTTAGTTGGCTGTTGATAGATCTTTTTAAGGGTATTAAGATCTCTTGGGGAAATGGCGGGGGGATTACTTACTTGGGAAAAATATAAAGCATCACTTTCTAAGGGGCTATGTCCCCAAATACCTAAAGCATGACCTAGTTCATGACGAACAGTAGCCAAAAGAGATGTACCTGTATAATTAGGACTAATAACAATAGTCATGCGGTGAGCAATTACAGGGGGATTTTGTTTTAAATAAAAGCTATAGTTAGTTTGAGCAGTAATAGCCCTGGGGATATCGTATAAGCCTGTGTCGGTATTTAAAGTAATTTCCCTTTCAGGTATCGATCGCTTGATAATTATATCTGCTAATTCTGGTTTATTTACTTTTTGTAGGGGAAAATAAATATTCCATTGGGCGATCGCTGTATTTATTGTTTCCACCCATCGCCCAAAGCGTTGATTAGCTGCACTTTCTTCTATAATCTGGGGTTGTTCGATAAAAATTTTTACTGGAAAACTTGACCAAATTAAATACCCCAAGTAAGTTGATTTAATTTGGCTGAAATAATCACCACTATTAGTTGTATCTTGCCAATTGGCTAAAAATTTAGGTAGGGTATGAATTTTTAATGGCGGTAAGGCTGTAGATAATGATGGCTGAGAGTGAACAACAACGCTTTTAATGCTTATGCTAAATATACAACTAATTAGAGTTAAGATAATTAGCTTCAACCATAATCGCGATCGCCACTTATTCATTTTTACTAACTACTGATAATTCTTTTCTTAACCTAGCCACCCTGCACTCAAAACTATAGTTAAAGCCATAAAGGCAACTCCTAGTCCCCAAGTAACCCTGTTTAAGGTATTTTCGGCACTTTTTGTACTAGTAAACATTTGAGATTGTCCACCAATACCGCCTAAACCATCACCTTTAGGACTATGCAATAAAATTAAAACAACTGTTAGAAATGCACATACTGCCCAGATAATTTGAACTATTTGATAGGTATTCATCACAAGTAATTAATAATAAATTTTTATGTTTAATTTAAAGACTGATACTTATTGTAGGCTGAGTATTGAATGATATTCAACCTATTTTTTTTGATGCCTTAATCAGCCTTAGATAGATTTCCCAAGGCAATTGTATTTATAGTAATTCCTACTCTATATATCAGTTACATCGATATTTGAATGGGAGTACGATTCTGTTTAGCTTCATATGCTGCTGGCTCAATCAAAGACTTTCCTGTCATTTCTTCTGGTTGGGGTATTTGTAAAATTTCTAAAATTGTTGGTGCAACATCGGCTAAACAACCATCCTTTCTTAGCGGTACATTTGTACCATGCCCAGGAATTTTTCTAGCTTCACCTTCTACTAAAATAAAAGGTACAGGATTAGTAGTATGTGCTGTCCAAGGATTACCATCTTCATCTCTCATGTATTCAGCATTGCCATGATCGGCGGTAATTAATAATGTTCCACCAGCTTTACTGACAGCCTCAATCACTTGTCCCATACAAGCATCAACAGTTTCAATTGCTTTAATGGCTGCTTCTAAATTACCTGTATGTCCAACCATATCAGGATTAGCATAATTTACCACAATCAAAGTATAAATACCTTTACCCACTGCATCACAAACCACATCTGTAACTGCTTGAGCAGACATTTCGGGGGCGCGATCATATGTCGCAACCATTGGGCTTTGAATTAATTGGCGATCTTCCCCTTCAAAAGGCTGTTCTAAACCACCATTAAAAAAATAAGTGACATGGGGGTATTTTTCAGTTTCAGCAGTACGGAATTGCAGTAAACCCCGTTTAGAAATTACTTCGCCCAAAATATTAGTTAAATTTTGAGGTTTGAATACTACTTCTACAGGAGAGGTGGGGTCGTATTGGGTAAAAGTTACAAAATGTAGCGGTTCTATCTTATGCCTAGCAAAACCGTTAAAATTATCGTTAACAAAGGCATAGGTAAGCTGTCTTGCTCTGTCTGGACGAAAATTAAAAAATACGACCGAATCACCTGGTTTAATTGCGCCTGAAGCTATCCTAGTGGGAGGAATAAATTCATCGGTTATTTCGTGAGCGTAAAAACTTTCTAAAACTTCCGTTGCCGATCGCCCATCAGTAATAGTATTTTGAGTCATAATATTATAGGCTTGCTGAACTCGATCCCAACGGCGATCGCGATCCATTGCATAAAAACGCCCAATAACAGTAACAATCTTGCCTACACCAATTTTATTAATCCCATCCTGAATTTGATTTAGGGCTTTAATTCCTTCTGTAGTGTAAGTATCTCTACCATCGGTCAGAGCGTGAATGCAGACTTGCTCAACTTGCTGAGACTTTGCCAGACGTAAGAGTCCGATCAAGTGCTTTAAATGAGAATGAACACCACCTTCGGAACACAAACCGACTAAGTGTAACTTCCCTCCCATTGCCTTAACTTTCCCACAAGCGTCAATTAGCACTTGGTTAGTTAATATAGAACCATCTTCTACCGCATCAGATATCCTAACAAGCTCTTGAGGAACGATTCTACCTGCACCTAAGTTTAAATGTCCAACCTCAGAATTTCCCATTTGACCGTCTGGTAAACCAACAGCCTTACCAGAAGTATTAATTAGTGTATTGGGATATACAGCCTTGATGCTATTGAAAATTGGTGTCTTAGCAGTGGCAATAGCATTAGCCTCTGTTGACTCTCGATGACCCCAGCCATCTAAAATAGCTAGAACCACTGGAGATACAGGTGCTTGAACCATAATAATTGCTATCCTTTAATAATTACTGGCACATTGATAATAACATCGTGAACGCTTAAGTTCGTCCGTATTTATTGGGACTTAATGATTAACGCCAGCTTAATTAATCATTAATCTACCCTACATCTTCCTGAGTTAAATTTAGCAAGTTTTTGATTTCTTTGAGCAATTAAATACTCTAAATCTTGTCTTCCTGTTAGTTTTAATCGCCAATTAGCCCAAATTTCATACATCCACTCAGCGATCGCTCCGACTACTGGTAATTTTGTTATTGCATAAATCCACCCTATACCTAACTCTTCATACACTTGTCTGAAAACTGCAACATTCTTAATTACCGTTCCATCTGCTAAAACTGCATGAATCCTCCCCATTGCTGTAGCGTAGTCGATATTTGCATGGTCTTGAGGATTGTAGCTAAGTTCTGAAATATCTACAAACTTGATAATACCTCTTCCTGCATCTTTTTTGGTTAGGAAATTAACTTCACGCACACATAACGGACATTCGCCGTCGTACAACAATTTAATTTTCCAAGCTGATGTATTGGTTTCGTTTTTTGTTAAGTCTGTTGTCATGTGTGTGAATTAAACTAAGGTAATTAAGTCTTTCTCAAAAATAAATTCACTGTAATCGGCTATTGTATCTAAACCCACTTGATTAAACAGTATCTCTAAACTTATCCAAAACCCTAATTGCACTATCAGCTTTTTCCATTTAATATTCATTATTTGATATCCCAATTATTTAATTCTAAGTTGGGCTTTGTAATTAAACTTAACAAACAATGTAACAAAAATCAATAAAAAGCTAATCTAATCTTAGATGTATGGGTCATGGCATCTATTTAGTCGCTATATTATTTAATAGAATTCTTATCGTATCAATTGATTAATGTGAATCGTCGCTACTCATCGGAAACCATCGCTTATGTCCGCATCACACAGCAATCTTTACCTATGGGAAAAATAGAAGGTGAGGTAAAAGCTGCTGAGTATGAATGGCAATTTCGCTGGCGTTTTCGTCAACGTCAATTATTGGTGCAACCTTCTTTAGGTAGAGCATTAATTAAAGAACCGTTAGAAAGATTTTTAGAACGTTGTGATTATCAATTGGAAGCAGGTAGTGATTATACTTTTACAGTCAGAGCTAAAATGTGATTAGATTTAGCAAAAATTTTTCTGGCAAAACGTGGTTTAAAATAGCAAGATAAATTGAACTCATTAACTAAATAAATTCAAATTAGCTAGGATATATATAATAGTTATTGAGGAAGATTTTAGTGGTGTTGGCTAATAAGTTAGAGTTGGAAACTATAAGAGTAATTATTGCTGATGATCAAGAAATTGTGCGTCAGGCTCTAAAATTTCAACTAGCAACGGAGACACAGATTAAGGTAATTGCTTGTGTAGATAATGGTATGACTGCTTTAGAAAAAATAGCAGAATTATCGCCAGATATTATTATAATTGACTTAGAAATGCCGACTATGGATGGAATAACGGCAATCAAGCAAAGGCCGTGCTCGCTTTCCTCAAACTAAAGCACTAGTTTTTAGCATTCATGATGAACGGGAGTATATACATCAAGCAATTATGGCTGGGGCTAAAGGTTATTTATTAAAAGGTACTTCCACTCTAGATTTAATTGGTACAATTTTTAAGATTCATCATGGATTATTTCAGTTAGGTGCAGGACTATTAGAAAAAGTGGCTAGTCATCCTGTTGATTTATCTTTAATGTATAATAAAAATTCCCAAGACTTACCCAATGTAGAATCTCTAACTAAACAGCAAATAAACAAAACAATTGAAGATAAATTAGAAGAAGAATATCTATTTTTCAATGAAGTTTTAGAGCCAAGAATCCAAACATTAAAACAACAGCAAAATAAAATAAATGACAAATATAAAGACTTAGAAATGAAATTTTATATTTTAATCTTGACCCAATTGATGCTTATCGTATACTTATTAACTAAATAAATACCTTTCAATTAATAAAATAGCCACAAGATCATCAACAGGACGAGGTGGGGTGCGTAAACCTTGGGGGATGAGACGTTGTAAACCTGTGGGAGGATACATTAACCAATAGCGATCGCGCGCTTCTAGGGTACTATTAGTTTCATCCACCGTTACTATAGATAATTCTGAAGATAAACTAGCTGCAATTTGATCACGCCAATATTTAGAAGTAGTGCCATCTCCCATCACAATTAAATCAATCTGCCATTGCTGGGATAGCTGTTGAATTAAAGCAAGGGCGTTAACCGTATCGATCACTTGATGGGTAACTAGTTGGTCACCACTCATCACTGCCACACCACACTTATCCTTGCCAGGATCAAAACCCAGTATATTCTGAATATTCAAGGTTAACTTTCTACCTATATAAACGCTTAATTAATAACAGCTTATAGCTTATTACCCCTCAGTTTAAGTACTAAAGATAACTTTGCCATTACGCATCACCACAAAATTAAGTTTAAGTGGCCCTGCGGTGTAAGTATTTTCGACTACAATTGCTTTAACCTCATTAACAGGCTCAGTTGCTTGAGTAACCTTATTAACAAAGCTGACAATGTTTTCAATTTGATTATCACCTATTTCCACCTCTCCTAAAATACCTGCCCGTTGAGCGCGAAATCGTGAAATTGCCAACAACCAATTCAATCTGTTTTGAACTTCCTGGCGCGTAAGATCTTGAGAATCTAAAGATATGGTGGCTATTTCTTCCCCTGCACTAAAAACCTGCTTATTTAGAGCTATATCTGCAAAAATCTCAATTTCTTTCTCACCTTGAACATAATTACCTGCTGAGATGATTCTAATTACATAATCTTGACCATCTTTAATTTGTGATTCTAACCATTTAACTTGAGAGTTAGTAATTCTAATAATTTGTTGTTGAGATTTAGTACCATCAAACTCTATAGCCTTAAGAGCATTACTATTAGCTTGTCTGAGTAAACTATCTGTAGCGGATTTAGCAGCATCAGGATCGACAATTCTCACAACAGCAGAAGATAAAACTTGACCTTTAACAATGACAATTTGTTTCTCTCTCAACTCCTGATTTTTTTGTCTTAGTTCCTGGTAAGATTTCTCCAAAGCCTTAACATCTTCTGAAAGATAACTTAAATAAGATTCCAAATTCTTTAATCTTTCTGTTCGGGTGGCTAAATTAGTTTCTGCCGTGGCAATATTCTTATCCAGTTGGGCAATAGCTTGATCTCGTTGTTGTACTTGAGTTTGGAGAATATCTTGTTGTTTTTCGAGATCTTGTAGGCGACTTTCCTTTTTAGCTAAAACCAAATCTTGATCTTTAATTTTTTGTTCTCGCTGTTGAAGCTGAGTTTGCAATTCTTGACTTTGCTGCTGCAATAAATTCAATTGCTTAAGGCGTTTTTCCCGTTCAACTAATAAACTGTTCAATTCTTGACGTAGGTTGCGCGCCTGGGTAGAGATTTTAGTCAATTGCTGTTTAGACTTAGCAAAATCAAGATTAATATCCTTCAAATTGTTGGCTGCTATTGATTGCTCATTTCTAACTTCAACCAATTGCTGCTCAATTTGCTGTTTTTCCTCTCTTGCTTGAGATAATTGTCCTTCAATATCACGTTTTTCCCGTAGAATATCATCCAACTGAAAGATACCCCGTCTCAGGGAGCTACTTAAACCAAATAAGATACCTAAAGTCAAAGCAGAAATCAACATTCCTGTGATGACAGTAATCACCATTGCCGTTTGACGGGGACGCAAACCAAATAATCTGAGCCTAGCCTTACCAATCTTCGTACCCAAGCGATCGCCAAATGCAGCAATGATACCGCCGAGAAAAAAAATTGCTGCAATAAGAATATAACCACTGGTCATTAGGGATGATTAGGTAACTTTAATACAAATTAAATTAGCTCGTTTAGGTACTTACTAGTTATTTATTTAGTTATTTATACCGTTTTAAGTAGCTTAGGCAATTTAAGCAAATTGTTGGCTTAGGGCGACAGGATTATGAACTGTAATTTTTTTCTTATGGATAACTACCATTTCTTTATCCCGTAAATCCCCCAATAGCCTAGTAACAGTTACCCTAGTTGACCCTATAGCCTCAGCGATCGCCTGATGAGAAAGTTTTAGGTCAATTTTAATTCCTTCTTCTGTAGGCACGCCAAAATCGCGACATAAAATCAAAAGAAAGCTAACCAAACGAGAACCCATATCTCGATGTGCTAAAGTTTCAATCATCATCTCGGTTTGTAGGATACGGGAAGACAAACCCCTAAGCATCAACATTGACAATTCAGGATTTTCTTGTAGAGCTTTTTCCACTTGTTCAATGGGAGCAGATAACAATTCTACCGAAGTAAATGCCACTGCATGATAAAAGCGATCGCTCTTTTGTCCTGTAATTAAGGAAAGTACACCAAACACTGTATTTTCTCTCAGTAAAGCTACGGTAATTTCTTCACCTGCTTCGTATACACGGGATAATTTAACTGCTCCTTTTAGCAAAAAATAGACCCTTTCGGCGGGATCTCCAGGAAAAAATATGGTTTTGCCACGCTCAAAATTTTCCACAACTGGAGGAAAAGAACCACGACCAAGTTTGCGAAATACTGATACTAGGGGCTGATGTTGTGTCAAGGGAAGTTCCATATCACCTCAAGCTAATGTAGACAGAGATTTTGTACTGATGGATTAAATTAATTATGTTAGATAGTTACATATTTCTACAATACAATTCAATATGTAGCTTACCTACATCCCCTATTAAAACTAATTAACCGATCTTACCAACGCCTAGATATAACTTAAATTGATTCTTTAAGTAATGAGCAGTTTAAAGTCATTTTTGTAGATATATACCAATTTTATAAAGGTTGTTTAAGCCAAGTTTTGCAGCACATTAGAGCAGTAAATAAGTTTACTTACCCAGGCAGTTGTAGGATAGATAATTGCAATTGAAATGGGGGAAAAACCGTGCTAGATTTAACTGGAAAAAATGCTTTCGTTACAGGCATAGCTAATAATCGTTCTATTGCTTGGGGAATTGCTCAACAACTACATAAAGCTGGTGCTAATATCGGTGTTAACTATCTTGCCGATGATCAAGGGCGTTTTGAAAAGAAAGTCAAAGAATTAGTTGAACCAATAAATCCTAGTATCATTGTCCCCTGTGATGTACAGAACGATGAATTACTAGATTCGATGTTCCAAACTATCGCCGATCAATGGGGAAAATTAGATATATTGATTCACTGTTTGGCTTTTGCCGATAAAGAAGACCTAACTGGAAATTTCTCTGCTACTTCTAGGGCTGGTTTTGCCAAGGCTTTAGATATTAGTAGTTATTCTCTCAATTGTCTTGCTAGTCGCGCCAAACCACTAATGACCGAGGGGGGTAGCATTGTTACCTTATCCTATTTAGGAGGGGTAAAAGTTATCCCTAATTACAATGTTATGGGGGTTGCCAAATCTGCCTTAGAAATGAGTGTTCGCTATTTAGCTGCGGAATTTGGGCCAGATAACATTCGTGTCAATGCCATCTCCGCAGGGCCAATTCGCACTTTAGCATCTTCTGCGGTGGGTGGAATTAAAGATATGATTCGTCATGTAGAAGCAACCGCGCCATTGCGTCGCACTGTTACTCAAACCGAAGTCGGCAATACAGCAGCCTTTTTATCTAGTGATTTAGCCAGTGGGATCACAGGACAGATAATTTATGTAGATTCAGGATATGAAATTATGGGAATGTAGTTTAACAAAAGCTTCCAGCTATCTTGCCCAACTTGTAAAATGAACATATAAATTATTGAGAAATAACAATGCAAAAGTGCGATCGCCAATTGTCTACCCAGAATAATTCTACCGTTGCTAATGATAGCCTTGACCAAATTCTAAACCTGACTAGAAGTGCCTCTGTGCGTCGTACCACAGGTGAAACAGATGTAGAAGTAGAATTAAACATTGATGGATCTGGTAAGTGTCAGGCGGATACAGGAATTCCGTTTTTAGACCATATGTTACATCAGATTTCTGCTCATGGTCTAATTGATCTCAAAGTCATAGCCAAGGGAGATATTGAAATTGATGATCACCATACCAATGAAGATGTTGGTATTACTCTAGGGATGGCGTTAGCTAAAGCCTTGGGCGATCGCAAAGGCATTGTTCGTTTCGGTCATTTTGTTGCCCCTCTTGATGAATCTTTAGTTCAAGTGGCTTTGGATTTTTCAGGTAGACCCCATCTGAGTTACGGTTTAGATATTCCTACCCAAAGAGTTGGTACTTACGATACTCAATTGGTAAGAGAGTTTTTTGTCGCCGTGGTTAATCATTCTCAAATGACTCTTCATATTCGCCAACTGGATGGGATCAATTCTCATCATATTATCGAAGCTACTTTTAAAGCTTTTGCTCGTGCAATCCGTATGGCGACAGAAGTAGATCCCCGTCGCGCTAGTACAATTCCAAGTTCTAAAGGAGTTTTGTAAAGCAGAGGAGTTAGGTAGGAGGTAGTAGGTAGTAGGTAGTAGGTAGTAGGTAGTAGGTAGGTAAAGAGTAACTAAGATCTAACAGCTAATAGCCCAAAGCCAACAAATAGTAGCTAATAATTAGCATTCAAAAGCTAAAAACAAAAAAATAATCAATAATTAATATATGGTTGTAGAAATATCTAGTAAATGGGTAAAAGTTAAGAATCAGGACTTGGAGATAGATGCTTATATAGCAATGCCAGAATTGGCAGGGACTTATCCAGCAATTATAGTAATTCAAGAAATATTTGGGGTAAATGAACACATCCGCGATGTGAGCGAAAGAATAGCCAAAGAAGGTTATGTAGCGATCGCCCCAGCTATTTATCAGCGTCTTTCCCCTGGGTTTGAAGTAGGTTATACAGATGCTGATATGGACATTGGCAGACAATATAAAAGTCAGACTGATGCTGCTGAATTGATTAGTGATATTCAAGCTACTATTAATTATCTTTATAGTTTGCCTCAAGTTAAAAAAACAGGAGTAGGGACAATTGGTTTTTGTTTTGGGGGTCATGTAGTCTATTTGGCAGCTACCCTAAACGATGTGGCTGCTACGGCTTCCTTTTATGGGGCGCAGATTGCTAATTGGAGTCCTGGAGATGGCGAACCCACCATTAACCGTACTAAAGATATTACAGGTACGATTTATGCCTTTTTTGGTACAGAAGATCCCTTAATTCCCAATGAACAAACCGATTTAATTGAAGCAGAATTAAAAAAACAAAATATTGAGCATCAAGTATTTCGTTATCAAGGCGCAACTCATGGTTTCATGTGCGATCGCCGTGAGAGTTATAATCCTGATGCAACTAAAGATGCTTGGAAAAAAGTGCTAGACTTGTTTAGCCAAAAGCTATAAATAGAGTAAATTTTTTAATTATTCTATACAGCTTTAATTAGTTACTATTCACTATTCACATTATTATGTCTGATTCAACATCCTCCTCTAAGTCGGCTCAAGCTTTCTCTATGGAAGATTTTGAGAATGCCCTGCAAAAATACGACTATGATTTCGCTAAAGGGCAAAAAGTCCAGGGAACGGTAGTTCAAATTACCTCCGATGGAGCGTATGTTGATATTGGTGGGAAATCCCCAGGTTTTGTGCCGACTAATGAAGCTGCCTTGGGTTTTGTTGCTAACCTCGAAACAGTTTTACCTGTTGGTACAACCCATGAATTTATTATAATTCGTGAACAAGATTCCGAAGGACAAGTTACTCTTTCTATTCGTCAGCTATCTTTAGATAAAGCCTGGACAGAAATCAAAGAGATGGCAGACACTGGTAAATCAACTCAAATTAGGGTGACAGGGGCTAATAAAGGTGGAGTAACAGGGGAAGTTTCAGGGCTGAGAGCATTTATACCGCGATCGCATTTACAACAGCGTGATAATCTTGAATCTCTAACAGGACAACTTTTAACAGCTACTTTTTTGGAAGTAAATCAGGAAACTAGAAAGATTGTCTTATCCCAACGGGATGCTATGAGGGCTGTAGCTATGGATAGTATCGCAGCAGGCGCATTAATGTCAGGTAGAATTGTTAACATTAAGCCTTATGGTGTTTTTGTTGATCTAGATGGTGCTACAGGATTATTGCACATTAAAGAGATTAGTAATGCTCGCGTTGAATCTTTGGATACTATCTTTAAAGTAGGACAGGAAATTAAGGTAATCATTAAGGAAATTGATGAGTATCAAAATCGGATGTCTTTCTCAATCAAAGCTTTAGAGGAATATCCAGGTGAAAACCTTGAAAAACTAGATCAAGTGATGGACAACGCCGAAGATCGCTGGGAAAAAGCTCAAAACCAATCTCAAGCAGCACCAACCCCAGAATCCGCTTAGGTTAACTAATAGGGTAGTGGGGTAATAGGGTTAATTTAGCTACGCACACTCTCAATACTCCACAACCTTTAATTAACTGATTTAACTTTAAATAGTGGTAAAAGTTTTTTTCTAACACTACAGTAGAATCGCAGTATTTATAGAATTACTTAGATATTGGCTACAGATAAAAGGGTTTTTAGGAATTAGGGTAGTAGGTAGTAGGTAGTGGGGGTTTGGGTAGTAGGTAATAGGAATTAGGTAGTAGTTAAAACCTAAGAAGCTAAGAAGCTAACAGTTAAAAATTAACATTAACTACACTGTTTCTATAGGCAATACATAATAAGCTATATCTTCATATTGATAATTGGGCAGATTATTAGTCACCGCCTCCACTTCAGCAGCAGAAGCTGTATAAAAATGACTATTTGATTGGCTATCATAAAAACGGTAAACAGGAATTGAACCTTCTACCGCAGTTGTATAAGCAGAAAATACTTCCCCTTCAAAGTTATAGTTACTCAAATTATTTTGGATAGATGCTTTTTCCGTTTCGCTAATAGTATATAAATATGTACCTGTCTGCTGATTGAAGAAGCGATAAACAGGAGCAAGGCTATCTGCTACAATTTCTGGATTGCCTGCATTATACACAGCACCCTCAAAGGTATAGTTGCTTAAATTAGTTTGAATATAATTCTTTTCAACTTCCGTAGCGGTATAAAGATGTGTGCCAGAAATGTTATCGAAAAAACGATAAATAGAATTAGAATTAACTGCGGAAGAAGCAGTATTATTGGCATTAGTTCCATAAAGTTTAAGTTGCCAGTCAGAATTCCAGATTTTCTCGCTTTCGGAAGCTTGACGATCAATTACAGACAGACTCCATTGCCCTGCTGATCTTTCTCCCCAATGACGCGCCGAGGAAAAAACCCATTGTTGATTATTATTAGATTCCGATCCCTGTTGGGATAAAATAGATTTTGTTCCGTCAGGGGATGTTAAAACTAAATCTAAATCTGGCTGAATTAAATTAGCACTGGCAGTTACTTCTACCCATTCAACACTAATATTATCAGCAATAGTAGTAGTAGAGGTAACACCTACAGGATTATTATCGGCAATTGTAGTGTTAACATCGATTACTGGCGAGTTTATGGCTATTTCTGGTGTAACTGCTGTCCAAGTTTGCGCCAAATCTACAGCAGCACCTGCATTGACTGCACCAAAGCCATATTGATGATTAATTTCATATCCTGCAGCATTTTGTACCCAATCTTTATTAGTTGGATCATTTTGTTGAGCAGTCTCTATAAGTATATGCTGTACATCACGCCAACTAAGATTAGGATTGGCTTCTAACATTAAGGCAACTACACCAGAAACAATGGGCGCAGAAGCAGATGTCCCATTAAACCCTTGGGTATAATCGGGATCGAAATCTGTTAAGGACTGATAATTATATCCAGCATCACCTAATAAATCTGTCGTAGTTAAACCTTGATCATCGCCATTAGTATAGGCAGAAATAAGTAAAGATGCTCCAGGGCTACTATAGCTAGATTTAACACCATTATGATCAATTGCTCCGACAGCTATGGTATAACGGGAACTGGCTAGACTATTGTAATTAACGTTGCCATTACTTTCGCCGTCATTTCCTGCTGCAAATATATAAATATTTCCTAATCCACCCCTACCGTTAGTAATGCTATCAGCGATCGCATTTGTAGTTAATTCTCCTGGTTTATATAGGGAATTGCTGATTTCCCAACTGGCATTATAAATATCTATTTCTTGATTTTTATAGGCTAAAGCTGCTGCAATTTGAGCATCGAATTGATTAATAGGAATCCCTGGAGAGCTAAAATTTAGCTTTAACCCTGCTAACGAGGCATCACGTGCAACACCACTCACCCCAATACCATTATTTCCCTTAGCTGCAATAATTCCTGCTACTTCAGTCCCATGACCATCACTGAGACTGCCTACTCCCCCACTCGGATTAGGATCATTATCATTGTTAGCAAAATCATAGCTTAGATCTGGGCGATACTGACCCTGAAGCTCAGGATGAGTGTATTGCAAACCATCATCTACTATTCCCACAACTACCCCCTTACCAGTAATTGTGTCCCAAGTATTGCCTAAGTTTATATCTGCGCCGATAGTCCCCCCACTCTGTCCAGTATTGTTAAGATGCCACTGTAGATTAAATAAAGGGTCGTTGGGGATGTTACTATTCATTAAAATATTTTGATTATTGTTAATTATTTTAAGTGGGCATTATAATTCTATCTCCTCAGTGATTTCAACTAAAAAACATAAGCACTATTCTGGTTTCATTAACTAAAAAGGTTCAAATAACGTAGCTTATTGATTCGCCTATTTATTTACTATCTACTGCTAAAAGTGCCACTAAAAGTGATTTAAGTAGCGTACCGATTGATAATATTAATCCAGATATAACCATTGCTTGTGATCTACAGTTGACTACTGAGTCTTATATCAGTAATGAGTTGAACTTTAGTGTTCCTGAAAATTATAAGCGTCCACCTCTACCCCAGATAAATACGACTCGCAAGAGGGCATTGGCACTGGTTGGCATTATTCCTACCTCAATGGCGGAAAACGACCCTACAGTCTTCGCTTTACAACCATAACAGCTTTTGATAATACAGATGAGCCTTGGATGAGGGGTGATTTTGACCATTGCCACTCTGTTTAATGCTAATTTTGATGCTTCCTTTAGTGGTAATTCCGACAGTTTCTTAAATGATAGTGTCCGCAGTTTATGAGGTGGGGCAATTCCTGGTTGGTCTTAATACATCGGCAAACCAGACCAATTCTATCCCGCCCCGACTTCAGGATTGAAATATGGTGTCACTATTGAAAATGTTGTTGATGGAAAAAATATCGATACCTTGAGTGATGATGTGATGATTACCGTAATCAAGCAGGATATGACGAAGAACAACCTAATTTTGCTTTAAAGATGAATTGTGGTGATAGTGTTGTTCACAATCGTTTTGTTGTTCCTGATTGGGGTGCATTAAGGTTTGATGTTCATGTTCCGAATTCAGCTACGGGTGAAATAAAGGTTTATCTTAACGATGAAGAACTCAAAAGTTCAGCTTATCAGGGATTGAATCCTAGAGAATGCAGTAGTAGTGGAAATGCAAGCCATTATCCAGCAGTCAATATAGTTGACTTCGAGCAAAATACAAGTCCAGGATTAAATCCTAAAATAGCCGAAGGTCATTAATTAATACTCATGGCAAAGATCTGTATGTTGTTGCTAGTAGAGATGGACAAGCAAAAGATTCTCTAGGTAATCCTCTCATACTTAACAACAAAATTAGTGTTCCACAAGCAGTTTGGAAAGTTGTTTTAGTTTTAGATAAGCCAGGACAAGGTATTGAAGACATTACAAAAGATACTTTAGCCTTTGGTGTTTATCTGCCAAATACTATAGATGCCAATGGTCAAGGACAAGATCCTAATGAAGATTGGACACAGAATTTTTCAATAGATGGAAAGCAGTTTGGATTGTTTAATATCAATCAGATTGAAAGCAAAACTGGTTACAATTTCTTTTCCAATATTCCTACAAATATTCAAAATGTAATTGAAAGTAGGAAGATTGGGAATATGACAAATCCAGCATCGGACTCAATTAGAGGCAGAATTGACAGTACAGAACCTGCACCTCTGTTAGCTGAAACTGATGAATCAATTTCTAATATAGGGACCTTTTTCAACAGTTCCGTCGGGCATAGTGGTGTTCCAGAGGAGATTAGATTGACTGCGAAGAGAAAGCTTACCGACAGCCCTTTCAAAGTTAGCAAAAATCAAAATAGCATATTCAAAAAAGTTGAGTGTAGCGTTAGTAAAACTAGCACTACTGGCATTCATGTGATTCAAGGTAGCCCCAGTGAAGTCGGTACGATGACAAGCAGTCCAAGTCAAATTAGCAGAGAACAAATTGGCATCTCTCAAAATAGCATCGGACAGGGAAGCACTAATCAAGCTAGCCCCGAACAGATCTGCACCAGTCAAGTTATGCTCCTCCCAACCAAAGATATTCGAGATTGGCTCCTCTAAGATTAATACCTCTCAAGTCGACTCCCTCCAACCCTTCAATAGGACTACTGATTCCATCCCGTTCAAGAATGCGAATCAATTCGATTCCAGCAAAATTTCTTTCTCCAGCGTTGTACCGAGCCAACAGCTCATCAGTAGTGAGTTTCCAAACCATAATTCTGCAATTGAAATAATTGATGCCCTCAATAATAGCGCAACCAAAATCTGGTCAGATTTACTGCAATCAAAAACCCGACTAAACATAGATTTTCAAATCACCAACCTACCATTAGGATAACTAGCATCCTCAACCATCACAGACTTCAACGATTCAGGACTACCCAGCGCAGGAACAATAGAGATCGACCATAATGCTAATGGTATCGGCTGGTTTATCGATCCAACACCGCTAGACAACAAGGAATTTACCTTCAACACAGATACCTACTTCCTTGCCGACTCAGATTCAGAAGCAGAGGGTAAATACGATTTACTAACCACCGTTCTTCACGAGTTAGCGCACCTCTATGTCTTTATCAATGGATATGAAGGGTTTAGCGATCGCGCCACCACTAAAAACGGCACTACCAAATTCATCGGTGATGATTTCACCGCTACTCTAGATGGCGAACACCTAGACAAACAAGCTCATCCTTATGACTTATTAAACACCCATCTTGCTCCAGGAATGCGAAAGCTTCCCTCTCAATTAGATGTGGAGATTTTAAAATCTATTCTTGCTTTTAAAGACGGGGGGACAAGGAGACAAAGGGACAAGGAGATATTAGAAGCTTCCCTAACCTCAGATCCATTACTGGCGATCGCGCTTTGGTGATTTCAGTATCTCAAATACTACTACCGATAGCTTTGCCTGGAATACGAGAGGTGCAAGTAAAATAGCCCAAAGTCAAACAGTATTAAGTGAAGACTTACCCTTTCATAGCAACTTCACCCAAACCTTCACCATCCCCGAATCAGCAAAAACTATTCAGTTCAAGCTAATTGAAACAGAACTCAAAGCAAGCGAACTAGTACCCCCAGATGTATTTGAAGTATCTTTACTCGATGCCAACACCAATTAATCTTTAGTAACTGATACCGATCTAACTGAAACTGACTCCTTACTCAATATTCAAAACAACGGCACGGCATACTTTAGCAATAAAGTTAGAATAGGCGGTGCTACATCGGGAGAAATCATCAACCTTGATAAATCCCATACTGTTACCATCGATATCTCCCACTTAACCCCAGGATCTCAAGCCACCCTGTACTTCGATTTACTTGGTTTGGCAGAGGCTGATTCTAAGGTAGTCATTGATAATATAATTCTTTCCGACAAAAACCTTTTACCGCCCATAGCAAAAGATGATACCGCTACCACCATTCAAGGAAAAACAGTAGCGATCGCAATTTTAGATAATGACGCAATTGCGCTTAATTCCGTTCAAATCCAAACCGAACCCCAACACGGCACTGTGTCCTATATAAGTGAAGATCGCTTTGCAGGAGACGATACTTTTACATACGTAGTTCAAGATTCGGACGGGCAAATATCAGAACCTGCTACTGTAGATGTCACTGTCGAAAATGCAATTCCTGAAATTACTAAATTACAAATTCCTAATAGTATTACTGAAGGAAACATTACTACATTAGTGCAATCGCCTCTGATGCCAGCAATGACTAGTTAATTTGTGCCTGGCAGCAAGTAGTCAATTTGTATAAATATTGACTCTAACAAATAACTCAAAAGATTAATTTCATGTTTGGGAGGGGAGGCAGACATAGTAACATCCTCCTCCACTCTAATTTCTACATAAGTAAAGAAATTTCCAACCAAATTACTTATCCACTAACATCTCCTTATCCCCTAAACTGCGTTATCCTCTATCAACGGGAGCGCGTCCGTAAAGATGGGTTAGGTATCTCAAACGACCGCTTAATTCATCGTTAAATGCCTCGCCACGACAACGCCATTGCCAATTACCTGTAGCTTGGGCAGGAGTATTCATTTTGGCATCTGCACCTAAACCGAGGATATCTTGAAAAGGTAAGATTACTGTATTGCCCACAGTCCCTAAAGCCAAACGAATTAACGCCCAGTGAATCCCATCCTGACCAACACAACCTAAATAATCAACCACTTGAGCTTGTGCCTCATGGGATCGCTCGTAAAACCAACCAACTGTCGTATTATTATCGTGAGTACCTGTATAGACAATACAATTGCGATCAGTGTAGTTATAAGGAATAAACACGTTATTACAGTCACCATCGAAAGCAAACTGAAGAATCTTCATTCCAGGAAACTTAAATTTATCACGTAAGGCTTCTACTTCTGGCGTAATTACCCCTAAATCTTCGGCAACAATTGGTAGTTTTCCTAGTTGTGCTTCTAATAACTCGAAAAATTCATCTCCTGGGGCTTCTAACCATGTACCCCTCATAGCAGTTTCTTCTCCTTGAGGTACTGCCCAATAAGCTTGAAAACCGCGAAAGTGGTCGATACGAATTATATCTACGTATTCTAAGATTCCTTCAACTCGCCTAACCCACCATTTAAAATCAGTTTCTTGAAGTCTTTGCCAGTTATATACAGGATTACCCCAAAGTTGACCAGTTTCACTAAAATAATCGGGTGGTACTCCTGCCATCAATGTAGCTTCGCCTGTTTGAGAATCTAAACAAAAGATATCAGGATGCGCCCAAACATCTACACTATCGTGAGCTACATAAATAGGAATGTCGCCAAATATTTTAATTCCTTTTTGATTAGCGTAATGTTTAAGATTTTTCCACTGCTGGAAAAACTGGTACTGTACAAACTTGTGGAAGGCGATTTCTTCCGTTAATTTACTTGCCCAAATAGCCATTGCTTCAGGCTGACGAGCAGCAATTTCAGGTGACCACTGATTCCAACTACTGCCCCCGTGTGCCTCTTTTAGAGCCATAAATAGTGCATAGTTACTTAACCAATCGTTATGATGATCACAAAAACGATGGAAATCTTCCTTATCTTCATCTGATGCTTGAGTAAAAAAGCGATCGCCTGCTTTGCGTAATAAAGGTAGTTTGGTGGCAATTACTCTGTCAAAATCCACTGTATCTAGAGGAAATTCGGGAATTTGCCATAACTCTTCCTCCGTCAATAATCCCTGCTGTTGCAGAACACTAGGACTAATTAGCAAGGGATTTCCTGCCAAAGCAGAATAAGATAGATAAGGAGAGTTACCAAAACCTGTAGGACCAATGGGCAAAATTTGCCAGATTTGTTGGTCACTATTGGCTAAAAAATCGACGAACTGATATGCAGTTTCACCCAAATCCCCAATGCCGAAACGGCTGGGTAGAGAAGTGGGATGAAGCAAAACACCGCTAGCTCTAAAATCCAACATTTATAACCCGTAAATTTTAGTAATTTATGTGTAGATGTCCCAGAGCAACCATAGCTTTTTGATAGCTCCACTATTACTCTAGTTTACAAAAGTTTGGATAAAGTTATTTAGCATTGTGTAAAATATCTCTTCTCAGATGTAGTCACTTTTTGGTAGCGTAATATATCAGGCAAAAAGATAATCAAATTAAAACTTTATTTAAAGATTTGCCAATTTTATGCAGGCTATCTTAATTTAGGAGAATCAAACAATGACTATTTTATTTCAATTAGCACTAGTTGCTTTAGTGATGTTTTCTTTCGTGATGATCATTGGAGTTCCAGTTGCTTATGCTTCCCCTCAAAATTGGGAGCAATCCAAATCTCTAATCTATGTGGGTTCAGGAATTTGGACAGTATTAGTGGTAGTAGTGGCAATTTTAAACTTTTTTGTGATCTAATTAGTCGACTTTACGCCATTTTATCCCAAGCGCGCGATCGCTTATTTTTTTCAGGCGATCGCATGACTATATTTATTACAATTAAAATTTATATTTATTTTATGACTGTTTTTGAAGGAACTTTTGCAGGGGATGTCTCTAATCTACGTTTTGCTCTAGTAATTGGTCGTTTTAATGATTTGGTGACTGATAAGTTGATTTCTGGGTGTCAAGATTGTCTTAAGCGTCATGGCATCAATATAGACCCTGATAACGGTCAAGTGGATTATGTTTGGGTCCCTGGTAGTTATGAGATTGCTATGGTTGCTCGACAAATGGCTCTCTCTGGTGGTTATGATGCAATTATTTGTTTAGGTGCGGTAATTCGCGGACAAACTCCCCATTTCGATTTTGTAGCCTCTGAAGCTGCTAAAGGTATTGCTGCTGCTAGTTTTCAAACAGGCATTCCAGTTATTTTTGGGGTGTTAACCGTTGATACTATGCAACAGGCTCTAGAAAGAGCAGGTATTAAGAGTAATTTGGGTTGGAATTATGCTTTAAATGCTCTGGAAATGGCAAGTTTAATGCAGCAAATTAATAATCGTTCTGTATCTTCTTCCCGTGGGAATTTGCCCCCAGGTAATGATACTCTGGCTTTACCTAAAGTTTCTGCTCAAAATTATAGTAATGCTGAATAATTTATTTTTTTATTCAACGCAGTTTAAGTGGAAATTTCGTTGCTAATGTTGACTCTTTAAGGTTGCTTCTAGCTAATCATTAATAGGTTAAAAGCTTTCCACTCAACACTTAACTGTGGTTAGATGCTATTAGCTATAAGTCCCTGCGTGGCAACTTAAAATAAACTATTTTTCACTTTACCCGCAGGTAAGCGTATAGCTATAATTATTATTTCTTTGATGGTGGTAAGCAGTTAATAAAGTATATAAATTAATACATTTCAACTAAGCATTAAAGTATTTCAAGATAAGGCAATAAATACTAACAATCCTAAACAAAACATAATAATAGCAACCAAGAGTCTAAATTCAAAACTCATCATGGTTTTCTTAACTTGAGATATCCTTACATCGTGAAAATGAAACAAAGGATTTCTACGTCTTTGTTGTCGATAACTAGAGTATTTTTGCTGTACACTTTTTTTAGCTAGCAAAAACTCAATCTTATCTAAGTTTGCTTGTTCTGTTACTGATGTTACACCGATCGCTGCATCCGAATATAAATTAGTTGGTAATTGTTGATTATCTCCTACAGAATTTGGTAGCGAAACATCATTAGCAACTGGGGGAAAATTCATAAGTGATGCACCAACTGGAGCAGTTTCTAAAGATAAATTATTGTTTAGTAACTGTTTATCTAACAACTCTGATTTAATAGTTGAATAACCTTGATAAACCAGTTTAATTGACCATTCAAGCTCTTGAGAAGAAGCTTTTTTAAGCAAATAACCTTTAGCTCCCAATTGAGTCGAGCGACGTACATATTCTGGATTATCATGACTACTAAGCATCACAATTTTTACCTGGGGAAATTGAGTACGGATTTGATCTGCTAAGGCTAAACCGTCAATTCCTGGCATAACTATGTCTAAAAGAACAATATCTGGCTGTAGCTTGGCAATTTTTTCTAATGCCGTATTACCATCTTCTGCCTCATCTATAATATCGATTTCTGTAGCTTTTTCCAGTAAGATTTTTATCCCTTCACGTACGAGAGTTTGATCGTCAACTATTAAGGTACGAATCATTATAATAATACTATTTTGAAACTTTATTGAAACTTGATTATTTTGATTATTATCTTATATTTAGTAACATTCGTACAGTTATAAATAAGTGTAAATATTGACATTTAATAATAATTTAAGAGCATCCACTAGCAATAGATAAAATGGGAAAGATTATCATTAAGCTGAGGATTAAAATAGGATGTATAATAATGCTAAAAAAAGCAATTTACTGCTAAATAATCAATTAAGAATCAGGATATCCGAACCAAGTAGGATCAATATAATTAACACGATCGCAAGGCTCTAGGGCAGCTAAAATAGTTTTACCATAACTACGAAAATTAACTCGGTTATCAAATAAAGCAACAATACTTTGAGATTCGCGTAAAGGCACAAGGGTTTGTTCCAAGACTTGTAGAGCGGTGGGTAATAAATACATCCGAAACCAATCTTGACGTTTATTTTTATGATAGTTAACGCGGTTGGCAACCAAAGGATTTTCTAAAGATGGTATAGGTAAAGTCGCAATAACTAATAATCGTGGAATGGGAAGTGTTTCTTGATGTTGCTTCCAAAACGACCAACCAGAAATCAAAATACTATTATCAGTAACTGCTGTATCTTCAACTTTCACCCGTGAACCAAATTGAGCAGCCAAAGCAGAGCCTACTTGTCCTTGTAGGGGACAATCTTCAACAATGACAACAATTAATTGATTATAGTCACTATTACTACTAAGACTTACTAAAAGTAAACTTTGTTCAATCAATGCAGACTGAAAATCAGGAGTATTAGGTAAAGGAAAACGATCAGGGATATATAGATGTAAATGATTATTTTGACGATTAGGAGTGAATTTAAGGCTTAACATCTCAGCATCTAAACCTAATTGCTGTCGATAGGTAGTAGCTAAGGGATCAATATCCAAAAAACTACCAATAATAATCACAGGTTGTTGTTGCCAAATAGGTTGCAGTTTAGTTTTAACTTCGGGTGGAGCAAGATTAATCGTAAATAAACCCTGTTCGCGATCGCGCGATATCCAAGCAATAGTGGATTTATCGGCTAATTGTTGCCAAAATTCTAGAAACTTAGCATTTAATTGTTTTTGCTCATTTAATTTAGCGCATAAATCATTAATTAAAGCCAATTCAGAATCTAGCAGGACATAATTACGATAGGGATTTTCAGGACGAGTAAAAATAGACTTAGTTAACTTAATTCTCGTGTTACGAATCAAATCCTGTTCTTGAGGAGAAACCTCTAACAATTGCTCCCAATCTCTGGTGGTTAGGGTATTAGTAAGTAGTTGTCTTGTCCATTCTGCCAAATTATCAGCACGATCAATAATAGTGAGGAGATGGGGGGGGAATTTCTGTTGTTCACCAAGACGATCTGCGAGCCAATTTTCAGGATCCGTTAATAACAATTGATCATCAGGTAGAGCGCGATCGCCAATTCTGACTTTTTTATTAGTTCCTAACCAATCTTGTAGACGAGGTAATTCGATATTTAACAAATACTCTTGGGTTGAGGGAGGAGCAACAATAACCACTGACCAATCGCCCAAAAGAAGAGGCATTAAATACCCTAAACAATACTTACTAACACTGCTGCCAGTTTGCACCAAAACAGGACGACCTAAACGTAATGCTCTAGCTATCAGCCGAGCCATAGTAAGGTGATGAGGAAAATTGCGATCGCCATAAACTCGCAAAAAATCTCTAAGGTAGGAATGGACTTCTACTTCTATCAAATGCTATCTCACCTGCAAAAACTGTAGTAGTATCCACTATTACTCAAATTGATTTTTAGGAAAAGCACTAGGTCTAATATTTAAAGTTTGCAACTTACCGTTTCTCAACACTTCAACTTGCAATTTTGACCCTATAGCACTAAGATCAACTTGTTCTTGAACTTGTACGGAACTATAAACTGAGCGATCGCCTACTTGACGAATAATATCGCCTGGTTGCAAACCACTTTTAGCTGCGGGAGAATTCGGTATCACTTTAACCACTAACACCCCTTGGTCTTCACTAATTTTAAATTCAAATTCTTTACTGGCATTAATTTCATTTTTCGTCTCCTTATTCAAATTAACCATATGAATTCCCAAATAAGGATGTTCCGCTTCTCCTTTAGCAAATAATTGATTAGCTATACGCTGGGCTGTTTCTATAGGGATAGCAAAACCCAAACCTTGAGCATCAGCCCGAATTGCCGTATTAATCCCGACCACTTCCCCTTGTGCATTCAAGAGTGGACCCCCAGAATTACCTGGGTTAATAGCTGCATCAGTTTGAATAAATCTGACTCGTTTATCAGGGACACCCACTTGTGAACTAGAACGACCCAAACCACTAATAATACCAACAGTTACCGTATTATCCAAACCTAAAGGATTACCAATTGCGATCGCCCATTCTCCAGGGGTTAATTTTTCCCCTCTACCTAATTTTACTGTGGGTAAATCCTTAGCTGCAATTTTTACCACCGCCACATCAGTAAACGGATCTGTTCCCAAAACCTTACCTTCATAAATTCTGCCGTCTTTAAGGGTTACTTGTACTTTATTCGCCCCATCCACCACATGGGCATTAGTAATCAAACGACCATCTGAACCAATAATAAATCCAGATCCCGTGCCTCTTTCCACTTCCCCTGGCGCAGATTCTAAAGGATCATCCTTGCCAAAAAAACGTTTTAAATTAAGATTGTCTGATAAACTAGAAGCCATTTGACGCGAAGCATCAATTCTAACTACAGCAGGGCTAACTTTTTGTACGGCAGTCGCAATAAAATTAATATTTTGATTATTACTACTATTACCAAAAGCTTGATTCGGAGTTGAAACAACTGGGGAATAAACTTGAGACTGTATTGGTTGCTGAAAATAGCGACTCACTAACAAACCTAAACCACCGCCAAGTGCCAGTATGCCTAGATAAACCCTTAGCTTCTTAGATAAAAATTTCATACTATTTATTAACTGATGCTGGGTTGAATCCCTAATAAAAATTATCGCAGACAAAAATCAATAAAGCTTCTAATCAATTGACGATAATCTTAAATCTTATTTTCCACAATAAAAGTATAGAGTAATCTAAAACCTTACCATTAAATATAGCAAGCATCTACAATATGACACTTTATAAATTCTTGAATCATCAAGGTTGGGTATTATGAGATTTTAGAAACAGGTTCATAGATAATAAATAGTTTTTAAACAGAATGGTACAAGAGCAAGAATCAACCGTAATAGTTACAGGTGCATCTTCTGGGGTGGGATTATACGCTGCGAAAGCTTTGGCAAACCGTGGCTGGCACGTAATCATGGCTTGTCGCAATCTGCCTAAAACTGAACAAGCAGCACAACAAGCGGGAATTCCTCAAGATAAATACAGTATTATTCACTTAGACTTAGCCTCTTTGGAGAGTGTGCGTAAGTTTGTCCAGGATTTTCGCTCAACTGGTAGACATCTTGATGCTTTAGTATGTAATGCTGCTGTATATCTACCCTTAGAAAAAGAGCCACAACGAAGTAAAGAAGGTTATGAATTAAGTGTAGCTACCAATCACTTAGGTCATTTCTTACTGTGCAATCTAATGCTAGAAGATTTACGCAAATCCCCAGCAGCAGAAAAAAGATTAGTTATTTTGGGTACAGTTACAGCAAATCCTAAAGAATTAGGGGGTAAAATTCCCATCCCAGCACCGCCAGATTTAGGAGATCTTCAAGGTTTAGAAGCAGGATTTAAAGCCCCTACTGCCATGATCGATGGTAAAAAGTTTAAATCAGGTAAAGCTTATAAAGACAGCAAACTCTGCAATATGTTAACTATGCGTGAATTGCATAATCGTTATCATGAGTCTACAGGGATTATTTTTAATGCTCTTTATCCTGGTTGCGTTGCCGAAACAGCTTTATTTCGTAACCATTATTCATTATTTAGAACTATTTTCCCTTGGTTTCAGAAGAATGTTACAGGGGGTTATGTCACTGAAGAATTGGCAGGCGAAAGGGTGGCTAAAGTTACGGCAGATCCCAGTTTTAACGAATCTGGAGTCTATTATAGTTGGGGCAATCGTCAACAAGAAGACCGTGCAGCCTTTAAGCAGGAAATTTCCAATGAAGCGATGGATGCCAATAAAGGTAAACGCCTTTGGGAATTAAGCGAAAAATTAGTAGGGCTTGCGTAAATAGAATTTAGACTTTATTGATTTCAAGAGTAGTGTGGTATCGCGCTACTCAAGCGAGTCTTATTAAAATAATCCTAAAATTAATAGTATCCACACCTAATAAAGAACGGATTTCCGCACTTCTAGCTGCCTAACATGATTAAGATTTTGACTAAAATTATAAATACTAACTAAACTAATCAATCGGAAATAAACGCAGAAATTTATGACCTACGATTAATTTAGCCAATTAGTGACTTTTCTATTAGCTAATAATACTTTTATTTTGAGGTCAATCTAGCTTATCATTATTTAACAATTAGCATTATAATGGGCTTCGTTGCCACAAGAAAATAGCTAGGCTACACAACACATTAACCAACACAGTTAAAATCCGCAACCGTAAATGGTTCAAGTTTTAACAGTGCCTAACCTCATTAAATAGCACTTAACAATAATGCAGTTAATTTAAAAATAAAATCTTAATATTTACTGCATCAACAAGGCAAGCGAGGTATGTAATAAACAAAATATATAGACAAACATGAAAGACCTTACTCGATATCGGAACATTGGCATCTTCGCACACGTAGATGCGGGTAAAACCACAACCACTGAAAGAATCCTGAAACTTACTGGTAAAACCCACAAAATCGGTGAGGTACATGAAGGAGAGGCAACAACTGACTTCATGGATCAGGAAAAAGAGCGTGGTATTACGATTCAATCTGCTGCTACTAGCTGTTTTTGGAAGGATCATCAGCTAAATATTATTGATACTCCTGGTCACGTTGATTTTACCATCGAAGTTTATCGCTCGCTTAAAGTTCTAGATGGTGGTATTGGTGTGTTCTGTGGTTCGGGTGGGGTTGAGCCTCAATCTGAAACTAACTGGCGTTATGCTAACGATTCTAAAGTAGCACGGATTATTTATGTCAATAAGTTAGACCGTACTGGGGCTGATTTTTTCAGCGTTGTTAAACAAGTAAAAGAAATCTTGGTTGCAACACCTTTAGTGATGGTTTTACCAATTGGAATTGAAAACGATTTTATTGGTGTAGTAGACCTACTAACTCGTAAGGCTTGGGTTTGGGACAATTCAGGTGATCCTGAAAAGTATGAGATTCAAGATGTACCTGCGGATATGGTTGACGAGGTTGAAAATTACCGTGAACAGCTAATTGAAACTGCGGTAGAACAAGACGATGATTTGATGGAAAAATACCTCGAAGGTGAAGAAATTGCCGTTGAGGATATTAAACGCTGTATTCGCAAAGGTACTCGTGAATTAGCATTCTTCCCAACTTACTGTGGTTCTTCCTTTAAAAACA
This sequence comes from Chondrocystis sp. NIES-4102, assembly GCA_002368355.1. Lineage (NCBI taxonomy): Bacteria > Bacillati > Cyanobacteriota > Cyanophyceae > Chroococcales > Chroococcaceae > Chondrocystis > Chondrocystis sp. NIES-4102. The sequence continues at coordinate 2,929,299 of AP018281.1, read as the reverse complement.
AAGGGGTGCAATTAGTTCTAGATGCGGTAGTGGATTATTTACCTAATCCTATGGAAGTAAATCCTCAACCAGAGATCGACCTAGAAGGGCATGAAACAGGTAGTTATGCTATCGTAGACCCTGAAAAACCTTTGCGCGCTCTAGCATTCAAAATTATGGATGACCGTTATGGCGCATTGACCTTTACCAGAATCTATTCAGGTACTTTAAATAAAGGTGAAAGCGTTCTTAATACAGCTACAGGTAAAACTGAGCGTGTAGGAAGAATGGTAGAAATGCACGCCAATTCACGGGAAGAAATTGAGTCCGCACAAGCAGGGGATATCATCGCCATTGTAGGTTTGAAAAACGTTCAAACAGGTCACACTCTTTGCGATCCAAAAGTTCCTGCAACTCTAGAACCTATGGTCTTCCCAGATCCTGTAATCTCCATTGCTGTATCGCCCAAGAAAAAAGGTGATGCTGAAAAAATGGGTATGGCAATCAGTAAAATGGTACAAGAAGATCCTTCTTTCTATGTAGAAACAGATCAAGAAAGTGGTGAAACCATTATCAAAGGTATGGGTGAGTTGCACTTAGATATTAAAGTGGACATCCTCAAGCGTACCTATGGGGTAGAAGTAGAAGTAGGTAAACCTCAAGTAGCTTATCGTGAGTCTATCACTAAAGTAATTCAAGACAGCTACACTCATAAGAAACAGTCGGGTGGTTCTGGTCAGTTTGGTAAGATTGACTATACGATCGAACCTGGCGAACCTGGTTCTGGATTTGAGTTTCAGTCTAAAGTTACTGGTGGTAACGTTCCTCGTGAATATTGGCCTGCGGTTGAGAAAGGTTTCGCTAGCAGTTTAGATAAGGGCGTATTGGCTGGATATCCTTGTGTGGACTTAAAAATCACCTTAAATGACGGTTCTTTCCACCCTGTAGACTCCAGTGCGATCGCTTTTGAAATTGCAGCTAAATCTGGTTATCGTCAGTCTATCCCTAAAGCTGGGCCCCAAATTCTTGAGCCTATCATGAACGTCGATGTCTTTACACCTGAAGATCACATGGGCGATGTAATTGGCGATCTTAACCGTCGTCGTGGGATGATTAAATCTCAAAATACTAATCCTATGGGTGTACGGATTAAAGCAGAAGCTCCTTTAAGTGAGATGTTTGGCTACATTGGTGACTTACGCACAATGACTTCTGGTCGTGGTCAATTTTCTATGGAGTTTGCCCATTATGCACCTTGTCCGAAAAATGTGGCAGAAGCAGTAATTGCCGAAGCAAAAGAGCGTCAAGCAGCTAAAGCATAATTAGATTTAGATATACGATCTAAGTAGTTGATTAGCCTTTATCCCGTTTGGTCTTAATGACTGAGCGGGATTTTTGTTGTAGTCAGAATAGAGAGACAGGAATCAGGAGTCAGGAGTCAGGAGTCAGGAGACAGGAGTCAGGAGTCAGGAGACAGGAGTCAGGAGTCAGGAGTCAGGAGACAGGAGATAGGAGTCAGGAGACAGGAGTCAGGAGACAGGAGATAGGAGACAGATAAAGAGTAACGAGTAATCCCACAAGGGGACAATGAGAGTAATCCCACAAGGGGACAATGAGAGTAACGAGTAATCCCACAAGGGGACAATGAGAGTAACGAGTAATCCCACAAGGGGACAATGAGAGTAACGAGTAGCTAAAAGCTAAGAAGTTAAAAGCTAAAAGCTAAAAGCCCAAAGCTAAAATTGTCCTTGTATGTTATCTAGAGAGATAATAAATGAGAACTGATTTTTTATTTTATTTGAGAAAATAATTATGTCTGAAGCAATTACGCCTGCAATTAGCGATCGCATCTGTAAACACATGAACAAAGATCATCGTGATGCCATTATTTTATATGCCCAAGTTTTTGGTAATGCTCCCGAAACCCAAACAGCAACTATGGATTCGATCGATGCTCAAGGTATGAATATTTCTGCTCAAATTGCAGGGGAAACTATACCTGTGCGAGTAGAATTTGATCATACTCTTAAGGATGCTCAAGATGCCCATCATACATTAGTGGCAATGATTGAACAAGCGCAAACATCTAATTGAATATTACGCACATAAATTACATTATGAGTTCTGACCTGACGACGGAGCAATCTATCTTAGCTGCCTTAAAGCGTTTGATTAAAGTAGTTGCTCAATTGCGATCGCCTGATGGTGGTTGTCCTTGGGATTTGGCACAGACACAGGATAGCCTCATTCCTTATATAATTGAAGAAGCGTATGAAGTAGTAGATGCTATAAAAAGCGGTGATCAACAAGCGATCGCTGAGGAATTAGGGGATTTATTATTACAAGTGGTGTTGCAAGCTCAAATTGCTAGTGATGAGCAAAATTTTACTCTCCAATTAGTCGCAGAAGGAATTACAGCTAAACTTATTCGCCGTCATCCTCATGTTTTCGCGGATGTTAAAGTTAGCGGTGCTGCCGAAGTTAATGATAATTGGGAGCAAATTAAAGCAGCAGAAAAGGGTGAAACCCCCGAACAAGCTAAGTTACTGAGTCGTAAACTTAAACGTTATGCTCGTAGTTTGCCCCCTCTGATGGCAGGTATGAAGATATCCCAAAAGGCAGCAGCAGCAGGGTTTGAATGGGAAAATGTCGAAGGGGTATGGTCGAAGTTTGCAGAGGAATTGGGGGAGTTTCAGGCAGCCTTGCAAACAACTGATAAAATTCATCAACAAGAGGAATTGGGTGATTTATTATTTACCATCATTAATATTGCTCGTTGGTATGATTTAGATCCCTTTGATGGGTTGCAGGGAACTAATCAGCGTTTCATTCAACGTTTAGCCATGATGGAAACTTTCGCTACTCGTCCTCTAACGGATTACAATATCCAAGAGTTGGAATCTCTTTGGCAACAAGCAAAGGCGCAATTAAAATAGCTGTAGGCTGACTGAATATACATAACATAGGATCTTTTTAATTAAAAAATAAATGGCGACATACGACTGGATTGTAATTGGTGCAGGGATAACAGGGGCTTGTCTTGCCTATGAGCTTAGTAAACAGGGTTTACGGGTTTTATTATTAGAAAAAGATACTGTACCGAGTAATGCTACTGTCTATAGTTATGGTGGTTTGGCTTATTGGTCAGGAACAGATGATCTTACTCGCACCCTAGCAGCAGAAGGCATTGACCTCCATCGTCAATTATCCCAAGAGTTGGAAGGAGATACGGAGTTTCGAGAAATAGATTTGGTTTTAACTATCGATCGCCACGATGATCCTCAAACTATTGTCCAAAATTATGATCACTTTGCGATTACTCCTGAATTATTAAGTGTTCAAGATGCCTGTGTTTTAGAACCTTTACTCAATCCGAATGCGATCGCTGGAGTTTTAAAGTTACCTCATGGTCATATTCATGCTCAAAAAACTACTGATGCCTATATAAAAGCGTTTAAACGTCAGCAAGGAAAACTAGTTTATGAGCAGGTAGACGGTTTATTGCGTCGTGGGGAAGATGTAATAGGGGTAAAAACTTCAAATAATAGTTATTATGCTGCTAATACGGTTGTTTGTGCTGGTGGTTTATCGAGATCTTTACTGTATCAAGCAGGTATTGAAGTAGATAACTATTTTACCCATGCCCAATTAATCATGACTCCTCCAGTAGATTTAGAATTGGCAACTATTGTTATGCCAGCAATACAAGAGCGATTTAAGATAGAAGCTCAAACTCAAGATATATTACCAGAATCCTCTTGGAATCCTCCCTATAGACCTCTAGAGCAGATGATTTTAGACCCAGGAGCAGTACAATTTATGGATGGTAGTATGTGTTTAGGTCAAATAAGCGCGATCGCTTGTGATCCTCAAGCAAATTTTGATCCTGTGACTGCCGAAACTCAAATACGTGCAGAAGTTAGTAATATTTTACCTCTACTAGAAGATATTCCTGGCAAGTGTCAACATTGTCTAGTTGCTTTTAATCGTCAAGCGATCGCCCTTGTGGGTAATTTGGCAGCTATTAAAGGTCTTTATTTGTTTTCTGGTTTTACTAGTACTTTAGTTTATGCTCCCATATTAGCCCGACGTTTTGCTTATTGGGTTTCAGGCAAACAAGACCCAATTATTGAGCATCTGCAAGGGAATTTGAGTAAATTTAATCAAATTAACCTCAGTTCTAGTTAAGCATAACCGTATATAAGCAGCTATAAGTTAGGTAGTAGGTAGTAGGTAGGGGGTGGGAGTCAGGTAATCCCACAAGGGGACAATGTAGGTAGTGGGTAGTAGGTAGTAGGTAGTAGGTAGTAGGTAGGAGGAGTTTAAAGCTACCCTAACTCTTTAGCTGCGCGTCAAAGTTAACTGCTAAAAGCCCAAAGCTAGTAACTAATAAACAGTCGCGGATTAATTATTATTTATTAGCTAAATAAACTATTTATTGCCTGGGGAATATCTGCTTGCTTAACTAAAGATTCTCCAATTAAAACAGCCTTTGCCCCTGCTTCCTTAACCGTCTTAATGTCTTCTGCCTGATGCAGCCCAGATTCACTAACGATTAAGATATTCTTATTTGCTAAAGTTTCTTGACGAGCAGTTAAAAGTTCTTTAGTAGTATCTAAATTTACAGAAAAATCTTCTAAATTACGATTATTAATCCCAATTAATTCTACCCCTTCAATAGCAAGGACTCGATCTAATTCCTCTAGAGTATGTACCTCAATTAAGGGAGTCATGCCCAAACTTTTAGTAATTTTGACAAAATAATTTAAATCCTTATCTGGCAATACAGCAGCAATTAATAATACAGCATCTGCACCTTTAGCGCGGGCAAAAAATATCTGATAGGGATAAATAATAAATTCCTTGCATAATAAAGGTAAATCAACCTCTTGTCTAATTAAATTCAGATTCTCAAAACTACCTTGAAAGAATTTCTCATCAGTTAAGACAGATAGACAACTTGCACCACCTTCTTCATAGGCACGAGCGATCGCTACTGGATTAAAATCGGCTTTGATGACACCTTTGGAGGGGGAAGCCTTTTTAACTTCTGCAATTAAAGCTGGATTAGTTTTACCTTTGCGTAAAGCACCTAAGAAATCCTTCGGGGGTGTAGCTTTTTTTACTTGATCGCGTAATTGTTCAAGAGGCAAGCGATCGCGCATCCTTTCTACTTCTACTTCTTTATACCATACAATTTTTTCTAAAATATTATTAGGTTCAGAATTAGGGATATTTGATTGATATACCACTTCTCCTGTATTAACTTGAGGATTAGGGTTTCTACGTCTGATCTGCATTGTTTATTAAATATATAAGATTAATTATTTAGTCTACAACGCAATTAAAGCCAATATCTCGTCAATTGAGTAAAAGCCTGTCGAAGTATATTATTAATAGCTCAATCAAATTAACCTTTTAAACTATTACAAGAGAATAGCTATAGTAATCTTCAATTTCTCTTAGCAAACTAATTAGATAATCAAAAGCTGATTATTAAGAATTGAACTATTTTACCCTGGCTACTTTTTTGCTTCATTCTTTAATCCTCAATTATCAACATAATTATAATTATCAGGGTTATTAATTAACTAGTTAACTTTAGTAAAATACCCAACTTATAATAAATAATTTTTCTAACTAGATTTTTATTGATTTTTAACTATACGGTTGTCACTGTTTATTTTATCAGTTAAATTTAATCATGTACGCAAGATTAATTATCTAGATATAATTATTGCATACATAAATTTTTCATGTTTATTGGTTAACAAGACTCGAAAAAGTATCTATAAAAGATTTTATTAGTCATCTAAGTAAAATTAGTTAAGTATAATTGTCCAACTATTTAACTATTACTATTTTGCTGCTTTTAATATGCTTTATCGCCTAATTTTTCCAATAAAAACTAGAGAGATTTATAGATTTCAACAATCAAGTTATTTGGCAATCAATAGAGGCTAATTATATGGTTACACCTTCCACTAATGTCGACACAACTGCATCACTTGGTCTAGGTATTTTGTCTATCACTGATGTTAATGGCGCTAACACTGATGACAAAATGTATCTCTCACTAGATTCTGTTAACAATAGAGTAGTAGTAAAAGCTAATTCCGACTTTAGTACTGGGGAAGGAATTAATGCGGTTGATAATCAAATTGAAGTCCCTGTTGAGAGCATTACGGAGCATATTCTATTTAAGACGGCTAGGGGTAATGATTTAATTCATGTCGATGAGCTAAATTTTGCCACTAAGATTGTGATTGAAAGTGATGCTGGCAATGATGATCTTAAAGGCGGTGCTGGCAATGATGTTTTTAAAGGGGGTGCTAATAAAGATGTTCTGACTGGTGGTGCTGGCAATGATGATCTTAAAGGCGGTGCTGGCAATGATGTTCTAACTGGTGGTATTGGCAACGATGATCTTAAAGGGCGTGCTGGTAAAGATGTTCTGACTGGTGGTATTGGCAACGATATTATGATCGGTGGTGCTGGAAAGGATGTTATGACTGGTGGTGCTGGAAAGGATGTTATGACTGGTGGTGCTAGTAACGATACCTTTGCTTTATCAAAACTGACAGACTCCCTTGCTCCTGATTTTGATGTAATTAAAGATTTGAAAATTGGTGTAGATATTATCGATGCCCCATCAGCAGTAAGTGCAGACGACGTTATAGAATTTGGTACAATTGCTGCATCTAGTAATCCAAATACCGTGCTGGCTAGCCTTGGTGCAAATCAGGCAACTACTTACACTTATGGTACTGGAACTTTCTTAGTTATTAATGATGCAACTATTGGGTATGATGCGACTAAAGATGCGATGATCGAAATTACAGGCTTTACTGGCAATCTTGATAACTTAGCTATTGTTTAATAGATTAAACTACTGCGATATTTGCCTAAATATATTAGGCGTTAATTAAATATTTTCCAGCCTTCAATTCCTAGATTTGAGGGCTTTTTTATGTAAAAGTATGGAGGATAATTTGGGTGATTATCGGCTACAAGTTAGGTAGTGGGTAGTAGGTAGTAGGCGCGGAAAGCGTCGTCACGCACGCTCTTGAGGTCGCCTCAAGAGAACGTGACGATAGTAGGTAGGAGGTAGTGGGGGTTTGGGTAGGAGGTAGTGGGTAGTGGGGGTTTGGGTAGGAGGTAGTGGGGGTTTTGGTAGTAGTTAAAAGCTAGAGGCTAAAAGATGTCCTGTGGGTTATCTTGTCTTACCATATTACTAGGGAGTAAAAAATCAACAATCCATCTGCGATCGCTCTAGGCACAGGTTATGCTTCATCGCACTCTTATATCTACTTATACTAACCTAGTACAACAGCATTATTTATTGATTTAAATAGACAATTTTTAATTATAATAAAAACATTAAGAATTTTTTCAAAAACTTTCACCTCAAGACTATACATATCAAGGATTTACCGATTTTTACCCCATAATATTAAATAATTCCATTTGTTATCTAATATTGATAGTTAAACCACTAAACAGTAACAATCTTTGCTTTCAAATTTTCCGTTTATCTGTTTAATAAAATTTTAACCATCAATAGTTATCCTAAGCAGTTAGAAGCTTGCATTACTGCTTTTTACTCATAGACTCTAAAACTCTTCACTTTAAAAACTGAAATTATGGTAACAACACCAATTACGAGAAACATAACACCAGAATCAGTATTAACTTCCGAGGAACTCCGTAAAATTCATGCTTATTGGCGAGCTTGTAACTATCTGGCTATTGGTATGATTTATCTACGGGATAATCCTTTACTAAAAGAACCCCTAAAACCAGAACATATAAAACATCGGCTACTCGGACATTGGGGATCATCACCTGCTCTAAGTTTCACATATGTCCATCTCAATCGTCTAATAAAAAAATATGATCTTAATGTCATCTATTTAGCAGGGCCTGGACATGGCGCACCTGGGGTATTAGGGCCCGTCTACTTAGAAGGAACATATTCTGAGATTTATCCCGACAAAAGTGAAAACACAGAGGGAATGCAGAAATTCTTTAAGCAATTTTCTTTCCCTGGTCATATAGGTAGTCATTGCACCCCAGAAACCCCAGGCTCAATTCACGAGGGGGGAGAACTTGGGTATAGTGTTTCCCATGCGTTTGGTGCGGTGTATGACAACCCAGATTTAATTGCAGCTTGTGTAGTTGGAGATGGGGAAGCAGAAACAGGGCCCTTAGCAACCGCTTGGCATTCCAATAAATTCTTAAATCCCATTCGCGATGGCGCAGTACTGCCTATCCTTAACCTTAACGGTTATAAAATTGCCAACCCAACTATTCTTTCTCGTATCAGTAGCGAAGAATTAGATAGCTTATTCCGTGGCTATGGTTATACTCCCTATGTAGTAGAAGGTTCTGATCCAGAAGAAATGCACCAGAAAATGGCAGCAACTATGGAAGAATGCGTTATTAAAATTCGGGAGTTTCAACAAGAAGCCCGTAGTCAAAATAAGGCTTTTCGTCCACGGTGGCCGATGATTATTCTGCGAACTCCTAAAGGCTGGACTGGGCCCAAAGAAGTAGATGGACACAAGGTTGAGGGTTTCTGGCGATCGCATCAAGTACCAATGGGGGGAATGCACTCTAATCTTGAACACGTAAAGCTGTTGGAAGATTGGATGAAGAGTTATCAACCAGAGGAACTATTTGATGCTAATGGAACTTTGATACCTGAATTAAAAGAACTTGCTCCCAAAGGAATTAGTCGGATGAGTGCTAACCCCATAGCTAATGGTGGTTTGGTGCGTAAGCAATTAAAAATGCCTGATTTTCGCAACTATGCAGTGCAAATGGAGCGCAATGCTACTGTGGAAATTGAGAACACTGGGGTACTGGGTCTGTTTTTACGAGATGTAATGCGTAAGAATATGCACAATTTCCGTGTATTCGGCCCCGATGAAACTGCTTCTAATCGTCTATCGGCAATTTATGAAGTTACCAAAAAAACCTGGTTGGCGGACTATCTACCAGAAGATGAAGATGGTAGTATGCTTTCTCCTGATGGTCGCGTGATGGAGATGTTGAGTGAACATACTTTAGAAGGATGGTTAGAAGGTTATTTGTTGACAGGAAAACATGGCTTTTTCCACACTTATGAGGCTTTTGTTCATGTCATCGACTCGATGTTTAATCAGCACGCTAAGTGGCTCGATATTTGTAAAAAACACGTACCCTGGCGAGCTTCGATATCCTCCCTCAATATTATGTTGTCTTCTTTAGTTTGGCGACAAGACCATAATGGTTTTTCCCACCAAGATCCTGGTTTTGTTGATCTGGTAACTAATAAGAGTGCTGATGTTACTAGGGTTTATTTTCCTCCCGATGCTAACTGTTTACTCTCCGTTGCCGATCATTGTTTGCGTAGTAAAAACTATGTCAATGTGATCGTCGCCGATAAGCAATTGCATTTGCAATATTTGACGATGGAGGAAGCAATTAAGCACTGTACTAAAGGTATTAGTATCTGGGAATGGGCAAGTAATGACGACTGTGGAACAGATGCAGATGAACCTGATGTGATTATGGCTTGTTGTGGAGACATTCCTACTAAGGAATCTTTAGCAGCGACGGCAATTTTACGCGAGGAATTTCCTGATTTAAAAGTCCGCTTTATTAACGTTGTGGATCTATATCGTCTGCAAACTGAAACTGAACATCCTCATGGAATGTCTAATCAGGAATTCGATATTCTCTTTACTACTGATAAACCAATTATCTTTAATTTTCACGGGTATCCTTGGCTAATTCACAAGCTAGCTTACCGCCGTACTAAACAAGAACGCATTCATGTACGGGGTTATAAAGAAGAAGGCAATATTAATACCCCTCTAGAATTGGCAATTCTTAACCAGATTGATCGCTTTAACCTAGTGATTGACGTAATCGATCGCGTGCCTAAATTGGGTTCTCGTGCTGCTTATGTTAGAGAAAGAATGAGAAATGAAATTATTGATGCTTTAGCTTACGCTCATTCTGAAGGTATGGATAAGCCTGAAGTGGTTAATTGGAAATGGCCCTATTAATTGGTTATTGGCTTTAATGATATTTGAGTAGAGGTGCAGAATCTAGTTGTGTATTCTGCATTTTTCTTTTTATTGTGGTTTAACAATCGTAATGGCATAACGTTCAGGAGAAAGATATCGTTGAGCGATCGCACTAAGCTGTTCGGCGTTTAATTGACTAACTATCTGAGGATATAAGGCTGAAGTGGAAGCGGTTGCCACAATATTGTAATATCCATAGATATTCGCTAGTTGGTTGGGAGTTTCTGTAGAAAAGATATACTCATTAATTAATCGTCTTTTGGCACGCACAATATCTGCTTCGGGAATTAATTGATTATGTATTTGACATAAATGATCGCAGATTAAATTTTCCACTAACTCGATTTCTTCTGTAGCTAGTAATGCACCAATAGAAAACATACTTGAATCTTTTTGTAGCGCAAGACTACAGTGAATATCAATTACTAATTGTTCTTCTTCTCTTAATTGGCGAACTAAGCCACAGCTGCGTCCTCCAGTCAAAATCATAGCGATTAAATCCAACCCTATCGCCGACTCAATTTCTTCTGCACCAGGGCAAATCCAAGCCATTAATAAGCGTGCGTGTTCAATTCTAGGGAGATATAATTCTTGACGACGTACGGCGATCGCGGGTGGTTCTGCTTCTATAATTACAGGTGGACATTCAGAACGTACAGTAAATTCGCTAAAGTTCTCATGTACCAGTGTTAAAGCTTTTTCTCTTTCAATGCCACCGATAATTACCACCGTCATATTTTCTGGCTGATAATGGGTGCGATGAAAACAACGCATTTGGTTGGGTGTGTGTTCTAAAAGTTGTTCCTTATCCCCTAAAATTGCACGTCGGTAGGGATGACACTGGTAAAGATTTTGACACAAAGCCTGAAACCCCAAAAAATCGGGATCATCATGACAAGCATAAAGTTCTTCTAATACTACTTCCCTCTCGCGGATAAATTCTTCATCGGCGATCGTCGCCCGTAATAGGATATCTGCTAAACAAGGTAATGTTTTATCTAAGTGTGAGGCTGCGGTAGTTAGATAAAAATGAGCGTAATCATGGCTAGTTGCTGCATTAGCCATTCCGCCTGTATTTTCAATTAACCAGTCAAATTCTCCCACCATCACATTAGGAGAACCTTTAAAGATCATATGTTCTAAAAAATGTGCCATTCCTGACCATTCCGCAGGTTCAGCGATCGCGCCTGCCTTCACCCAAATATCTGTAACCACTACAGGAGTTGCTGGTAAATGCTGATGAATGATTGTCAGCCCATTATTTAGTTGAAATGTATCTGCATTAAACTTAGCTTGATAGGGAGATAGTGATAGTTTGGGCATCTACAACTATAGAAAAAATTATATAGCTCATCTTAACTCTTTCTCAGTTGTATTTCTTGTTACATTTTTGACAGAAATTTTGTTTTAAATATATATCTGGGTGCTAGGTGAATAGTACCCCGCCCGTTCGCCTTCGGCTTGGGTTCACTTCGTAAATTTTAAATCACACTTTGAGAGTAAATAAAAGATTTTCTTAATTCGTCTAACCTGAAAGGTAGTCCACCGCCACGCCGTTTTACCTTAGTTTATGACCTGGAATACCAGGGTGGGAATTGGCTGTTTCTATTTCCATTTCCGAGTACTTGCTCGGTATACTTCCACAAAAACTGTTGCTATTCCCTCATAAATCAAGCATAGATCAATAAACTTGTGAGGTAGTCACCAACGCGGTAGTGGTACTTTATCCATAATAATCAGTTTTCAAAATTTAGCAAGTATACATCTTTTATTGTTCTTGTCCAATACGCAAATAAATATATACAAATACAGAAGCAATCATCAAAAGAATAGTTGCTGCTGCTGCTGCATAGCCGAATTCAAAACGAGAAAAAGCTTGTTCGTAGATATAATAAACCAGTAAATTAGTTGAATTTAATGGGCCGCCACCAGTAATAATATAAACTTGTTCAAAGCTTCGCAGTGTAAAGATAGCCGTAGTTAAAATGGCAAAAATTAAAGTTGGTTTTAAACCTGGAATGGTTATGTATCTAAACTTCGCCCACCCATTAGCCCCATCCAATTCTGCTGCTTCGTATTGAGATTGAGGAATAATCTGTAATCCTGCTAAAAATAATACTAAGTTAAATCCTAATTGCTTCCAAGTACTTAATAATATTAAAACTGGCATAGCCCAAACGGTACTACTTAGCCAAGGAATGGGATTTAAACCAAACCTTAATAATACTTCGTTAATTGGGCCATCGGTTTGAAATAACCAACGAAAAGCCAAACCAACAGCTACTAAGGATGTAATAGAGGGAATAAAGTATGCTGTACGTAAAAAATCACGCAAAAGCAAAGAACGATTTAGTAAAACTGCTAGACACAATGGAATAATAACGGTGGGAATTACTGTGACCAGGGTAAAATATATAGTGTTACCAATTACCTGCCAAAAGTCTATATCTGTAAATAATTGTAAGTAATTGCGCCAGCCTACCCATTGAATTCCAGCCATAGTAAAGCTGCCTGTGGTAAAGCTGAGATATAGTAGGTAGGCAATGGGTAAAAATAGGAAAATTCCTAGTAAAATTAAGGCAGGAGCGAGAAATATTCCCGCAGCTAAAGAATCGCGATCAAGCCATGTGGATAGAGAGAATGATTTGGTCATGAATTGTCTTTAGATTTAGGAGATTTGATAGGTTTAATTATCTCGCGCTAAGGCGCAAAGACGCGAAGATAGTACAAGTGGTTTTTATTTATCTATTGATGGTTATAGGATTTGGGTAATTTAGTTAGGTTATATAGTACTCTGTAAGTTGATTTTAGCCTAATAGGTAATAGCTGGAATTCTAGGGAATTGTATGGTTAGTAAGCGCGTTTTAGTTTGGTATCGTAATGATTTAAGGGTTCATGATCACCCAGCAATTAATGAGGGTATAAAACAGCAAGCAGAGATAATTCCAGTATATTGTTTTGACGATCGCAACTTTGGGGTGACTTCTTTTGGTTTTCCTAAGACGGGGAGTTTTCGCGCTCAATTTTTAGTTGAAAGTGTTACTGATTTGCGTAATTCTCTTAAAAAGTTAGGTAGTAATTTAATTGTACGTCGGGGTTTACCTGAACACATTATACCAGCGATCGCCCTACAGTTGGAAGTAGATCAGGTTTTTTATAGTCAGGAAGTTACCTATGAGGAGAAACAAGTAGATTCTCGTTTGAATCAGGCTTTAGCAGCTAATAATATTAAAGTTAAAACTTTTTGGACATCTACTTTATATTTACCAGGCGATCTACCCTTTGAAATTAGTCAGACACCTGAACTTTATACTAATTTCCGTAAATCAGTTGAAAGTAAATCTAAAATATTAAAAGCGATCGCTGCACCTCAACATTTACCTCCACTCCCAGAAATAGAAATAGGTGAAATTCCAACCTTAGCAGCTTTAGGTTTACCTACTCCCGAATTTTGCGATCGCGCAGTCTTAGAATTTAAAGGTGGAGAAACCGCAGCTATTGATCGACTACAGAGTTATTTTTGGCAACAGGATTGTTTAAAGGAATATAAAGAAACTCGCAATGGTATGCTGGGGGCTAACTATTCTTCTAAGTTTTCTGCTTGGTTGGCTTTGGGCTGTATTTCCCCTCGCTATATTAATGATCAAGTGATCAAGTATGAAAAAACTAGGGTTAAAAATGATTCTACCTACTGGTTAATCTTTGAATTAATCTGGCGCGACTTTTTCCGTTTTATAGTTGCTAAACATGGGAATGAAGTATTTAAAATCACAGGGTTACGAGGAGTCGAGATACCCTGGAAAGAAGACTGGAAACGCTTTGATTTATGGCGAGAGGGTAAAACTGGTTATCCTTTAGTTGACGCTAATATGCGAGAAATAGCAGCCACAGGCTTTATGTCTAACAGAGGTAGGCAGAATGTAGCCAGTTTCTTAACTAAAAATCTTGGTATTAATTGGCAGATGGGCGCAGAATGGTTTGAATCTTTATTAATTGACTATGATGTGTGCAGTAATTGGGGTAACTGGAATTATACGGCAGGGGTGGGTAATGATGCCCGTGGTTTTCGTTATTTTAATATTCCTAAACAAACTAAGGATTATGATCCGCAAGGTAGTTATGTTAAGCATTGGTTACCTGAATTAGCCCCCCTACCAGGTAATTTAGCCCGTGAACCTTGGAAGTTAAATCAAGATGAGCAGAAACGTTATAAAGTTAGGTTGGGGGTTGATTATCCTAACCCAGTAGTGGACTTTTTTAAGTCGGTTAAGGCTAATGAACAGATTTATTTGAGGTATGTTTAGGTTATAGTTTGATTTTATTTGTCTTACGCCAAGGTGCAGAGGTTTTTCTGTTTAGGTTTTTGGCGCAAGTCTTTGTATTTGATTTATTTTAGGTAAATGGGTAAAGATTTTTTATCTATTTTGGTTTTTGGTGCAAGGCTTTATATTTGATTAGTCTCTCGCAGAGGCACAAAGGCGCAAAGGTTTTTATGTACTTGGGTTTATGTTTGATTTGCTAATATGCAATTTATATAGGTTTTATTTGATATATGAACAAGCAAACGTTAAGGTAATAATTACATTTGTTTGTTTTTACTTAGGTATATATTGCAATTTTTATATAAGTTTAATGTACTCATGATTTATGCTTTTTCTTTCATACACTATATGTTGAACTGATTAACAAGTCATTGAGGTTTTACTAGTAATTATATGTTGAGGTATTTTATTAACTGTTTATATTAGTTATTGTGGAAAACTATTAGATAGATAGATGGATTATTAAGGGAACAATAAGTCTATTCAAACTTTTTTAATAATAGTTATGTCTAGATTATTGGTTACTCAATATCATCAGGAAGTAGAAAAAATTATTCAATATGGTGGTTCGCGCAAGGAGACTGCAATTAGAACTGCTTTTGGTAATTTACTTAATGAGTATTGTAAGCCAAAAGATTATTTATTAATTCTAGAACTTGATTATCGCACCTTAGCTGGTAAAATCATTCGTCCTGATGGCACAGTTAAGGATGCAATAAGACTTGATTATGGTTTTTGGGAAAGTAAAGATCAGTATGATAATTTAGATGAGGAAATTGATAAGAAATTTGCTAAAGGTTATCCGAATAATAATATTTTATTTGAAGACTCTCAAACCGCAGTTTTAATTCAAGGTGCTTCGGAAATTGGGCGCGTTGATATGAAAGATGCGTTACAGTTAGATGGTTTGATTGCGCGATTTATTAGTTATGTTCCTTCGGAGATAACGGATTTTCGTAAGGCGATTAATTCTTTTAAAGAGGATTTACCAAGGATCTTAGAAACTCTACGCGATTTGATTGGTAAGGAATCGGAAACGAATCAAAGTTTTGTTGTCGCTAGAGATAAGTTTTTGCAAATTTGCCAAGATTCAATTAATCCTAATATTAGTTTATTGGATGTGCGAGAGATGATCCTACAGCACATTCTAACAGAAGATATTTTTATCAATATTTTTAATGAGTCGCAGTTTCATCAGGAGAATAATATTGCCAGGGAATTGCAAAATGTAGTTAATACTTTTTTTACTGGTAAGACGAAAAGAAATATTTTCTCGACTATCCAAAGGTATTATCAGGTAATTAAACGCACGGCTGCTAATATTGCTAATCATCATGAGAAACAAAAGTTTCTAAAAGCAATATATGAGAATTTTTATCGGGCATATAATCCTAAAGCTGCTGATAGATTGGGTATTGTTTATACTCCTAATGAAATTGTCCGTTTCATGGTGGAAAGTGTTGATTATTTAACTCACAAACATTTTGGTAAGCTACTTGCAGATCCTGGTGTAAATATATTAGATCCTGCAACAGGTACAGGTACGTTTATCACAGAATTAATTGAATATTTACCCAAGGATAAACTTAAGCAGAAGTATAAACATGAGATTTTTTGTAATGAAGTGGCAATCTTACCTTATTACATTGCTAATCTTAATATTGAATATACTTATAAACAAAAGATGGGGGAGTATGAGGAGTTTGATAATATCTGTTTTGTAGATACTTTGGATCACACTTCTTTCTATGGTAAGCAGATGGATTTATTTGCTTTATCTGTAGAAAATACCGCCAGAATTAAACGTCAAAACGAAAACGAAATTTCTGTAATTATTGGCAATCCTCCTTATAACGCCAAGCAAGAAAATTTTAATGATAATAATGCTAATCGTAGTTATCCAGAAATAGATAAAAGAATTAAAGAAACGTATATTAAACAGGGTACTGCACAGAATAAAATTGTTATCTATGATATGTACACTCGTTTTATTCGGTGGGCAACTGATAGACTAAATAATAATGGTATCCTAGCTTTTATTACTAATTCTTCCTTTATAGATGCTCGTACTTTTGATGGGTTTAGGAAAGTTGTAAAGAATGAATTTAGTGATATTTATATTATTGATTTAGGAGGAAATGTTAGGGCGAATTCAAAGTTATCTGGTACTACTCATAATGTATTTGGAATTCAAACTGGTGTTGCTATCTTTTTTATGGTTAAGAAAAATGATGAACATAGCAATCCTTGTAAAATATTTTATTCCCGTCGTTCAGAATTTGATACATCTAGTGATAAGTTAAAATTTCTTGCTTCTACTAAATTAACTAAAATCGATTTTATACATACTATTCCAGATAAACAAAATAACTGGCTCAATCAGACTGATAATGATTTTGATAGTCTTATTCCTTTAATTGATAAAGAGGTTAAAGCAGGTAAATCACAACAAGCAGTATTTGAGTTATTTTCTAGAGGTGTAGAAACTGGAAGAGATGAATGGGTTTATGATTTTAATCAACAAAATTTGACTCAAAAAATGATTTTTTTTGTTAAACAATATAATTTATCGCTTAATAATAAGCAAAAAGAATTGTCAATAAGGTGGAATTCTTCTTTAGATAATTATTTTAATAGGCAAGTTAAAGCAAATTACGATCTTTCCTTAATTCAAAAAACTTTATATAGACCATTTTCAAAACTTTTTCACTACACAGAAAAAATATTTAATCATAGATTGACTCAAAATCACTATGATATGTTTTCTAACGATCTAAAAAATAGCAATTACATTATTACTTTCAAAAGCTTTGGTAGTAATCGCCCATTTAACTGTTTAGCTACTGATTGTATAGCAGAATTGCACGTTACAGGTGCTAATCAATGTCTCCCACTCTATCGCTACGACTCCGAGGGAAAGCGTATAGAAAACATAACCGACTGGGGGTTACAACAATTCCAAAACTACTATGAAGATACAAACATTACCAAACTAGATATCTTCCATTACACCTACGCTGTCTTACACAACCCCGCTTACAGACAAAAATATGAACAAAACTTAAAACGTGACTTTCCTCGCATTCCCTTTTATGATAATTTCCAGCAATGGGTAGTCTGGGGAAAAAGATTAATGAATTTGCATATTAATTATGAAACTACAGAACCATACACATTAAAACGTATTGATATTTCTTCAACTACAGCAACAACCCCTACAGTCAAATTAAAAGCAGATAAAGACAAGGGAATTATTATTTTAGATACAAATACCAGTTTACAAGGTGTTCCCCCCGAAGCCTGGCAATATAAACTAGGCAACCGTAGTGCAATAGAATGGGTTTTAGATCAGTATAAAGAAAAGAAACCCAAAGATAAAACCATTGCTGAGAAATTTAATATTTATCGCTTTGCTATTTATAAAGAAGAAGTTATAAATTTACTTCTAGGTGTTTGTACTGTCAGTATAGAGACGATAAAACTTGTTAAACAAATGCAAAAATATTAATACTCTTTTACATCTATTGCGGAATGAATAATAATTGCTTTTAATTGTAAATACAATAATGGTCTTAGACCAAATTAAATATATATTGATGCTCAACTAATTATACTATGTTTAAAAAATTAGCCTCCGAAACATTAGGTTTAAGTGATATAGGTAAAATTGT
The DNA here is from genome assembly GCA_002368355.1 of Chondrocystis sp. NIES-4102. Taxonomy (NCBI): domain Bacteria; kingdom Bacillati; phylum Cyanobacteriota; class Cyanophyceae; order Chroococcales; family Chroococcaceae; genus Chondrocystis; species Chondrocystis sp. NIES-4102. The sequence goes on along the minus strand of AP018281.1, from coordinate 2,911,251 downwards.
TGCTCCCAGTGACTATGATAAAGTAGATGCGGATGATTATATTTTTCACGAAGATGGGGAAAAAATATTTTTCTTAATTAAATCTAAAAAAGATGAGTATTGCTTTACTAATTTGGCTCTAATTCATGTTGATGGTGATTCGGCTATTTCTAGTAAAAGAAAAGTTATACGCTATGAATATGTTACTCATAAGGTATCCGAAGTATTTATTGAAACCGCAGGTAATATAGACTTGGATATTGAATTAAAGTTTACTTTTAATGAACGCATATCTTTTAGTATAGATGTAGAAAAAAACGCAATAGAATCTCTAAAAGATATCTACAAAGCATTAATAACCATGGGCAAGCTACAACATCAGCAAGAACAGGCGCGCAATAATGCTATGCTGTGTTTTAATGGCTTAACATCAATGTATAAAATTGGTAGTCTTGAAACTGACGAAACGTTTATTAAGCAGTTTAATGCGATAGTTTTAAATTATAATGCCACAATTTTAGATCGCTACACAAAACGTGATTTCAGTAATATTTTTGAGAAATATATTCGTGCATAAAATATAGATAAGAGGTGTTTCTAGCAATACTAAACTAGACAGGGCGTTTTTGCGAATATTTTCCATACTCTACTATATTACATAAATAAAAGAAAGTCAATTTTTAACGGGTATAAATTTTAATCCTCATACCAACAAGATCGCCATGCAGCTTGAGCCTCGGCAACAGCAACTTCATGTTTAAGGCTTATATATTGATAATTCAGTTTCTTAATTTGATTAATTAATTTTTGAATTTGTCCTCGTTGAGCATTTAAACTATGATCACTAAATTCTATTTCTGCAAGACGCAGACGCAATAAACTAATCTGGAATGCAGTATCTAAAGCAGAGTTATGATTTTCCTTTTCAGACTCAATTGCTAGGTGAAGAATATTAGGCAGATTAGGCAATTGACGGCTATTTCTATTACCTCCGTTAGCATCTGTTTGGATCGCTACATCAATAATTTTACTAGGAACGCGATCGGGAATAATACCTGAATCTTGTAATAATTTATTGACTTTTTTAGAAGTAGAATCTAAGGTTTTTTTAATCTTTCTTTCAATTTGCTTGTGCCACAAAATAAGATGTTCTGGATTTCTAGGATTGATTGCTTGTTTTTCTGTTTCCGCTTCTGTATTTTCTACTTCTAACTGCTCTTGTAGGGAAGTATCTATAGCAATCAATTCAATATTACCTAATTGGGCTTTAACTGTTTCATAATCTATTGCGGTTAATATTCCTTCTTCTGCTTCTTCCTCCTCTTCTTTCTCATCTCCTTTTCTTTTCTTAGGCTTAGGTAAATTCTTAATTAATTCTGTCATTAAATTAAGCTCCTTTGGCTCTGGCTCTAACTCTTTTTCTGCCAAAATACTATCTAAAATAGGTTTTAGATCTATCCCAATATGTCTTAATAGCTGCTGTAGATCTTGTTTATTACTTAAGGATAAATTAAGAAATGCTTGGGGATAAAATTGAGTACAAATTTGATAGCTAGCTAAAATTAACTGCTGTTTAACTGATAAACTTAGTACATTTAAATAGCTCTGGTAATATTTTTCCAATTCCACTGCTGTTTCGGTTACAGCTAATTCTAAATTATTCAGATTCTGTTTAATGTGCTCCAGCGATTTTGTCATCCTATATTCAGTTACCTATCAAGACATAAGCTGTCGAAGTGTGTAAGGGATTTCTTGCTCACAAAGTTTAAAAAGCAAAAACTCTAGTTAAGTCATAACATAGATAACTAAAACTAGAGTTTAAGTAGTATAAAAGTAATTCGCGATCGCAGGCTCTAACTACCCTCATCAAATCCTTAATGCAGTAGCATTTACTTTTGTTTTGTTTGTGCTGCTACTTCTTCAGCAAAATTAGATTCTTCTTTTTCGATACCTTCGCCTAAAACGAAACGAGCAAAACGTCGAATTTGAATATTTTCTCCTAATTGAGCAATACTTTCTTTTACTAAATCTTCAACTGTTTTACTTTGATCGCGAATATAAGGTTGAGGTAGTAGTGATATTTCATTTAAACGTTTATCAATTCTTCCAGAAACAATTTTTTCTTTAATATTGTCTGGTTTACCCTCTAAGTCATCTCGACCCATTTCAATTTCTTTTTCTTTTGCAGCAACTTCTTGGGGAATATCGCCAACCTTGACATATTCTACGTTAGGACAAGCTGCAATCTGCATCGCAATATTTTTGACCAATTCTTGAAACTCTTGACGACGAGCTACAAAATCTGTCTCACAGTTGACTTCAACTAGAACACCTATACGTCCACCAGTATGAATATAACTTTCTACTAATCCTTCTGCTGCTACACGACCTTGTTTCTTGTCAGCAGAAATAGTACCTTTTTGACGTAGCCATTCTATGGCTTTGGTCATGTCACCATTATTTTCTGCTAATGCTTTTTTGCAGTCCATCATCCCCGCACCAGTCTTTTCGCGGAGTTCTTTAACTATTTTTGCCGATATTTCTGCCATCTGTTTTATATTCTTTTATCTTTTAATTTGACTAAGTACAGGACAAAATAATTTTAAATTACATTGGCGAGGGCTTAAAATATGCCCCCGACCTAATATAAATAGAATTAGTAAAGTAAGTGGTTATTCTTCGCTATCAGAATCCACTTCATACATTTGGGCATCTTCTTGAGCCGAAATATCTTCTTCTTCGTCTATGTCAATTCCTTCATCAAATTCATCATAATCGTCTTGATTATCCAACTGACCATGACGACCTTCATAGATTGCATCTGCTAATTTACCGACAATTAATTTAATTGAACGAATAGCATCATCATTGGCAGGAATAGGCACATCAGCAACTAAAGGATCGCAGTTAGTATCTAAAATGGAAACTACAGGAATGCCTAATTTTTGACATTCAGCGATCGCATTATGTTCACGTTTTTGATCAACAATTACTACAATATCTGGCACTTTACGCATCATTTTGATGCCACCTAAATATTTTTGTAATTTACTCATCTCGCGACGTAGTACGGCTGCTTCTTTTTTAGGTCTTTTATCTAAAGCACCACTTTGATCTAAATGCTCAATTTCCTTGAGTCTTTCTACTCTACTTTTGATAGTTTCCCAATTAGTTAACATTCCACCTAACCATCTTTGGTTAACATAGAATGATCCACAACGGGATGCTTCTTGGGCGATGATCCCTGCAGCTTGGCGTTTTGTACCTACAAATAATACCTTCTTCCCTTTTTCTGTTGAAGAACGCATATACTCATAGGCTTCTTCCATCAATTGTGCTGTTTGTACCAGGTCAATGATGTGTACACCGTTGCGAGCAGTATAGATATACTGAGCCATTCTAGGATTCCAACGACGAGTTTGATGTCCGAAGTGAACCCCAGATTCTAAAAGTTCTGCGAGAGAAACGACTGGCATATTATTTTTTTTACTCCTATTCCGGGTTAATCCTTCATTCAGGCGAATTTTCTTGATGCGAAAACACCCGAAATCCTGAATGTGTGAATTTTGTTAAGCCTATCTAGTGTAACATTTAAGTTCCTTAAGATAAATGGAATTAAATAATAAATCCTTAATATTTTTTCTTGATTTGTGGCACATAACTTAACCTAAATTAGGGTTTCAAAAACCGATAAAGGTGTTACCATAAGCACAGACTGAGAATTAAGATGTGAAAATAGAATTTGTATTCAGTATCGCAGGGTTTAGATACTCAAGTATTGATTAAGCTTTGTTCTAAGAATATCGTCTCTCTCAACGCAACATTCATCATGGAGACAATCCGTTTATGTCGATTTACGTAGGCAACCTATCATATGAAATTAATCAAGAAGATCTAAGTGATGTCTTCGCTGAGTATGGAACTGTTAAACGTGTACATATTCCTACAGACCGCGAAACTGGAAGAGTACGTGGTTTTGCTTTTGTAGAAATGGAAGCAGAAGCAGAAGAAGATAAAGCAATTCAGGCTCTAGATGGAGCAGAATGGATGGATCGCAATCTTAAAGTTAATAAAGCAAGACCTCGTGAAGAAAGAAGTTCTTTTGGTGGTCGCAGAAACAATCGTTTCTAGATTGCAACTTAACTTACTAAAATAGAATTTAATAACGCTTTTGGGAATAGAACATAGTGGTTTTCATAGGCATTTCCCAATAGCGTTTCATTTGTTTAATGGAGATTAAAAGAAACAATGGCTAAACGTCGCCATGCGAAAAAAGAAAAAGCTGCTCGTAATAAAATGAATGCTCGTAAGTTTCGCAAACCATCGGATCGCTATGGTAAGAGAAACCAGAGAGGTTCTAATTATAATAATGATGCTGGGAATAAACAATCTTCTGAAGATCAAGTAGAATCAAGCCAAGATAATTAATCGGCATTGGTGGATGCACCAATAATTATTTTAGTTAAGCCAGGTAAAAGCGCGTTGGGGATGCTTGGGTTGAGCAAGCTTATCCAACCACTTATAAAAAAATAGCAAGAATTAAAAAAGAAAATAACGTTGAGCCATAGGTAAAACGGTAGCAGGTTCACAAGTTAATAGTTGACCATCTGCTCGAACTTCATAGGTTTGGGGGTTTACTTCAATATTGAGTAAAGCATCATTTAATTTCATATCTGCCTTGCTCAAATTACGGGTATTACTAACAGCACGAATCATTTTACCCAAACCAATTTGTTGAGGGATACCTTTATCTAAAGCAGCTTGAGAAAGAAAAGAAATAGAAGTAGTAGCAGTTGCTTTACCAAAACTTGCAAACATAGGACGCATATATACAGGTTGGGGAGTAGGAATACTAGCATTGGGATCACCCATTTGAGCCATAGCGATCGCGCCACCTTTAATTACAATCTCTGGTTTTACGCCAAACATAGCAGGCTTCCAAAGACAAATATCTGCAAGTTTACCTACTTCAATTGAACCGACATAATCAGCAATTCCATGAGTAATGGCAGGATTAATAGTATACTTAGCAATATAGCGTTTAGCGCGAAAATTATCGGCAGCTTGTGTAGTTTCTGGATTTAAAACTCCCCGTTGCACCTTCATTTTATGGGCAGTTTGCCAAGTACGAATAATAGTTTCGCCAACTCTACCCATTGCTTGAGAATCGGAAGAGATCATACTAAATGCGCCCAAATCATGTAGAATATCTTCTGCTGCAATAGTTTCTTGACGAATACGGGATTCTGCAAAGGCAACATCTTCAGGGATATTTTTATCTAAATGATGACAAACCATCAACATATCGAGATGTTCCTCTAAAGTATTAATCGTAAAGGGACGAGTCGGATTAGTCGAAGAAGGTAAAACATTACGATAGGCACAAACTTTAATAATATCAGGGGCGTGTCCACCGCCAGCACCTTCGGTATGGTAAGTATGAATTACCCGATCTTTAAAAGCAGCGAGGGTATTTTCTACAAACCCAGCCTCATTGAGGGTATCGGTGTGGATAGCTACCTGCACATCATATTGATCGGCAACTGTTAAACAAGTATCGATCGCTTTGGGAGTTGTTCCCCAATCCTCATGTAGTTTTAACCCCATTACTCCTGCTTCGATCTGTTCGACTAATCCGAATGGTTTAGCACTATTACCCTTACCCAAAAAGCCCAAATTCATCGGAAAACTTTCGGCAGCCTCAAGCATTCGCCAAATATTCCAAGATCCTGGGGTACAGGTAGTAGCGTTTGTTCCCGTAGCAGGGCCCGTACCACCACCAATCATGGTAGTAATACCTGAAGCGATCGCCGTTTGAATTTGTTGGGGACAAATAAAGTGGATATGGGTATCAATGCCACCTGCGGTAACAATATGTCCTTCGCCTGCGACAATTTCGGTAGCTGCACCAATAATAATATCAACGTTGTCTTGAATATTAGGATTACCTGCTTTACCAATCTGATAAATTTTGCCGTCTTTAATACCGATATCCGCTTTAACAACACCCCACCAATCGAGAATTAAAGCATTGGTAATGACCAAATCCACCGCCCCTTCTGCACGGGATAGGGGAGATTGTCCCATGCCATCGCGGATTACCTTACCACCACCAAATTTTACCTCTTCACCGTAGGTAGTGTAATCTTTCTCCACTTCAATAAACAATTCCGTATCCGCTAATCTTACGCGATCGCCTGTTGTTGCGCCATAGGTATCTGCATAAGCCCGTCGATCCATCTGATAGCTCATAATCTTTTTGTGTAGCTGCTGATTGAATAATTTTTATCTATTTTAGATAAGTATGTAGGTGTAATTTAGTATAAATTGATTGTGGATCGTCAGGATATAGGTAGTGGGGGTTTGGGTAGTAGGTAGTAGGTAGGGGGTAGTAGGTATTAGGTAGTGGGGGGTTGGATAGTAGTAAATAAAGAGCCTGAAGTAAGGAATTATAAGTAATCCCACAAGGGGACAATGTAAATTAGGAGTTTAGTAGTAATTATCAGTGATAAGCCCAAAGCTAAGAAGCCAAAAGCTACCAAGTACGGATTAGCTGAGCGTCAAAGCTAAAAGCTAAAAACTAAAAGCTTACTTATGTCTTCCAAATATTAAAACTGGCGTGCAATAAAATCGAGACTATAGTATCTTGATTTCTGGAAAAAAAATATCTGTAGCTTATCAAAGATGACTAATAACTATCGCATCGAACAAGACTCAATGGGGTCAAAAGAGATTCCCAGCAATGTATATTATGGTATTCAGACATTAAGAGCTACAGAAAACTTTCCAATTAGTGGTATTAAGCCCTTACCCACCTATGTAGATGCTTGTGTATTAATCAAAAAAGCCACAGCGATCACCAATGCTGAATTAGGGTGTATTGATGCTCAAGTAAGTCAAGCAATTGTGCAGGCGACAGAAGAAATTTTAGCAGGTAAATTACGGGATCAATTTGTCGTTGATGTTTATCAGGCTGGGGCTGGGACATCTCATCATATGAATATTAATGAGGTTTTAGCTAATCGTGCTTTAGAAATATTGGGGGATGAAAAAGGTAATTATCAAAAAATCAGCCCTAACGATCATGTAAACTATGGTCAATCTACTAACGATGTAATTCCCACTGCCATTAGAATCGGTGCATTATTAGCCTTAGATAAGACTCTCTACCCTGCGTTAAATAACGCGATCGCGACCTTACAAGCCAAAGCCTTAGAATTTCAAGATATAGTAAAATCTGGTCGTACCCATATGCAGGATGCTGTACCTGTACGTTTAGGGGAAGGATTTAGAGCTTGGTCACAAATTTTAATCGATCATCTACAAAGGATTGAAACATCAGCCCAGGATCTCTATAAATTAGGCTTAGGGGGTAGTGCTACAGGCACAGGATTAAATACCCATCCAAAATATCGTTCTCGCGTGGCAGAATTACTCGGTGAATACATCAATAAACCTTTGCAACCTGCTCCCCATCTTATGGCAGCAATGCAGAGTATGAGTCCCTTTGTTAACGTTTCAGGGAGTTTACGTAATCTTGCCCAGGATTTAGTCAAAATTTCCCATGATTTACGTTTAATGGATTCGGGCCCACAAACAGGGTTTAAGGAAATACAATTACCTGCTGTCCAGCCTGGATCTTCAATTATGCCAGGTAAATACAATCCCGTGATGGCAGAAATGACTTCAATGGTTTGTTTTCAGGTTATGGGCTATGATACAGCGATCGCTCTTGCTGCTCAAGCAGGACAATTGGAATTAAATGTAATGATGCCTTTAATTGCTTATGATTTAATTCATAGTATTGAAATTTTGGGTAATACAATAGATAGTTTAAGTCAGCGTTGTTTAGCTGGCATTACCGCCCGTCGCGATCGTTGTTTAGCCTATGCAGAAACTAGTTTAGCTTTGGTAACGGCTCTTAATACCCACATTGGTTATCTCAAAGCAGCAGAAGTCGCCAAAAAGTCTTTAGAAACAGGCAAATCTTTAAGAGCGATCGTTTTAGAAGAAGAGTTGATGAGTGAAAGTCAATTAGCAACTGTCTTAGATCTAGAAAAAATGAGCAAAATTCCAGAGTGAATTAAGTAGTAGGTTTCTTTTATATAGCAACTAGCAAGTAATTATAAAACTACTGACTCCTACCTAGTACCTGACTCGTTACTCTTTAGCTTTTAGCTTTTGAGTGATCATTACTACCTATTACTTAACTCGTTACTCTTTAGCTTTTAGCTTCTGAGCTTCTCCTAACCCCCCCTCCTGTATCCTGTATCCTGACTTCTTGGTGCATTCGCTCTTTGATGGAAACCAACAAGATCGCGATGCACCGCTCCTGTCTCCTGACTCCTGACTTCATTATTACAGTTTGTTGCTTTGTCTGGAGAAAAAGAGACTAAAACTTGATTGCTTCTATATTCTGGCTATGAGGCTTAGTGTATATTGCAATAATTATATGTTCGCGCCCTTTAAAGAATATTTAGAAGAAGAGCTTTTTAAACGCTTCGATTTACGTAGTCGTTCGATTCCCGCAGGGTTAGAATCTAACGTTAGTGCTAGAGGCAAAAATCCAGCCACAATTCAAAGTTGGTGTTACCAATGCCCACAACTGCGTAAAATCCGTTATTCATATATAGATGCAGGAGAAACGGCTCAAGTATTTAACAGTGTGATTTACCCTGCTCACCATTATGACATACCTTTATTAGGGGTCGATTTTCTATCATTCGGTCAAAAGAAAATTCTTGTAGTTTTAGATTTTCAGCCCCTATTTCGCGATCGCGCCTATATAGATAAGTATATTGAGCCTATGCGTGAGATTCGCGATAAATATAATGAATTAGCACAAAATTTAGAAATGAAATTCTATGACGCTAATCAGTATTTTTCTAAATATCTTCTATTTGCTAAAACGGACTCTGAAACGGTCGTCAACCGTCTATTTCCAGCTTATCAAGAGTATATCAATCTCTACTGGCAAATGTTAGCCCAAGCCACAGTTTTGACACAACCAAACGAGATCGAACGTGTGGTTACTGCCCAACTCGCATACGATCAGTATAGTGCTGAAAGAGATCCAGCCCACGGTTTATTTAGCAGTTATTTCGGGTCACAATGGTCGCAAAGATTTCTCTATGAATTTCTCTTTGAAGATGCTTCTCCTTTAGCAGTCCCTTCAGCTAGAAAATAAACAAGTAAGCGAATTGATAGATGAATTATATTTGATTATCAAATGTAAACTTGATTTTAAAAGCTTAGAGCTATCAACCAGTTTATTGGCTATAAGCTAATTCACCCCGCTAGCATCTTAGTATGACTTTATATCAACCTTTTATAGATCACGCGATCGCTATTCTGAAAACAGAATTAGATTTACAGCCTTATCCTATTCCTACGGGTTTTGAACGTCAGGAAGGATTAATGGGTAAGGGAAAAAAACAAGAGCCTGTATTGACTACCAGCTACGGATATCAATCGTCAAAGTTAAGACAAATTAGAGCAGCCCATGTACAAGGCGGTGATGCTCTTCAGGTGCTAAATTTGGTGATTTTTCCCCAAATAAATTATGATTTACCTTTCTTTGGGGCAGATTTGGTAACTTTACCAGGGGGACATTTAATTGCTCTTGATATGCAGCCTCTATTTAGCCAAGATCAAGCATATCAAGCTAAATACAGTGACCCTATTATGCCTATGTTTCATTCCTATCAACAGGATTTACCCTGGGGAGGCGATTTTCCGACTGAAGCTCAACAATATTTTTCTCCTGCTTTCTTGTGGACTCGCCCAAGCGAAACTGAGGTGGTTCAAACTACAGTCTTTGCAGCTTTTAAGGATTATCTGGCTGCTTATATTGAGTTTGTTAAGCAAGCAGAGGAGATTAGAGATCCTCAGCAATTATCCGCAATTCTTCAAGCTCAAAAAAGCTATGCTGATTATAGATCTAAAAAAGATCCAGCCAGGGGTATGCTCACTCGTTTATATGGGTCAGAATGGACTGAAGAATATATTCATGGTTTTTTATTCGATCTAGATCGCAAATTGGCGTTGGCTGGTAAGTTATAAACTATTGTGCGCTGATGCTTCTGCTTAATAAGTAAAAATACCTAATTAAACAACTTGTTTACGTTAGACGACAAAATGTTGATAAAAGTAACAGGAAATTGCTTTTAGTAACAGAAAAATAAGATAATAAAACAGAAGAAAACTGATTTCCTTAAGTCTCTTGATTACATAATTTTGAGACTCCAGTTAATTAATACGGATTAAATTATTTTAAGAAAAGATAAAGAATCCTATAAGTTAATTGGTAGTAACTCAAAATGTAATAGAAGCGGAAAAGCTGAAGAAAAACTTAACAAATATTTTAAAAAGTTGAGCAGGATCAGCTAAAAGAGGAAAATTAACAAGATGTAACAAACAAAAGTTCATCATCGTTGTATAAAAGTTATCTAGGGGATAAATGCTTATAGACAGATTCTTAGGCGATCGCCGTTAAAGGAACAAGTCTGCAAGTCATCTCTCTTAAGGTTTTTATTAAGAGTGTAAAGTTTTATTAGGTGACTTAATAAAGTGTGACTAAGTAACTAGAGAATAGAAACTTAGCACCTTCTGCGATTAACAACTTTTAAAAAGCTAGCGATCGCTGGTAGCTAAAAGTAGTTTTAAGTTAAGATTCCTTTTTGAAGTTCAACTAAACCAAAATTTAAATCAAGTAGGAGATTAATTATAATGTTCGACGCATTTACTAGAGTTGTGTCTCAAGCCGATGCTCGTGGTGAATTTTTATCCACTAGTCAGCTAGATGCTCTAAGTGCAATGGTTGCAGCAAGCAACAAACGTATGGATTCTGTAAACCGTATTACTGGCAATGCTTCGGCAATTGTAACTAATGCAGCACGTGCTTTATTTGCAGAGCAACCTCAGTTAATTGCTCCTGGTGGTAATGCTTATACTAGCCGTCGTAACGCAGCTTGCTTACGTGACATGGAAATCATCTTGCGTTATATCACTTACGCTATCTTCACAGGTGATGCTAGTGTTCTAGAAGATCGTTGCTTAAACGGACTACGTGAAACTTATCAAGCTCTAGGTACTCCTGGTGCTTCCGTAGCTGTTGGCGTACAAAAAATGAAAGACGCAGCTTTAGCGATTGTTAACGATACTAACGGAATCACTCCTGGTGACTGTAGTGCAATTGCTTCAGAAATTTCTGGTTACTTTGATCGTGCTGCTTCTGCGGTAGGTTAATCCAGATAAAAATAATTGCTCCTTTTGAGCAGGTTAACCAATCTTTGGTTATTGATTCAATAATTAGTAAAACAAGAGAAACATCAAAATCATGAAAACTCCTCTAACTGAAGCGGTATCTTCTGCAGATTCCCAGGGTCGTTTTTTAAGCAGCACTGAAATTCAAACTGCTTTTGGTCGTTTTAAGCAAGCAAATGCTTCTTTAGAAGCTGCTAAAGCTTTAACTAACAACTCTCAAAGTTTAATTCAAGGTGCAGCTAATGCAGTGTATGCTAAATTCCCCTACACTACTAGCACTCCTGGCCCTAACTACGCTTCTTCTTCCGAAGGGAAAGCAAAATGTTCTCGTGACATTGGTTACTATTTAAGAATGGTAACTTACTGCCTAGTTTCTGGTGGTACTGGCCCAATGGATGAATATCTAGTAGCTGGATTGGATGAAATCAACCGTGCTTATGAATTATCTCCTAGCTGGTACATTGAAGCTTTAAAATACATCAAATCCAATCATGGTTTGAGTGGCGATCCTGCTACTGAAGCAAATAGCTACTTAGACTATGCAATCAACGCACTAAGCTAGAATAGTCAGAAGCTAGTTACAGGAAGAGATTATAGGTCTATCTAAGGTAAGATAGCCAATATATAAAAATCAAGATACTTGATTTGTACAAGCACTACTCAGAAGAGTATGCGGATGCCAGCAAGAAAGCTCGTATTTGTTTACTTCTCTGAGTATTGTTATGTTCATAGAATAAAGAATGGAAGCAGAACAATTAACGGTAGAAACAGCGATCGCCAATCTCAAACAAAAAGAGGATTTAGGTGCAAGATATTATGCAGCCTGGTGGTTAGGGAAATTTCGAGTAAAAGATTCAGAAGCGATCGCAACTTTAATAATGGCGTTAGAAGACGAGCAAGATCGCGCCCCCGATGGTGGTTATCCCCTGCGTCGCAATGCTGCAAGAGCTTTAGGTAAATTAGAAACAGCAGAAGCAGTAGAGCCGTTAATTCGTTGTTTACAGTTTCCCGATTTTTATGTTAGGGAGGCAGCAGCCCAAGCCTTAGAAATGCTCAAATCACCTAAATCTATTCCTGCCCTAATGGAACTTTTAGAGGGAGGAGTAGCAGCAGCAGTTAGAGTGCCAGGCAAACCCCACCTAGTACAACCTTATGAAGCAATTATTGAGGCTTTAGGGACATTAAAGGCAACCGCAGCGATAGATCTAATCGAGCCATTTATTAAACATCCCACCCCCAAAGTGCAATATGCTGCTGCTAGAGCCATGTATCAATTAACTGGTGAGGATAAGTATGGGGAACTTTTAATCCAAGCCTTAGAAGGAGATGACTTACAATTACGTAGATCCGCGTTAATGGATTTGGGGGCAGTAGGATATATTAAAGCAGGTAAAGCGATCGCCGAAACCTTAGCCGAAAATAGTATGAAATTAATTGCGCTTAAAGGGCTATTAGAAGCAGATTTAGAAAAAAGTAATCTTGAAATCTCTCCAGCAAGTAGGGAAATTATGGACTTAATGGATTCTTTGCTGTAGATCAATAATCCAAATACCACTTGTCGTCAAAGCGATCGCCATAATACCTGGAATTAATGCTAGCCACGCACCTTGAGTTAAAGCCAGTAAACAAATATTAATTAAAACAGTTACACACCCAAAAATTGCCAAACTACGATACAAAGAATCCTGTCTCAGGATAATAATCAACCCACTACTAACTGACCAAAATCCAATCCATACCCAATCTCCCCAAATAGGTAGCGACCAAATTAAGGGGCGTTGATCTTCTACCGCACTAATAAGCTGACTAACAACATGGGCGTGGAGATGTAAACCTCTAATTTCACCTATGGGAGTATCATGGATATCTGGGACTGATTTAGCAGTAACACCAATCAAGATCACACGATCTTTAATCCAACTAGGGTCAAAGTTAGCTCCCGATTGCAAAACATCCCTAATACTAACCTGTTGAGCAATTTCTGATGATCGACGATAGGAAATCAGTAATTGATTACCCCGTGCGTCAAACTTTTGATAACCACCATCACCATTACTCAGTCGGGGAACAACTTTTGAACCAAACTGCCAATTATTGCCCACTGTAGTTATGGGGATATTGCGATTATGAAAGTAAGAAGCGACTAATTGTAAGACAAAGGAATAATCGGTTTTACAATGACTGGTTTGGGCTACAGGGTTATTGGTACGGGAAAGTAGATAACGACGAACTAGATCATCTTGACCATTAGTTAGTTGAAAATCACTATAAATATTATCAAACCCAACCTGATCTAAGGGACTTTTTGGGGGTGGTGCAACACTATTATTGAGATCATCCCCAAGACAAATACTGATTACATTAGGTTGTTGCCAATATGCTTGTGAGTCATTTTTAGGATCTTGCTGCTTCCAGGCGATGGGATAATCGCGAAAAATATCAATCCCGATCGCTGCTGGTTGATGCTGTTGTAATTTATTAACTAACTTGGCTAAAACTTCGTCTGGGAGCGGATATTTATATCCATTACGGCTGATATCCCGTTCATCTGCACCAATAATTAATAGTCGTTGATCTGCTGATTCTGGGGGTAATTGTCGATTGAGATAGTCAAAAGCCTGTAGTTCATAGGTTTGAAGCATTCCCAACTGTCTTAAAAAAATTACTCCGAGGGTGGCGATCGCACTACTTGCCAGGGCTAGAGGAATTTTTGCTCGTTTTGAAGCGATTTTACCCACTAATTGCGGTGACTGGCGATACAATTGCTGCCAATTTGGGGGTATTTCTGCAGGATTTTGGACAATTACAGGTAACCAAGTGGCACAGGGATAATGATCCTCTAATCCTTGTAGTTTGTCTCTCGCTTCCTTAACCGCCAAATAAAAACTTTCCCCCTTAGCATAAGCCGTTAAGAAATATTTCAAAAACTCTTGAGCTACTTTATCTGGTACAGGTTCACGCATCACAATAATTTGCGGAATCTTAAGATCTATCAATTCACCAGCCAAACCCAAGCCGTTACAAGAGTTGAAGATTGCTATTTTTAAGCCTTTAGCAACCGCTTTAGTTAGGGCATATTTTAATTCTTTAGTCGTTAAACTATCCTGTTGATTGATTTGAATACAGCCAGTTTGCTTATAGGGATCGCTATTACTATGTCCTGCGAAAAAAAGAATATCCCAACCCAGATCGTCCCACAAGTTTTCTGTAATTTCTTTTCTATTAGTATTTGCCAGTAAAGTTACAGAACTATTAGGCAACTGTTCTAGTATATGGCGATCGCGATCCGTATTAATCCCTTGACTATTACCAATAATGGCTAAAATTCTGACTTGAGACTTTAAATCAATAGCAGCTTGCTTTTCTTTTTCATAGCAAGGCTTACTCAGGGCGATTTCTGCTTTCGTATAAGACTCAAACCAATTAACTAAATGCCAAGGTAAACATTGCAATTGAATATTTTCAGTTTGAATCAAAATTCTAATTTCATCAACAGGATTTAATCTTGCTAAAAACTTTTCCTTTAACGGACGGAAAGAATCCGCATTCAACCATTGATTAAAACTTGTTAATAATTGATAAGATGCGCGATCGCAATTTTCAGAACGGGAATAATTAGAAATAAAAGCTTTGTTAGACTCCAAACGAGCAGGTAAATTCAAACCCAAATAAGCTGTCTGCCATAAGTTATATTGCGCTGGAATATGGGGGGCTGCTGGTAATTGTGAACTAATCTCTAATTCAGTTGAGTGTCCTTGTTTGCTGATTAACAGGGTTACTGCAAATCCTTTGGCAAAACTTCCTTCAGTAATTTTTATAGAAGCTACATATACAGACATAAAAGCAATCTCTAAATTTGAAACTGTTCTGTAAGCTGTGCATCATCTAAGGCTATTTGAACCGCAAAGACTTCTCCAGTCTCCCCACTAAATTGTAATTGAATAAAGTTATCTCTGCTTCTAGCTTGGGCTTGCATAAATACTTCTCCTGATAATTCAATTACTTTTAAACTTAATCCTTGGGGTAAATAAGCATGATTAGCATCTGGATAAACTCTTAATGCTACTGCTGTACTGCCAGAATCTTCGGGAGTAATCTCTGCTAATAATATTACAGGATGACTTCTTAATTGAATTTCCAAATCTATCAGTTTGGCTCTTTGAATGCTATGATTATCGATTCTTGATGATGGCAAAAAACTTTCTGGAGGCAATTCCAGATTTCTAAATCCCCATGCTGGCGTTAACTGTTCAGGATTTAATAAACTTTCTACCCGAACCCAAGCTGGAGTAAAAAGATCATTAAACCATTGCCCTAAATTAACTATTAAAGTATTATCTTGGTTTTGTTGTAGATAATCAAGATGGTCAATTAAAGTTTCTATAGGTTTTAAGTCGCTAATTGCTAGGTATTCAGTTTGAATTTGTGGTACAAAGCCTAAAATTACTGCTTCGGTAAAATTATCATCTATTTCCACAGCAACATAACCCAAACGAAAATCCCAGACATCCATCGGGATATAACAACTATCATCAGATCTTTTAAGAGGACGACACTCTATTTTACCCAAATCTTCAAGATGCAGGTCTGCCACATCATCACAGATACGCATAATCGGATTCCAACTATCACTTTGGGCTAAATTAGTAGCAATACCCAACATTTCTAAATAGTTTTTTACTGTTAGAACTGCCACAGTGTTATAAAAGACTCGTTCTACCTTATATTTATTTATTTGTTGTGCAGCAAACTCTTGAGCTATCTTCCTCGTTTTCCTAGTAATTGGTAAAGAAAGAGCATTATTTTTTATATTTTGAGAATTGAAAATCATGGTTAATTAATGTTTACTTATATGTACCCTTGAGACTTACTAAAATCTCGTAACAAAGGCTTGCATTTACGCTGATAAAAACTACTTAAAGTTCCAGCAGAAATACCATATTCTTCAGATAAATTTTTCCACGGAGTTTCTAAGGGCAATCTATGTAAAATTAAGACTTGACAAGTAACTTCAGAATGCTTATCTAAATGGGTTTGGCGTAATTTATATTCAGGATCTTTTCTTACCCAAGCTTCAATTTCTTCTAAGATGCAAGGACTTTGGGTAGGTGCTGGTAAATTATCTACAGGATCGATAATCTGATTATCTTGACCAATTTGAATCGAGGCTGTTTGTTTTTTTTGCATTTCCTGTTTAATAAAACCATCTTTTAGTCGCCATTTAAGATAGTTATTAATCCAAGTTACAATAGTTGCTCGCTCAGGATCGTAGGGGTTAGTAGTTTTGCCTTCGCAGACGTTTTGACAAAAATAAATCCAAGTTTCTTGTAATGCGTCTTCATAATAAATTGTGTTTTCCTTCCATAATTTTTTGTTGGCTAATTTAATAATTTGCGTTAATCTTTTTTGACGTTCTTTATGTCCAGGAGGATATTTGCAAGCTTCTTTAACAAGAGTAGCTAAGATATCTGATTTATCCATATAGTCTGGGGTAAGACTGAAGCATCTATAATTTTGCTAATTTCCAATAGTTTTTAGTTTTGCATCATGTCTATTTTTGAGTTCTAATTAAACTTCATTTGCGCGGATAATTATTAGGCAATTTGTTATAAAAATTAATATTTTTTATCTATGAATTAAAGTTTAAGTAAGTTGGTATCATACAGATAGCTATATATCCAAAGCTGTTTAGAATTTTTAAAATTATGAACAAATATAACTGCTTAATATCGTAATTTTTGGGCATAAGGAAACATTGAGTTGATCAACCTTTATAGTTAGCTGCTGCTCGAACTTGCGGTATTTTCAGATCTAGTTTTATGATCACCACTAACTCCAAAATAAGGCTTGACTATCTATACCTTTGGCACATCAAATTGCCACATCTGTACTTATTATTTGTTAAGGGAAGTATCTAATTATGTTCTTTCGTGATCATCAAAAACTAAATATCTTTAATATGTTTAGCTTTGCTAAAATTTGGCGATTATTACTGTTTATTTGCTTAATTAGCCTAGTTTTGCTTCCCAACCCTGGATATAGTAAAGGCAAAAAAGCTCAGACTACTAGATTACCCCCAGCACCAGATACAGGTTCTCCTGAAGATGACTTTGCAGCAGGAGGAACAAGAGGTGGTGATCAACTGACTAATAATACTTGTAATCAAATAACTAAAGATGTTGTCTACTTATTAGGGGATAGAAATCGCGATTTCACGGCTTCTGCTTATCCAAGTTTTTGGTTTCATGTGCCTGAGAATGCCAACAAAATTAATAAGATGAAATTTTTAGTAACAGAATTAGCAACAGGTAAAAGAATCTATACTGCTATCCTCTCCACACCGCAGCCATCAGGAATTATAGGTATTGCTCTACCTCCAAAAGCACAATATGCCCTTTCCCCAAAGGTAAACTATACTTGGAGTCTGCAAATTGACTGTGCTGGCACAAAACAAGAAATAGATATGGCTTTATCAGGCTGGTTATCTCGTCAGCCATCTAACCAAGAGTTACAAACTCAATTAGCTAATAGTTCAAACTTGGAAAAATATGCTGTATATGTGCAACACAACCTTTTATACGACGCTCTAACTCACCTGGCGCAAAGTCGTATCAATAAACCCAATGATCCAGATATAGCTTTTGCATGGACTGATTTACTTTCTCAATTGGGATGGCAACATCTATTGCAACCAAGCAACGAAATTAAGCTTTCTATTGTGGATACTCGTATAGTTTATAAGTGAAGCTAATTTTTACTATAGCAATACTAGCTTTTTAATTACTAACTCAACTCTTACTCCCACTACCTTACTCCTTACTGTTTAATAATCACCCGAATTGTCAAGCAACTAATCATGTACGGCTATATCTCTAGACTTTGAAGAATAACTGAGCTTATTTACAGGGGAAGATAAGACAATTTCCTATTTCCCCTTTAGCAGTAGAGAGTTAATTATTTATCGAGAACGAGGAAAACTAGGTAAATCAACCGCAGCTAGGGACTGAGATTTAGCTTTAGATGCTGAATTTACTGTTGATTGTTCGCTCTTTTGCTGAGATAATGGTGCTGACCAAGGTGCAATATCTTCAGTTTTTTGTACAGTTGGGGTAGGTTGTAAAGGTTCGATTTTAGCTGTTTGAGGTAAAGATATTTTTGGATCTCGAATAGTTGAAGTTGACCAAGGTTTAATTGAACGGTTGTTTGAATAGCTAACTTTAGGAGTAATTACGGGATCAGGACTAGAAACACTACTGATAGTAGTTTTTTCTTGATAACGTTTTAATTCGGCTTTATATTGCAAAGCATAACGCTGTTGTTGACAGATTTTAGTTTGTAATTCTTTTACTTCTCTACCTTTTGCAGCTAATTCAGTGGCTTGTTTTTCGTAGTCTTGCTGTAATAAACTACACTCTTTTTCTAATTGAACTGTTTGTTGTTGAGACAATTCATACTGTTGTGATAAATCATTAATTGTTATTTCTTGCTCATCTATTTGTTGATTAAGTTGAGATATTTGTTCTTGATAGGTTTTTATTTCTTCGGCTTGTTGAGCCACCAAGACATCGCTTGTCTGAGATTTTTCTACATACTTGTTATATTTATTATCAATGTCTGCTAATTCTTGTTCTAAACGAAAGACATTTTTAAGTAATTTACGATTGTATTCTCTAAGTTTTAAAGCTATTTTTTGCCAATCCATTTTTAATTCTAAAGATTCTTCGGCTTTGGCATTCTTAATTTGAAAGCTTTCAAGAGGAATGATATCCTCGCTCAGATAACGGCTATGATTTGTAATAGGTTGGCTGACTGTTTCTGTTGCTAACTTCTGTTCATTCCCAGGTTGATTTAGGCTGGTAAAATTGGATTGAGAATCAAGATAATTGGTATTATTGTTAGCTTCGCTCATAGTGTTTATATCTAGAAGGTTGGTCAGAATATACAGCGACAAAATCTAAAGTTTTAAACTAGGTAATTTCCCCTAAAAACTGTGTTAAATTTGCTCCATTAAAAAAGCATGATTATTTGGCTGATTTTAAGTTCAGTATAGAGGTTGATTGAGAGGAGGATTTTATTCTTTTACTTGACTTTAGATTTAGTTAGATATAGCTTATACTTTGCTGCCAAAAATGCCAAGGTAGATTATTTTTAATCATCATTTACGATGACTTTTCTTAATAGTTGTTGATGAATTAGGGCTTCATCCCTCAAAGATTGAATTTCAATTTTATTTAAAGGTTGTCCGTAATTATATTCTCTTATCCAATTACTACTAATTATTTGTGGATCTAATGGTAGATCTGTTAATTCATATCCTGGTAAATCTAGATCTTTCATTAACTGACTTACTTTAGGATCGTAACTCAGTGCAAAACAATGACAATTTGCTGCTGCTGCCATAATTAAACTATGTAGGCGCATCCCGATCGCCATTTTAACTTGTTTAAATAGTCCCATTAATTCTTGTGGATCACTGAGGGATAAAACTTGATAATTTTGGTTTAATTGCTCCGCTATGGTTTGGGCGATCGCCATATCTTGACGTGGTTGAAAAGGAATTAGTAGTAAAAAGCTTTGGGTTTGTTGTTGAAAATCTTGTAAAGCCTTAATTAAAACTTTTAAACGTTGGGTAGTAAGTAGGGGATGCGATCGCAAAATTACCGCCACCTGAGATATATTAATTTCATCTAATTGAGCTACGGGTTTACTTTTTAATGCCCAAACTGGATCAGGTGCAATTAAATGTTCTAATTGCCAACTATTTAATAATTCTGCTGAAGCGTTATCTCTAACAGTAATAGCATCACATCCTAATAATACCTGTTTTGTTAACCAACGAGTTAGAGGTTTTGTTAGGGGCCCTATTCCCTGCGCCCAGGCGATCGTTTTTAAACCTTTTTTTTGAGCTAAAGCCATCAACCCAGCATAGTATATTGGACTAGCAATACTTGTGCTATCCTGCATTAAACTTCCACCACCCCAGATAAATATTTCTGCTTGGTTTAAGGCTTTGATAATTGCTAAACTAGATTTGCGCTGATAGCTAATGACTCCATATTGTTTTTCGGTAGTTTGAGGATCACCCGATAAGACGATCGCTTCAATTGATGTCGGCAGCATTTGCAACAGAGAGACTAATAAGGCTTCGTCCCCTGCGTTTCCCATGCCATAATAGCCACATAATACTGCTCTAGTAGGACTCATTAATTTTTAATCAATGTTACTTTATGTATAGTGGTTTTTCTTGTTTATTGATTGATGGTTGAAGTATACCTAATTAATTTTATCAACGCTATAGGTATTTGATTTTTATATTATTTATTAGATGTTTTGGGTATTTAATTATGCTCGCCTGCGTAGATGGTTTCTAGGAATTAATAATTATTTTATCTAGCATTATTATTTTAAATTATAAGCCATTCTTGGCAAAATATCTTGATATTATTACAGTTTATTTTATTTTAAGCTTGAGGATTTTTAGTTATGAATAGTTTTATTATTGATCAGGAATTGGTTAAATATCAATCTGATTTGGATAATGTTTTAAATCATTTACAAAGTTTGGCAACAGATATTAATAATCAACAATTAGAATTAACTATTCGTAATCTACGTCTTAATATCAATGAGCCATTTCTCTTTGTAGTAGTAGGGGAAGTTAAGGCAGGCAAAAGTAGTTTTGTAAATGCCCTATTGCAAGCAGATATTTGTAAAACCGCAGCCGATCCTTGTACTGATGTAATTCAACAGATTATTTACAGTGAAAATCAATTTGAGCAGCCTGTAAATCAGTATCTACGTAAAATTGGTTTACCAAATGAAATTTTAAAAACCTTATCAGTAGTTGATACTCCTGGGACAAATACTATTGTTGCTAATCATCAGGAAATTACTAAAGATTTTATTCCCAATAGTGATTTAATTTTCTTTGTTTTCTTTGCCAAAAATCCCTATACTCGTAGTGCTTGGGAACTATTAGATTATGTTAATAATGAATGGCGTAAAAAGGTGGTATTTGTTTTACAACAAGCAGATCTAACCAAACCAGAAGAATTAGCCAAAAATAAAGAGAAACTAAGGGAATTAGCCATTGAAAAAGGTATACAAGATCCGATGGTTTTTGCTACTTCGGCAGAATTAGAAGTTAATGGAGACTTGGATCATAGTGGTTTTGCTACTGTGCGTAATTACATTCAGCAAACACTTAAAGATGGGGGGACGAAACAATTAAAACTGCAAGGAGTAGCTAAAACTACAGATCAAATTATTGATTTATTGAGAAAAGATTTGTTTTCCATTCAACAGCAATTAATTAAAGATCAGGCAACAGTTAGAAAAATAAAAGCAAAACTACAACAAAATAAACGCCAGTCTGGATTTGAATTGGAGTCTTTAATCAATAGATTGCTCGCTAAATATGACACAATTACTACTAGAGTTAAAGAAGATTTTCGGGAACAATTATCTTTATTTACCCTAGTCAAAGGTTCATTTGCTGTCTTATTTCGCACCAGTAAATCAGTGCCTACTTGGATGGATGAATTAAAACACAATTGTGAAGTCCAATTAAAAACATCTTTAGGGGAAATATCACAAGACGGCATCAAACATTTTGTCAGTGGTATTAGAACTTTATTGCAAAGTTTGGTAGATGATTTACAGGATATTAAAGTTAATCACGTCACCACCAATACAATTACAATTGATACTCTAGAAAGTCGCCAAGAAATAGTTGAAGAAGTACAGCAAAAAGTAGCTGGTTTACTAGATGATAAAACCTTTTTACATTCCATTGAATCAGTAAATGCCAGTGTTGCGCCAAGATTTTTAGGAGGTAGTGCAGCAACTGTTGCAGGTACAGCGATCGCAGCTTTAACAGAGATAGTTTTATTAGATATTATTGGTACTGCTTTTGCAGGAGTTGGTATCTTATTTGCGGGTGGCACATTAATTCTAAAAAAACGTAAAATTATTCGTCAGTTTGAAGATAAACTAGACCAAGAAAAGGCGCGTTTTGAAGCGGAATTATCAGCAAAATTGCATTCTAAATTAGATATTATCTACGAAGAAATAGAGCGTAATTTCCTTAATATCTATGATTACGTAGAAGAACAAGAACAAAAAATTCTACCTTTAGTTGATAAATTCAAACAAATAGAGCAAAATGCTAATCAAGTATTTACTCTAGTTAATGCCGATCTCAAACCTGTTTAAAATATTAACTTATGTATCATTTAGCGAGATTGAAAGCAGAATTCAATAAAATAATAATTAGAGCTAAATCAGCTTAGTCCAGATTCTTAGGAAGGAGGTAGCAAGCCTGATTTATTCCCAATTCGTCTCGTTAAATAAGGTTAGCAACACCCATCTAAAAAAACTGATATTTTCTTAACTGGAAAAGAGGGAGATATTAAAGCGAAGATTTTTCTTTAATGACACTCCAAAATAGTTTGATAACTATAAGAAAATCAATCAGTGAGTATAGCTTGGGTGTTGCTGTTTAAATAGACAAAATATCAACTTAAAATTGTCTTTGTTGCGCCACAAAACAGAAAAAATCAATATACTCTCGGTGTCCTCCAGGGAAAACAAAATTTAAAGTTAAAGGATCACCATCATCGCGATAGTCACCTGGGCCGTGGATAACCTTTACTTGCTGGGGGTTAGTTTTATCTAACTTCAAAGGTTGACGATTTTTAACCTCACCGCCACTACTATCAACATAAATAGTAATATTACCAGTATTAAACCGTTTACCGAGGGTTTGAATCAACTCCAAAAATCCGCGATCGCTACCACCGCGTTTAAATTCTAATTTGCCTTGATGATCAACTCCCTTACTAGTGACAGTATCGCCAACACCAACAATAGTAGGCATGAGGGAAGCATCAAAATTATCCTCAACCAGTTTCACTAACTCTTCTGCTTGTCTGGGTGCTTGTCGGGCATTAAAATCGCGTCCCAAAGGATAATTACCCGTTTGCCAAAAATAATAATGATTAAGAATAACCACTACTCCCACTTCCTTAATTGCGCCTTGTAGCATAAATTGAAAGTCAGTTGTGCCTGGATCAACACCTTTGGCTGGCTGCATAATTTCCTTTCCCTGATCATCCCTGCCCAAATTCGGGGCATAGTGAACAAAAAAAGAATCAACCAAACCTTGTACCTGTGATCCTTGCAATAAGCGAGTCATCAACAATTCCATCTCCTGCTGCAAGTCCGCATACAATTGAGGAAAGTCGCGAAACATTTCATAAAAAACATTTAAATTAACTGTAGGGGAAACAAAATTATCCAAAACGGCTGCTTCAATACATACTTCCAACTGCGTTTGATTTAAGCCATATTTAAGTTGTTCACCCAATGTTTTAAGACAAACAATAACCTCTTGGGGGACTGTTGCCAAAAAGTCCAATTCTGCTGCACTTACCCCAGGATGAGTAACATTACCATAACAATCTTGCCATTGTACCCCCCCCGCAGCCAAACCCTGTAAATATAAACCTTCTTCCTTGACTCTAAGATCATCGGCAAAAGCCCTCTCAACAATGCCGTTTACTCCCCGTTTGCCAATATGTTCGCCATTAGTTAAAACATAAAAGTGATTACCCAAAGATTTAGCTGCGGTTAAATAATTAATATCCATCACTCTAGTGAGAGGATCTTTTACTAAACCCATACAGACACCATCTAGATCTTGAATAATTAAAATATTCTCATGTTCAATTAACATCTGGCTCAAACTACGATGATCAAGACAAAGCGAGTGTGCCTGAAGGGGAGTAGAATTGATATTCATTTTTTAAATAATCTTTAACTAAGATGTAACTAGAATTTACAATTAACACCATCATTCAACCACAGATAATGAAGTTAAAAACTCCCACTTTAATTTATTTTTTAGGTGTATTTCTCCTGGGATGTCTTCTCATACAATACCCCCATAACATAAATACTAATGCTGAACCTATTACCCAAAGCAGCAATGAGCAAAAACTGATTAAGCAACTGCAAAATCATCAGATTATTTACTTGGGAGAGCGTCATGATAACATTGAACACCATAAGGCACAGCTAAAAATCATTACCCAACTTCATCATCAGCAAAAACAGTCCAAGACAACAGCGATCGCTTTAGAAATGTTTCAGCGTCAGTTTCAACCAGTCTTAGATAATTATCTTGCAGGAAAAATAAGTGAAACTCAATTAAGAGAACAAACTGAATTTGATAGTCGCTGGGGGTTTAATTGGGAATTTTATGCGCCAATTTTACGTTTTGCACAGGCAAATCAGATTCCTTTAATAGCCTTAAATACCCCTACAGAAATCACTTTTAAAGTAGCAAAAGATGGCTTAAATAGTCTTAAAGGCAAGGACTTAAAATATATACCCCCAATCAATACCATAAAACTTGATAATCAGGCATATCGTCAACAATTACAATCAATTTACCAACAACACGCCGATTCTGATCACGGTAATAGTGATAATTTTGATAACTTTTTTGCTGCTCAGGTTTTGTGGGAAGAGACAATGGCAGAGGCGATCGCTTCATACTATCAAACTCAGCCTCAAGCCCAGATAATTGTTTTAGTCGGTTTAGGACATATTCATGATTATGGCATTCCTAGCCGTGTTGCAAGACGTATTAATCAACCTTCCCTACGACAACGCCGTATATTCTTAGATTCTTTTTAGTTTTTTAGCTTTTAGCTTCTGAATTCCTCCCCTCTCCCCTCTCCCCTCTCCTGACTCCATAACTCCTCTTTAATTAATCACCAATAATCTGTTTTAGTCGCTCTAAGGTGCGTTTCTTTACTACCTCCTACCTACTACCTACTTCCTGACTCCCCTCAAATTAATCACCGATAATCTGTTTTAGTCGCTCTAGAGTGCGATCGTTTTCTGCGGGAGTGCCTATTGTAATACGCAAACCTCCACCAGTATGACGAATTAATGTACCTTGAGATTTAAGCTGTTGAGTAATATTAAAAAGGACACTTTCATAATCATCTTCGCTATTAACTTGGGGACGAAGATAGACAAAATTTGCCATACTAGACCATACTTGCAAGTTATCATCTGCTTGTAAAACCGACAAAACGCGCTTTCTTTCTTGTATAGTTTCAGCAACTTCGGGTAATAGCAATTGACGTTGCTGCAAAACAGTTTTAGCTGCTACCTGGGAAAAACTAGGCAAATTATAAGGTAAACGTACTTTTTCCAACACAGCAATTAAATCCGTAGAGGCGATCGCGTATCCAACTCGATGAGCAGCTAAACGAAAAGCTTTAGAAAATGTACGTAGGATAACCCAGTTGGGGTGCTGGGATAATTCATCAACCACCGATATCTGACTAAACTCAAAATAAGCTTCATCAATTACTACTAAAACATTTTCAGGTAGATTTCTTAACCAATCTAGTTCTTTATCTGTGAGACAATTAGCAGTAGGGGAGTTAGGATGCACCATAAAGACTACCCGAATGGGAGGGTTACTGGTTGTCTCGATCGCTTGAATAGCTGTTGCAATATTTAATGCAAAACTATCAACTTCTCTAGTCAAACTAACTACAGGAATGCCCAATGTTTGAGCTAAAATACCGTACATCGAAAAAGTGGGAGTTGCGACTAAAATAGATCCGCATCCCCCTAAACAAGTAGCAATTAACAATGAACGAATTAGTTCATCTGAACCATTACCGACGGAGATATTAGCAGTAGAGAGATTAAGGGGAGAATTGGCGGTTTCTTGAACATAATCAGCGATCGCGCTTTTTAAGTCATGATGACTACCATCGGGATAACGGTTAGCTTCTATTTCTTGTTGATATGCCCATGCCAATTTAGATTTAATTTCTGCTGGCAAATCTAAAGGACTTTCATTAGTATCAAGGCGATCAACACACCCTGGGTTTTCCCCGCCTGGGTGAGCAGTATAAGCAGCTAATTGGGCTAAATCAGAACGGATAAAAGAAATGCGATCGCTCATGTTATTAAAACGAGTAGGTAGAGAGGTAAATTATAAAACGTCTAAGCTTCAAAATAGTTTAAAAGCTGTTAACTGTGGGTATTTAAGTTTTCACATATAAGGAATACTTAAATGAATTATTATCCCGTTTATTGTCAGGAGACGGACATAAATAACAAATAGATTTATGATTGTTGGTTATATTACTTAAATTAAAACGCAAATAATGCCAAAGAAGCATTTAAAGTAATTTTGAAGACCCAACAGTACAACAGAGATTAAACAGACTGTATTTATTGGTAAGGTGATCACGTGAGGAGTCATTAAAGATGAAGATTTTGGTGTTGGCTTGGGAATTCCCACCTAGAATAGTTGGAGGAATTGCCCGTCACGTAGCAGAATTATATCCAGAAGTTATCAAACTTGGACATGAAGTTCACCTAATCACTGTCGAGTTTGGTTCTGCACCTAAGTATGAAATAATCGAAGGGATTCATCTTTATCGTTGCCCTGTAGCCCCTGGTGATGATTTTCTTCATTGGATAGCTAACATGAATGAAAGTATGGGTAGCTATGGTGGTAAGTTAATTCAAGAACATGGATTCCAATTAATTCATGCTCATGATTGGTTAGTAGGGGATGCTGCGATCGCTCTTAAAAATAATTTTAAATTGCCTATTGTGGCAACAATTCACGCTACAGAATATGGTCGCTACAATGGTATTCATACTCCCAAACAAGAATATATTTATGGCAAGGAAAAGCTTTTAACTCACGAAGCCTGGCGAGTTATTGTTTGTAGTAATTATATGTTTGACGAGATGCAACGGGTTTTTCAAACCCCTAGGGATAAGATAGATATTATCTATAATGGTATTCGCCCTGAGAAAAAACGTCATAACTTTGATCGTCTTAAGTTTCGTCGTCGTTTTGCCAATGATCAAGAAAAAATTGTCTACTATGTAGGGCGGATGACCCATGAAAAGGGTATTTCTGTACTGCTAAAAGCTGCCTCCAAGATACTATGGAAAATGGAAGGTAAAGTTAAATTTGTCATCATTGGTGGTGGTGATACCAGTGATCTGCAACAGCAAGCAAGGGATTTAGGTATTATAGAACAGTGCTATTTTACTGGTTTTATGTCGGAGCAAGATTTAGATAAGTTCCAAACCATCGCCGACTGCGCCGTCTTTCCTAGTTTGTATGAACCCTTTGGTATTGTGGCATTAGAAAGCTTTGCAGCCCGTGTTCCTGTAGTAGTTTCAGATACAGGCGGATTACCAGAAGTTGTTAAGCATGATGTTACTGGTATTGTTACCCACGCCAATGATCCTTGTTCTTTGAGTTGGGGTGTTTTAGAAGTCTTACAAAATCCTGCACACTCACAATATCTAGTGGAAAATGCCTATGAAGATCTAGTTAAAAGGTTTAGATGGGATATCTTAGCTCAAGAAACAGTTGAAGTTTATCGTCAAGTTATTAGAGAGCGATCGCAAGTTGTTTGGTAAATGCACAAGCAAGATAGATAATGTAGCGGAAAATAGTGTTAATTTTCGATTATTTTTGCAGCTTTGCAACCTTTGTAGCAAAAAGTAATTAAAATATATTTTAAAATTTCTACCTACTACCTAACTCCCCTATCCTAACCTCCCCTATCCTAACTTCCTGACTCCTGACTCCTGTCTCCTGACTCCTGTCTCCTAACTCCTAATTCCCAAAATAAAATATTTTCCTCTACTGTTATTGATCTTCTGTTGGCAGCATTGAAAAATGAATAAAATAATACGCTCTTTATTATTACAATCTCCCCAAGCTTATAAATTTATCCATAATTTCAAGAATAATAATCTGCTCAATTTTTATCTCAAAAAAGTTCACGAACCTGATTTTAAGGCTTTTAAACTAATTTGTGACCAAAAACCACAACTTTTTGTAGATATTGGTGCAAATGTTGGTATGTCTGCCTTATCCTTTTTCACTTTAAAACCAAACGCTCAGGTAATTTCTTTTGAACCTAATCCTATTAATTATCCTTATTTAGATAAAATAAGCAATAAATTTGTCAATTTCCAATATCTAAAAGTTGGGTTGGGCGATCGCGCTGGTATTTTGGATTTTTATTATCCCGTTTACAATGGCAAAGAAATGACGGCTTTAGGCTCTTGTAATTATCATCAAGCTAATAGTTGGCTTAGTGATAGAACAGTTTTCTTTTTTGATCCTCAAAAGCTAGAAATCAGAAAAATAACTATTGAAATTAATACTTTAGATAGCTATCATCTGCAACCAGATTTTATCAAAATAGATGTGGAAGGATTTGAATATCAAGTATTGTTAGGAGCAAAACAAACCATTAGCAATTTTCGACCAATCTTATTAATTGAAGGTGTAGCATCAGGAGATAAGGTAGCTCAACTACTGCAAACCTGGGAATATAATATTTATAAATTTGAGCAGAATAAATTTTGGAGTAATGATTTTAATTGTCCTAATAATTTCTTTATTCCTCAAGAGAAAACAGACTTAATTAAAGCTTATTGTGCATAATTTTTTAAAACTTTAATTCTTAATACCTGTTGAACTTATACCTTGAATAAATTGTTTCTGACCAATTAAAAATAAAACTAAGACAGGTAAGGTAGCAATTACTACTGCTGCCATTAATAATGACCAATTACTAGTAAATTGTTCTTGAAACTCAGATAAAGCTAATTGTACCGTTCTCAATTCAGGACGAGTAGTAAATACTAAAGGCTTAAATAAATCATTCCATTCCCCAATAAAAGTAAATAAAAATAGAGTAATCAAAGCAGGACGGCATAGAGGTAACATAACATTAGTTAAAATCTGTAGGCGATTTGCACCGTCTAGTGCAGCAGCTTGCTCTAATTCTACTGGGATACTCGCAAAGTATTGACGCATCAAAAATATACCGAACCCACTGGCTGCTGTTGGTAATATTAATGACCAATAACTATTGATTAAGTGCGCCCATTTTAAAATAACAAAGATGGGAATTACTAATAATTGAAAAGGGATAACTAAAGTTGCTAAAATTAGTAATAAGATTGCTTCCTTACCGCGAAATTTAAGTCTTGCTAGAGTATATCCAGCTAAAGCCGAGGTAATAATTTGGAATGCAGTAACACCCAATGCAACTAAGGTAGAATTAGCAAAAGCCAATAAAAAGTCACCTCGATACCAAGCTGTTTGATAGTTACTCCAGGTAAAACTACCATCAGTTGAAGTAAAAGAAGTCTGCAAAACAATTATCAAAGGTAATAAAACTATAATTGCTCCCAAAATTAAACTAGCTAAAATAAATAATTGAATCCAAGAAAAGTTATTTAATAAAGGTTGCAATGAGATTATCTTTAAAATAGGTGATCGCTGTTTCATAAGCTAATTAAAACAACTATATAGTATTATTTATCTTAACCAGTTAAAGATTGTTATTAAAATTACCATCAAAATAAGTAATAATAACGATTAAGACTTATAATTATAAATTTCGGAAGTTACTAAAAAGCCTTTATTTCTTAAACTTTAACCAATGCCTACTTATGTTAGCACACCTATCTGAACAGCGAATGCATTGGCTTCGTTGGCTATTAACGAGCGCATGGTTGCTGATTATCGCATCGTTATTTTATGATCCTTGGACTACAGTTTTAACTCAATCAAATCATCCTTGGAGTCCTCTACGTTTGCCAGATGACTGTATTTTGGTACAAGGAAAGTGCTTAGTAGAACAACCCTATCCTCTTGGTACTACTTTATTTTGGGGAGCGATCGTTCCTGCTGCTATTTTCATTCTGCTAGTATTTGGACATGAAGTATGGCGACGTATTTGTCCTTTATCATTTTTGTCTCAAATTCCTCGTGCTTTAGGTTGGCAAAGACAATTTAAGCGCGAAAATTCAAAAACAGGAAAAGTGAGATATGAACTTGCTAAAGTCAAGCCAGATTCATGGTTAGGCAAAAATTATCCTTATGTTCAGTTTGGGTGGCTTTGGATCGGATTATGTGGGCGGATTTTGTTTTTTAATGCAGATCGTTTAGTGTTAGCGTTGTGGTTATTATTTACGATCGCTGCTGCCATAACCGTTGGCTATCTCTATAGTGGCAAATCCTGGTGTAACTACTTTTGTCCGATGGCTCCTGTACAAAGAATTTACAGCGAACCAGGAGGCTTGTTTGGTAGCCAGGCACATACAAGTGACCAAATGATTACTCAATCAATGTGTCGTACCGTTTTACCTGATGGAAAAGAGCAAAGTGCTTGCGTCGCCTGTAAAAATCCTTGTATTGATATCGATTCTGAGCGAGTTTACTGGGATAGTTTGAACAAAGCTGAAGAATCCTTTTTACGCTACGGCTATGTAGGTTTGGTGATTGGTTATTTTATCTATTACTATCTGTATGCAGGTAGTTGGAATTATTATTTTTCAGGTGCGTGGGCAAGACAAAGTGATCAACTAGCATCCTTATTAAGTCCTGGATTTTATTTATTTGGACAAGCTATAAATATTCCTAAGCTAGTTGCTGTTCCTATAACCCTTGGTGGGTTTACATGGATCGGATATCAGTTAGGTCGCTGGATTGAAAAACGGGCAAAATACAACCATAATCAAGCTCTTAAATTAACCCCAGAAATTATTCGACATCGAATTTTTACCCTATGTACCTTTTTCATTTTTAATTTTTTCTTTATTTTTGGCGGTCGTCCCTTAGTTCAATTAATGCCTCTTTGGGGTCAATACGTTTATGATCTAGGTCTAGTATTGCTGAGTACGCTTTGGCTCTATAAAACTTGGCAACGTAGTCCAGATTTATATTCACGAGAAAATTTAGCAGGTCGTTTTCGTAAACAGTTAGAGAAATTACAGCTTAATGTTTCAGAGCTTTTGGAAGGACGTTCTTTAAGTGATTTAAATATTCATGAAGTTTATATTTTGGCAAGAGTTTTACCTGGTTTTACTAGAGAAAAGCGACATCAAGCGTATAAAGGTGTGGTGAGAGAAGCTTTGGAAGAAGGATATGTTAATTACTCCAGTAGTTTAGAAGTCTTACAACAATTGCGTCAGGAATTAGGCATTACCGATGACGAACATCGCCAAGTTTTAGAAGAATTAGGTATTGAAGATCCAGAATTGCTCAATCCTGATCGCCAACGCAGTTTAGAAAATCAAATTCGCTTAAGTGGCTACCGCAAATCCCTAGAGCGACTGATGCTTTTGCAAAGGAAGCAATCCGATACTGATAATAGTTTTGAGACTTTGGTAGAACAAAATTCTGCCGAAATTCGCACTTTACGTCGTCAGTATTCAATCACTTCTCAAGAAGAAAGCTGGATCTTAAATGGAATTACTCCTGAAACTGGAAATTTACGCCGAGCAGAATTTCTGCTTACTCAGTTACCTCCTTTAATATACTGTTATCGCGCACTTCATCAGCCGATTCTTCGCCAACATGATGCTGTTTTAAGGCTATTGCGAGATAGTATCTATCACAAAAAAGAGCTAATTATACGCACTATTTTAGAAACCCTCGAAACCTTAGACAATGAACCAGAAGCGATCGCTTTGGCACAACAGTTAGCAGAGTTAGCACCTATGGTGTTAGAAGAACTCTTAGAATCTGAAAATTGGCGCGAACGTCTCTGTGCAAAAGTTTTACAACGTTTAGATTTGTTGCCAGAGACATCCAATACCTGCTCATTGGATTATACGATTGCAGATATTTTGAATTTGTTAAATCCCTTAGTTGAAGATCACAATCCTATAATTCAAACAGCGTGTCTTTATCTCATTGCTCAATTAGATCTTCAACGAAGTCAGGCGATTGCTCGTGATTATAGTAGTTCCCAAAATTCTTTGTGGCAAGAAACTATCAAACTGCTTTTATCTTCTTCTGAATCTTTTCCAGCTTTAAATACATTTCCTTTGTTGGAAAAAGTGGTGCATCTATTTAACAGTGATTTCTTTAACCGAATGCATAGTGAAACATTAATTGCCCTGGCTGAGCGCGCCGAGGTAAGAAGCT
This sequence comes from Chondrocystis sp. NIES-4102, assembly GCA_002368355.1. NCBI lineage: Bacteria > Bacillati > Cyanobacteriota > Cyanophyceae > Chroococcales > Chroococcaceae > Chondrocystis > Chondrocystis sp. NIES-4102. The sequence goes on along the minus strand of AP018281.1, from coordinate 2,878,988 downwards.
ATAGTGTCAACGAAGTTATTACAGAAGCGGGTGATACTTGCCGAGAACTATTGCTGTTAATTGAAGGAGATGCAAAAATTCAATTTTATCAAGAAGATAAAGAGATTCGAGTCAAGAAACTTCATCCAGGACAAACTTTAGACGAATTAGAAGTATTAACCCATAGTAACTCGCAAAACACGATCATTGCCGATAGTAATCTCACCAAAATTTTAGCAGTTCCAGTTGATACCTTTGATGATTTTCTAGAATTAGATCCTGATTTTGCTCGCCGTGTTTTAGAACTCGAAAGTCAGCAACTCCAACGATTTATGCGATCGCTTCAAAATTGAGGGATTAGTAATTGGGCATTAGTGCAACCTATAACCCAAGATCAGGATAAAATGAGCAGAGCATCAGCAAGATACTTTATTCTTAAAAGCTGTCAAATTTTAGCTTTTAGCTAATGGGTTTAGAGGTATTCGTTCAGGAAAGGTACAAAGCGAACGGGCGCGGTCTTGGCGTATTAGAACCCGTTCAACAAGCCTTTTCAGAACGGCTGATAACTGATAGCATTTTAAGCTTATATTTTTAAGCTATTAAAGAAAACATTTGTATTAAATATGAGTAAAAAGCGAGTTTTATCTGGAATTCAAACTACTGGCAACCTACATTTAGGTAACTATTTAGGCGCAATTCGTAACTGGGTAGAAATACAACAGGACTATGATAATTTCTTCTTTTTTGCTGATCTTCATGCTATTACTGTACCCCATGATGCTAAAGTTTTAGCGGAAAATACCCTCAAGATGGCAGCCGTCTATCTAGCTTCTGGTATAGATTTAGAATGCTCTACTATTTTTGTACAATCCCATGTTACCGCCCATAGCGAACTTGCTTGGTTACTCAACTGTATTACCCCTCTAAACTGGTTAGAAAGAATGATTCAGTTTAAAGAAAAAGCAGTTAAACAGGGAGAAAATGTGAGCGTTGGCTTATTAGATTATCCTGTACTGATGGCAGCAGATATACTACTCTATGATGCCGATGTAGTACCTGTGGGTGAAGATCAAAAACAACATTTAGAATTAACTAGAGATATTGCAGCTAGGGTTAACGATCGCTTTGGTAAGAAAAAACAACCTGTATTAAAAGTGCCTCAACCTATGATTCGTCCAGAAGGTGCAAGGGTTATGAGTTTGACAGATGGTACAAAAAAAATGTCTAAATCCGATCCGTCTGATTTAAGCCGTATTGAAATACTAGATAGTGCAGATATAATCAATAAAAAGATCAAAAAATGTAAAACCGATCCGATAAAAGGATTAGTATTTGATGATCCTCAACGTCCTGAGTGTCATAATTTACTTACGCTCTATCAACTTTTGGGTAATAAAACCAAAGATCAAGTGGCTCAAGAATGCCAAGATATGGGTTGGGGACAATTTAAACCTTTGCTAAGTGAAACTACTATTGAAGCTTTAAAACCCATTCAGGATAAGTACCAAGAGTTAATGGATAATCAAGATTATCTCAATGACATATTGCTCAAAGGTGCAGATAAAGCAAGTTGTGTCGCCAACCAAACCTTGACTAGAGTTAAAGATGCTTTAGGTTTTTTGCCAAAGATGGATGTAATTTCAGATAAATAATAAAAATCCTAATGATCAGTAATCTTCAACAAGCAGTAATGCAGCAAAAATTCATAATTACTGCCGAAGTTGCCCCCCCCAAAGGTGGAAATCCTAGTAAAATGCTGGATGTGGCAGCAAAACTAAAAGATAGAGTTCACGCAGTCAATGTTACCGATGGTAGTCGGGCGGTATTAAGAATGTCTGCCGTCGGTGCATCTGTAATCTTATTGCAACACGGAATTGAACCAGTTTGTCAGATAGCTTGTCGCGATCGCAATTCTTTAGGTTTACAAGGGGATCTCATGGGTGCTTATGCCTTGGGAATTCGCAATATTTTGGCACTGACAGGTGATCCTATTAAAGCTGGTGATCATCAAAATGCTCGCGGAGTATTTGAATTGGAATCGGTAAGACTGCTACGATTAATCAATAAACTTAATAGTGGTCTAGATTATAACGATAAGCAAATGCCCGATGAAGCCCTCAACCTATTCCCAGGGGCTGCGGTAGATCCACAACTCAAAAGTTGGTCAAGTTTACAAAAAAGATTTGAGAAAAAACTAGAAGCAGGGGCGCAATTTTTTCAAAGTCAGATGATCACCGATTTTGATCGACTCGATAAATTCATGAGTCAGATAGCTTGCGTTAGTGATAAACCCGTTTTAGCTGGTATCTTTCTCTTAAAATCTGCCAAAAATGCCCAATTTATCAATAAATATGTCCCAGGAGTGCATATACCCGATGAAATTATCGATCGCTTAGGTAAGGCAGAGCATCCTTTGCAAGAAGGAATAAAAATAGCAGCCGAGCAAGTAAAACAAGCCCAGAGTTTGTGTCAGGGAGTGCATTTAATGGCAGTCAAATGTGAAGAATTAATCCCAGAAATTCTTGATTTAGCCCAAATCAAACCTTTATCTTGCCCTTAGATCTGATTAAACATCCGCCCATCTACGGATCAAATTAGCAATACTTTTAGAAATCAAATCAAATTCAGGAGTTTTACCAGATTTAGCAAAGATAGCACGTCGAGCCGTTTCTAGGTCAAAAAGTAATTCGCGATCGCTGGCATGGCGAATAGTACTCTGTACCCAACCTACTACAACTAATCTTCTACCTTCTGTAACAGGATTAACACGATGTAAAGTAGTTGAAGGATAAACAATAGCTGCACCTGCTTCTAATTTGTAGCTTTGCTCCTCTTGTACTCCTTCTATTACTAATTCTCCTCCCTGATAATCATGAGGTGAACTAAGAAATAAAGTGAAAGATACATCAGAGCGACACAAACCAGCATCATTATTCATTAGCGCATTATCTACATGGGTGTCGTAGGACATTCCCGACTCATAACGACTAAATAAAATTGAATGAATTGATTTTGGATGTACTGCTGACTGAAATAAAGCATTTTTTTGCAAAAGTGAGCGAATTTTTGCTTTAAGTTGCTGTTGTGATGTACCTGCTTTAAGTTGCTGATTATTTTTTACTAGCTTGGCGTGCCAACCAGCCGTCAGCTTGCCATCTACAAATTCTGCCCCGTCTAATACCCCTTTGATTTCCGTTACTTCATCTGGAGAAATAAGGTTTTCTATCGAAAAAATCATACAATAAATTTCAGCTTAATTTTTCAAATAACAGATTCGATAATCTCCGCAGCTTTACCCACACCCCCAGCTTGTACCATTTCTGCCTGGAATTTCTGGGCATTTTGACGATAATAGGGTTGAGTAAGAACTTTTTGAATTGCCGTTGCCAAATTATCCACATTACATTGATTTAAAGGTACTACTTCCCCCGTCTTAGTCCAAGCAATGCGCGCAGCTACCCCAGGTTGATCGTTAGTTATCGGGATGGCTACCATTGGCACACCATTTTTTAACGATTCTAGTGTGGTATTCATACCTGCGTGAGTAATACAGAGGCGAGCACGTTCAAGTAAAGATAATTGCGGGGCAACTTTTACAACAATTGGTGATCCTGGAAGATAGCCTAATTCCTCTGGTTCACTTGCGCCCCCCAAGCTAATTACTAATTGAACATTTAAATATTGACAGGCATAGGCAATCTGAATAAAAATGTTAAAAAGTTTATTTTGTAATGTTCCCAAAGAAGCATAAATTAGCGGTTTATCCGTTAGCTTCTCCCAAGGAAAAGGTACATCTACTCTCGATAGGGGATTAATTAAAGCTCCTGTAAAGTGAAAATAATCAGGTAATTCCTGTCTCGGAAATTCAAAAGAAGGAGACTGCTGACTAATAATAGCAAGCTTAGACCAGAGATTTAGTTTATTACTGGTATCGATGACGGGTAAATTCCATTTTTGGCGATATTCCTCCACTATTGCTCGAATTGGTGTAGCAGCTAACTGTAGTAGACCACTGCCAATTTGATTGCGGAGTTGTCCTAACCAGGATGGATCATAATCCCAACCAGTTAAGGCAGGAGGGACAGCAGGTTCAGGATTAACTATAATAGCATTACAAATAGTAATAAAAGGGATGTTGAGATATTCAGCGATTGTTGATCCCTCAAAAAGAACTTGATCAATTAATAAAACTTCAATTCCAATCTCTCGGCAAGATCTGGGTACTTCACCTAAAAGTGCTTTTGTTCCCTGACGAAATAAATCAATAGTATATAGTAGTGCGGGAATACCGCTTAACTTGCCTAAACGATCTAGGGACTCTTTGGTGCTACCTAACGGAAACTTATCTGGGCCTATAGGACAAAAATCAATCTTGGCAGCAGTAGCATAAGGTTGAGTATCAAGTAGCCCAATTAAGGTAACTCGATGTCCTCTTCGTTGAAGTTCATAACCCAGACTAGCCATTGGATTAAGATGTCCTGGACTAGGAGGACAAAGGATACCAAAATGTTTCATAGAAATTAAATAAGAGAGAAATTATCCCATAATTGTTAATTATCCATGATTAATGAATCAGATTCTCTTACGGGGGCGCAAGTTATTAGTAAAGGAAGGGTGGGCATAAGACATAACCATAAATAATATTGACTCCCGACTCCTACAATCAACTCTCGTAATTATAAGAAGCAACTTACATTACTTATTAAACTCAATCTGAGAAACCAAACTATAAACTTCTGAAGGAGTTTTAATAGGGGTTGCTGGAGGATCAATAGAGGGCCAAGCGGTTTTTAAAGCGGTCATACTATCTGTGATGGTTTTATGACCTTCAGGATCGGCTTGACTTTTTTGTTCGGCAATAGAATTATAAAGTTCTTCACTATAGAGAACAAAACCTCTGGAATCTTGATATTCCACAACTTCTACAAATTTATTATCAGCGATCGCAGCCTCATATTCCGTTGCAGCAGTCTTAAGCATTTCCACAATTACATCCATCACAAATTCTGGAGAATTACGTTGCTCTTCGGGGACAGCAGCGATCGCAGCATCAATAGAACTTACAGATTGCTCAAACAAGGTTTTCATTTCTGGCGACTCAGGAGCAGAAGTTGCTAAATCACGGAGTTGATTTAAGGTTGGTTTAAAATCTTTTACACCTTTTTCTGGCAATACAGTTTCAATCTGGCTATATAATTCATCGACAGGATGAGCAATATGAGGTTCTGCTTCTTCGTAATTTTTAAGCGCAATTAATTCTTCTGCTGCCATTAAATGACCTTTCATTAACCCCAGGGTAGTCATATAATCTACTTCGGGATTGCCACTACCAGTAGCACCTTCGCCACCTTCGCCACCGCTTTCGCCACCACTTTCACCACCGCTTTCGCCACCATGACTTGTACCACTATGACCTTCGCCACCTTCTGCACCTTGAGCCATTAATAGAGATGCCCCTGTTAAGCTGTTACTATCTTGAGCGTTGGTAGGTAACGCTTGAGACCCTACTGTAGTAGCTAATCCAAGAGCTAGAAATAATTCTATAGTTTTAAGACGATTTGACATAAGTAATTTTATATTGGTATTTATGCTTACATAATTCTGAAATAACACTCTACAATTAATTGAGAAAGTAAGTCAATAAATTCATAAATAGTTAAATAAAATCATCTATTAATATTTAATTTAAGCAGTTACTTTAGATATTTAATTAAGCTGGTTCTGGGAGAACATCAAAAAAGCCCATACAACCATTTTCGGCGATAATATCTTGGTGCGGATGGAACATATATTGTCCAGGATATTTATAAGTAAATTCTAAAATATGTCTTTCAGCAGTCCCTAAACTAATAACATCACTCTCTTCATCAGCTTCCAGACTGCGCCCAGTGCGATAAATCTCAAACATATTAGCGTGAATATGAAAAGTCACAACGGGGTCAAACTCAATCATATTGAGAATATAGAGGCGAATTAACTGATTTTGATAAATAGGGATGGGATAATCTCGATAATAATTAGGAATACCGTTAAAGGCATACAATTCGTTATGTTCATCCCCGTCCAAATCATAACCACCCATAACCATAACCATTTCATCAGCTTCGGGACGACCTTCGGGGGGATCAACGATAAATAGACCGTATAGCCCTTTACTCACATGACGAGTGATAGGAGCAACATGACAGTGATAGGGATGAACACCATAAGGTTCAGCATCAAATTCATAGATAAATGTTTCCCCTCGGCGGATCGAATCTACTCCATCCATCTCTATAGGATGCGTACCGTGAAAGTGTAAACTATGAGAATGTCCGTCTTCATTGTGGAAAATAATGCGAACCCGATCCCCTTCTGTAGCTCTTAAAGTGGGTGCAGGAACGCGATCGTTTAAATTCCAGCTTACGTAATCTATAGCACTATTTAGCTTAATTGCGGTGCTGTGGGCAAATACTTCAAATTCTCTAATTGTACGTCCGTTTTCCTCTTTGATAGTCCCATAATCGAAATCTCTCAAAATCGCCATCGGATCGAAGCTCAATTCTAAAAGATTATCGACTTTTGGTATGGGGGGAATTCTAACAGCATTAGCAGCATGAACCTGACGGTTATTTAATTTAAATGCCATAGTCGTCATTCCACCCAAAAATAAACCCCATTGGAGAAATTGACGACGAGTTTTAAGATTATTATTGAAATTCATATTAAGCAATAAATTATTATCAATAAAATAATTGCATAAAATTCCTAATAAACAAATTAAATAACTTACTACAAAGCTTCTCGGTAAATAACTAAATTTAAGCTAGATAAATTTACGGTCAAGAAAATAAGATTAAAGTTATATTTCTCGATTTACGTATATTTTCTATTAGACTAATTACTATATTGGGAGTACATTAGACTCGGCTCAGGCAAAGTGCTACTTTTTTCTTGGGAGCGATAAATCAAAGTGCGTTTATTAAATCGTTTTAAGCTTTCGCGGGATATGGGTATAGATCTAGGTACTGCGAACACATTAGTATATGTATCTGGTAAAGGAATTGTCTTGGAAGAACCTTCTGTAGTCGCCATAGATCGCAAAACAGAACAGCCAAGAGCATTTGGTAAAGAGGCAAAATTACTTTTAGGACGCGCTCCAGAAGACATACAAGCGTTGCGCCCGTTAAAAGATGGGGTGATAGCAGATTTTGATGCTACTGAGGCAATGATTCAAGAATTTGTCAGACGAGCCTTTGAAGGTAATCCTTTAGTTCACCCACGTATGGTGATTGGTATTCCTAGTGGTGTAACAAAATTAGAACGTCGTGCAGTGATTGAGGCAGCTTCCAATGCAGGAGCTAGGGAAGTCGATTTAATAGAAGAACCTTTAGCAGCAGCTATCGGTGCAGGGCTACCAATTAGTGAACCCACAGGCAACATGATAGTTGATATTGGGGGTGGGACGACCGAAGTCGCAGTAATTAGTTCTCAGGGTAAGGTAATCAGCGAATCAATCCGCATTGCAGGGGATGAATTAACCGAAGCCATTGTTAATCAGGTTAAACAACAATATAAATTAGCGATCGGGGAAAATACAGCCGAAACAATAAAATTTAGATTAGGTTCAGCTTGTTCTTTAGATGAGCCTGAGCGGACAATGGAAGTGAGGGGATTACACCAACTTACAGGCTTACCCAGCACAATCGAAATAGGCGAGTCGGAAGTACGTGACTGTTTACAAGAGTCTATCAGATGTATTTTAGATGCTATAAAAAGAACCCTAGAGCAAACACCCCCAGATTTAGCAGCCGATATCATTGATCGTGGGATTATGTTGGCTGGAGGAGGAGCTATGATCAAAGGCTTGGATGTCTTGATTAGCAATGAGACTGGAATTGTTACCCATATTGCCCCCGAACCTTTAAAATGCGTCGTTTTAGGCACAGGTAAAGTTTTAGAAGATAAAAGCTTAGATCGGGTTTTTAGCGATCGCACTATTCTTAGTTAAAACTAGTTTCTTAACTTTATATTATGAGTCGTTGGTGGGATAAATATGGTTTTCGGACAATACTAATTGCTGTAGCTTTGGTGATGGCTATATTGGTGAAAAAAACCCAAGCATCGGTATTATCGGAGGTGTACTATTTTATAGTTAGTCCATTTCAATCTCAAACACAATTAGTTTTGGAAGACAGACTCACTAATGCCCGTGTCTTAGAGTTGGAACAGCAAGTAACGGAATTAACACAACAAAACCAACAATTAAAACAATTAATCGCATATAACCAGACTAAGGCAGAATCCATTACGGCTGCTGTAATTGCCAGAAATAGCGATCGCTGGTGGCAGCGCGTTACTTTGGGTAAGGGTAGTCAAGATGGTGTTCAACCTGGATATATAGTTACGGGTATTGGCGGTTTGATTGGTAGAGTTACCCATGTTACTCCCCACACTAGCCAGGTGCTTTTAATTAGTGATGTTAGTAGTAAAGTAGGAGCAATTTTGAGTCGTAATCGCCAATTGGGTTATATTCAAGGTCAAGAGAATCAAACTGTGATTATGCACTTTTTTAATCAGGTGGCAGATATCAAACCTGGCGATACAATTGCTACTTCCAATCTTAGTAAGCTATATCCCCCTGGATTACCCATTGGTAAAGTAAAATCTAAATCTCAATCCTCATCCCCAACCCTTGAAGCACTAACTGAAATAGTTGTTGAATTAACTGCTCCTATTGATGTTTTAGAGTGGGTATCGATTGAGCCTTTTCAACCAGCAATGGCAATTAAATCATAAGTAATTAGGTGCTAATGCTAAATCAGCAAACATCATTAGACATAATAAAAATTTTTAATATTTTTTGGTTATTTATTACAGTATTTATTTGCTCGATTTTAATGCTGTTTCATATTCCTGGAATGGAATTATTAAATACTAATCCCAACTGGCTTTTAATTTGGTTGGTTTCTTGGAGTATTAAACAAACAGTTTGGCAAGGCGCGATCGCAGGCTTAATTATTGCTCTGATTTACGATGGTATTACTATTTCTTCTCCTTCCCATGTTTTAAGTTTTGTCTTGGTGGGAATTTTAACTGCTCGATTACAAAAACAAAAATATGTGGGGGAAGATTTTATTTCTGTAGCCTTTATAGTTTTTTTTATGACTATCTTGGCTGAGACTGTCTTTGCTTGGCAATATGCGCTACAACATTCCCTGTCTCTTGCTCACATAGTTCAAAGGTATCAAAAAATAGTCATGCTCTCGGCGATTATCACCAGTCTATGGAGTCCTGTTTTTTATTATCCTTTTAATTTTTGGCGTGGAAGAATTGGGCGGTTGGAGAAAAGAGTGAGGGGATAGATTTATTCAGTTTCCTATTATCTATTAATTTAAACAAACTTATCTAATCTTTAACACCACAAGTTTTTAACAGAGATATTGTAATAATAAAATAGATATAACTGGCAATGAGAAAATCCTGTGGAAATAACGTTTTTAGGTACAAGTTCTGGAGTCCCAACGCGATCGCGGAATGTTTCTAGTGTCGCCCTACGTCTTCCTCAACGTGGCGAAGTTTGGCTATTAGACTGCGGAGAAGGTACACAACATCAACTTCAACGTAGTGAAATTAAAAGCTCTCAAATTCGTCGTATCTTTATTACCCATATGCACGGCGATCATACCTTTGGGTTAATGGGTTTGATTGCTAGTTGTGGGTTGGCTGGTAGTGGTCAACTAATAGATATCTATGGTGCTGAGGGGTTATCGGAATATCTTCATGCTGCTGCTAAATATTCCTATATTAATTTGGGTTCTCGCCTTAATATTCACACCGTTAAACCAGGCATAGTATACGAAGACGAGGAATTTATTGTTAGTTGTCAGCTACTTAAACATCGTGTACCAGCCTATGGTTATCGCATTGAGGAAAAAGACCGCCCAGGAACATTTAATCTAGCCAAAGCTCAATCATTAGGTATTCCTCCAGGCCCAATTTATGGCAAGCTAAAACAAGGGGAAATAGTTACTTTAGATGATGGTCGTCAGATTAATGGTCAAGATCTATGCGGTCAACCAGAAGTAGGACGCAAAGTAGTTTATTGCACCGATACAGTATTTTGTGACTCAGCAGTAGAATTATCCCAAGATGCTGATGTTTTAATTCATGAGGCGACCTTTGCCCATCAAGATGCCCAGATGGCATTTGAAAAGATGCACTCCACTAGTACTATGGCAGCCCAAGTAGCTTTATTGGCTGGGGTCAAACAATTAATTATGACCCATTTTAGCCCTCGCTATGCCCCTGGTAATCCTATCGAGTTAAATGATCTAAAACAGGAAGCTAGAGCAATCTTTCCCAATACTAAGCTTGCTTATGATTTTTATACCTATGAAGTGCCAAGACGCAGAGAAGCCAAGGAAAAAGTAAAAGTAGGATAACTATCAACCTAAAATATCTTTTAAAACCGCAATTAAACTATCAATTTCTTCAGGTAAAGTAAGATAGTGAACGCAAGCACGAATACAGTCAGGGTCGGCAATAGTGCGAAGATAAAATTGTTGTTCTTCTAATTGATTAACTATTTGTCTATGGGAATTCCCCTCTACTTGAAAAGAAACTAATCCTGCTTCAGGGGGGGTATGTTTAAGACAGTTAACAGCTTCAATTTGCTGTAGTTGTGACCAAAGATATTCACTCAACTGACAAATCCTTTGATAGCGATCGCTTGCTGTTCCCCAGGCTTGGGCTGTTGCGATCGCACTTCTTAAACCTTCATATTCTGGATATGCAGCAGTGGCTACTTCAAATTTTGCCCCATTCGTCTTCCAATTTTGGGGTTTTCCCTGATCATCTAAATCTATACCTCGCCAACCGATAAAGGTCGGGCATAATTCGCTAAATGCTTCTGAACTAACATACAACCCTCCCACCCCCGCAGGGCCACACAGCCATTTATGTCCTGTAAAAGCGTAGTAATCTACCCCTAATTCTGGCAGATTTAACGCCACTGATCCTACCGACTGGGCTGCATCTACCATTACTCTAATAGTTTTGGGTGCAGCATAATTATGACAGGCTTGAGTAATTTCTTTGAGGGGTAATAGCTGTCCTGTATTCCATAGTAAATGGCTGATAATTAGTACACGGGTATTAGGTGTCAGGTAACTATCAATGATTTCTACAGGATCACTACTATTTAAAGTTGCCATAATTGGACAAATTGCCACCTCTAGCTGAAAACGTCGGGCTATTTCCTTAACTATGGCGATAATTCCTGGATGTTCGCAGTCTGTCATTAAGATACGCTCTCCTGCTTGCCAATCTATCCCCCAAAGGGCAATATTACACCCTGCCGTTACATTTTCCGTTAAAGTTATAGTCTCAGGAGTTGTATTTAATTCTTTGGCGATGGCGATCTTAAGTAGATTATTTTTTTTACCTATCCAAGCATTTATTTCATTGGAAAATGGGCCCACTTGCTGTATATATTTATGGGTTTCCATAATAGCTTCTAAGGCAGTAGATGCCATTGTCCCTTGCCCACCAAAGTTAAAATAAGTTTTATTGGTTAATCCAGGAAATTGTTGACGATGTTTTTTAAGCTCAGTTAAGGATAAACTATTATTCATAAATAAACTTTAGATATTTATTAATTTGCAGCCAGACAATTTTAGAGAAAATCCAATTGTTATAAGAGGTCAAAATAGGAATTTACACTTTCCGTTGTTTTTTTTTGTCTCTTATTTTTAAGTTGAACAATGTTATTTACTGATCAGCACCTACTTAACTATAAACGCTGTAATCGTCGCACTTATTTGGAAGTATACGGCAGTTTAGAACAAAAAGACCAAGAAAAGGATTTTCTTATTAAATTAAAGCGCGAAAATCAAACTCATATTGCTAATGTACTAAAAACTCGCAATTTAATTTATCATCAACCCCAAGCAAGTCGAGATCATTGGCAATTAAACACGCAACAAACTATTGAATTAATGCAGCAGGGAGTAGACTGTATTTTTCAGGGTACTTTAAATCTCACTCTTAAGCAATGGCATGATGCCTTGGGAACTGAATTTTATTCTAATGAAATTGTCGCAACTAAGCAAGATTGGTTATCAGCAACTGTTTTTTTAATCGCTCCTAGTTTATTAATTAAACAACCAGGTAAATCTAAATTTGGTAATTGGGAATATCTACCCGTTAATATAAAATTGGGGCGCAAAGCCAAACCAGAATATAAGTTAATAGGGGCTTTTCATGCTCAGATTTTAGGCATTATTCAAGGGAAACTTCCTATTTATTCTCAATTAATTTTAAAAGAACAGCAAGATTATCTAATAAATTTAGACCATTGGTTAACAAAAATGCAGCAAATTATTACTGAATGCTGGATAATGTTAATTGAAAAACAAGAACCTGAAGTATTTATTTCTCGTCAGCGATGTAGCCTCTGTAATTGGTATGGATATTGTTATCAAGTCGCTAAGTCTTCACAACATCTTTCTTTAATACCAGGCGTGACACCTAAACGCTATGAGGATCTTCAATCAATTAAAATTAATAGCGTTGAAGCTTTAGATAATATACCTGAAGCAATTATCAAAGAATTATTAGGATCTGAGGTAGCACGTCAACTAAAACAACAAATTTTTGCCATTAAAAGCGATCGCCCTTTGATTAGATCTGATTTTAATCTGATCAATACTCCCCCTCTCCCCACTAATGCTATTGAGCTTTATTTTGATATTGAAGCTGAACCTGAATTACAAATAGATTATTTACTCGGAGTCTTAGTATTAGATCGCGCAGCAAGCACAGCAAAATTTTACGCTTTTCTAGCCGAAGATCCAGCCGATGAGGGCAAAATTTGGCTACAATTTCTCGATTTTCTCGCCCTTTATCCCCATGCTCCCATTTTCCATTATTCGGAATATGAAGTAGATACCATTAAACGTTTAGCTCGACTATATAACACTCCTATATCTATTACTAAAGATATTTTATCTCGTTTAGTAGATGTTCACGACTGGGTAATCAAAGCCGTAGTTTTACCCGTTGAAAGTTATTCTTTAAAAGCTTTGGCTAATTGGTTAGGTTTTTATTGGCGTGAATCTTTAGGGAGTGGGGATCAGTCGGTATGTTGGTACGATCAATGGTTACATACCCAAGATCGAGTTTTACTAGATTTGATTTTAAGTTACAACGAAGATGATTGTCGCGCAACCTTTTATCTTAAAAATTGGCTCAGTGGTTTTTTGGAAATACAAAGAATATCAGCAGTAAGTGATCAGGAAATTTGAAATTAATTTCTATGTAATATTACTAAATATTCTTAAGGATTAATTATTAAATTATATATATTTACATATATTTAACAGTTTCAAATAATTATTAAAAGGGAATTTTAAAGTTACATTAAGAAATTTATCAAGATTTGAGTTTATTTAATTAAATAGCACCTGAAATAAAAAATTATTAGTAAAATAAAAATATAGATTCCTATTAAGACAAAATTATAAATTTAAACTAAAAGAATGCCCATATTTTTCTGTTTGTTACTGATGACTGCCATAGCAAGTATCATTTTTTATCTTCGCACTGACAATGATATATATGCTCTCTTAGGAATTGTAACTGCACTTCTTTGTTTAGTTTGGGGTTTAATGATTGCCCATTGGTCAATTCATCTTTTAGCTTTACTCGCAATCTTTTTATATAGTAAACCTGTGGCAGTTGCTACCCTTGATCGCCAAAAATAAACTACTACTAAAATAAAATTCAAGCTGATGGTAGAACTAGTGTAAACTAACTGTATATTTTGTCTTTTAACCTGCCTCAAACTACTAATTTAATTGCGTCCAGGTAGAGACAAAGATTTTACACATCAATCCTCAACATCTGGAATTTTGACTACTCCCTATACTTGGTTAAATAAATCCCTAGAAACAATACATCGGGCAAATTGGTATCGTGAAGTAAAAGCCATCGCGGGTAATGGGGCAGTGGTAGAATTATTAGGTAAACCTGTAATTAATTTTGCCAGCAATGATTACCTAGGTTTAGCAGGGGATAAAAGATTAAGCATAGCTGCTATTGAAGCAATAAAAACCTATGGTACAGGTAGTACTGGTTCAAGATTACTAAGCGGACATCGAGAACTACATCAACAATTAGAAAAAGCGATCGCAAGTTGGAAAAAAACAGAAGCAGCTTTAGTATATAGTTCAGGTTATTTAGCTAATCTTGGTACTATATCAGCTTTAGTCGGTAAAAAAGATCTTATCCTAGGTGATCAATATAATCATTCTAGTCTAAAACAAGGGGCAATTCTAAGCGGTGCAACTATCCTAGATTATCAACATAACGATCTTGCAGATTTACGCCACAAATTAACAACTCACCGCCCTTTATATCGTCGATGTCTTATTACAACCGATAGTGTATTTAGCATGGATGGAGACTTATGCCCTCTACCAGAATTAAAGGCGATCGCGCAAGAATTTAACTGTATGCTATTAATAGATGAAGCACACGCCACAGGGGTTATGGGCAAAACGGGGGCTGGCTGTGTCGAACATTTTAACTGTACTGGTAAAGAAATAATCCAAATAGGGACGCTAAGTAAAGCTTTAGGTAGCTTAGGGGGGTATGTCGCAGGTAGCGAGGTGTTAATCGATTTTTTGCGTAATCGATCCGCAACTTGGATATATACCACCGCTTTATCCCCAGCAGATACCGCAGCAGCAATGGCTGCAATTAATATTATTCAACAACAACCCACAATAAGAGAACAACTTTGGGATAATATCAATTACCTCAAACAACAATTAGAGAATTTAAATATTCTACCTAGTGAGTCACCAATTCTCTGTGTACCATTTGCAACGCCCACTGAAGCCTTAAATAAAACCCAACAATTACTTGATGCAGGAATATTCGTACCTGCTATTCGCCCCCCAACTGTACCAACTAGTCGTTTACGTATATCCTTAATGGCAACACAAACGCGATCGCATTTAGATTTATTAATTAAAAATCTAGTCAATTAATTATGAAAATAACCCAATATCTGCACACTGCTATATTAGTTTCCAATTTAGCGACAGCAGAAAAATTCTATAGTGATCTATTAGGCTTAGAAAAATGCGATCGTTACAACTTCAAATTTTCTGGTATTTGGTATCAAATAGGAGAATTACAAATCCATTTAATTGTATCTCCAGATTATCATGCACCTATCCATAACCGAGAAAAATGGGGTAGAAATCCACATCTAGCTTTTTTGGTTGATAACTTACAATTAGCCAAAGAAAAGCTACAAGCCCAAGGTTATCCTATACAAATGAGTGCTTCAGGAAGAAAAGCCCTATTCACCCAAGATCCTGATGGCAATATCATTGAGTTAACACAAATCGATTAGATTATCTTGTTTAAGTAATTCCGCGATCGCGTAGCGGAGGCTATGCCTCATCGCGTTTATCTAGGCAAAATGATGCAATTTTCATCTGTATGATCAATGTTTTAAATGATCATTCGGTAACTTGTTTTTTCTTTAGTAATTATAATATTTTTTTCAAGATTACTGCCTATATATAAAATTTTTCAACATAATTTACAGACAAGGCAATCATGAGAGTATTTATTATTTCTAACTTATTCTAAATCTAATTGATTTCAACTTCCAAAAGGTGATTTAACTCACTGATGTAGATAATTAAATATATTTTAATAGAGCGATATATGTTTTAATTTAATAATACAAAACCAATGAATTTTAAAAAGCTAATTATAACCTTTAGTGGATTAATGCTAACTGCACAATCTTCAATAGCAGTTCCATATAGGCAAGAAACAGCTATGTTATATAATCAATGTGAAAAACAGAGAGAAATTTTAGATAAAACAGTTTGTATGCATATACTTCGAGGCTACTTGGAAGGAGAATATGTTTATTTTATTGCAGATTGGACAGATTTAAAAAGCCGAGAATTTAGTCAATATTCTGAAGAAGCACTTAGAAAAATACATCGACAAGAACGTCAACTCGTACAAATATATATATCAATGCTTCCTGCTAAATAATTTTGTTTAAATAAATAACTTATCAATCATATTTTTAAAATTAGTAACTTTATATTTAATTGAGGGTTTATTAAATTACAATATATTCATCATCAACCATCGATAAGATAATCATAGCAAAAGATTGTACTGGATAAAAATTTACAATTACAACACAACTAACGATAAAAAAATTATCAAATAAACGCCTAATAAATTCAAAAAGCTAGTATGTACAATTTCTATTGATAGATTTCCCAAAAATATCTAATTATTCATCAAAAAAAAGAACCCTATTCTTGATAATTTAAATTTCCTTAAATATTCGCACAGAAAAAAACTAATCATAATAACTCCTTCCCATACAAAAAACCTCACCAACCAGATCCCTAAAAAAACCTTTGCATCTAGGGATAAAAAAACATCTAGATAACAACTACCCTTTTTCTGAATCCTACCCATATAATAAGACTTAATATAAATTCACCTGTTGATCCGCAGTCGCGAACCATGAACAGCAACTTTCTCAACCGTCTTAAAAGTAGCGATCGCCCCGTATTAGTATTTGATGGTGCGATGGGTACAAACTTACAAGTACAAAACCTCACTGCTGAAGACTTTGGTGGTGCGGAATACGAAGGATGTAACGAATATCTGGTACATACCAAACCAGAGGCGGTGGAGAGGGTACACCGAGGTTTCCTAGAAGCAGGGGCGGATGTCATTGAAACCGACACTTTTGGCGGAACTAAATTAGTTTTAGCAGAGTATGATTTAGCAGATCAAGCGTACTATCTAAATAAAACTGCTGCTGAACTTGCCAAAAAACTTGCTATAGAATATTCTACTCCCGAAAAACCTCGTTTTGTCGCGGGTTCAATCGGCCCTGGAACAAAATTACCAACCCTAGGACATATTGATTTTGATAGTCTGACAGATGCCTATATAGAACAAGTAGAAGCATTATATGATGGTGGTGTCGATCTACTACTAGTAGAAACCTGTCAAGACGTATTGCAAATCAAAGCAGCCTTAAACGCTATAGAAGAAGTATTTAATAAAAAAGCTAGTAGGCTTCCCCTTATGGTTTCCGTGACTATGGAACAAATGGGAACAATGCTAGTGGGGACAGAAATTGATGCAGCTTTAGCTATATTAGAACCCTATCCTATCGATATTTTAGGTCTTAACTGCGCTACAGGGCCAGACCTAATGAAGGATCATATTAAGTATCTATCAGAACATTCCCCTTTCATTGTTTCCTGTGTACCTAATGCAGGTTTACCTGAAAATGTCGGGGGACAAGCCCACTATAAACTTACGCCCATCGAACTACGCATGGCGTTAATGCACTTTGTTGAAGATTTAGGAGTGCAAATCATTGGCGGTTGCTGTGGTACAAGATTTGACCATATAAAAGCCCTAGCAGAGATGACAAAGGATCTAAAACCAAAAGAACGTCATCCTAGTTACGAACCTTCCGCAGCCTCTATATATAGTACCCAACCCTATATTCAAGATAATTCCTTCCTCATTGTCGGTGAAAGATTAAACGCCAGTGGTTCTAAAAAATGTCGTGAATTACTCAACGAAGAAGATTGGGATAGTTTAGTATCTTTAGCTAAGTCGCAAGTAAAAGAAGGGGCGCATATCCTCGATGTCAACGTTGACTATGTAGGAAGAGACGGGGAAAAAGATATGCACGAATTAGCCTCCCGTTTGGTTAATAATGTGACTTTACCTCTAATGCTAGACTCCACCGAATGGACAAAAATGGAAGCTGGGTTAAAGGTGGCTGGGGGTAAATGTATCCTCAATTCCACTAACTACGAAGATGGGGAGGAAAGATTTTATCAAGTATTAGATTTAGCTAAAAAATATGGCGCAGGGGTAGTTGTCGGTACAATTGATGAAGATGGTATGGGACGTACTGCCGATAAAAAGTTTACCATTGCCAAACGTGCTTATGAAGCTGCTGTTGCTTATGGAATTGCGCCTCACGAAATCTTTTTTGATCCGTTGGCATTACCTGTATCTACAGGGATAGAAGAAGATAGAGAAAATGGTAAAGCAACCGTCGAAGCAATAAAAAGAATTAGGGAAGAATTACCAGGTTGTCATATTCTTTTGGGTGTTTCTAATGTTTCTTTTGGTTTAAATCCTGCTGCAAGACAAGTTTTAAATTCTGTCTTTTTATATGAATGTATGCAGGTAGGTTTAGATTCAGCTATCGTAAGTGCTAGTAAAATTTTACCTCTTGCTAAAATAGACCCAAATCAGCAAAAGATTTGTACAGATTTAATTTATGATCGACGCAAGTTTGACAATGATATTTGTACTTATGATCCATTAGGAGAATTAACAACTTTATTCGCAGGTAAGAAAACTAAAAAAACCGAAGCAGTTGATAAAAACCTACCCGTAGAAGAGAGATTAAAACAACATATTATTGATGGTGAAAGAATAGGTTTAGATGAAGCCTTAGCCGAAGCCTTACAACAATATCCCCCTTTAGATATCGTTAATATTTTCCTCCTAGATGGTATGAAAGTTGTGGGGGAATTATTTGGTTCAGGGCAAATGCAATTACCCTTTGTACTCCAGTCAGCGCAAACAATGAAAGCTGCGGTAGCTTATTTAGAACCCTATATGGATAAAGAAGAAGCTGATGGGAATGGTAAGGGAAAATTTGTTATAGCCACAGTCAAAGGTGATGTCCATGATATCGGTAAAAACCTTGTTGATATTATTCTTTCTAATAATGGTTATAAAGTAATTAATTTAGGGATAAAACAACCTGTAGAAAATATAATTAAAGCTTACGAGGAACATCAACCAGACTGTATAGCAATGAGTGGGTTACTGGTAAAATCCACCGCCTTTATGAAAGATAATTTAGAAACTTTTAATGAAAAAGGTATTACAGTTCCTGTTATTTTAGGTGGTGCTGCTTTAACTCCTAAATTTGTTTATCAAGATTGCCAAAATACTTATAAAGGTAAAGTTATTTACGGAAAAGACGCTTTTGCTGATTTGCATTTTATGGATAAATTAATGCCAGCTAAAGCTGAAGATAATTGGGACGATTTTAAGGGTTTTTTGAATGAACAAGTATCAACTTCTGTAGATACAGGTGATGCAGATAAACCTTTCCCTGATGCCAATGTCGATACAATTTTTCTAGATGAGGAAAGTAAAAAACCACAACCAATTATTATTGATACCAAACGTTCTGAAGCAGTAGATGTTAATATTGATCGCCCTACTCCTCCTTTTTGGGGAACAAAAATAATTAATGCAGAAGAAATCAATTTAGAAGAAGTATTTTGGTATTTAGATCTGCAAGCCTTAATTGCAGGACAATGGCAATTCCGTAAACCTAAAGAACAGTCTCGTGAAGAATACGACCAATTTTTAGCCCGTAAAGTTCATCCAATTTTAGAAGAATGGAAGCATAAAATCATTACAGAAAAACTCCTCCATCCCACTGTAATTTATGGTTATTTCCCCTGTCTTGCCGAAGAAAATTCTTTACATATCTACGACCCAAATAATAGTAAGATAGAGCTAGTAAAATGGGACTTCCCTCGTCAAAAATCTAGTCGTCGTCTTTGTATTGCCGATTTCTTTGCACCCATAGATAGCCCAACCCTAGATGTTTTCCCCATGCAAGCGGTAACAGTGGGAGAAATAGCCACACAATACGCCAAAAAACTATTCGACAGCAACGATTATACCAATTACCTCTACTATCACGGTATGGCAGTACAAACGGCTGAAGCACTAGCAGAATGGACTCATGCCAGAATAAGACGTGAGTTAGGTTTTGCCAATGAAGAACCCACTACAGTAAAAGAAGTATTGCAACAGAAACATCGCGGTTCACGTTATAGTTTTGGTTATCCTGCTTGTCCTAATATTCCCGATCAATATAGGCAATTAGAGATCTTAGATACTCAAAGAATTGGAATGTTTATGGATGAAAGCGAACAGTTATATCCAGAACAATCCACTACTGCTTTTATTACCTATCATCCTATATCTAAGTATTTTAGTGCTTAATTTGAGTTAGTTTTTTGTCCTCTTCTTTTATAGTTACAAGGAGAGGAATTTTTTTATACACAAAATTGCAGAGAGAATAAAGAGTAATTCAATTAGAAAGAATATAAGTATTTATTCTGAGGTAAGCGTGATATCTATCTTTAAATATTAAGCGAAGTCATAAACGCATATAGAAAGAATTGTATATTGGATTGGGAAATATAAATATGAAAAGGTAAAGGGTATAGTTTTTAAAATATGTCGATTCCAGATTTTCAAACTTTGATGCTTCCTCTACTTCAATTTACAGGAGATAAACAAGAACATTCATTTAAAGAAGCTATTCCTTATTTAGCTAATCAATTTAATTTAACAGAGGAAGAAAGGAAGGAATTATTACCTAGTGGAAAACAATCAAAGTTTACTAATCGAGTGTATTGGACTAAAACCCATTTAGAAAAAGCAGGTTTGCTAACTTCTCCACAAAGAGGTGTTTTTACGATCACTAAAGAAGGATTAAAAGTTTTAAAAAAGAAACTAACATCTATTAATATGAAATTTTTGGAGCAATACCATTGCTATTATCAGTTTAGAACTTCTAGTAGTAATGAGCAATTAGAAAATCATTGTTCTATAGAATTAGAAAGGGAAACACCTGAAGAAGCTTTGGAAAATGCCTATCAACAATTACAAAAAACCTTGGCTATAGAAATATTGGAAAATATTAAACAATGTTCGCCTAATTTCTTTGAGTCTTTAGTTGTAAATTTACTTGTAAAAATGGGCTATGGGGGTTCAAAAAAAGAAGCTGGTCAAGCTTTACAACGTACTAGAGATGAAGGTATAAACGGTATTATTAAAGAAGATAGATTAGGTTTAGATATTATTTATTTGCAGGCAAAACGTTGGGAAAATATTGTTGGAAGACCAGAAATACAAAAATTCGTGGGTGCGCTTCAAGGACAAAAAGCTAAAAAAGGAATATTTATCACTACTTCCGATTTTACAAGAGATGCGATAGATTATGTATCTAAAATTGATATTAAAATCATCTTACTTAATGGCAATAGATTAACTGAATTGATGATAGAATATAATGTAGGCGTTACATCAATTGCTCAATATGAGGTCAAAAGAATTGATTCTGATTATTTTATTGAAGATTCATAATTGTAATAATTAAGCAAAAGTTAAAAGCGATCGCTCTTTATAATAAAAGTCAAAGCGATCGCACTTAATAATTTAACTAAGTTTCTCTGACACTCTAAGCCAGTAACTTACTAAAAGACTCCACAGGTAAATCCAACTCCTCTAGGGTAGAAGTTAAAGCAGATTGAAAACGTGCCGTATCTTCTGCAAAACCACATAATTTAGTTGCCATTGCCACTCCAGCAGAAGTATTAGCCCTAGCGCAATTAATTAAATCTTCTCCAGTTAAAGGTGCTTCCCCTGAAAGAATTTTTTTTCTCGACTCGCCCCAAAAAGCACTAAGAGTACAAATTTGCTTTTCTGCTTGATTTTTAATAGACCAGCGATACATTACTGCTTGAGGATCTATTTTTACTTCAATTAGTTTAGCACCCATATAGTATTGCATCTGGCTAAGGGTTTGCTGTCTTACATTTAGAGGATCATTTTTATTAATAATTCGCTCAAGATGAGCCTGAGTAGGTCTGGGCATTAAAAAAACTCTGCTTATTATTACTTTATATATTGCTAACTATTAAAATTTTACTAGGATGTGGTCAACTACTAAACTTATCAATAATTACTATGAATGACTTAAATCTTACCAATCAAGACAATTACTTTCAATTTGAGGCAGATTTTGTTAACTCCTTACACTGTATTCCGATGCAGGTGCGAATGAAGCTAGATAATTGTGGAGTAAAACTAAAACTAGTCCATTGGAATCAATTTACCCAGTCAGACCGTCAAAAATTGGTCGATATGCCTTGTGATACTGAGGCTGAAGCTCAAACCTATCGTGATTTTTTGCAAAATTTAGTGATAAATAGTACAGGTGAACCAGCTAAGGAATTAAATGTAGATCCTCACCCACCTTGGTTAGATGCTACATCCATTCCTGATACAGTGCAAACCAAAGTCCAAGAATGTCAAAAGACTATTTCTGTGGAACAATGGTCTAATCTATCCCCAGCCCAACGTTTTGCGTTAATTAAACTTAGTCGTCCAAGTCATGAAAACAAAAATTTTATGCCTGCACTACAAGAGTTTGGGGTCATTACTGCTAATTAGGCAATTTTAGCAAATTGTTCTCCAGTTACAGTATCGTTACTCGAACCATTAGTAATATTTACATCATCTAAAGTAACTTGCTGACCGAAAATATCTGTAACCAATAAGTCCTGTGCGCCATAGAGAGGATAATTGCCATCGAGGACAAAACGGTTATCAGATTCTCGATTAAGATCAATCGCCTCGCCATTTTCGGTGAGTAATTCCACTGTTTCAATCGGATAACGATAATTATTCAATCTTACCGCAGCATAATAGGGATTACTTTCGGCAATACCTTCAACCACAATTCCTTGACCAATACTATAACCATAAGCTGTTACATAATCATCATCAGGGCCCACTAATTGATAATTAATATTAACGATGCCATCGACAGGATCAGCAACGAGTTTAAAGGCTTCGGCACTCATATCCATCCCATCTGCACGCTCATATAGGTAATCTATTACTTGAACTATTACAGGGGCTGCACCTTCTCTTTGTTTGGGCCCAGATACTTCAAAAAAGCCACCACTTGCTTCTGAACCATTCCACTGGATATTATTGATTGCTACAACCTTATACAATTGATCTAAACTCGGTACATCGTAACCAGAAGCCCCTATCCCGCCACTTGGGTTTGCTGCATCGTAAAAAGTGGCACGTCCTTGATAGTTTTTATTTAATTCCAATTCTGTTGTTAAATCAGGATTAGAATAGCTATACTTACTGTCTGAGGTGCTGGGGCTGGCAAAAGTTGAACCATCTAAATCAAAATTTTGTGGTTGGGAAGTTACCGAATTATAGCCAGTAAAACCAAAGGTGATAGTTTCCCCTGCTGATAGTTCTCGATTCCAAGCAGCATTTTTAATTGTATAACTGCCATTAGTAGATGATTCAATTTCAGCGTCCCAGATGTTATTAATTGGATTAGGAAAGTCAAATGCTAAAGTCCAGCTATCGATGCTATAGGGACTATTATTAGTAATTGAAATTTGTCCCTCAAACCCACTTCCCCAATCTTTTACTAAGGTGAAGTCTATATCTGTTGCTAAATCATCATTCGTATTAATTACCTCAGAATTGCTATTATCTGAGGAATTTGAGGGGGGAGTAGGTAAACCATAATCATCACTAAAAATAATATTAGTTGGGTTGCCAACTTGCCCATCAATTTTATTAGCGTTAAAGATAATGGCAATTTGTTGTTGGGAATATATTGTGGCATTATAATCAACGGGTTTTAAAACATATTTATTACCTTGGTGACTAACAATTTCCGCCCCCCAAATCATTCCTGGTGTAATTTCCCAGCTAGATTCAAACTCAATTTGCCAATCTTTAAGAGTTTCACCTGTATTAGTAAGCTCTAATTTACCAGTAAAGCCTTGTTCCCATTCAGATTGTAGTAAAAAATGCGTTCGGATTAAATTATTATTACTAAAAAGTTCCATTTAACTGTCTCCCTTGCTCTTCATTAAAAAGGCGAAAATGATTTGTACCACTTAATAATTCCTTTATAATTAGGTAAAAACAGCGATCGCTATCAAAAGTAATTGTGATTTAGTAACAAAAGTTGGTTATTTATATCCGAGGCAAATTTTTTTTAGCTTTACTCTCATTGTCCCCTTGTGGGATTACTCCTAACCTCCTGACTCCTGACTCCTGACTCCTAAGAATACAAATACCCCAAAATCATACCCAGTAGTAAAGTAAAACCCAACCAAACATTTTGCCCTAAAACTTTGCCATACACAGAGGGAAGAATATCAGGTTGACGCAACTGTAAATATTGCCATATCCAACCAACAGTAGCTAAAAGTAAACTAAGCCAAAAAGCCCAACCGAGATTTAAATTAAGACCTAAACAAAACAATAAAGCAACAGTGATAGCATAAAAGAGCGCGATCGCGTAACTTGCATATTTACCGAAAAAGATAGCACTAGAATTAATGCCTACCTTCAAATCATCTTCACGATCTGCCAAGGCATAACCAGTGTCAAAACCGAGAGTCCAAGCAACCGTCGCCCCCCAAAGTAACCAAGTTGCAGGTTCAATTGTGGCTGTTACCGCCGTCCAACTAATCAAAACTGCAAAACCCCAGGCTATAGATAAAACCAATTGAGGTATGGGAAAAACTCGTTTAGCCAGAGGATATAAAACAATTACAGGCACAGCCATAACACAGAGAATAAAGCTGAGACGATTAAGATAAAAAGCTAAGATAGCTGCACAAATCAAGGCGATCGCAAAAATAATAATTCCCACCTTAACTGATAAAGCACGCGCAGCTAGAGGACGGGATTTTGTTCTATCTACCTGCGGATCTATATCTTTATCCCAAAGATCATTGATTACACAACCTGCAGCACTGGTGGCTAAAGTACCTAATACTATTACTCCCACCAAAGGTATAGGGGGAATTCCTTCTGCTGCTAAGAATACCGCCCAAAGAGCAGGAATCATTAAAATTAGTCTTCCTGCTGGTTTATCCCAACGTAAAAGACGAATTATTTTTTGCCAAGTAGGTTGTTCAATAATAGATTGATTGTTAGTCATATTTAAAGCACATTAAAACCAAATTTATTAAATATTTAAAATGTTTAAGAGTTACTGCTCTACGGCACAACATCTATGAGATTATAAAATCATCTTAATATTTCAGTTAATAAAAGTTATTATCTAAAAATTTTTGTAGTTTATTTTAGCTATACATCATCTGCCAAATGTTAAAAATATACAGTTGCCATGAACCAACAAATTATTGCAGCCATTGATATCGGGACAAACTCAATTCACATGGTAATTGTGCGAATAGAACCATCCCTACCATCCTTTACAGTTATCGCCGTTGAAAAAGACACCGTGCGTTTAGGAGAAAGGGATACTACTACAGGTAACTTAACTCCAGAAGCAATTAAACGTTCTATAGATGCCCTCAGACGCTGTAAGGATATGGCTACTAGCCTAAATGCTAGCCAGATTATCGCAGTTGCAACCAGTGCTACTAGAGAAGCTCCCAATGGAGAAGATTTTTTACGTCAAATTGAAGCGGAATTAGGGATTGTAGTTAATTTAATCTCTGGTCGTGAAGAAGCACGTAGAATCTATTTAGGTGTACTATCGGGGATGGATTTTAATGAGCAACCTCATATAATTATTGATATTGGCGGTGGTTCAACAGAATTAATTTTGGCAGATATTCACGAAGCCCGTTTCTTAAGCAGTACTAAGGTTGGTGCAGTGCGTTTAGCTAAAGATATGGTAACTACAGATCCCATTAGTGATCTGGAATTCAAAGCCTTGAGATCCTATGTTCGTGGGATGTTAGAACGATCTGTTGAAGAAATTTGGCAAAACTTACAGTTAAACGAAGTTCCTCGCACCATTGGTACTTCTGGTACAATTGAAACCCTCGCCATGATCCATGCAAGGGAATTAGGTTCTATTCCAGATCCGTTAAATGGGTATGAAATAACACGCAAAGATATAGAAAGAATTGTCAAGAAGTTGGCAAAAATGAGTTATCAGGAAAGATTAGCAGTACCTGGAATGTCTGAGAAAAGGGCAGAGATTATTATTCCTGGTGCAGTTATCTTACTCGAAGCGATGACAATGCTCAAGCTTAATTCCATCATCATCTGTCAAAGAGCCTTACGGGAAGGGATGATCGTAGATTGGATGCTAACTCATGGTTTAATTAGTAGTCGTTTACGCTATCAAAATGAGGTTAAAAAGCGTAATGTACTTAAAATTGCCCATAAATATCATGTGGATTTGGCTTATAGTGAACGTGTAGCTAAGTTTGCCTTGACTATATTTGAGCAATTACAGGGTAAAATCCACTTTTGGGATGAAGCGGAGAAAGAACTTTTATGGTCAGCAGCAATTTTACAT
This sequence comes from Chondrocystis sp. NIES-4102, assembly GCA_002368355.1. NCBI lineage: Bacteria > Bacillati > Cyanobacteriota > Cyanophyceae > Chroococcales > Chroococcaceae > Chondrocystis > Chondrocystis sp. NIES-4102. The sequence continues at coordinate 2,852,782 of AP018281.1, read as the reverse complement.
AACTGCGGAGTTTATATTAGTCATTCTGCCCATCATAAGCATTCTTATTATTTAATTCGTAATGCAGAATTATTAGGATATACGGAATTAGAATTAGAAATAATTGCTAATATTGCCCGCTATCACCGTAAAAGTAAACCCAAGAAAAAACACGAATTATATCAGAAATTACCCAATAAACACGAACAATTAATCGTGCGACAATTGAGTGCAATTCTTAGATTAGCAATAGCTTTAGACCGTAGGAATAAAGGCGCGATCGCACAGGTGAAATGTTGCTACGATCCAGATTGTCGTTGTGTTGAGCTTCAAATCCAACCATCGGAAGCAGGGGATAATTGCTCTTTGGAATTGTGGAATTTAAGTTATAAGAAAGAAGCTTTTGAAGAGGAGTTTAATGTGTCTTTAGTGGCTACAATTTCTGAAAATGCTTTACCTGTTAATAGGTGATCTTGACTTATATTTAATTAGAGTATTGGAGCGCAAAGGTTGGGATAATTTATATTAGGCTCATGCAAAGAGCTTTCGGGAATATCTTATTTTTATTCTGTTGCTATAAGTATTTAAACAGCATGATTGACACTGTGTGAAAATAAAAGAATAAGTACAGATGCGATCGCAATTGAAGAAATTCTTAGAGATATTTAATTTATTAATACCTGTTCATACTTTTTGCCTACATTATCCCAAGTATATTCTTTAATAACTAGAGATCGAGCATTTTCCGCCAGCTTATCTCTTAATTTGGGTTCAGAAAATAAACGCCCAATAGCGTAAATATATTCTTCTAAAGTGTTGGCTCGCATGGCTCTTAAAGGTACATTAGCACCATCTACTTCAAATTCTGCTAAAGCGCGATCGCTAGCAACTAGAGGTACTCCTACCGCCATCGCCTCCAAAGTTCGATTTCTTAACCCATATCCCTGACGAATAGGAATTACACAGACAGTAGCCCAATGGAGATATTCTACAACACTGCTAACTTCACCTGTAACCTCAACTCCTGGTAAATTACCCAATTCGATAATTTCTGCGACAGGTTTTGCCCCCACTAATTTTAAAATAGCTTCAGGGTAGCGTTGGCGAATGGCTGGAAAAACTTCTAAAGCTAAAAATTTGGCTGCATCAATATTGACAGGGTTATCCATCTTCCCAACAAAAACTAGTTTCTCTCCAATTTGCTTAATTGGGCGACGGGAAAACTCATTTAAATCAACACCATTAGGTATTACGGTAATTACACTTTCGGGAGCTAGTTTTTTGACAATACGTTTATCTAGGTTATTGAGAGTGACGATCGCGCTAAATTTGGTGAGATAATATTCTTCGTAACGTCTTTGTAACCCTAAATGTATCTGATCCTTAAGTTCATTTTCAGAGTCACCCATTGCTAATAGTTGTTGATATTTGCCAGAGGCGGAAAAATGTAAATTTAAAACCACTTTTAACTGTTGATGCCATTGGGGATCGAGATAAATCTCATCGGCGCAGTCTTCTAGAGCGATCGCGTCAAATCTTTGCTCTTCCATCGCCTTGTTTACCCACTCACCCATTTGTGTAGAGTAGTTATCTAGAATTTCTGGGGGCGTTTTCTGTTGAATGTATTTCCCCCAACGCTTGGCTTTATCAATTAACTTTAAAGGTTCGCTATTTTGCTTATCGGGAAAGATTACTAACTCTAGAGGTTGTTGACGTAAGGTTTCTATTTCCTTCTCTTCAACCTCATTATTACAACGAGTAAGTAAAGTAACCTGATGTCGCTTACTAAGATATTGCAATAGTTGAAAAGTTCTTAGTTGTTTTCTACCTTTGCTCGGTGGATAGGGAAATGTTGAGCAGAGAATTAATATATTCATCAACTGTAACCTAAAAGTAAGAAATAAGAATATGTGTGCCAGACGAGATTTTTTTAAAATTTAGTTACCTTTTGTAAGTAACAATTAATTTTTTTCAGTTACTCTTATCATTTTTTAAAATCTAAGTTAGAATTTCGCCCAAACGAATAATTGTCAGAGTAAACTTTGTCGTAAAATGGCGGGGTATCTGGCTTGATGACTTACACATAGGAGATAATTGTATGTCTGTACCTCAACAAAATTTTTCCACTCAATACTATGCTCCTCAACCATATCCCAAAAAGCTAGACAACCCTCAAATTCAACCAAATAAAGTATTAAGAACTAACACTTTTACTCAATCTCAAACTTTACCCCATAATCTTAAAATTTTAGCATTGTTACAGAAAGCATCTTTTGGTGTGGCGATGGCTTCGATGAGTGCTAGTATTGGTCTTTATATATCGACAGTGAGAATTCCTGAGCTTTGGAGCGAAAAATATCAAAATTTAGAAAATCTACAACGTCAAGAGCGTCAATTAATAGCAATTAATGAGACTATGAAATATCAAATTGCTCAAGCAGCTAGTAAAGATCGCCATTTGAATATTTCTACCCCAGAATCAGCATTATTTATTACTCCTGCTAAAATTAAAAATCAATCAGAGCTTGCAGCCACTACTAATCAACAGTCAACAGTTAAGTTGCAGCATAATACATTGGGTTATTAAGTATAAAAATTATTAGGTAAGCAATTAAAGAAATAGCTAATCTTAATTAAATACTAAAAATATGGTTTGCTTGTGCAAAATTAACTTAACCTTTGGCTTTGGGAGGCAAAAAAAAGATAACTCAATAATAAATATAAAAATAATTTTGCCTAGCTAATTGATAATTTAATTATGAGCAAATTAAAGTTTCTACAAGACAAAAAATTAGCTAAATCTCATCATACTAACAAAGGCAGACAAACCAATCAATTAATTTTGCGGTTGTTTTTAGTGTGGGGATTTTTAGTTATCGGCGCAATAGGTTTAGCTGCAAGGCTGTATTATTTACAAATAATTGATCCTGTAATTGTCTACAAACAAGCCCCTGAAGGGAAAAAACTAACTCAAATAGCCCAAGATCAGCAAACTACTAAACTAAAATTTTATATCCCTCGTCGCCAAATAGTAGATCGGCAACAAAATGTTTTAGCAACAGATCGAATCGTTTATACTTTATATGTCCATCCTTTCTTATTTAAAAGAAATTCCCAAGAAGTACCAGCAGAGGAAATAGCTCAAAAGTTATCAGAAATTTTAGGTACTCATACGCCTCAAGAACTTGTAGACATTTTTAGTAAACAATCTGGGGGAATTTTACTGGCAGAGGATTTATCAGAATCTACCAAAGAAAAAATAGCAGCTTTGCAAATTGATGGCTTAGATTTAATGCAAAATTATAAGCGTTTTTATCCCCATAGGGAGATGGTAGCAGAAGTAACGGGATATGTTAATCGCGACAATACTCGTACTCCCCAGGCTGGAGTAGAATACACCCAAAATAAACTATTAGAACGTCAACCAGTTAGCTGGAAAATAAAACGTAGTTTTAATCATAATGGATCAGTATTTTATCCTGGAAATTATCCGCGATCGCAACAGTTATTTAACTTCGATGATTTACGTTTAGAATTAACCATTGATCTACGTATCCAACAAATAGCCCGTAATGCCCTTAAAAAGCAAATGAAGCAATATAAGGCAAAACGAGGTACGGTAATAGTTATGGATGTCCGTGATGGCGCGATCGCAGCTTTGGTTTCTGAACCTACTTACGATCCTAATACTTATTATCAAACTAAAGACTTTGGATTATTTAAAAATTGGGCAATTACCGATCTTTATGAACCAGGTTCAACTTTCAAACCGATTAATATTGCTTTAGCCTTAGATGCAGGAGTGATCACCCCAGAAGACACTTTTAACGACACAGGCACAATAAAAATTCAGGATAAAATTATTAGTAATCATGATTATGAGAAAGTAGGGGCGCCAGGTAAGGTGACTCTTACAGAAATCTTGCAACATTCTAGTAATGTGGGCATGATTAAAATCATGGAAAGGCTTGAACCACTAGATTATTATCGAGATTTACAAAAGTTAGGCATCGAAGATAATCTTGAATTTGATTTACCTGGTTACACTCCTGGCAGATTAAAAAATGAGGTAGAATTTACTGTTGGTGAGGTTGAACGAGCTAATACAGCTTTTGGTCAAGGTTTATCCTTAACTCCCATTAAACTAATCCAACTCAATGCAGCCTTAGCTAATAATGGTAAACTGATTACTCCCCACTTAGTCCGAGGTTTGTCCGACTATCAAGGTTATCTCCACTATTCGCAACCATCCAACGGCAAACAAGTTTTTTCCCCTAAGAATTCTCACACCGTTTTAAAAATGATGGAAAAAGTTGTAGAAGCTGGTAGTGGTGAAGCTGCAAAGATTCCTGGATATCGCATTGCAGGTAAAACAGGTACTTCTGAAAAAGCTAATAATCAAGGTGGTTACGATTTAGAAGCTAAAATTACAAGTTTCGTGGGTATATTCCCTGTAGAAGCCCCACGCTATGCAATACTAGCTGTAGTTGATGAACCTCATGGAAAATATACTTTTGGATCTACTGTCGCTGCGCCTATTGTAGGTACGGTTATTCAAGGCATAATTAATGTTGAAGGTATACCACCTAGTCGTAAACAGAAATAGAAACCAAGTATTAGTAGTTTCTAGCTTTTAGCTTCATTTACTACCTACTACCTACTACCTAATTACCCCCTCCTGTATCCTATTGCGGTCATCTGCCAAACTACATAACTAACACAAGTCTGAAGTTCTAGTTTCAATCCATTGTTTCATACCTTCTCTGTTTAAAATAGCGCGATCGCTTTTGGGGGATACTTTACCGTAAATAGGTTTTTCACTATATCCTGGTTTACCATCACCGAAAGCCCATCTAATTGAGCCATAGGTAGCAGGATCGCAGCCATCTAGGGAGATATGATCATTAAGATAACAGGCTATATCCCAGGCTTGTTGTGGAGTTTTGGTAAACCGTAGAATTTGTTTTGCCCAGTACATTCTTAAATTGTTATGTAGCCAACCTGTATTTAACCATTCCCGTTGAGCAGCATTCCAAGTGCGATCGCTCGTACGACCCTGTATAATATCTTCAAAGCTACAAAGATCAGGTCTAGGATCATCAGCATGATCTAAAAGTGTTTCTTTGGCATCATCGGGTAAGGAATCATAGCAATGTAGATTAGGATTGTAAAAAGCCTGATAATGAAACCATTCACGCCAAGTAAGCAATTCATCGCGAAATTTCCAAGTATAACTTTTAGGAATATCAGATGATTCAATCTCTGCTAAAACCTGCTGGGGACTAATCATACCAAAATGGAGATATGGCGATAGTTGTGAGGTTGAGTATTCTAAGGCAGGATTGTTTCTAATCCACTTATATTTAGCGACAATTTTGGTTTTGACGATAGCAAGACGCTTATTGATTTCTGCTTGAGTGGGGGGATGAAGTGCCGAGATTTTTATGTCGTGGTTGATATTGCATTGCTTCAATAAGTTTTCTAAATCATGATCGCTGTAATGAGCAAAGTTATGTTCGATAGGTAGATCTTTTACTGGATCAAGAGCTATTAATTGCTCTTCATTAACTGCTTTGTATTGGGCAAAATAAGTATCTCTCAACTTATTATGTGCCTTTCTAAACTCTGGAGTGGTTTTAAGATTTGTCGGTAATTGCCTAATGGGTACAAGTCTAGACGCATCTACTAAAAATACAGTCTGACAAGCAACATCTAATATTCGTTGAATTTTAGCTCTATCCCAGTGAGTGTAATCTTCATCGGTGTAGATAACTGCTGCTTTAGAAGTAAGTAGTTGTAATATGTCTTCATCTTCAGCTTTTTTAATTACCTGTACACATTTAATTTTCTTTTTCTTTAGGGCGATCGCCAGCTCTCTATATGCACCAAGAATAAAATAAAATATACGTTCACAAGCATAATCGACTGTCTCATCAACTTCGCTATAAACTAATATACCCAGGTTTAGTTGACTGGCATGGGCGATCGCTGCATCTATAACTGGATTATCTTCGCTCCTCAAGGCTCTGTTTAGCACAACTAAAACATAAGCACCATCTACTAAAATCGACTGCTCATTGCCTCTGATAATTCTATCTATTGTCATTAACTAAAGACGGTGAAAAATTTCCAACTGTAGTTATGATACAAAGTTTCTCTAGCTATATAGGGATTTTATTGTTTTATAAAGTTTTAGCTTGTTAGCTTTGGGCTTTTAGCTTCTCACTCCTACAAGCGTGTCTTCGGTGTGCCTTCTGACTTTAGCTTTTAGCTTTGGGCTATTAGCTTCTTAGCTTCTCCTCCCTCCTGACTCCTGACTCCTGACTCCTGACTCCTGACTCCTACCTACCTTAAAGATTGCCAAAAATCAGTAGCGTATAGCAAAATCGTTAAAATCTTCCACATCAGTTATTGGCTTTATGTCTACATGATTAACTATAGCCGAGGGTGAGCCTGAGTTTGCCCATTCCATTAATGCGTCTACAGCCTGCGCGTTTCCTACTGCTATAATCTCCACATCTCCATTACTTAAATTGCGCACGTATCCTAAAACTCCCAATTGTCGAGCTTGCGCTTGGGTATACATTCTATAACTTACCCCTTGAACTTTACCTGAAACTATGGCTCTAATTTTTTTCACTTTATAAGATTAAAAAAGTTTTATTAGCTAATCTATATTATTGTACACATCTATAATGCAAATAACTAGATTAACTATAGGGTTGAATAATTGAGAATTATCTCTAAACTACTTGAGTCTACTGATTAATTACTCTTTTATAAATTGATAATCGCGCATTACTAAGATTAGGGGTAAAGTAAAGCGCGATCTCTTATGTTTTCTATTCAATTTTCCCCAACCATAACTATAAGCAATAGTAGACAGGGAAGGAATAATTATTTAGTTTAGCTGTTGAAAGATGGAAGAAAGTTGATTGTTTTTTCTCTTGCCATCTCGCGATCGCCATACTAATAATTATTCGATGTTTAATAAACTAGAGCTACTTAGTTGTATTGAATCTGAATGTCTTTGTTGAGCAATTACCACTTGGGAATGAAGAACATTTGCATTGAGGGCAACTGTCTTAGCATCATACATTTGGGTTGTCAGTTTAGGATAGATACCTATACCGAGAATCATTATTAGAAAACAAGCTGCGATAAAAATTTCTCTGGGGGTAGCATCATTAAAAGGAGCTTCTCCTGGTAGTACACAACTATTTCCAAAACAAACCGCAGGCTCATTAGTTGGTTTTTTCTGTTTAGCTTTATCTATATCGCAGGCTAAAGCCTCATTGGAATTGTAAAATACCAATCTAAGCATTGATAATAAATAAATAGGAGTCATAATGATTCCTACGGCAGCTAAAAACACAATTACTGTCGAAAACGTAGGATTATAAACATCATTACTAATTACACCGAGAAATACCGCGATTTCACTAGCAAAACCACTCATTCCAGGTAAAGCCAAAGAAGCCATCGCCCCTGCGGTAAATAAAGCAAAAACTTTAGGCATTACTAAAGCTATGCCATCCATTCGATCCATAAATAAAGTATGGGTGCGATCGTAAGTTACACCTGTGAGGAAGAAAAGCACCGCAGCGATCAACCCGTGGGATAACATTTGTAGCATTGCACCACTAGTACCTATATCGGTAAAGGAAGCAATACCTAAAAGCACAAATCCCATATGGGAAACGGAGGAATAGGCTAAACGACGCTTCATGTTGGTTTGACCGAAAGAGGTAAACCCACCATATATAATGTTAATAACTCCTAAAGTCATTAGTAATGGCGCAAAATAGATATGAGCATCGGTTAATAATTCCATGTTGAAGCGAATTAAACCATAACCACCCATTTTTAAAAGTACTCCTGCCAAAATCATTGATACAGGGGCAGAGGCTTCACCATGAGCATCGGGTAGCCATGTATGGAAAGGAAATATTGCAAGTTTTACTCCAAAGGCAATTAGTAACCCTGCATACAGAGGTAATTCTAAAGCTAGAGGATAATCTTTTAAGGCAAGTGCAGCTATGTCAAAGGTGAAGTTATCACCATAGAAAGCCATGCCTAATCCTGCAACTAGGATAAATATAGAAGCTGCTGCGGTATAAAGTAAGAATTTGGTGGCTGCATAACGTCTTTTTGATCCACCCCAAATTGAAACTAGTAAGTATACAGGAACTAGTTCTAGTTCCCACATGATAAAGAATAATAATAAGTCTTGAGCAACAAATACTCCTATTTGGGCTGAATATAGCAATAACATTAGGAAGTAGAATAAACGAGGCTTTCTATCTACCTGCCAAGCAGAAAGCATTGCTAAAGTAGTGACAAATCCTGCAAGTAAAACTAAGGGCGCGGAAATACCATCTACTGAAACAGCCCAGCTTACGCCTAATTGGGGAATCCAAGTATAATTTTCAGCTAATTGGAATTGAGTATTACTAGGATCGTAATTTTTCCAAAAGGCAAAACCCATTAATATAAAATCTGCAATACCGATACCAAGGGCGTACCAACGAACTATTTTACCTTCCTTATCGGGAATGAGGGGGATCGCTAGGGCAGCGAGCAAAGGTAAAACGATAATTGTGGTAAGCCAGGGAAATTGAGCCACCATTGTAAATTTCTCAAAGTTTAATTGTTTAGTAACTATATAATATATTAATTTTTGTAAAAAAAACTTTTTTAGAACCTAATTTTTAAAAAATTTCGCCAAGAAACTTGATAAAAATATATCTATGTTTTTCAATAACTACTAAAGAGATACTAAAATGATTAACCTAAAAATTTAGTAAGAGCAAGATGGTTAATTTGGTCAAAAAATCAATCTTTAATTTGGTAATAATTACAATAGTTTGAATTAGTAAATAAACCGTATAGTTTATTAATATTTTTGAGTTATTCTATTGTAATCATTTATATCTATAAATGAGCTTTTTTAAACAATTTGATCTCTAATTCTGGCAGGCTGAATATATATAACCGTATAAAATTAGTTGCCTAATGATTAAGATGATTATGAGATCAAAGCTATTGCTGGAGGAGAAGATAAAGCAAATAGGGAGCAGTTTAAAAACATCCTTATCTTATCTGCTATTGCTTTTGTGAGTAATTGCTCCTGTGCCTTTAATCTACAGATGTATTGCCATACATTTATCGGCGTGAATAATTAGATAAATATCAATCAGCATTGACGCTCAATATTAACCAGTTAATTTTGTATTAATAGAACTGAAGTTTAAGACTATTAGATATAAAGCCAGTTTTAACTTGGGCAAAATTTATAAAATTGAAATAGCTTGCTCTAAAGTGATTTGTAGATCTTGAGTAAGCTTATTAACTGCTCCACGACGATTAATTTGATATTGTTGCCAATAGTCGGAGATCATTAGGGGTGGGGTGGCAATAATTTCTACTCGCTTTTTGCCAAGATAAGGAGTTTTGATCCCTGATTCTCCTTTTAATTGTGCGATCATTTTCCATAAAAGCAAGATGGTATCGGCAAATCTTTCCACCGAAGGTTTTTGAGCCACATAATATCCTGTAACACTGACAAAATTTTCAACTAAACGCATATGCCACAAACGTAGTTGGGTTTCAGAGGCGATTAAATTAGCTAATCCTCTTTGGGCGGGGGCGAGGGTGTCTAATGTAGAGAGATCATCACGATAAATACGATTCCAGCCTGCTTGCTCAACACGACGACAGCGATCGCTAAAATTTCCAGAAGTTGGTATATTTAAAGACTGTTCTGCAACCATTAAAGCTGCATTTAATAGGGCTTGTAAACGACTAGGAAAGTCTTGATTTTGGCTTGATAAGTTTTGTTGATAAAATTTGCCATAAAATTCCTCCATTAAGCTTAAAAGGTATAGTGCTAGAGCGGAGAGTCGTTGATAAAAATCTGCTTCTTGGTTAGCCGTGGGAGCAACGCCATTAATTAAACCGAGGGAAAGATTAGCAGTGGTTGAAAACCCACTTTCCAATTCTAATTGTGATAATAACTGTTCTAAGTATTGCCAGGGAGCGGTTTGATAGAAATATCTAATTCCAACAGGAGCGATCGCCACTGCTTCTTTTCGTTGAGCCTTTTGTAAATCCTCCTGACACCAAAAACTAAATTGAGCTATACCAGGTTCTAAAGGGCTAACTATTTCATTATGCCCATTAGTAGCACCTTCTGGAGCAGCAGCCATAGGAAATACACCATTAAGATATAAATCCCTAATTGAACGTAAACCTTGACGATCTACACTACTTCGGCGAATGGGTGTACCCCCTAACTGGGAAAGAATCCAGCCAATTTTATCTCCAGCCCACAGAGGAATACCGCGATCGTAGATGAAGTGAGCATGAACTGGTGATTTTAAGGGTTTACCCTGTTGTTTGGCTATTTGAGGTAATTGATTCCACAGCAACTGAACGATACAAGCAGGATCAGTAACAGTAGGATGACGAAAAGCTAGTAAAAACCGCATTTTGCCTGCGTTAAACTGACTATATAGCTCAATTAATTCTGAAGCATTATTGATTTTGATATTGATAATATCCTGATGATAATTTAACCACCAGGGCAATATTTTTTTGGTTATTTTCCAGACGCAATAATTATAAGCAGGGGGAATGAATTCCAGTGCAGGTTGAGCTTGAATCATGATTATGGCTTGCTCATCGGCATCTTAATCTAATAATTAGAAATAATTGAGTGTAAATTTGATAATTACATTTATTGTCTCTATTTTTTCTGAGTAATTAGTTGAGCAAAGTAGAGAGAATTAAGCAAAATATTTATCTAAATTTTAATCTTTTTTATTCATTACATCAATTCCTTGGAATAACATAAATAAGCCACTCAAAACTATTAATAGGGCTGCTCCACCAAAGATTATATCTATCCAGTTACTATTTTCCATATACTATTTTTAATTTAAATATCAGGTTAACAATATTATCTGCTATTTTTAGATAGGCTTTCTACAAATAATTAAACTTGATAGAATAAAAAGGATTTTATCTAGTAACAAAAATGTTTCGTGTGATTACTCCTGGTTTCCAGGCAGAATATAGTCGTTGGACAGATGCTTTAAATAAGGCTAATTCCTTGATGCCTGAGTGCAAAGGTTTATTTAAAGATATACGCATTTATTATGGCGATAATTTAATCTGGATTTATAGCCGTTCTCATAAATACCCTCAGTATATAGGAGCAGGTATTTACGATAAATTAGCTAAATTATTTATTGTCGAAGCCTTAGAAGCAGAGCAAGATGATCAATCATCTACCACTGAAACACAATAGCCTGTTGGATTTTTCAAACTTATTTCCTAGAAGAAGCTAACTTATCTGCCCATCTAGTAGTTTCTGGCAAGCGATATTTAGTAATACAACCCATCACATAATTAATCGCTGTGGGTAAAGATATTTTATGTCCAATAGATACATAAATAGGTTTAACTTGAGTACGCGATCGCAATACTACCCCAATAGTTTCACCTTGATCAATTAATGGTTGCCAACTACCCTTATCCATAGCTACTGGTTCATGCTTGCCAATAAATAGAGATTTAGCTACTCCAATGGTTGGCAAATCAAGTAAAACTCCCAAATGAGAAGCTAACCCCAAACGACGGGGATGGGCTATACCCTGTCCATCGCATAAAATCAAATCAGGTGTAGTTTTTAATTGTGCTAACGCTTCGAGGATAGGAGGAATTTCGCGAAAAGAGAGATAACCAGGTACATAGGGAAAAGCAGTTGGGATGCGTTGGGCGATCGCGGTTTCGACTAATTCTAATTGAGGATAACTTAGTACCACAACGGCTGCTTTAGAAAAAGCATAATTATCTTCAAACCCCACATCTATCCCAGCAACGTATTTAACCTCCCCAAGACAATCTGAAACAATCACTTTTTGTCTTAATTGCTCCTGAATTGCTTTAGCTTCAGCAACATTTTTTACCCAGGGATGAAGATTACCAATTTCCAATTGCATAATAACTATATAAGCTTATTTCATAGTACTAAAAAACAGCATGGGGATTGAGCAACACGAATACCGTCAACGTCAACAGGAATTAATGTCTAAAATAGGTGCAGGTACAGCAATCTTTTGTAGTGCGCCAATGGCAACAATGCACAATGATGTCGAGTATACCTATCGTCAAGACAGTAGCTTCTATTATTTAACTGGTTTTAATGAATCAGAAGCTGTAGCCGTTTTTGCCCCTCATCATCCAGAACATCAGTATATTTTATTTGTGCAACCAAAAGATCCCCAAAAGGAAACATGGACAGGTTATCGTTGCGGTGTAGAAGGAGCAAAAGAAATATATGGCGCGGACGTAGCCTATCCCATAGCCGAATTAGATGAAAAATTACCTCAATATTTAATTAACGCCGATCGCATTTATTATCATTTGGGTCATGATCAAAACTTTAATCAAAGAATAATTTCCCACTGGCAAAGATTAATGCAGGGTTATCAAAGACAAGGCAGAGTTCCCTTAGCCTTAGAAGATAGCCGTCCTTTAATCTTTCCTATGCGTCTAGTAAAAAGCCCTGGGGAAATAGCTATGATGCGTCAAGCTGCAAAAATTTCAGCAATGGCACATAACCGCGCCCTCGAATTTGCCCAACCAGGAATTTATGAATATCAGGTACAAGCGGAAATAGAACACATTTTTCGTCTTGAAGGAGCAATGGGAGTTGCTTATCCCTCAATCGTGGCATCAGGAGCAAATGCTTGTATCCTCCACTATATAGAAAATAATCGGATGATGCAGGATAACGAGTTACTACTAATTGATGCTGGTTGTTCCTATGGTTATTACAATGGCGATATTACCCGCACTTTTCCTGTAGGAGGTAAATTTACTCCAGAACAAAAAGCCCTGTATGAAATTGTTTTAGAAGCACAATTAAAAGCGATCGCCGAAGTACAGCCAGGAAAACCCTATCATGAATTTCACGATATAGCTGTTTGCGTAATTGTTGAGGGTTTATTGGATTTGGGCTTACTCAAAGGTGATTTAGAAGAAATTATTCAACAAGAGAAATATAAGCCTTTTTATATGCACCGTACAGGACATTGGTTAGGGTTGGATGTTCACGATGTGGGAGTTTATAAACACAATGAAGAAACTTGGCAGATATTACAACCAGGACATATAGTTACTGTAGAACCAGGTATTTATATTTCTCCTTTTATTCAACCTGCCGAAGGACAACCAGAAATTCCTGATAATTGGAAAGGTATCGGTATTCGTATTGAAGATGATGTTTTACTTACAAATAATGGACATGAAATCTTAACCGCCGATGTCCCTAAATCTGTAGCGGATATGGAGAGAAGTTAAATTAATCATAGTGGTGGGGTACTGACTGATTTATCGGAGTATGGGATTTTTTTCTAATTCTATTCCCCACCGAAAATAGTAATATAACCCTACAAGATTACTTTAGGACATATTCGGGTGATTATGAAGTCAGGAGTCAGGAGTCAGGAGTCAGGAGCGATGCAGCGCGATCTTGGGGGTTTCCCGCGTATTGGACTGCATCAAGAAGTCAGGAGTCAGGTATCACTTAACAAGATAAGAAGCTAAAAGCTAAAAATGTCCTTTAATTATCTAGTATTGCTATATCTCTTATACAACAATCAAAAAAAATGAAGCTTGATATAAATTCAGACTCCACTAATATATGGGATTATAAACCTTGGTGGTGTCAGCCTTGGTCAATTGTTCTAACAGGGACTTTGGTAACTATTGGCAGTTGGCTGATTTTACATACTTATTGGCTGACCATTGGTATTTCTTTACTAATTATTGTTTGGTGGTTATATTTTTTAATCATTTATCCTCAAGCTTTCGCTAATTATATTAAGTCGCAACAATCTAAAGATTAGTAGATCTATATTAGGGATGTGGTGCGTTTATCTTATTTCCCTCTCCAGCAGCAATCTAATTGAAATTAACATAACTGCCTATGGCTGAACTATTTGCTTAATAGTCATAAAAGTTTCAAGGCTAATTAGTCCTTGGCGATATACCTTTTGATTAGACATCCCTAAAAACACATTATTTCCCCCTTCAGGGTTACGGGAAAATTTAGATGAAGCATTAACATAGACCAAGGCACTATCTACATCCTGCATAAATATACGACTTTCTTGATAAGATTCCGTTACAATGCAATCCGCATGACCACTACTATAATTATTAATCCAATCAATACCTTGGGCTAAATCATCGACACAACGAAAAGCTATTTTTTTGGTTAAATATGGTTTTCCCCATTCATCGGGTTTCATGCTTTTTAAATATTCTGGAAATTCTTCAGTTAAAATTTCATCTCCCCGAAGACTATACCCTTGTTGGGTAAGGTTGCTAAATAACGATTCCAAAGCTGAAGCTTTCAAATTACTATTAATCAATACTTTCTCGATCGCATTAACCGCATCTGGTTCGCTATCATGGCTATCACTAATTATCTGACGCACTAATTCTAAATCACCACTAGTTGACCAATATAAATAGCAATTGCCGATGGTTGTTTTTAAAACTGTAGTAGTTGCTTTTTCTGCTACTTGTTGTACTAAACTAGGACGACCATAGGGAATAACTAAATTTAGATATTGATCTTGAGTGACTAAATCTTGTACCGAAATTCCAGAATCTGGATAAACAGTTTCAATGGCATTAATCGGTAAATCACTGGCTGCCAAAGCTTGTTTTAAAATCTTAGCAATGGTTAAATTGGAGTTGCTGGCAGTGCTACAACCTCTAGTAATTAGACTGTTTCCTGTTTTTAAACACATTCCCGCAGCAATCACGGCTAATTCTGGGAAGGCTTCATATACTAAGGCAATTGTCCCCAATGGTACTAACTGACAATAGGCTTGTTGAGTAGGTTCTAGTTGATAGAAAGCATTAATTAAACGTCTGGTGGGATCTGGTGAATTGGATAACTGTTTTAAGATTTCTACAGTCATTTCTAATCTTTCTGGTGTTAGTTTTAACCAATTTACAATCGGTTCAGCTACCGCCATTTCCCGACTCATTTCTAAATCTAAAGTATTGGCTTCTAGTATTTCATCAAAACTATTTTCCATCATCGAAGCTAATATTGCTATCGCCTCTCTTCTTTTGATACCTGAAGTTTTAGCAAGCTTATAAGCAGCTTTATTTGATTCTCGAACTATACTCAGTATTGGCTTTGATGAACTTTGCATTGTTTTATTATTAATGCCGATATACTAAAAACATTGTCAGTATCAACAAAATGCTCAAAATAAGCAATAATACTGCCCAAAAAATGATACTCTGGGCATTCGCCCAACGCAATAATAAAGGTAAAATTACTATGGCAAAAATAGCTGAACCAAATACCACCACCACCATTGTAGAAAGGTAGGTTTGTGTCCAACGAGTATAAGCATTTTTCCAGCGATTTCCTGTCCATCGCCACGATTTTTTTTGATAAATTGAGGACAATTGTTCTATTGTTTGTCCGTCTTTTTTTACCACAAAAATTTGCTGACAGCGATCGCAGCCTAAAGCTTCTGTTAACACAATCGGCTTGAGATTACCGTTACGTCTACAAGGACAAGGATATTCACTATTTAAATCTATTTTTTGTATTTTATAGGGACGCACAGGAATTGTTTACTGTTATAAGATATCTATATATATTTATAAGTACTTTTTAATTATTATTTTTTAGCACTTCTCTTGATAATCTTAATAAACCTCTAAGAATTTATCAGCTTAATCTTTGCTTTAGTTTACTTTTTCTTAGATTAAATGAAAGGATTATTCGGATTAACTACTTAACTTTGTTCAAAATTGGGGATCATTAAAAATTGTAGCTGGAGCGGTCTTAAACCTATGACTCAATAATCCCTATCATCGAGACTATAAGCGCATTTTCTTTGAGAGCGGGTGACGCGATTCGAACGCGCGACATTCACCTTGGCAAGGTGACGCTCTACCACTGAGCTACACCCGCATTTAAGTTGAGTAAAGACAGCTTGTATAAACTGTTTTATCTCTTTGCCAACATGAGTATATATTATTGCAGATCATTTAAATTTTTTCAAGAATTTTCTGAAATTATTATATTTTCAACTTAAATTTCGATGTAGTAGCCAACTTTACCGCTATAACTCAAAAAATATTGCTTGATGATCGCTCTAATCAATAACTTAAATTTAATGTTACTCAAAGAGCGATCGCGAATTACTATCAAAATCTTGAGGATGTAACTAATCTCCTAAACATATCCCCAAACCTCTAGCGGTTTTCACCAAAGTATCTTCAGGATCTACAGCGCGATAGTTTTTAATAGCTTCAGCAATAGGAATACTGGTAACTTGTCGATTTTGCCAAGCTACAAGCCGATCATATTTTTCTTGGGCGATTAAATCCACGGCTGCAACTCCAAAAGCTGAGGCGAGAATACGGTCTACAGGAGAAGAGATGCCACCTCGTTGAGTATGTCCTAAAACAGTGACACGAGTTTCTGCCCCACTTCTTTCCGTAATTTGTTCAGCCAGATATTGACCAATGCCACCTAAACGGCAATCTGCAAAGTGACCTTGTTGTAAAACTTCTCCAGATTCTGTACAAACGGCTTCTGAAACGATCGCAATAGAATAATCCTGACCTCTAGCTTGTCTTTTTTTAATATGGTGACAAATGTTATCAAATTTGTAGGGAATTTCAGGGATCATAATAATATTTGCACCCCCTGCGATACCTGCATTGAGAGCAATATGTCCTGCATCTCGTCCCATAACTTCTAAAACCATCACCCGACTGTGGCTTGCAGCAGTAAAATGTAGGCGGTCAATGGCTTCTGTGGCAATATTTACGGCGGTATCAAACCCTATAGAACATTCAGTAATACCGACATCATTATCAATAGTTTTGGGAATTCCGACTAAATTAATCCCCCCTTGTTGAGCAAGTTTGCGCAAAATAGCTAAACTACCGTCTCCCCCAATGCCAATTAAAGCATCTAAATCAAGCTGATGATAACCTTCAATAATTTCTTCAGAGCGATCGATTAACGTGCCATCGGGCATTGGAAAAGCAAAGGGATCGCCTTTATTAGTCGTACCCAAAATCGTACCACCCATGGTTAACAAACCATCAACTTGAGTAATATCTAAGGCTGTTGCTTCAGGGGGGCGACTCATTAAACCCTGCGTAGCTTTACAAATACCCAAGACTTCCCAACCATAGACATCAACTGCACAACGAGTTACCGCCCGAATTACTGCATTTAAACCTGCACAGTCCCCACCGCTAGTTAAAATACCAATCCGTTTTCTTTCTGGCATTTTTTATCTTTAAATTTTTACCTACGTTGTTAATTTTTCTGCCAGATGGTCATTCACGTCTGAAAATTAAGCAAAATTATATAATCGGTAGTTTAAATTTCCAATATAGTAATCAATTGCTGACATCAAAAGTCTGAGCGACCTTATAATTTAACTTAATCTATTAGGCAGCAAACAGAATATCTTGGGTTTGAACGACATGAAACTAGCAGCAAGAGTTTATCAAGTATCTCCTTCTCTAACTTTAGCGATCGCAGCTAAAGCTCAAGCAATGAAAGCTGATGGAATTGATGTTTGTAGCTTTAGTGCTGGAGAACCAGATTTTCCTACTCCTAAACATATTTGCGAAGCTGCTAAAACTGCTTTGGATGAGGGAAAAACACGCTATGGGGCTGCGGTGGGAGAGCCTAAACTAAGAAATGCGATCGCCTGCAAATTGCAAACGGATAATAATCTTAATTACCAAGCAGAAAACATTATTGTTACCAATGGCGGTAAGTTTTCTTTGTTTAATTTGATGTTAGCCATGATTGATCCTGGGGATGAAGTTATTATTCCTGCCCCTTACTGGTTAAGTTATCCAGAGATGGTAAAGTTAGCCGAAGGAATACCTGTAATTGTTAACACTTCTTCACAAAACAACTATAAAATTACGCCAGATCAATTAAAACAAGCTATTACACCCAAAACTAAATTATTTGTTTTTAATTCCCCTTCTAACCCCACAGGCACAGTTTATACTCCCGATGAAGTTCGAGCCTTAGCACAAGTGATTGTGGAGAAGGATATTTTAGTAGTCTCTGATGAAATCTACGAAAAAATAATTTATGATGATGCTCAACATTTGAGTATAGGCTCAGTTAATCAAGCAATTTTTGAGCGGACAATTTTAAGTAGTGGTTTTGCTAAAAGTCATTCTATGACTGGGTGGCGCGTTGGGTATGCAGCAGCCCCATTACCAATTTTACAGGCAATGTCTAAGGTTCAAGGACACAGCACCTCTAATGTTTGCACCTTTGCTCAATACGGAGCGATCGCAGCTTTGGAATCTTCACAAGACTGTGTACACCAAATGCTTCAAGCTTTTGCTCAACGACGGGCTTATATGTATCAAGCGATTAATGCCATACCACAGTTGAGTTGTCCCAAACCTGACGGGGCTTTCTATTTGTTTGTAGATATTTCTGCTACTGGTAAAACATCTCTAGAATTTTGTAATCAACTATTAGACTTGCAACAAGTGGCTGCTGTCCCTGGGATCGCTTTTGGGATGGATAATTGTGTCCGTTTTTCCTATGCTACAGATATGGCAACTATTGAGGAAGGGATGAAAAGGTTATTAAAATTTGTCACTGCTTGATTAACCAGATATTAAATAAGTAGAAAAAATGATAATTAAATGAAACTATCTTCCAAACGATCTAAGAGATAATCCTCACTATTAGGAGTGCGCCAAAGCTGTTCTAAGCCACTAGCAGGCATGGTTAAATATAAAATATCCTGTGGTTGTAGTCGGGTAGCCAGCAATTGCCAACCGTGGAGGGTTTGATTTTTTCTCTCTATATATAAAGGTACAAAATCCGCCTTAACTGCTGCTGATTCGACAGTTTGGTGGCAGAAAGGATGTTTATGGGTAATCATCGTAGCCAAGGCAACCCAAAGTAAATCTTGAGTCATGCCATTACCTAAAATCCTGCCTCCTAAAGCTGCTGCGACAAAAGAGTGGGTTGCTAATTCTACAGGCGATAGGACTTGATCGAATTCAAAGACTTCCTGCATTGACTGGGCGAATTGGGGATCGCTACTACGCACTACAGTTTTTAAATAAGGTGCGAGGGCTTTAGCAGTTAAACTAATTTCTAAATTGGTGGTGTCATGACTGGTTACGGCAATCAAACTAACCGCACGTTTGATATTTACAGCTTTGAGGGTGGAAGACATACTTGCATCTTCGATTAGTACAGGTATTCCCCCAGAGCGAGCGGAATGGAGGAAGCGATTATTAGGATCAGATTCAATTACTACTACATCATGCCCTTGCTGATGAAGTTGCCCTGCAATTTTAATTCCTAGTCCTCCCAAACCACAGACTACATAATGATTCTGTCTGGGTATTCTGGCTGCATCGATAGTCTGACGAAAACGACTACCTAAAACAAAGTCATTGATTAAGGCATAACAGATACCAATTACCCCAGCACCGACAATCATCATAATGGCAGTGAAAACTTTAATATAATCACTAGACCCTTCGGCGACTTCTTCTAATCCCCCTGCACCAGTAATCATCCCCACAGAGAAATAAAGGGCATCAGCAATAGAAGTTTGTAAATTTATGCTGACATATATTAATGTAGCAAGGGAAATCACTCCTAATAAAGCCATGCTAACTAGGGTGACAGGACGCGCATAACGCTGATAGTAGGGGATATTAAAGATAGCTTTAGAGAGTTTTTTTTGTAGAGAGCTACGTTTAGTAAAAACTTTAGGTTTTGTACCGATAATCAAGCGATCGCCTGACTGTAAACAATTATCTTGTCGAATTGCTGAAACTAAATCTATTTCTCCTATTTTGGGTAAATAGTAAATTAACATTCTGTTTTGATCGTCCCACAATTCCTTTAGTTTCCTTCCTAACCACGGATGCTGATCATCAATAATTTCTTCCTGAATTGGCCAAGTGCAATTAAATAATTTTAGGTGTCCTATGGCTTTATTACCCAAGGCTGCAAAGGTAAATAGAGGTGCGGATAGGGCTGCAACACTCATACTAAAGTGATCAGGTAAAATTAAATCCAAGCGATCGCCCAAGGTGTGGTTGAGTAAACGATTAATAATGCGAATTTGAGGATTTAAAATTCTTGCCTGAGTTAAAATGGCTAAATTTAAAGCATCATCATCATGGACTAATACTAGAGTTTTTGCTTGTCTAATGCCTGCTTGTATTAAAGTCGTGTTAGATCGTGGATCTCCTACTATGATTTGTGCGCTATCTAGTTTATCGACAGGACGATGACTAATTGCTACTACTTCCGCTCCCTGCTGTTTTAATAAACTATAAATTTTCGACCCAGTACGTCCTAAGCCACAAATGATAATCTTGGGTTGCATAAACTCTGAGCAGGGTATAAAAACACTTTTCCCTGACTATAATTATTCTGCGTAACTAATGCAGCATTTGCTGTATATATCTACACTAGTTTTAAGCTTATCTTTATATTGGTCATTATTGGGTAAACAAAACAGGGTATTTACTGAACCTAAATTAAAATTAACCAGTCTATACTGTGTCTGAATAAATACTTTGTCCAATATTTCCAGACGGTATGAGACATAAATTACGCAACTTTTTATTTATATTAATTGCTGGATTAATATTTTGGCTAAACTCGGTTACACCAGCAGCAGCCAAGGTTGAAGGTAGTCAGTCTCGTATTAGACATATTTTAGAAAGGTTGAGTTTTGGGGTAACAGCAGAGGAAATTCAACAGGTTGAAACTCAGGGAATTGAAGCTTTTATTCAGTCTCAACTAAACCCACAGTCTATTGCAGAATCTCCACTTTTAGCTCAACATTTAAACCAACTGGATTTGAGTTTGATTGAACAAAATCCCATTGCTTTACGTCAACAAATGGGTGCTAATCTTAAAAAATTGAAAAATACTAAGCTCTCCCTCGAGCAACAAGAAGAAATACAACAGCAAAATATTGAGTTAAACAGAGAGACAAGAGATCAGGCGACTTATGTTCAATTGGCGCGTGCAATTTATTCTCGCCGTCAGTTACAAGAAGTTATGGTGGACTTCTGGTTTAATCACTTCAACGTTTACGGAGCTAAAAATGCTATTAATTTCTGGTTAGATGATTATGTCAATGAGTTACGTAATTATGCTTTTGCTGATTTTCGCGACTTACTACAAATAACAGCTACCCATCCAGCGATGCTAATTTATCTGGATAATCAGTTTAATAGTGATCCTAATAGTAGTGATGCTAGGGGAGCTTATGGCGGTTTAAATGAAAATTATGCTCGTGAATTATTAGAGCTACACACTTTAGGAGTTGACGGGGGTTATACACAGAAAGATATTCAAAGCTTGGCACGAATCTTTACAGGTTGGAGCGTTGATTATCAGGGTAAAAAAGGCAATAAAATTGGTTTTTACTTTAATGCTCGCCGTCACGATCAAGGTGAAAAGGTATTTTTAGGACAAAAAATTACAGCAACAGGAATGGGAGAAGGGGAACAAGCCTTAGATATTCTAGCTACTCATCCTGCTACGGCTCGTTTTATTAGTTATAAATTGGCTCAATATTTTGTTGCGGATCAGCCACCAGCTACTTTAGTCGATAATTTGGCGCAAACGTTTTTAACTAGTAACGGCAATATAAAAATAGTTCTTGATACTCTGATTCATAGTAAAGAATTTAATGATCCTAGATTTTATCAGCAAAAGTTTAAAACCCCCTATCAATATCTAATTTCTTTAGTGCGAATGAGTGAAATTGTGCAACCTGATTTTAAAAGAATCAAAGGAATGCTCAATCAACTGTCAATGCCAATGTATATGTGCGTTGCGCCAACGGGATATAAGAATACGCAACAAGCATGGTTAAATCCCCAGTCAATGTTACAAAAGATTGGTTTTGCTACTGCGATCGCTAATGGTTCTTTGAATAGGGATTTTTCTTTAGATGATCAACAGTTAGAAGCTAATTTAGGACAACTTTCTCCCCACACTCAGCAGGTAATTAATCAAAGCCCCCCTAAGCTACTAAAAGCATTGCTGCTTGGTAGTCCTGAAGCTATGTATCGTTGATCAAATTTAACTGGAGTAGTCGATGAAAAGAAGAAAACTGTTATCTATAGCTAGTTTGGCAACAGCAGGAATGTTAACACCCATAGGCTGGAATAGTTGGGTTGCAACAGGAAAAACTAAATCTGCCAAGGCTAAACGTTTGGTTGTGGTATTTTTACGTGGTGGAATAGATGGTTTAAATGTGGTTATTCCCCATCAAGAAGCGGATTATTATCAAGCTAGACCGACTATTGCTATCCCTTATCCCCAAGAGGAAAATGGCGCATTGGATTTAGATGGTTTTTTTGGGTTACATCCTCAACTAAAAGATCTAATGCCTTTATGGCAAGATCGCAACTTGGCTTTTATACATGGAAGTGGATCACCAATAGTAGAACGTTCTCATTTCCAGGCGCAGGACTATTTAGAAAACGGTACTCCAGGAATAAAAAGTACTAGAGATGGTTGGATGAACCGCTTATTAGGGGAACTGTGTTTAGATCACCAGGCTCTGGCGATTAATGTAGGTAACACTACCCCCTATATTCTCAAAGGTGATATGCCGAGTGCTAACCTTAAACCTGGAATTAATTCTACAGCAGCGATCGCAACAGATAATCCTTTAATTGATCAAGCTTTTAGTTATTTATATAGTGGCACGGATGATCTAAGTAAAGCTTATCAAGATGGACAAGCAAGTAGACAGCTAATTATCAAAGAATTGGGTGAACAGTACCCCGCCCGTGAAGGACGGGGCGCAGCTGCACTTCGTGAAGAAATGATTGCTGCTGCTCGTGGTGCTAGAAATGTCAATGCTTTTGTCGATGATGCTGGGGAGGTGGCTAAATTGCTGCTGAGTGATCCTAAAAATCAGTTAGTGTTTATGGATGTTTCTGGGTGGGATACTCATATCAATCAAGCTAACATCTTAAACCGCCTCTTACCTTCATTAGGTCAAGGTTTGGCAACTTTAGTTGAGGGGATAAAGCCAATTTTTGCTGATACTGTTATTGTGGTGATGTCTGAATTTGGTCGCACCGTTAAGGAAAATGGCAACAAGGGTACAGATCACGGATCAGCTAATGCTATGTGGGTTTTAGGTGGTGCAATTGCTGGTGGTAAAGTTTATGGTAATTGGCAGGGTTTAAACCGAGCCTCTCTTTATCAAAATCGTGATTTAGCTGTGACTACAGATTTTAGAGATGTGCTAGATCATATTTTGCAAGCCCATTTATCTATGGATGCTAATAGTTTAAAGCGGGTTTTTCCCAATTATCATCCAACTAATCGAATTGATTTTTTAACATAAACTTTGCCACATTTATAGATATTAGAAATTAACTAGCACGATAAGCAGGGAAAAACTGTGAATTTTGTAATTCTTGTATCTGCTTTTGAAGTGCTTTAGCTCTAAATTCTATTAAGTTGTTATAAATACTTTGATCAATTACTAACCTAAAGGTATAAAATTCGTGTCTTTGCTTGGAAAAGCCTGATTTGAAGGTGTATAAACTATCTTTACCACCGCCAAGTCCACCGCCAATATGCAAATATTTATTGCCTCTAGCTTTTGCCCACAAACGCATATGATGTAGAAGTAGATTAAATGGCGATTGCTTGAGAAATTCGGTTATTGTGCCACCTAAATGTGCTTGTACTATGCCACAGGATTCAAAAAATAAACTACCACATACCATTTTGCCTTCGGATTCAACTATACCTAGATGTACATGGTCTCCTAATTCTAATAATCCTGTAAAATAATCACGGCTAAAGTAATACATATCTCTAGCTTCCACTCGATTCATGGTTTCTTCGTAGATAGCTATAAATTGATCTATATATTCTGAAAAAGCTACAGTCCTAGCTGTTAACCCCAGCCTCATACATCTATTGATTGTACTTTGATGTCCTTTACGAGTTTTTGCCCAAATTTGACCTTCATCTAGAGTTAAATCAATGGAGACGGTTTGACCATTGGGTTGAAAGAAATTTGACGGGAAATTATTGATAAATTGCTCAGTAAGAATCGGATGTAATCTTAAAAATGCCGAACAAACACCTTTTGCTTGCAGAGTTTGACGAAACTTTTCTATGGCGTATTCCCCAAAGCCGACGGTATTACAAGCCTCTTCACTCATTATAATACCAGGATAACCATAGGGGGAAATGATATCGTAAGCTTCTGAATCATCGGAATTGGCTATATCTTTACATGAACGTAATAGATAGGGAACAAAAAAAATTTTATCTTCTTCTTGTAATAGGAAAGCTTCAGGAATTGTCTGAGTGCGTTGAGCATCTAAAGCAACATATTCGGGTAAATGATATACGTCATGTTTTAGATGATTAAGAGTGGCAAGCCACTTGGGATTGTTGACATTTAAGATTTCGATTTCCATTATTTATTATGTAAACAAAGCTGATTTTAAAATTTGACAATTATTTTAAGCTAATAACTGTTTATTTTTATAGTATAGATATTTTCTATGTCTTAAACTTAGTTAATTATTAAGGTTTGGTAAAAAAATATATTTGTTAACTATGAAAATAGGTTAGCTTAGGAAATTCATTTGAATTAAGTAATATAAAAGTAGAAAAAGTGATTTTTGTATTGATTCTAGCAATTTAACCTGTTTTTCAAGTAAGTAATCGTGGTGGATAAATTACTTGCCCACTACAAACTATCCATCTAATGGAATGTTTAAAGTCACAATTTATACATATTTAGAGACAAGAAAGTAATCACTAAGCACTAATTGAGAATTAATATCGTTTAATATTTTTGCTTTCAAAAGTAGATAATACCCTCAGCTATCGCAGATATAAAAGTATTATCTCTTGAGATCTGGAAATTTATTAAATATTAATTGTCAATTATTACCTAGATAGTAATGACTTGCTATTGTGTTAAGTACTTTTTGTTAAGTAAAAGTAATCACGATGTAAATTTATTTTACTGGGATTTTTCTCTCTAAATATATTTAAATGATGAAGAAATCATCCTAAATTAATATTATTAATAATAAAACTTTAAAATCAGCAATTAGCTAAATCATTTCGACCAAATAATGGGAAAAACATCAGGATCACTAAAGTCAGGATCGCCATTAGGTAAACGACGACATAATTGTTCGTCAAAAATATGAATTTCTTTACCTTGATGGTTAGTATAAGGTCGATAGTGGTTATCTTTATCTTGAAGGTGTACTGCTAAAGCTTGACGATGTAGGGGGCTACGATTAGGATAACTACCGTGAATAGTCCAACAATTATGGAAACTTAGTTGTCCTTTTTTGAGAGTCATAGGTATTTTAACTACCTTTTTACCTTCACTTTGAAATTGTTCAGTTAAATCATTGAGATGAGGGTTATTAAAGTGTCTCATATCTTTAAGATTTGACCATTTATGGCTTTTATCTAAAACAACTAAAGGGCTTCGATCTTCATCGCAGTCGTGAAAAGGAATCCAAGCGGTGAGTAGTTTATCGGAACTACAGGTAGCCCAGTAAGCGCGATCGCTATGCCATCCTACAGCAGTACTAATGGGATCACCACTTTTAAAAGCAGGTTTATAGACTAACTGATCATCTAAAAGACGTATTTCATCGCTTCTAGTTAATTTAGCTGCGATCGCTCCAATAATTGGTTGTAATGCTAACTGTTTTAATTCTTTTTTTTGTAGGGAAACAAATTCATTATTACGGATAATATCGCCATCTTCTGGCTTCCAATTGCTATAGCCTGTATCTACGCTTAAAGTCGCATCTCTTTCGCCTCGATAAAAAGCCTCACTACCTGCGATCGCGCTATCAATTATACTTTCTGGAATGACTGGCGCGGATATATACCAACCATGTTCTTCATAAAATTGTACGTCTTCTTCTGTTGGTAGAAGGTTTTGTTGCTCAGGAGTTAAAACTAACTGTTGTGTATTCATTGGTTATTATTATTGAGAAATTATATATTTTCTAGGCAAAACTACCTATCCTATTTTAATCTTAAGTTATTAAAATTTGTTGTTATGATTGACTGGGAAAAAATGTAAATTTATTGAGGATTAGGATTTTATATTATGGCTATATTAGTAACAGGAGGAGCAGGATACATAGGCTCTCATTCTGTCTTAAAATTACAGGAAGAAGGGTATGAAGTTGTTGTCCTAGATAATTTAGTTTACGGTCATCAAGACATTGTAGAAAACGTCTTAAAAGCTAAGTTAATTGTCGGAGATACCAGCGATCGCACTCTCTTAAAACAAGTTTTTTCAGAACATCAGATTGAGGCGGTAATGCACTTTGCAGCCTATGCCTATGTTGGGGAATCTGTCACTAAACCTGCCAAATACTATCAAAATAATGTAGTAGGAACTTTAACTCTTCTAGAAGAGATGTTAGAAGCAAGTATTAAGAAATTTATTTTTTCTTCTACTTGTGCAACCTATGGTGTCCCCCAAGCAATACCTATTACTGAAGATCAACCCCAACACCCAATTAATCCTTATGGTGCAACCAAGTTAATGGTAGAGAGAATCTTACAAGATTTTTCCGTTGCTTATGATTTTCGCTCAGTATGTTTGCGTTATTTTAATGCTGCGGGGGCTGATCCTCAAGGTAGAATTGGAGAAGACCATAACCCAGAAACACATTTAATTCCTTTAATTTTGCAAACTGCTTTAGGTCATCGCGAAGCAATTTCTATTTATGGGACAGATTATGATACCCCTGATGGTAGTTGTATTCGAGATTATATTCACGTCAATGATTTAGCTCAAGCCCACTTTTTAGCCCTAAAATATCTTTTAGCCGATGGTGGCACAGATGTCTTTAATTTGGGTAATGGTAATGGGTTTTCTGTAAAAGAAGTAATCGATACAGCCCGTAAAATTACAGGGAAAGAAATCAAAGCCATAGAATGCGATCGCCGTCCTGGAGATCCCCCATCCCTAGTTGGTAGTGGCGAAAAAGCTCGCACCATCTTAGGTTGGCAACCGCAATATTCTGATATTGAAGCAATTGTTACTCATGCTTGGCAATGGCATCAACAACGCCATCAATAATCAGTAAATTCTGCTTAAAGTTGATAGTTGTCGGGTCTTAGCTATCAGCTTTAACAGCTTCGGGTGTTTGGGCTTGTAACTTGGCTAAATACGTCCCAAAATCTTCACAAGTGGCATGACCTTCCTGACTAATACCATCTCGTTTAATCACCTTCCAAACTGTTGCAAACAAAATTTTTAAATCTAGCCACAAATTCCAATTATCCACATAAGCAACATCTAACTTGAGTCTTTTATCCCAATCAATAGTATTACGACCGCTTGTTTGAGCCAAACCAGTAATACCTGGCAATACTTCGTGGCGACGTGCTTGTTCAGTAGTATAAAGTGGTAGATAATGAACCATTAAAGGACGAGGCCCTACCAGGCTCATATCCCCCTTAAATACATTTAATAATTGGGGTAATTCGTCCAAACTAGTTTTACGTAACATAGTCCCAAAAGGTGTCATACGCTCCTCATCAGGTAAAAAATTACCCTCAGAATCGGTTGCATCGGTCATAGTCCGAAACTTATAAAAAGTGAAAATTTTGCCATCTTTTCCAGGACGCTGCTGGGTAAAAAAGATAGGACTACCTAAGTTAAAACGAATTAAGATAGCCACAACTAAAATTATTGGGGAAAAAATTAAAAGCGCGATCGCAGCAACTGCACGATCAATAAGATGTTTAATAAATTTACTCATGATTTACCAAAGCTTGATTATATATATTGGTGTATAGTTCAATAATTCTATCTACACTATAACTTTTTATTTTTTGACGACCATTTTCTCCCATTTGGGCAGTTTTTTGGGGATTATCTAGTACTTGTTTGATTGCTTGCGCTAAACCATCCGTATCTCCAACTTCTACTAATAAACCACAGTCATCAGCTACTAAGTCTTGAATACCTCTAATTTTTGTCCCAATCACTGGAGTCGCAGCACAAAAAGCTTCCATAATGCTACGGGGTAATCCTTCACGTTGGGAAGTCAAAAGAGTTGCTAGACTGGCACAAATCAAAACAGGAATATCTGGACGAAAACCCAAAAAATGAACTTGTTTTTCTAACCCTAGTTTAAGAGTTAGTTGTTCAATTTGAGATCGAATCTGACCATCACCAGCAAAAGCCAAGTGTACATCAGGTCGCTGTAATTTTTTTAAAGCTATTAATTGATCTCGATGACGTTTATTTGGGGTAAATTCGGCTATGCAGAGTAATAATTTATCTTCAGGGGTTAATCCTAACTCTTGACGGACAGCCATAACCTCAGACTCAGAAACTTGATTGAGATCATACTCTTGGATATCTAGACCAATTCCAGGAGTGTAAAAAATGCGATCGCCAGGTAAAAGACGATATTTTTTAGCAGCAATTTCATCTTCACGATTAATAGTAATCAGATAATCAGTCCAACCGCCCGCTAACTTTTCTAAAGTAAGGAAAATGAGATTAGTTATAAAATTACCTTGCTTATGGAAATGAAACCCATGGGCGGTATAGATAACCTGGGGTTTGGGCTGATTTTTTAACTTATTAATCGCATATCTGGTAACAAAGGCAGCTACGGGGGTATGAACATGAACTAAATCATAATTTCCCTGGGTAACTATCTTTTGAATTACAGGCACAGCCACAACCAAGTTGTTAGGATCAAGAGGGTTACGTGACCACTCCACATCCCAAACATGATCAAATTCAGCAACGCAAACAGCATCTTGAGTAATATCTAAAGCCATACCGTCCACTTGCCAACCCAGATTACGGAAATAGCGAACAAAAGGCAAGAGAAAATCCTCAATAGTGCCAGGAATAGTTGTGGCGATTAATATTTTTCTGATCATTAGTTTGATAAATTTATTTATTTTGAGCTTGCATTAATTCCTCAATGCGATCGCCTAATTTTACTCGAACCGCCTCTAGTTTTTGAGCATCTTGAGTCCAATTGTGCCAGTCACAAGCAACAGTACGACTCATTTCTAATGCCCATTTTTCATCACCTAAGCTTTTGAGAAGAGCCATATATTCGTAATCTTCAACCCCATCCCTAATTCTTTTGAGTCTGAGGGAGGGAACAACCCCTTTAATGCCTACTTCTTCACCTGGATAGATCATTACTCCTTCCCCTGAAAAATTACGCTCTTTGCTGTGTTCATAGACCGAGGGTTTATACCAAGGCTGATCAGTATTTAGGGGTACTTTACTAGGGTCATCAGTCCAAGCATCAATTTGAGGATATAAAATACCTGTCAAATTTAAATTGGGAGCTATAAAACCTTGAGCTATACGGAAGTTAATCGGTAGGGCATCCATTGTCCATTGGGGAGAATAATCTGTATGATAGCCAGAATAAAACCAAACCTCATCTCCTTTTTTCATCACTTCAGCAATTTCTGCTGCACCAGTTTCGTACATATCAGGTTGAACTACCCAGATATCCACATCGTCGTATAAATCGGGTCGAGGTTTCATAACCACTAGATGTTTAATTCCTGCTTGATGGACATTATTTGCCCATTCCTTGAGAGGTTTAATAATTCCAGGACAATTATCAATTTCATCGGCAGAGTAAACAAATTTTAGTAATCGATCATCATAAACTGCTGCTGCTTGTTTGATCTCTGTAACACTAGGCGCAGGACTCATAGTACAAGTTTGATAATTTGCCCCACTCCAAAAAGGTAAACGAACTGAGCTTAAACCAAGTTTATCGATCAACTCTGCCTGTTGCTCAGGTCTTACGTGTTGTCCTGTAATAATTTTGTGTCTGAGTAATTCTGCTGTGACATTTTCCCCCCGATCTTCCCAGGGTAGGAAGTGAGAATTGAGGGTGGGTTTAAGTGGTAACTGGAAATCCCAAACATTGAGATTAATTCTACCGACTTGTTTGCCTTGATCGCTGGTTACAACATAATAACCTTGATATTCTCCTGGCTGGGCATCAGGTGGAACATATATATCTACCCAAATAGGCTGATTTTCATTTTTCGCCAGATTAAAAGGTACAGCATCTAGGTTAGCTCCTTTAAGATCTTTACCTGTATCGGGATCGACAAACGGAATTAGACCATCAGGATACCAATTTTTGCCCCTTGTAGGATTATTTGGTAATCCTTGAGGACTAGGTTTATCTACATATAGATAGTGTTCTCTATATAGGGTTATATTGCCTCTATCAATTATTCCTTGATCAGCGTTACGTAGATCAGAAACAATTACATTAACATTTTTTAAATCACTTCCTTTAGGTGATTGAACGACTATCTGAAATGATTCATATTCACCCTTAGCTGCTTTTAGATGAATTTGATTGTTGGTTGGAGAGGCTTGATTAGTTAGATTATTAACCTGTGGAAATTTAGTTGCTTGTTTGTTAACTCTTTCTAACGCTGGTGCTGTCCAGACTTGAAAAGGACTATCTGGGCTACTTCCTGTAGTAACTTGATAGGTTAATAGTACCGTGGATAAAGTAACAAAAACTAACAGAATGTATTTAGGTAGGGATTTTAACATTATGATTGGTTGATAAGAAGTAATACCATTTATTAAGCATTAGCTAGAGAAATTGATAATTGATAATTGACTCCTGACTCCTGACTCCTTTTACGAAGTCTTTTGTTAATGAACCAGAATTGATCTAGTAATTGTCTGTAAAAATATCCAGTACAATTTGGGCAAAAAGTTAATTTTGCTAATCACTTGTTGCTAAATCTTACTTTTAAAAGATAATCAATTAACTAGAAAGAACTTGATCATAGATGGTTTCATATTTTCTGACGAAAGAATTAGATCCATCTAAATTAAAATGTGTCTCAATACGGTTTCTAGCCTGCTGTCCTAAATCTTTTCTGCCATCTTCACCTAATACAATTAGTTTACGCCAAGCTGCTGCTAGGGCTTGAGGATCTTTAGGTGGAACTACAACACCTGTATCCCCAACTATAGCTTCAGAATCACCTACATCGGTGGAGACACAAGGGATTTGACAAGACATTGCTTCTCCCAAAACATTGGGGAAAGATTCACCGTAAGCGGAACTAGTGGTGAAGATATCTAAGGAATTCATAATTGCAGGAATATCTTGACGTTCGCCTAATAAATGTACCTGCTTTGTAATACCTAATTGCTCAATCTGCTCTGTCAAAACAGTATTTTGTTGATCCACATTTGGCCCTACTAGAATAAAGTGTAGATCGGGATAATCTTTGACAATTAATGCTGCTGCATTTAATAAACCTGCATGATCTTTCATTAAATGATAACGAGCGATCGAACCTATGAGAATTGATTCTTCTGGTAAGTTTAAAGATTGGCGTAAATTTAATTGAGGTTCTGATGTGCGTTTGTATTTGGAAATATCAAAATTATCACTAATGGCTACAGCATTATCAGTATAATATCCTAATTTTAGGTGCTGATTTTTGCCTTTTTCAGCCGAGAAAATCACTTTATCGATATGTTTGGATAATAAGGCGGTTAATTTTATTGTTGCTGCTAAACTAGTTTTTTCTGCCTTTAAAGATGCAATTGAATGATGAATACTCCATAAAACAGGAACTTTGCGTGTAGATAAAGCATTAGCTAATTGAGCAATTAAATTAGCATGATACATCCATCCTTGAATTAAATCTGGTTGAATTTCTTTTAATAGTTTTTTTAATTTAAGCAGTGCTTGAGGGGTAGGAATTCCTGGCTGCATTCCCAAGTTGTATACAGGGATATCTAAAGCTTGTATTCGCTCAACAAATATACCACCTTCTAGCATGGCTATAACTGTGGGGGAATATTTCTGACGATCAATTCTGGTTAAAAATTTGTAAAGCATCATTTCTGCACCACCAGTATTTAAACCAGTAATTACAAAGGCAACTTTGATCTTTTTAGAGAGGTTATTGGTTGGATTTGAATCTAATTTCATAATATAAAAAACAAAATATAAATAGATATTTTTAAAAATTTCCTAAGCGACTTTGCTGAGTTAAATTTGCCATGACCGCATAATAAACCAAAAGGCAGAAAGACTCCATAGTCGTATGACTAAAAATTCCCCATAATAATGCAAATGCTATAAAAGGAAGACTATATTTTCTGTGTTCACCTTCAGCTTTCCAAACACAAGCTAATATTAAAAAAGGATAAATAAGACTTCCTAAAAATCCATACTCCACCATTTGATCTAAATAAATATTATGGCTTCTTTGTGGTTGTCCATCAGAGGTACGAAATACCTCACTGCCTCCTGTTCCTAATCCATTACCAATAAAAGGTTTCATAGCAAATTTATGCCAAGCTTCTTCTACGTGTCCTTTACGCGAAGCACTAGAATCATCTTTTTGTCCTAAAGGATTAATTAAAAATTCAACTCGTTCTAATGAATCATCGTTAAATAAATCTGTCCCATCGGCAGTTTTAATATTAGAAAGATTATTTAGTTGACTAGATAAAATAGTAATTGTCACAAACATTGACAGGAATAAAAGTATTATTTGCCTTCTAGGGATAATCTCATTTTTCATAAATAATAAGACAACTACAAACCAGCCAAGTATTGCACCACGGGAAAAAGTAGTAGCAATTCCTAAAAATAGAAATGAGGCGAAAATTAAACGGTATTTAGGCTTGATTAAATCAATACTAATAATCATCCCTAAAATTATAATACAACCTGCGGTATTAGAATCTTCATAAAATCCAGATGATCTACCAGGAGATACTTGTAATACATAAAAAGCTAAGGGGTTAACAAACTCATATAAAAAAGCTACTGTATTGAAGATAGTAACTAGTAAAATTGTTATTTTTACCCATTTTAAAAATATAAGACGTTGGGAAAAAATTATTAGCATTACTAACAAAAATACCATAGTTCTAATTTGATCCTCAAAAAATTGTAAATCAGGAATTTGAGGCAAAATTAAAATTGAAATTAACGGTAGTGCTAAATATCCCGTCACCCAAACTATGACAGGGATGGGAATATATTTTAAGCGGTTACCTATGGTAAGAAATAAAGGAGATGCAGCAAATGTAAAACCAATTAACCATAGTAGAGGAATTCCCAAACCTCTTGTGTGTAAATATACATCTATTTTGGTAAAAAAAACTAATATGGCAGCTACAGATAAAAATCCTTGATAGTAATCAATCCAAGTGATTTTTCTGGGATTAACTTGATGGTGATTAATTGTAGTCATTATTTATGTAGATTTTAAATATTGATTTAAGCGAATGATTGCTAAAAAATTATCTAAAGATTGATATCTTCTAATAATATTTTATTGAGATAGTTTTTAGTTAATATATATAAAAATAAAAAAGATACAAAATATACGCAACTAGTAGAAAGAGCTATCCCTTGAACTCCTAACCACTGCATCAAAACGTAATTACCTATTATATTAACTATTAAGTTAATAGTAGAACCCCAAGCTAAAAATTGATTGACTCCTAGGGAGTTTATGAGCTTAACAACAAAGATAGCGGATATATAAAAAGGAATTTGTAAAGCATAGCAAATCTGTATTTGTGAGACTAATTGAGTATCTTCTGGATTAAAAGAACCCCTTTCAAATAATACTTGCACTATTAATTTTGAAGCTAAAATAAAAACTATCGTTAAAGGAATAGTTGTGAGGAAAATAATTTTTAAATAGTAATTAAAAGTATGTTGTATTTTACGCCAATTCTTTTGAGCAATGGTTTTGGAAAAATAGGGAACAACTGCTGTACCTAATGCTAGAGTTGCTAAAGTTAAGGGTAAAGAAATGACTCGATTTGCATAACTTAAAGCTGCCACACTTCCAGGAGACGACATAGCAGCCATAGATTGGTCTACTATCTCAGCACTACACATCATAAATGCACCAGTAAGCACTGGAAAGTACTGACTAGTAACTTCATTTAAATTGACATCATATTTTGACCATTTGGGTAATAAATTAATTTTTTGTTTGCTCAAACCTTTGCCTAAAATTAATACTTCTAGAAAAGATCCACATATCCAACCGATAGATAGAGCATATATTCCTAAATTAGGAAATGCCAACAGCATAATTACCGTAGCCAAAGGAGTAATAGCTGGAGAGAAAGCTGCTAAAGCAAATCTTTCACCTGCATTTAATACACCCCCCCAGACATTAATAATGCCATTAAGCAAAATTAAGGGAGAAAGAGACCACAGTAAATGAGTAGTAAGACGTAATTTTTCGGGTGGGAAACCAGAAGCTATCAGTGGTAAATATAGAGGAGCAAAGACTACAAGGGCGATCGCGGTTAAAGTTAATAGACCTAATGCTAGAACAGAAATACCCGCAAAGAGATTTTGAGCAGCTTTTTGACCTTGTTGTTCTCTTACTTTAATGTATACAGGAATCAAGGCTGACTTGAAAGAACCAGCCACTACATTGATAACGAAGGAGGGAATAACCATCGCAATAATAAAAGCATCTAATTCATCCCCCGTACCAAATCGCCAAGCAACGACTAATTCTTTACCTACAGAAGCAAATTTCACTAACCCAGTAAATAAACCGACAGTTAGCGCAGCAGCAAAAATTTGACGATTGATTGAATTTTCGCTTGATTTACGCCACATATCGAGATATTTGCCACCCCAACGCCTTTTAGTCATTTTTTACTGCAAACTCCATAAATTTTTAATAATTTAGTACCTTGAATTGACCTATGCTTAATATTAATAAGTAAATTCTGTTCGATAAACTAAGAAAGTTCTTATTTCAAGCTAAATCAGATAAATCAACGCTTTGATCCATTACAATTATTTGTATCTACTGTTGCTTTTTAAGAACTCATAGTTGTGTTGTTTCCGATTAAAACCAGTATCAAAAAACTTAGTGCGATCGCTATCAAGTTAGGTTGTAACTTTTAAACCTTCAAGTAAAGACAGATAAGTTGCAACTACTTTGTCTGTGGAATACTCATTAGCTCTTTGAATTAACTTTTCAGCTTGGGGAGGATTCTCTAAAGTTTTAAGCATTGCTGCTGCTAAAGCTTCGGAATTTTCAATAGGTACTAAATGACCGTATACACCATTGTCTAGAATTTCATCAGGACCACTAGGACAATCGGTAGAAACCACAGGACAGCCACAAGCCATAGCCTCAATTAAAACTGTGGGTAATCCTTCATCTCTAGAAGATAGAACAAAACAACTAGCTCGTTTCATGTAAACGTAGGGATTTTTCACAAAACCAGGCATCAGCACATCTTCATCAATTCCAAGATCAGCGATCGCTTTTTCCAATTTTTGACGCTCTTGACCTTCTCCCAAAATTATCAAACGAGCAGGCTTTTGTTGTCTTACCAAAGCAAAGGCACGCAACAAATTAGGGAAATCTTTTTGGGGGTTTAATCTCCCTACTGCTAAAAATACGGGAGGCGAATTTTCTTCAAACCAAGGGTGAGTAAAATCCTCTTGACTTTGATTAATTAAATCTTCATTAACCACAGGATTATATAATACTTTAACTGTTTCCTTGCCCAGTCCTAACCGTTGTTCGAGATCGCGGGCTACACCAGCAGAAACACCTGCAACTGCATTAGCACGTGGATAAAGCAATTTCATAAATGAAGGTACTAATTTAGCACGCTTTAAAGTAGTTCTATTTGCAGATAGATTATTATGTTCTACTAATAATAATCGGGTGGGAATTTGGGCTAATTCTTTAGCCATAGTAGCGACAATATTAACGTGTCCCATATTGCCAATCAAAGCCCAAGGACGGTTTTGCTTCAAATAGTCTACCAGTGGCAAAATAGCAGTAATAACTCTACCTTTATTTAAATCAATAATTTTGACTTGTTGCGGTACTTGATCTAGATAGGGCCCTTCTAAAGTTGCTAAGACTAAATCTAATTCAAATTCATCATGTTTAGCTAAACCTCTTAAAAGATTAACTACTACCTTTTCTGCACCACCACCATGTAAAGCATCCATAAAAAATGTAATGCGTTTTTTAGATGTCATATAATTTTCTTCTCCACTATTTCTTAATAAGTTCTTTAATGAGAATTTCCCATTGGTTAATTATGTTTTCTAACCCAAATCTTTCAGTTACTTCTTTTGCATGAGCAGCAAGCTGTTGTCTTTTTTGCTCGTCAGACATGATGCTATCCATTGCTAAAGTCAAAGCTTCAATATCTTGATTAGGCACTAAAAGACCATCTAATTCATGGCGAATCATTTCGTTTGGGCCACTAGGACAGTCCGTAGCAATTACAGGTAGACCGCAAGCTAGAGCCTCACCGTGAGCCATAGGAAAACCCTCATTGCGAGAAGCCATTGCAAAAAATTTAGCTTTCTTTAAAACTGCAAAAGGATTTTTAAGAGAACCAGTAAAGATTACCTGATTACTTGATAAGCCTAAATCATCTCTCATCTGTTTTAATTCCTGCTCTAATTCACCTTTACCCAAGATGAGTAATTGCCAGTTAGGATATTTATGAGCAACTTTACTAAAAGCTTGAAGAAGTGAATCGAAGCCTTTTTGATAAGTTAATCTACCCATACTTACCAACCAATGTTTTTCAGAATCAACTTCAGGCGGTAATGGATCTAAATAACCGTTATCCTCAACAACTATAGGATTGTATATTACTGCTCTTTTACTTTCTGGTAATAAATCGAAACTCAGGTCAACTCCTTTACTTACACTAACTACTTTAGTTGCAGCAGGATAAGTTAAACGGCGCAAGCTGTCCCATAATAATCCATAAGAAAAGACTTTAATATTATTATGCTCGGTAACAATAAGGGGATATTTTGTACCTAAAAGAGCAAGTATGGTAGTGATATTAGTAATTTGAAGAAAAGAAATAACTACGTCAGGGTCGGTAGATTGAACAGCTTTTCTTAAAATACTAATGCGATTTATATTATTTTTAAGAGCATCGATCAATCCAGAAGATTGACCCATAACTCCCAAAGCCAGACGCGAACATCCTAAAGGTAATTGATAGAAATCTGTCTCTTTATTACCAAGTGTGATGACACTAAGATGATGCCCCCTGTCTATTAATCCTTTAGCCATTAAAACTAATACTCTTTCTGCCCCACCACAACCAAGGGCTGAAATAACTAAGGTTATCTTCATTTTAGATTTCCATATTTATGATTTTAAATATTTATTTGCATCCTACTGAGATATGTTGTTTAGCTTATTAACTAGCTATATTTTTGCCTAATTATAAACTGGCAACAAATGGTTAATTGCTATTTTTAAAAGTGGCTTGATTAATATTAGTAACTAACTCCTGAATATTGTCTTTTTTGATAGGTTGAGCTAAGAAATAACCTTGTCCATAATCACAAGCTATTTCCTTAACTTTATTTAACTGTGGAATATTTTCAATTCCTGTTGCCGTAATATCTAACCCATGATTTTCAAGATCAAGCACAATATTGTGAAAAATTTCCCAGGCTTGGAGATCTTTATCAATATTATTAATTAGATGACGATCTATTTTAACTCGATTAAATTCTCGATAAATTAGGTTTGGCTGTACACAACCGTAAATAGAAGCACTTCGACCAAAATTATCAATTTGTAATTGAATTCCTAATCGCTTTAACTGAGGTAATATTGTGATGGCAGCATAAGGATTTTCACAGATAAGATATTCTGAAATTTCCAGAGCGATCGATTGAGGATTAATTTGATATTTATCCAGATTATATTCGAGATGTTTAACTAGACTAGTTTGAAATAGTTGCTGATTAGGTAAATTAATACTAATAGTAATATCTGAGTTGAAAATAGAGGCTTGTTGCCAAACTTTTAACTGTAGACAAACAGTCTCGACAATCCAACGTTGAATAGGAATAAGTATGCCTGATGCTGCTGCTGCTGCTAAAAATTTCTGAGGTGCAATTAGTCCTAATTGAGGATGATTCCAACGTAGTAAAGCTTCAAACTCTCGTATTTGACCAGTTTTTAGGCTCATCACTGGTTGATAATGAATACTAAACTCTTCATTTTCTAAAGCTCGTCGCAGTCCTTGTTCTAATTCTTTAGCAGTTAGACGATTTGGGAAAGAGCCAGTTAGGAGATTTAATTCTGGTTGAGTTTCCATTTGTAATCCTATTGTTACAGGATTGAGCTTGCAAGTATTGCTAACAATTTTTTCTAAGCTTTCTTGAGCGCATTGAACATCAATTGTTTGGTATTTTGTGGTATATCCTACTACTAGTTGATCTAACAAAAAGATAATTAAGTTGGTATCATTTTGTTCTGCTGCTGCACAGAGGATATCGATAGTTAGATCAAGATTTTCGGGAATTATGCGACTAGCATTCTTAACTACCAAGACTTTATCATGAGCGGTAGATTCGTATTCTTCTCCCTCAACTAACAATTCTTCGTAAAGTTTTTCTCCAGGTCTTAAGCCTGTAAAAACAATTTCAATATCTTTACCTACTTCATATCCTGAAAGACGGATTAAATCTTTAGCTAAGTCTACAATCTTAACGGGTTGACCCATGTTAAGCATAAAGATCTGACCTTCACTATTGCGACTAGTTAAAACTGATGCTTGTAATACTAGCTGAACAGCTTCAGGAATAGTCATAAAGTAGCGACAAATTTCTGGGTGAGTAATGGTAACGGGTCCTCCCTTAGCTATTTGTTTGGTAAAAGTAGGTACAACACTACCTCTACTACCCAAAACATTACCAAAACGAACTACCGCATAGGGTCTACCACTAGTTTTTGCAGCTTTTAAAACCAACATCTCCGCAGTACGTTTGCTAGCACCCATAACGTTAGTAGGATTTACGGCTTTATCAGTAGAAATCATCACAAAATTGTCAACATTATATTTAATCGACAAATCTAGAAGATTTTTTGTCCCTAAAACATTATTAGTAATTGCTTCAGATGGATTCAATTCCATTAAAGGAACGTGTTTATGGGCTGCTGCGTGAAATACAATATCAGGTTGATAGAGGCGAAAAACTGTTTCTAGTCTGGATTCTATTCTTAAATCTGCAATAAAAGGGGTTAATTCTGTTAATTTTTTACCTGGGTTGGCTTCTTGCTCAAGTATTTGCAAAACTTGTTGTAGTTCTTGCTGTATGTTAAAAACTGAATTTTCTCCGTGTCCGAGTAAAATCATTTGTGAAGGTAGACAACGGAAAATTTGACGACACAACTCACTACCAATTGACCCTCCTGCACCAGTAATTAAAACTTTTTTACCTTCTAGAAGCTTAAAAACGCTTTGAGCATCGGTTTGGATTGGTTCACGACGTAATAAGTCTTCAATCTTTACTTCTCTGAGGATATTTGCATTGTTGCTATTATTGAGAATTTCATTAGTCGAAGGCATGGTGTAAACTTTTATACCGATCGCCTGACAGATGTCGACAATTTCTCTAATTACTTTACCTGAAGTGGTAGGCATAGCAATTACTACTTGACGGATGTTCTGGGCTGCAATGATTTCAGGAATTTGATAACGATTTCCCAGTACAGGCAAACCTTGTATGGTTAAGCCAAGTTTTTGAGGATTATCATCAATAAAAGCAATGGGATTAAAACCTAATTTGGGGTTACGACGCATTTCTTGTAGTAGTGATACTCCAGCATCTCCAGCACCTACAATTAACACGCGCTCACGTTTATAAAAGTTTTTGCTTTGTTTATTTTTTCGTTCTGCTGCCCTAATACTGAAGCGAATGCCTCCTACTAAAAGAAAAGTTAAAATACCGTCTAATAAAGGTAAAGAACGAGGTACTAAGTATTGGTTTAAATTTGTGCCAATGGTATAGGCAAAGACACTTAAGATAATTGTTTCAGCAATTACGGCTGCGCCTGTTAAAACGGCAATTTGGATTAATTCATCAATACTGGCATATTTCCAATAACGTTTATAAACACCCCCAAAGGTAAAAATTACTAGTTTAATTATGGAAAAAAGTATTGTAGCTATAATTATGCCACCGCGATATTCTTCTAATGTGGGTACATCATCTACACGTAAGACAATCCCTAATAAAGGGGTTAGTGAGAAAATAATGGCATCAATGATGAAAAAGTGACGATTATTGAGACTAAGCAGCCTTTTATCTAAGCTTCTGATTTTATTATTTAGCTTTTTAAGCTTCATTTTTTTATTCCTTATTAAACTTTTTAATTTATCTTTTAAAGTTATTATTTAAAGTTTGCTCTGTAAAAATATCTGAATAGAGTTATGAGCTTCTAAGCCTAAGTAAGTTTCTTGAAAATATAAATATAAAAGGTCGAAAAACAACTGAAATCGACCTATGATCCCACTCATAACCACTCCGAAATTTCTCAGGCATTACGAATTTTTAAGTATTACTAATCATAATACCGATCTGACTTTTCTAAGTATATATTCGCAGAGTCTTTAAAAAATTGTCACTCGTGCTTGTTGATAACTTTATATTTGTCGATGTTTAACAACAATTATCAAGCACCTCCAAGTCTTGAATTTACAAGCTTAGATAAAAAGATAATAATAAGGTTTAAAAAAACAATCTCACTTACGTCTACTTAAGTTTGCCTGAACGTAAAATACTGACAATTAACCAAATTCCTAAAAGACTAGCCACCGTAAACAGGACATTACTGAGAATGGAAACTTGAGTGGTTGAAGAACCTGTAGAGATAATTGCTGCCCCCATAATTAGAGAACCAACTAAAATGCTAAATGATAGACGGTTGGCAGAATCTTCTACACTGAGGGATAAAATATCTAATTGACGGATACTAATATTCCATTTGATAGTTTCCGAGGTGATGCGATCTAGTAATAATTCTAATAGACGAGGCGATCGCAAACTAAAGCTTTTTAAGTCCAAACCTATACGTAACAGTGTTTCTGCTGGTCTTTCCCCTAGCAGTTGCCGACGAAATACATCCGCCATTAACGGTCTAATTTGATCTAAAAGGTTAATTTCAGGATAAAAACCTCTGGCTACTCCTTCTAAATTGGCTAAGGTTTTGGCATATAGCCCCATATTACTAGGTAATCTAACCTTATTATTACGAGATACCTGTAAAACCTCATAAATGACTTCGCTAAAATTAATTTGGGATATGCTGCGGTTGTAATATTTACGCAACATACGATCAAAGTCATTGGTAAGATTACTTATATTGACCTGTTGACCACCTTCTGCTAATTCTAGAGTCAGTTGACAACAACGGCGACCGTCTAGATCGACAATTGCTAGTAACATTTCGGTTAAAATTTGCTGGGTGCGAGGATCGAGGCGACCTACCATTCCACAGTCTAGAATTGCTAAACGACCGTCTTGCAGATAAAAAATGTTGCCAGGATGAGGATCGGCATGGAAAAAACCATCTACGTATACTTGCTGGAAAAAAGCCCGAAATAAAACCGTAGTAATTTCACTGCGTTGAGTAGCTTCGTCCTTATTATCAAGATTTTGAGGTACAACCGCTTCGAGAATGGGTACTCCGTCCAACCACTCAATAGTCATAATTTTGGTGGTGGTAAGTTCGTTATAAACTTGAGGAATGACTAGTTTTTGAGTGTCAAACAATTTGCTCGACATTAAATTACGACGCAGTTGTTCGGTATATTCTGCTTCTGCGGTAAAATCTAATTCTGCCTTAATTGCTGTACTAAATTCTTCAGCCAAACCAATGATATCGAAATTTTTGCCAAATTCGGTATAGGAAACCAATTCTGCCAAACTTTTAATTAAGGAAATATCTTGAGCAACAATTATATCGATACCAGGGCGTTGCACCTTAACAGCTACTGGTTGCCCATTTTTTAAAATAGCACGATACACTTGACCAATCGAACCTGCTGCGATCGCATTACGATCTATCTCGCTAAAAATGTTTTCTAATGGTTGAGCTAATTCTGCTCTAATTAAACTTTCTACTTGCGCCCAAGGTACAGGAGGAACTTGAGCTTGTAGAGCGGTCAAGGTATCTACATAACGTCCTGGCAAAAGATCTGGGCGAGTGGAAAGTAATTGACCCAGTTTTACATAGACAGGCCCCAACTCAATTAAAATTTTACGTAATACTTCAGGGGAAGGAAGACGCGGTTCATCTGCTTTGTTACCAGTTAACAATCCTCGCGCATAACCCCAACCGTTACGCAAGACTACTTCAGCAATTTCTCTTTGACGAGCGGTATTTTTGGTTAAAGCAAACATTTATTCCCAATTCCTTAAAATATAAAATCAGATCCCCATATTCATTTTAGTTATAACTCAGCAAAGCGATCGCTTGCCCTAATTAAAGCGTCTTGAATTCCAGGTTCTGTTACTGAATGCCCAGCATCAGCAATTACAATAAATTCTGCCTCCTGCCAAGCTTGATGCAATTGCCAAGCACTAATCATCGGACACACTACATCATATCTTCCCTGCACAATTACCGCAGGTATATGACGAATACGATCAATATTTTCTAACAGTTGGTTTTCAGTTTTAAAAAATCCCTTATTCATAAAATAATGACACTCTATACGAGCAAAAGCTTCGGCAAATTCTGCCATTCCAAAACGCTCTATACTCATAGGAGATTGAATTAGTTTACTTGTACTTGCTTCCCAAATAGACCAAGCTCTAGCTGCTTCTAAACGTAGGGAGCGATCGCTACTAGTTAAGCGACGATAATAAGCACTGAGAAAATCATCTTGTTCTTCGGGGGGAATGGGTTTTACATATTCTGCCCAAGCATCTGGATATATATAACTTGCCCCTTCTTGATAAAACCAACGGATTTCTAAGGGACGCAACATAAATATTCCCCTTAAAATTAAACCTTTGCAGCGATCGCTATGGGTTTGACTGTAAGCTAGTGCTAATGTACTACCCCAACTACCGCCAAATACCACCCAACGAGAAATACCTAGGTGTTCCCTAAGTTTCTCAATATCTTCAACTAAATCCCAAGTCGTATTTTCTGTAAGTTCAGCATAGGGAGTACTTTGTCCACAACCTCGCTGATCAAAAATTACAATACGATATTGCAGGGGATTAAAATATTGCCGATACATAGGGGTAATACCGCCTCCAGGCCCACCGTGCAGAAAGATAACTGGCTGTCCTTGGGGGTTTCCTGATTCTTCGTAGTGAATAGTATGTATCTTAGAAACTTTTAATTTTCCTTGATTATAAGGCTCGATAGGCGGATATAAATCTCTCATATAACTATTATTTGCTAGAAGTTCAGTTTAATAAAAAAAGCCCAACTCGACAATAAGAGAGATTTTAAATCAAATCAAGCAACCTCACTATCTGCTTTCAAAGTTACCGCCAATTTATCAGCAATTCCCTCGATCCACACTTCATCTTGTTTAGTATAACTGCGTGGGGCATTAGCACCTAAAATTAAAACACCAAGTGAGCCGATGGGCTGACAGATCACCCCTTGAGTATTTTCAGGTAGATAGTCAAATTCCACTTTACCTGGATATAAATTCAGATTAACTAAATATACGGGCTTGCCCTGAGTTAAAACCCGTTGAACGATCGCCCCAGGCTTAACTTGAGAATTTTTGCCTAAAACACCACGTCTTAAAATAGTTTTGCCTGCATAATAGACCACGAGCGATCGCGTGACTGTATTAGTAATTAATAAATGGGAAGCCCACGCCAATTCCAATTTAGCCGTCTGTGGAAGTTCTGAATCTAATTCTAAACCTGTTTCCCCAATTAAAGTTACTGTATCAGGGGGTTTAGCCTGGATTTGTTGCCATAATAACCCCACTAAAATCAAGACTGCGCCTTCTATTACCCCTAAAGCATCAGAACGTGCTTGAGAGTCAGTTAATTGAGTCGTTAACAAACGATTAACCAACAGTAATAAACCACTAACTCCACCAGCAAAAAAGGGCAGTAGTCTAAGTATACGATTGGTATCAGATTTACTCATTATTTATCGGTGAGCAGGATGGAGCAACAAAATTATTAAAAATGAATCTAATCTATTTTAGCCCCTGGTCATATCCCCGTTGTGGGGATAATCTGGGATTTCTCTAGCTTCTAAACTCAGTTAGGCGACTACATTTAGTTTAATAACTGATAGTGTTAACAATGGACAACCACCTTGGCTTTAAGAAAGATGAGATATAAGGGGACAAATCTAAACTGTATATAACCAATTAATCAATTGCCCATTGATCAAGACTAATTTACTCTTCTCCTGCTTCCAAAATGCGTTGGAATAAATACCCTGTTCCCCTAGCTGTTAGAATTAGTTCAGGATTACTAGGATCATCTTCTAATTTAGCGCGTAGGCGAGAAATATGGACATCCACCACGCGAGTATCCACATGACGTTCAGGAGTGTATCCCCAAACCTCTTGCAAAATTTCGGAACGAGAAAAAGGTTCACCAGAACGACTAACAAGTAATTCTAATAGGCTAAATTCCATTCCTGTTAAGCGGATGCGTTCATCACCTTTATATACTTGACGCTTGTTAGTATCAATTTTAATTGAGCCGACGTGAATTACTCCCGAACTTGGAATACCAGGCGCACCGTTTTTATCAACTCTACGTAAAACAGAACGAATTCTAGCTTCTAATTCTTTGGGAGAGAAAGGTTTTACCACATAATCATCAGCACCCAATTCTAAACCAGTAAT
Organism: Chondrocystis sp. NIES-4102; assembly: GCA_002368355.1. Taxonomy (NCBI): domain Bacteria; kingdom Bacillati; phylum Cyanobacteriota; class Cyanophyceae; order Chroococcales; family Chroococcaceae; genus Chondrocystis; species Chondrocystis sp. NIES-4102. The sequence continues at coordinate 2,807,987 of AP018281.1, read as the reverse complement.
GCGATCGGCAACATCCCCTAAAGCGGTTAGCATAATAATAGGGATATCTGATTCCTTACGTAATTCTTGACAAACACCATACCCATCTAGTTTAGGCATCATCACATCAAGAACTACTAAACTAGGTTCTGTGTTGCGAAAAGTTTCTAAAGCTTCTTCCCCATCTGCTGCCGTTACTACATCATAACCAATCATCGAAAGACGAGTTTCTAAAATACGACGAATGCTTGCCTCGTCATCGACTACTAAAATTTTTTCTTTATTAGTTTCCAAGTTATTATACTCTCCTTATTTAAGTTAAATTACCAATGTTTAAGTTTAGTTATTTAATACCTTATGATCTAGATTATCTTGTCGATGTTTGCTAGTGAAGCCAGATATCTATTCTAGGGCGATTATCTTAATAATTCGCACAATCTTAGGTTTTTTCAGATTTAATTTATCTTTGAAGGTTTTAAAATTTCTTGATATTAAGCTAAATATTATCTATAAAGTTTACTAATTTATATTCTAGTTTCCTTATATCTCTAATTTTTCTTAAGAAAATGGCAAAGTCTAAGCAAATATATGTTTGCAATAATTGTGGTGCTGAGTATAGTCAATGGTTTGGGTTATGTAAGGAATGTAACGAGTTTGGGACAATTTCAGAAGAGCCTGTAGATGTAGGATCTGGGGGGGGATATAATCGCGGAGGCTGGCAATCTAACACCCGTTCTAATAGTAAATTATCAGGGGTAGCACAACCTAGAGTTTCGTTAAAGTTTTCCCAAATCGATAATGATGTTCAGCAGAGATTTCCTTCGGGTTATGGGGAATTTGATCGGGTTTTGGGAGGTGGGGTTGTGCCTGGATCTTTGGTTTTAATTGGTGGTGATCCTGGCATTGGTAAATCTACTCTTTTATTACAGGTAGCTAATAAATTGGCTCATAATTTGCCTCGTATTCTTTATGTTTCGGCAGAAGAGTCGGGGCAACAGGTTAAACTGCGGGCTTCACGTTTAGATGTGGCACAAATTCCTTCGGAAACCGAAGCAGTAGTTAAAAAGAAGAAGAATAGTGATGATGGCAACGCTAATTCGGACAAAGAGAATAACCTTTATGTGATGCCAGAGACGGATCTAGAAGAAATTTTACGGGAATTAGAATCTTTAAAACCTCAAGTAGCGGTTATTGATAGTATTCAAACCTTACATTTTGCTGCTTTAACTTCCTCTCCAGGTTCGGTAGCCCAAGTAAGGGAATGTACCTCAGCATTAATGCAGGTGGGGAAAAGAGAGAATATCACTTTATTAATTGTCGGTCATGTTACCAAGGAAGGGGCGATCGCAGGGCCGAGGGTTTTAGAACATTTAGTTGATACAGTCTTATATTTTGAGGGCGATCGCTATGCTTCCCATCGTCTCTTACGTTCAGTTAAAAATCGTTTTGGGGCAACCCATGAAATAGGCATTTTTGAAATGGCGGAACGAGGTTTAGTAGAAGTTGATAATCCTTCTGAGTTGTTTTTGGGTAGTCGGGATGAAGCTACTCCAGGTACAGCTATTATTGTCGCTTGTGAAGGAACACGTCCAATTGTTGTAGAAGTCCAAGCCTTAGTTAGCCCCACAAGTTATACTTCCCCCCGTCGCTCTACTACAGGCATAGATTATAATCGTCTGCAACAGATTTTAGCAGTGTTAGAAAAAAGAGTTGGTGTACCTTTATCTAAATTGGATGCCTATGTTTCTTCCGTTGGTGGGTTAGGGGTGGGTGAACCTGCTGCGGATTTAGGGGTGGCGATCGCCATTGTTGCTAGTTTCCGCGATCGCGTAGTCGATCCTCGTACTGTCTTAATTGGAGAGGTGGGTTTAGGAGGACAGGTACGTTTGGTTTCTCAAATGGAATTACGTTTAAAAGAAGCAGCTAAACTTGGTTTTAAACGAGCGATCGTACCTAAAGGACAGAGTTTACCCGATGATCTGGGACTGGAAATTATTCCAATTTCTAAAGTTATTGATGCAATTATTGCTGCTATTCCTTCGGAACGTTCTGGTAATTTTCCTGTGGTGGAAGAAGAGGATATTTAATTAGGTAGTAGGTAGGGGGCGCGGAAAGCGTCGTCACGCACGCTCTTGAGGTCGCCAAAGCGCGAACGTGACGATAGTAGGTAGTAGGTAATAATAATCACTGAGCAATTAGCAATTAAAAGCTAAAGGCTATCCTAAAGCGTCAAAGCTGAAAGTTAAAACGTTATTTCCGACAATTAATATAACTTGTTAAGAAGATAAAACTACTTTTTATTTACTACCCATTGGGTAACTGGGGCGATCGCTTTCCAACCTAAAAACTTACCTACAGGTTCAGGTTTGGAAATAGCTATACGAGATAATTGTCCACCTAATTTACTATGCCACTGTAAAATAATTTGTTCGCTTTCGACCGTTACGCTATTAACTACTAAACGCCCACCAACAGGTAAAGCCTGCCAACAAGTCTGTAGTAAATCATCTTTTGTTACTCCCCCCCCAATAAAGATAGTGTGAGGTTGGGGTAAATCTGCCAAAATATCGGGGGCTATGCCTGCAACTATTTGTAGCTGAGGAACACCCAAAGCAATAGCATTATCGGCAATATATTCTAATCTTGCAGCATTTTGTTCGATCGCGATCGCCCGACATCTAACATCACTTCTCAACCACTCAATGGCAATTGAACCACACCCTGCCCCTACATCCCATAATAGTTGCCCTGGTAGAGGGGCTAAAGCTGCTAGAGTAATTGCCCGTATTTCTTGTTTGGTTAATTGTCCGTCGTGATGATAGGCACTATCAGGTAAACCAGGAAGACGAGACTGGGGGATAGTTTGAGAGTCGGCAATACAACTTACGGCAATTGTATTTAATTCTGCTACTTTCGTATTATGCCAATCAATAGCTTTAATAGTAAAACTTCGTTGGCGATCGCCTCCTAAATGTTCTAAAACGGTAATTTCACTTTGACTATAACCTTGTGCTATTAAGATCTTGGCAACTATGGCAGGTGTATGTTTACCCGCACTAAGAATTAATAGACGGGCATTAGGATAGAGAAAAGCATTGAGTAAAGCTGGATCTCGTCCACATAAACTTAGTAATTCCACCTCTGTTAGCGACCAACCTAAATAAGCGCAAGCTAAACTAAAAGCCGAAGGTGCAGGAATAATGGTGATTTCGGATATAGGGATACGTCGAATTAGGGTAATTCCAATGCCAAAACACATCGGATCACCACTAGCAAGAACACATACAGATTGTCCTCGACGTTGCATAATCTCTTGTATGGAATGTTCGATAGGCGAAGTCCAAACCAGTTTTTCCCTTAAATCATTAATAGGTAACATGGCTAAATGACGCTCTCCGCCTACAATTACGGCTGCTGAATCAAGATGCGATCGCGCAATGGAATTTAACCCTGATATTCCATCTTCCCCAATGCCAATGATCGATAGCCATTTAGGGTTTTTACTGGTTGAATTTATATGATCTTTAGACAATTGCTTTAATGTTTTGGAAATTCTAGTAATAGAAAGGTTATCAAAATTACGCCTTAAGGGTTGTTGTTAAATATTAATTCCATGAATATATAGCATTGCGCTAGATAACTCACGGGACATTTTTTAGCTTATTAGCTTATTAGTTTTTAGCTATTAGCTTTTAGCTTGTCATTACTCGTTACTTGTTACTTAACCCCTACTACCCAAACCCCCACTACCTATTAGCTAATATTCAATTGCTATAATCACACTTTTTTAAAACTTAAATCCTAAAAAATTCCAGTAATTAAGAAACCAGATAAAACCTAATCCTGCGATCGCAATTACTAAATAATGTAATTTTTGTCCAATACTCCAATGTCTACTTTGAAGGGCGAAAATACTAAAGATGGGTAAGCTGATAGTTAAACCACTAGCGATCAGGGGAAGATAAAACCAAGCGATCGCAATTTTTGGCATTCCGTAGATAATCTCTTCAAACCCTATCAACCACAGAGTTACAACTAAACCGATAGGAAAAATCAAGCTTATAGTAGCCACCAAACCAGCCACTAACCAAGCCCATCGCGCCCATGAATTGGTATGTGTGCGTTTTTTTGATAGACGAGAAATACTTCTGGCAATTGCTGATAAAAAAGTTATGATGAAAAACCCTAAAAGCACTATTTGGAATTTAATTGTCTCAGTCCAATTTAACCTTTCAAAAGCAGCAGGGCCGAGATCTAGGGGATGAAACATATAGGTAATGCGATCGCGTTGATCATTGGCAAAAGCAACATAATCATCATCGTTCTGACGGTAGAATAATAACGGTTTTACTTCTACTAAATTGGTCGTGTTTTCCTGGGCTGGTTTAGTTGCAAAAAAGCCGTCTAGGAAATCAACATTTAAAAACCCGTCTTGATTTTTGCTAACACTAACCTGTTTTAATAGTGAGGAGATTTTCGAGATAGTATGATTGGAATATTCCAAATTACGATAAGTGCCGACAAAACGATTAGATCGCTGTTGAAAATTTTTTAAGGGTTGAGGTTGAGGTGTTGCAGCAGCAGGATAATAATGGTCTATGAATCGATTAATTAACTGTTCGTGGAATTCTGGTTCAAATTTATTATAGGCAATAAAAAGCCCTAAGTTTTGTTGAGGAATTAAAGCAAGCAGTCCTGTATAGCCATAAAAGATGGCACTATGGGCTAAGATGCGTTGCTCTTGTTTAAAACGCTCGTGGAAGCCATAACCAACCCCAGGTAATTGAGGGCGATCGCTAAATTGTTGTGCTTGCATTGCTTGGGCGGAGGTTTCACTCAAGATGCGTTGCTCCTGATAAAGTCCATTTTGCAGATGAGCTAACATAAAATGAGTCATATCTGTGGCAGTGGCACTCATTGCACCCGCAGGAACTATATTTAAATATAGAAAGGGTAATGATTTATATTTTCCATTTTCGTATTCGTACCCCACTGCTAACGCTGCTGCTAAATTGTCTTGAAGAGGTTGAGCAAAAGTGCTGCGCTTCATTCCCAGCGGTTGGAGAATATTAGATTCTATATATTGTGCAAAAGGAACACCAGAAACTGTTTCTATTATATGCCCTGCTAGATTAGCTTCGTAATTATTGTAACTATATAAGATACCTGGAGGTCTTACACGGGGCGGTTGGCGTTTAATTAAGTATTCTTTTAGAGGTAAGATTTCAGCTTCATTTCGAGCAGCAATGCCAATTTCTTGCTGGCTAAAACCGCTAGTGTGGGTTAATATATTGGCGATTCTAATTGGCTGAAGGTAATCTTCTTTAATTTGAAAATCATTGAGATATTGGTTAACATTATCTTCTAAATTAATTAATCCACGATCTACTAATTGCATCATTGCAGTAGCTGTAAATAACTTGGAAACAGAACCCACGCGAAACAAAGTTTTATCGGCAGTTACAGGAATTTTCTTTTCTAAATCAGCATAACCATAACCTTTAGTTAATAAAGTTTTGCCATCTTTGACTATAGCGATCGCTGCACCTGGTATGTGCATTTGCTCCATTTCTTCTTGGAAGTATTGATCCAGAAAGTTTTCAAGTTCTTTTGCTTCGATGGAGATCTGATCAGGGTTTGATTGAGCCAACGCCCCTTGCATAAAATAAATTTGACTTACACAAAGGATTAAAAGACTAAAAATAACTCTCAAAATCGTTTTATATATCCAATGAGAGTAGATAGTATCAAAGATATAAGATTTCCCACTTAGCATTTTTCTATGTATAAGACGAAAAATAAAAAGATATAGCAATACTAAGTAATTAAGGGACGTTTTGTAGTTATTAGCTTCCTTATTACCTACTACCTACTACCTACTACCTGTCTCCCCCCTCCTTAAGTAATTGTTCTAGATACTGTAAAATTCCCATCCCAATTAAGATTGAAGCAGCGCAGCCTAACCAGAAATACTCAGTAACCTGACGATTATCTAATGCCCAACCACCCAAGGGCGGCCCAATAAAATAGCCAATTGCCCAACATTGGGAACTTATGGAGAAATATACACCACGTAAGGATTCTGGGGCTAAATCCGCCACTAAACCCGAAGCCACGGGGGTATAAGTAACCATTCCTAAAGACATGACACTTAGGGTTAAAGCTGCCCACAGGAGAGTATTATCAGTCATTGTGCCTGTTAGCCAAGCCAAGCTAAATGCAATACCCCAAAAGACTAAAGAGAAACGCAAACCGTTAATGCGACTATAACGATTTAGCAACCAAGCTAAAGGTAATTGACAGATGGCTGCAAAGGCAATATGCCAAGTAAACAAACCACTAATTGTTTTTTCTGAAAAACCTGTAGCTGTATTCACTTGCACAAAGTTTTTTAGGTATAAGGGCATGGTACTTTGTACTTGTGAAAGATAGATGGTAAACAAAATACTTACTGCCACATATACCATTAAAGAGCGATCGCTCAAGGCTTTAGACCAACCTTGTAGAACTTTTGTATTGGAAGCTTGGGACTGAAATTTATAAGTTTCGGCGATCGCAAAATAAATTATACTAAAAAAAACGGCAAAGGAAATTGCATCAATGATAAATAAGGCTCGATAGTTGCCTGAATTGGCAATTAAAGCCCCACCTAATACCACCCCTAAACTTAACCCTAAACTATCTGCTAATCTGGTAATGGCAAAGGCTTCATTACGTTGTTCGATAGTAGTTATATCTATGATTGCAGCTTCTGTCGCTGGCCAATACATACCAATACCAAAACCCATTAATAGGTTACCTAAAACTAAAGTCGGGAAGTTGTTAGTAAAGGATAAAACTACATCCGCAGCTACTGAAATGGCAGCCGAAACTAGTAAAGTCTTCCTTCTTCCCCAACCAGGGGTATCTGATAATTGCCCTCCTAAAAATCTACCTGCAACACCTGAAATTGATCCACTACCTAACGCTATTCCTACTAAAGTGGAAGATAACCCCACTTGATTGACAAAAAAGATCGGTGCGTAAAATAATGTAAATCCTGTCCCGATTTCTGATAACAGTCTACCTGCTGCTAAAATCCAGACTTTGAAATCGAAATTGAGTACTCGCGACATTAAATATTTAGATTTTAAAACATTATTTTGCTTCTATATAGTATATTTTTGCAACTTTAAGATAATAATTGCGGTCATATAGGGTCGGGTTTACCTCATCGCTTTTACTAGTAAAAGTTTTAATTGTTTGTAGAAATTAATTTTAATTTTGTCAATTTACACTTAATATCTTTATTTTTATTGGGTTTCTATGTTAAAACCATTAGGAATTATTATTAAGTAAATGCGGTCTTTTATTATTGGCAATTAGACGCAAACACAAGGCTATAATTAATGCTGCTACAAATCGTGTATATATTAACCAAAACTCTGATAATCTACTACTAAAAGCCTAGGTAAATGACAACCACAAATAATAGATACCTACTGTATGCTTTCATCCGCCAATTACGCCTTCCTGAAATAGTAGCAGGACGTTAGAGGAAAGTAATCGTCATTAATATAATAAATATATAACCTAAATTAGCACTGTGACTATCACGTATCATATTTTGTGAGGTAGAAGTAGCTAGCAGCATGATAAACATGAGATACTGCCATAGATAAGCCTAAGTTACAACGGTTGCTTAACAGCCAATGGATAAAGTTATTTGATTTATATTTGCCTACACTTGAGGCGCAGAAAGTTAGGAGAAATAGAAGGCAAGAAGTACGAGCAGTTAATCTAATTGCTATACGTAAGCTACTCTCATTAATACCCTGAAATATTAATATTATTAGGCAAGCTATTCCAATGATTATTATAGAGCATTTGCTATTTTTAAGGTATGAGTATTATTATTCGGAAACTTTAGTTTTTAATATATAATTAGCTCTTTGCCAAAGAAATAAAGGTAAGGCGCAAGACAAGCCAATTGTTATGTTAAAAAGTGTGTAAATGTATAGATATGGCATATTTAATTTCTTGCTTTATTTATATAAAAAGATATAAAATAGAATTGAGATGATGGACAAATATTGCGCAAAAAAGCTTGATCTTTGATTAGTAGATAGTTGAGAGAAAAATAGCGCTATATTAAAACCATTATTAATAAGAAAAGCAAGGACTTGGCAGTAATACAGTATAAAACCAATAATCCCTGAAATTAGATATATTATTTGCACGGCTATCTTTATTTTTTATTTACCAGAATTGTTAGTTTATCTATTGCTTAATTCAAGAATTGATAATTACCTCCTCTTAAAGTATGGGAATTAAACGGGTTATGCTTTATTCTTTCCGTTTTCTTAGTTTTAAAGCGAATTAATTCATTATTAATCGATAACTGTCTTGCTAATTCTTCTAATCTTGTGACAAATTTACAGTAAATCTTGATCTGCTTTGGGTGTAATACCATAATATTGCCGAAACACCCTAGTAAAATGGCTTTGGTTTTTAAATCCTACTTCCTGCGCAATAAAAACAATGGGTAGGTTTGTTTGCCGTAATAGTATTTTTGCTTTAGTTAAACGGCACTGCATAATATATTTATAAGGCGACAATCCAGTAGACTGTTTAAATAGACTCGCAAAGTAATGAGGACTGATTTGTATTAAACGAGCTAAACAACTTAAACTAATACTTTCCGCTAAATTCTCTTGAATGTATTCGATAACTAACTTTAATTGATAGTTAGGCAACCCACCATGATATTCTTTGATCGCATTTCTAGTAGCATATCTTCTTAACAAATGCGCCCCTAAAGCTACCGCCATAGAATCAGCATAAAGTTTACTATCTTCACTTGATTCTAATTCTAATTCAGCCTTTAAAGCTAATGCCATTTGTTCAATCAAGGGATCTTTTATTCGCCAATGAGATTGCAATTTAATTTTTGGCGCAATTACTTCTCCTACTACTTCAACTAAAATATCTGGAGATAAGAATAATTCTAATAAAGGTACTTCTCGATCTATTCTAACTCTGGGAAAAATTCCCGCAGGCATAATTAATATATCTCCCTGACTATATTGTTCACTATGCCATTGCCCATCAAGTTTAAAACTGCCTTGAAAATCCCCCAAACAAATTACCAAAGCGTGATTTTCTGTAACTCCTTCGGGCATTTCTCCTGGTGGCTCTAATTCATATACTATACGTAGTTTATCCCATCCTGCTTGCTCACTTGATAATAAATGACTGTGTTCGATATATTCACCATATAAGTCTGTGGGAAATTCTTCTGAAGCCATTTTAAAGTTATAGTAATTATCGAAAACAATGAAACACTTAGGAATAGTTTAGTTTTTACCTTTTAGCTCACGCTCGCCTTCACGCTACACCGCTTTTATCTTTGATAGATATTCAAACCCTTTCATTAATTTAATAAATATTTTTGGTCTTCTCAGCTAATGCTTGGGCATTGATATGATTAATTTAACCTAAGTTAGTAATTAACAAAATAAAATTATTACTTTTTATCACATTTTCATTCCTAGCTGCGATCTTGCTCATCTAACTGTATTAACTTGTCTCAGTTTGTTCTTGGATTAAAAGTATGTTATTTAGTTTAAATTGCTAGCTAGATTAGAGAGATATTATCACCTAATGATATCTAATACAAGACATTCTTAAAGCTTAATTTGCTCTACAACTATCGAGGGAAAGATTTTTGTAATAAAATGTGCCTTCTATTTTTAGTAACAAAGTCTAAATAAATGTAATTCTGTAACCAAAAAGTTAGATAATTAATTATAGAGAAGATCCCTAGATGAGATAAACACAGTGATATAAATACTTGTTTACTGATTAAATGTTGCTTTCAATCGATCTTCTGGTTTGCTCAAATAAAAATGTGAGAAAGTTGTGAGGAATTATTACTTAAACTCATAATTAGAAAAAACATCAGCCAGAAAACTGAATTATTTCCATAGAGTTTAAACAATTATATAACCTCATAAACGTGAAACTGAGCAGGTAAGGAAAACTGGAGTTTAATATAAAATATGACTATTAACAATACACAAAACAAACAACATTTTTGCATCTACGACTATTATTTAGATGGAGTATTCTTAAAATGGGAAGAAGCAGAAGGGGAATGTCCTATTATGAATATTGGACAAGATTGGGTAGTTAATATGGACGATGGAAGTACAATAACTGGTAAAATAGCTGAGATGGAGTTTGTTAGTGAAAACGAACGCCGAATACTGCTAACTTCTATCTAAATAATTATTTAATACCCGAGAACGGCAACGCTTGGCGATTACTTTTTGTGGGAAAATTATAATAATGGAGACTATTGATAATTATTACCAAATAAGCGATCGCTTGGCAACATCAGGACAACCTACCCAAGAACAATTTAAATTAATTGCCCAAGCAAATTATCAAATAGTAATTAATTTGGCTTTATCCACTTCTACAAATGCCATAATTAATGAGGCGGCTATTGTTACCGATTTAGGTATGATGTATGTGCAGCTTCCTGTAATTTGGGAACATCCTACTATAGAAAATGTCCAAATGTTTTTTACACTTATGGAGTCATTTAATAGTAAAAAGGTTTGGGTACATTGTGCCAAAAATATGCGCGTTTCCTGTTTTATTTATCTTTGGCAAAAATATATTTTAAATTTATCAGACACTCAAGCCAAGTATCCCATGAATTTAATTTGGCAACCAACAGGAGAGTGGCAACAATTAATACAACAAGCGTTTGTAGTTTTTAATTAGATTTGTAACTACTAGTCTTAATTAACCCTAATGATTAATAAACAGAAAAATAGAAAACATATCTGAAATTATCATAGCGATCGCTTTAACTACATATTATTTTGATTATTACCTATATATATAAAATACTATCGATTACTCAACCACAATACACCATTCATGCAATTCATAATCAACACAATGATTAATAACCAAAGGATCTTGAGCTACAATTTGTTTGGCTTCTGCTAAAGATGCTGCTTCAAAAATTAACATTCCCCCTCCCCTTTCTTGCCAATATCCACTTTTTGCTTTATGCCCTTGAGCAATGAGTTGAGATATGTACATTTTATGGGCAGGAACATATTGATCAAAAATAGTTTTATCGACTATTCCCTTTTCTATTTTTACAAAAGTTGGCATAAAAATTAAGTCAAGCTGTTTAATAGATCTTAAAATACTCGTAAAGTTACGATAATGTTATATTAATAATTTGACATTTTTCTCTATCTTACCAAAATGTTTATCAAAAACTTGATCACCAATAATGAAAAAGAAACTTTAAAAATTTCTATTGTTGGTGGATCTAATTCCGTAATGAGACAAGGTTATGCTAAATACCTCAACACTTACCTAAGTAAAAAAATACCTCAGCCAACGAGTTTAAAATACTATTCTTTAGGAGGTGTTCCTAATATTTTTGCACTAATTCAACAGGATAGACATGAGCTTGCAGCAGAAAGTGATATTATCTTTTTTGAATATTGTGTAAATGATCGTCACGCAATTGAGGAAGGGCAATATACCCTAGATTTAGTCGGCAAATCCTTAGAAGGTTTTATTAGAAAGGTTAAGAGATCTAATCCCAGTTGCTTAATTGTTATTTTAATTTTTGGGATTAATTTAGCAAGTTTTTATGAAAATGAGTGTGATGTTTCAAATATATATCAATCCATTGGTCAGAAATATAATTTACCTGTAATTGATTTAACCAAAATTCTAACCGATGAACAAGGATTAGATTATGTGAAGTCTTTATACAACGAACAAGATCACGCTCATTATACAAGACCTCAAGGGGTTCAAATAATTTCCCAAACAATTGTTAGAGAATTAGAAAGATTAGGCATTATTGCGAATTTAATCTCAGGGTCAAAAGAATGCCAAGTTCTTAGTAAATCACCAATATATTCAGATAATTATGAGCAATTAACTTTTTTTTCAGACTTTGATCACGGTAATTATTTTACTCAAACACCCAAAATTTCTACCTATCAAAATACAGTATTTAAAGAGAGAAATTTTACTATGTATCCAGGTAATTCTTTAAGTCTTTTATTGAAAGGTAGATTGATGGCAATTTTTATTAAATCCGATCTCAACGATGGTTTTATTAATATTGAGTTTGATAATCAACGTTTGGTAACTAGTTCCTATTCTGAGTGGGTAAATATAATTAAGCCACAAAACGTAATTAATTTAATTACCTTGCCGTTAAGGAAATTTCAAGCATCATCAGATTTTTCTCCCCTAACAATTTCTCTTTGTCCAGAATATCCTCAAGATTTTGAATTGGATTTTGTTAAAATTAAACCTACTAAATCTGATCCGCAAAAATGGAAATTTAGTATTATTGGTATTGCTTATATTGGGGAAATAAAACCTCTAGAATAGATGGAGTTATGGCTTAAAGAAATTTTAGGCGTTGCTATAGTAAGCTTGCTCGCGATAATTTAAATAGTGATGTTTCTCAGGCGAATGGCTATTACTACATTACATAAGTAGTGATTGTAAAAAAAAGATTACAGTTAGCGCGATCGCTCTTGATAAATTATCAATTATAATACTTTCTTGGCTGGCAATTAACTAATAGCTTTTAGCCTTCAAATTTTTCCTGATAACTAGTAACTGCCACAACTATTTTATATTTAATTTCACCACCCAAATTATCTAAAGTAAGCCTCAAAAAAATATATATTAAGACAGTTGTTGCTCGCTTACCTCAAAATAATAAAACTTGCATTGTCAAAAAAAGATACTTATTTCTATAACCTATCCATTGACTAATAAATAATAATTTAAAGAGCTAATATTATAATTAAAAAATAACAAAATTTAAATAAAAAATATAATAATCATGCTAAACTAAAATAAACAACTATAATCCCCCCTCCTCGTCGAAAAAAGTCAAAGATATAAACTAATCGACCTCAATTACTAAAAAAACCTAATGAAACATTATATTGCTGCAACTTTGCTGTAAATCTACAGTAAATAAGCATTATGGTGTTTTATATGACCGAGCAAAAATATATTCTTTCTCTAGATTTAGGTACTACAGGTAATCGAGCCATCCTATTTAATAACCAGGGAAATATCGTCGGTCAAGCCTATAAAGAATTGACACAACACTATCCCCAGCCAGGATGGTTAGAACATGATGTAATGGAAACTTGGCAGGATGTAAGCAACTGTATGCAGCAGGTTATTGCTGATGAGCAAATAGAAGCGTCAGAAATCGCAGCTATTGGCTTAACAGTGCAAAGAGAAACTTGTTTACTTTGGGATAAAACCACAGGTAAACCCCTGCATAAAGCCCTTGTTTGGCAGGATCGGCGGACATCGGAAATGTGTGAATTGCTTAAACTAGAAGGTCATGCAAAAAGCATTCAACAAAAAACAGGCTTGGTTCTAGATGCTTACTTTTCTGCTACTAAATTAGCGTGGTTAATTGCCTGGGTAAAACAAAACCAATCTGATATCAACTGGGATAATGTGATGGCAGGTACAATAGATACCTGGACATTATGGAATTTAACTGGTGGAAAAGTTCATGCGACTGATATAAGTAATGCTAGTCGTACCATGTTAATGAATTTAGAAACAGGCGACTGGGATGACTCCTTACTCAAATTATTTAATATTCCTCGTCAAATTATGCCCAATATTCAACCTAGTATAGGTATATTCGGCAACAGTGCTAAGGATATATTAGGAGTGGAAATTCCTATAGCTGCCATTTTTGGCGATCAACAAGCAGCCTTATTTGCTCATGGTTGCGATCGCCCTGGACTATTAAAATGTACTTATGGTACAGGTTGTTTTTTAGTCGCCCAAACAGGTACAACTATTACACGCTCCAATAATCAACTTCTTTCCACGGTAGCATGGAGCGATGGAAAACAAACCAACTACGCATTAGAAGGGGCAATTTTCACTACAGGTGCAGCAATTCAATGGTTACGGGATGGATTAAAATTAATCGATAATGCAGCCGATACCGAAGCCATATCTCAGCAAGTAGACAATACCAAAGGGGTATATTTCGTCCCTGCTCTGAGTGGTTTAGGTGCGCCTCATTGGGATATGAAGGCTCGTGGGGCATTTTTTGGTCTTACATGTGGTGTACAACGAGAACACATGGTTAGAGCGGTACTAGAAGCGATCGCCTATCAAGTAAAAGAAGTGGTGGACGCGGTTAATAAAGATAGTGACGAAGCCGTATCTTTACTAAAAATTGATGGTGGAACAGCCAAAAACAACTTTTTAATGCAGTTTCAAGCCGATACCCTAGGAATTCCCCTAGAACGCCCCGTAATTCTCGATGCCACCGCCCAAGGAGCAGCTTTTGGGGCAGGTTTAGCCGTCGGCTTTTGGTCAGATTACCACCAATTAGTAAGCGATCGCCAAGTAGATCGAACATTTGAACCAGGAGCAGGACAAGACGCTGCTGTAGAAAACTATACAATGTGGTTAAAGGCGTTAAATAGAGCCAAAAAATGGCTAGATTAACCTTGTAACATTTTAACGGTGAGGAGAACGATAAAAAGGTTTTTTAACCACCGTAGCAGGATAAGTTTTACCACGAATTTCAATATCTAATATCTGTCCTAAGCGACTGTAAGATTGAGGGACATAAGCCATTGCGATCGCTTTTTCTACTGTAGGGGCTAAAGTACCACTGGTAACTTCCCCTATCACTTCCCCCTCAACCATAACTGGATACCCATGACGCGCTATATGTCTACCTGACATTTCCAGCCCAACCAAGCGACGTTTTACACCCTGTTGTTTTTGCAATTCCAAAATTTCGCGCCCAATAAAATTTCCTTTATCCTTGAGATGTACCACCCAACCCAACCCAGCTTCAAAAGGGGTAGTAGTTTCGTCTATCTCCTGTCCATAAAGATTCATAGCTGCTTCTAAGCGTAAAGTATCTCTAGCACCCAACCCACAAGGAATAACCCCAACTTCCAAGCAAGATTGCCACAATTGTTGTGCTGTTGGTGGAGAAAGCATAATTTCAAAACCATCCTCCCCTGTATACCCTGTGCGGGCAATAAAAGCAGAATCTCCTAAAATTGTGATAGTTCGATGGGTAAAAGCAGTCAGTAGGCTCAAATCTTCTTCGACGAAACTTTGTAAAACTTGCATAGCTTGAGGCCCTTGTAAAGCAATTAATGCCTGCTGTTGGGAAACATCCCTCATCTCTAGCGAACTTGCTGCTAATTGTTCTAAAATCCAAGCTTTATCTTTAGCAGTTGTCCCAGCATTAACAATAACTATCGCTTTTTGCCCGATTTCACTTTCCCCTTGATAGTAAAAAATAATATCATCGATAATACCGCCTTGGGGATTAAGCAAGACCGTATACATCGCCGATCCCGCTTGTAGACGACTTAAATCAGAAGGGACTAAATTTTGCCAGGCACTAATTAAATCATCCCCCACAAAAATAAATTTACCCATATGGGAAATATCAAACATTCCCACATGAGAACGTACCGCTTGATGTTCTAATTTTAAGCCAGAAAACTGGACGGGCATTTCCCAGCCAGAAAAACTCGTAAAACGTGCGTTTTGAGCTTGAGCTTGAGCAAACAAAGGTGTGTGTAACAAACTGGAGGATGCAGAATTAGTCATGTATATATTTAAATTATGGCGATCAAGATAAAACAGAGAAATCGAATTATGGTAAGGTATTCGAGTATGATTTAATAATCAGCTAATGTTTAGTTTCGGATATTCTTATTATGTCTTTGTAGGGCATAGCCACACTTAGGCTATTTAAATTCAAGTAATTTTATGATTAACTGGGTTTAACTCTGAAACCAAAAACATTTATTTAATAATTCCGTCAATTTATTTGTCAAAGTTTTTACTGGTCTTTATCAGGAGATAATTAACATGGCTACACTCAAAATTGTTGTATATATCACCGTATTTTTCTTTATTGGTTTATTCATCTTCGGCTTTTTATCTAGCGATCCCGCCCGTAACCCTGGTCGTAAAGACTTAGAATAAACTTTTATACTGGTAATATTATTATTTAAAATTTAGGGGTAGATAAGATAATCAAACCCCTGATTTTTTAAGGGAATTAACAATATAACGAGCAAAGAGAAGAATTATTTAGCTGCTTGAGGCTCAGAGCCTTGCTGTGCTTGAATATTTTCATTCAAAACATCAATTGCTTTAGTAAACTGTGGATCTTTGCTTGTACCCAAAGCGGAACTATCACCCCCATAAAGTTCTTTTAACTGTTCTTCACTAAGCTTGATAACTATATCGGGAGCAATACCTGCTTTGTTAATATCCTTGCCACTAGGAGTTAAATATTTAGCAATAGTAACTGCTAACCCAGAACCATCTCTTAGAGGACGTACCGACTGAACCAAACCCTTACCAAAAGTTTTAGTTCCCAGTAAAGTAGCTCGCTTATTATCTTGTAAAGCACCTGAGAGGATCTCACTAGCACTAGCCGAGCCTTCATTGACTAAAACTACCAAAGGTTTATCAGTTAGGGCTTTATTCTTAGCGATAGAGCGATCGCTAATTCCTTGACGATCTACTGTAGAGACAATTACACCTTCATCAAGCCACATCCGCGCAATATTAATACTTGAGTATAATAATCCACCTGGGTTAGAGCGTAAATCCAAAACATAACCTACTACATTGGCTTTCTCTTGGTCTTTGATCGCTTTTTTCATGTCCTCAGCAGCGTGTTCATTAAAGGTAGTCAGGCGAATGTAACCTACTTTACCAATATTAGTATCCCTGACAAAAGCTCTAACAGGATGAATGGCAATTTGTTCCCTGACAATTGTATATTCCTGTTGATCTTCATTACGCTTAATGGTCAAATTAACTTGTGTTCCTCTTTCACCTCGAATGAGTTTGACAGCATCATTAACATCCATTCCTTTAGTATCTTGATTATCAATTTTTAAAATTATGTCTTGAGCCAAAATACCAGCCTCAAAAGCAGGACTGTCTTCAATAGGAGCAATTACTATTAACCTGTCGGTTTTTTCATCCTTAGCAATTTGAATTCCAACTCCAGTTAATTCTCCTGAAGTATCAATTCGCATATTCTGAAATTCTTCTGGGTTCATAAATCTTGTATAAGGATCTCCCAGTTGGTTTAGCATCTGGCGAATTGCTTTATAAGCATCTTCTTTGTTGCTATAATTGGCATCCTTTACATACTTTTGACGAATCTTTGACCAGTCATGATGGTTAAAATCATCATCAACATACTGATAGTTAATGATTTGCCATACTTCGTCTACCGTTTCCTTTGGACCATTTTGAATTAAAGCTTGACTTTGAGATAAATGAATTCCAGCCCCAGTAACTGCTACTGTAGATAAAGCTATAGCAGTTGCCCCCAAAACCAACCCTTTCTTTTTACTTGCCATAAACTTAAAAAATATAATAAATCTTGTCGATACTCAAGACGGAAATAAAATCTTATAGTTAAAGTTTAATCTAGCATAGGCGACTTTTTTAGCTAGTGATGTAAGCACAATGAATATTATAAAAAAGTTAATCTGATTTTATAGGTTATGGTTATATTCTTTATTCCCACGACAGCCTAATCAACATAATTGACATTATGAGCGCGTTTCCACCACCAAAACTTAAATACAAATTGACTTTGGTTGACATTCAAGATCGACGGTTGGCTCGAATTAGTTTGTGGCGCACTTGCTTACTAATTACCTCTGCTATCTGTCTTTGTTTACTCCCTACTTTACCTTATTGGCAAATTAAATATCCTAGTCAAATCCAAATTAATGGTGAAAAATTAGTTGGCAAAAGAACTATTTATACTGCTTTGAGTTTTGACTACCCTCAATTCATTTGGTTGGTAAATGGCTTAAATCTAACTAGAAAAATTCAATTAATTCCTTCAATTGAAACTGTTAATATTACGAAGCAAATAATTCCGCCTCATTTAATTATTTCACTACAAGAAAAGAAACCTGTAGCTATAGCTACATATCAAGAAAAAATAGGTTTTTTAGCTATTGATGGTCAATGGATTGATCAACAATTCTATGAAAATATAAATGTAAATTCTGCCTTACCCAAACTGCAAGTACTTAATTATCAATCTCGCCATCAAGATCATTGGAAAAGTATATATCAGCTAATATCTTTACACCCAGAACTGAAAATAACCACAGTGCAATGGGATGAAAATAGCAATTTATATTTATATACCAAGATAGGAAAAGTATTTTTAGGCTCTGATTTATCACAACTAGAAAAACAATTTAAAATCATGCTAAAACTTCAAAATTTGCCTAGTTATGTTGACAATAGCAAAATTGCTTACATAGATTTAAGTAATCCTAATTTGAATATAATTCAAAAGTACTAATACTAAAGATAGAAAATGACTTTTATTGCGTATTTCCCCTTAGATCTGCTACTGGTTCAATAAGTTATTCAGTGAATTTTTGGAGGATGGTTAAATTTATGTGTTTAATAATTACGAAAACTTTAATATTTTATACGGATTAAATTACTTAGATGATAATAAATTGAGCCTAGCTGCCTCTAACAAATTGTAAATAAGAAAACTATAAGCGGAAACTATAAATGTGCGCCCATGTCTTTAGAAAAAAAACTCGTTCGTATCAATAATGAAATTAACTATAACTCTGAGTTACCCTTAGCTTTAGGAAATAGTTCTTTTGGTAGTGGAGTTGGGATACCTTTTAGAAGTAGTAACAATTCACAAATTCCCAAAGAAGAAATCAGGAGTAATAAAATAGTGCCTAGTAATGTCGCCAAAATCAAAGTAATGGGAGTCGGTGGCGGTGGTTGCAATGCAGTTAACCGCATGATCGAAAGTCAGGTTACAGGAATTGAATTTTGGGCAATAAATACCGATGCTCAAGCCCTAAATCATGCCCAAGCTCCCCAAAAGTTACAAATTGGACAAAAAATTACTAGAGGGTTGGGTGCAGGCGGAAATCCTGCTATAGGTCAAAAAGCAGCAGAAGAATCTCGCGATGAACTAGCTCATGCCCTAGAAAATACAGATTTAGTGTTTATCACCGCAGGTATGGGAGGAGGCACTGGTACAGGGGCAGCACCAATTGCAGCAGAAGTAGCCAAAGAAATGGGATGCTTAACTGTTGGGGTGGTAACTCGTCCTTTTACATTTGAAGGTAGAAGACGTACCAAACAAGCTGAAACAGGGATAGAAGCTTTTCGTAGTCGAGTAGATACTTTAATTGTTATTCCGAATAATCAGTTGCTTACGGTAATTTCGCCAGAAACCCCAGTGCAAGAGGCGTTTGGTGTAGCAGATGATATTTTGCGTCAAGGTGTACAAGGGATTTCCGACATTATTACAATTCCTGGTTTAATTAACGTGGACTTTGCGGATGTACGCGCTATTATGGCAGATGCAGGATCAGCATTAATGGGTATTGGGATAGGTTCAGGTAAATCCCGTGCTAGAGAGGCTGCCGTTGCTGCTGTTTCTTCTCCTTTGTTAGAGGCTTCTATTCATGGAGCTAAGGGAGTAGTAATTAATATTACAGGGGGCTATGATCTCACACTTCATGAGGTTAATGCTGCTGCTGATAGTATTTATGAAGTGGTTGATGAAGATGCCAATATTATTTTTGGTGCGGTAATTGATGAGAATATGGACGGAGAAGTCAGAATTACCGTAATTGCCACAGGTTTTGACAGTGAAACTTCAACAGGGGTGGAATTAGAAGAGCCTCAAATAGAATCACGCCATGTGTTTCCGACAATAGCTAATGTTCCCCAACCAGAAAAAAGTAAAATTAATCAAACCGATCGCTCTCGTATTGAGATACCAGATTTTTTACAAAGACGGCGTTTTCCTAAAAATTAATCTCGAAATAACCTATGACTCAAGTAGCTTTAACTATTGCTGGTTCAGATAGCGGTGGAGGAGCAGGAGTTCAGGCAGATTTACGAACTTTTGCAATGCATTGTGTTCACGGGGCTAGTGCTATTACTTGTATAACAGCACAAAATACTGTGGGAGTGAGTCTAGTAGAAGCAGTTAGCGTCGAAACTGTTATTGCTCAAGTTGAAACCGTAGCTGCCGATTTGCCAATTCAAGCGGTAAAAACAGGTATGTTGTATAATCAAGCAATTATTACGGCAGTTGCTCAACAAATAGAAAAATTAGGCTCGAAACAATTGGTAATCGATCCTGTCATGGTTAGCCGTACAGGAGTTCAATTAATTGATGATTCTGCGATCGCCATGCTGAAAAAATTACTGCTACCTCAAGGGTTGATTATTACCCCTAATCGCTATGAAGCCCAAATTTTAAGTGGTATGGAGATCAATAATTTAACAGAATTACAAAAAGCTGCGATCGCCATTTATAAAAGCTTAGGAAATCAGGTAATTTTAGTTAAGGGAGGAGGGTTATTAGGTAGCGATCGAGGAGTAGATATTTGGTACGACGGCAGCGAAGTTAGATTTTTATCTACCAAAATTATCAACACAAAAAATACCCACGGCACAGGTTGTACTCTCTCAGCAGCAATTTGTGCCAACTTGGCTTTGGGTAAAGATTTATGGACGGCAGTTGTCGCTGCTAAACAATACGTTACTACGGCTTTAGAATACTCTCTCGATATTGGCAAGGGCAACGGCCCAGTCGGTCATTTTTTCCCTTTGTTAAAAAATCAAAGTTAAAACACATTTTCAAAACTTTTAAAAATTACTTAAATAATATGAGATTGGCGAGTAAAATAGAGGCAATTTTTTATATTAAAGCTAGACCACTTTCAAAAGAGGAAATATTTTTAATTCTTCAGCAGCAAACTTGCGAAACTACTAAAATATCCGAGCAAGAGCGAGATTTAATCACCGATGCTTTACTCGAATTGATGAATGATTATGCTCACCGTGACACGGCTTTAGAAATAGTTGAAACTGAAGCAGGTTACACTTTACAACTGAAAACAGAATATGAATATCTTCTAAGAGAATTAGTACCAGCAGAATTAGGTAAAGGGGCATTACGTACCTTAGCTGCGGTTGCTTTAAAAAACCCTATTTTACAAACTGAATTAATTGATTTACGTGGTAGCAGTGCTTATCAACAAGTAGCTGAACTGGTAAAATTAGGTTTTATTCGTAAACGTGAACAAACTGATGGTCGCTCCTGCTGGCTAGAGGTTACTAATAAATTTCATCAATACTTTGAAACTAGTAATATAGCTATGTCCTAGCTGTTTTTTTCCCTATCTTTGACTAGCGATTGTCACCATAATTGTGTCAAAGTAGAAGCAATGTTTATCAATAAATTGGGTGATGAATGATATTTAACTTTGATTTTTTAAATTCTGAAGCACAGGAACAAAATTACAATACTTTGATGCAATATCTGCGTCAGCAACATCCAGAAGTTTTGGCGCAAATAGCTCGCTCTGCTAGCAATGATGTCAAGCAAATAATTTCCCAAAATGTACAGGGTTTAGTTGGAATGCTGCCGTCGGGAGATTTTAACGTCAAAGTGACGACAGATCGCGAAAACCTAGCACATTTACTAGCTTCGGCAATGATGACGGGTTATTTTCTCTGTCAGATGGAAAAAAGGAAAGATTTGGAAGAAAGTTTAGCAGATTCTACATCTGTTGTTAATCCTTCCCTAACTGACGATTCGCCAGATTCTTAAATAATTCCTACTCAATCAAGGCAGGATTAATATTATCTTATGTAGTTTATTTTCACAGTCATTAATCAGGTTTAAGACTGACATTTCTCTGTGTCAATTTAATCTTGGATTTAATTATTATAATTAACCGCCTTTAGCGAAAGTTAACATAATCAAAAATGACAGAGCCATACCAGGACTAAGAAGAATAACTAGAGTTAGAAGTTCGTGAGAGTTCATGTATTTTAATTATTAGAGTCGAAATTTATTTATTTTTAGCTTAACTTTTATCCCACAACTACTATGGGAACTAAATGTTTTATTAATAATGATTACAGCTTAACGAGTCGCATACTAGTAGTATGTATTATATGGGCGCAGCGAACCACGAATATAATTTAAATAAAATCTAGGAGTCCATTAGGATACTAATCCCTATAATTTATAGCTTTTATTGCCACAGAATATAATAAAATACCTACTTGATAGCGAAAAGCTCATTATTTTTTAAAAGTCGTATTTAAATCTTAATTACTGTAATTTACAAGCTAATAAGATATTTCAATAAACGCTGCGCCATGTGTCAGGGCTTATTAAAACTTAATAAACATCGGAGGGATACCTCTCTCTGGTAGACTTTTGACTTGAGTGGGCATCGCTTTTGAAAAAAAATTTAAGTATAAGCAATAAGGGAGGAAAACCTTGCTGGAAAATACCCTCGGTTTAGAAATTATTGAGGTAGTAGAACAAGCTGCCATAGCCTCTGCTAAGTGGATGGGCAAAGGTGAAAAAGACACTGCGGATGAAGTAGCAGTAGAAGCGATGCGCGAGCGCATGAATAAAATTAATATGCGTGGTCGAATTGTAATCGGTGAAGGTGAAAGGGACGATGCGCCCATGCTTTATATCGGTGAAGAGGTCGGTATTTGTACTCGTGAGGATGCTAAAAACTATTGTAATCCTGATGAGCTTATAGAGATTGACATTGCAGTAGATCCCTGCGAAGGAACTAATTTAGTTGCCTATGGGCAAAATGGTTCAATGGCGGTTTTAGCAATATCTGAAAAAGGTGGATTATTTGCTGCCCCAGACTTCTATATGAAAAAATTAGCAGCACCTCCAGCAGCTAAGGGTCATGTAGATATTAACAAATCCGCTACCGAAAACCTTAAAATTCTTGCTGAATGTCTAAATCGTTCAATTGAAGAATTAGTAGTAGTGGTAATGGATCGTTCTCGCCATGATGAATTGGTTAAAGAAATTCGTCAAGCGGGAGCAAGAGTTAGACTAATTAGTGATGGTGATGTATCTGCTGCCATTTCTTGCGCGTTTTCAGGTACAAATATTCACGCTTTGATGGGAATTGGGGCTGCACCTGAAGGGGTTATTTCTGCTGCTGCTATGCGTTGCTTAGGCGGACATTTTCAAGGGCAATTGATTTACGATCCTGCAATAGTTAAAACTGGTTTGATTGGCGAGAGCAAAGAAAGTAATTTGGCTCGTTTAGCCGATATGGGAATCAAGGATCCAGACAAAGTTTATAATGCCGAAGAGTTAGCTGGCGGTGAAACAGTGTTGTTTGCTGCTTGTGGTATTACTCCAGGAACATTAATGAATGGTGTTCGCTTTTTCAAAGGTGGAGCAAGAACTCAAAGTTTGGTAATTTCTTCTCAATCTAGTACTGCACGTTTTGTAGATACAGTCCATATGTTTGATAAACCCAAAAATCTACAATTAAAATAGAGTAGGGTCTTAAATTTACTACAGAATATTAATTGTAGTTAACAAACAATTAACAATATGTAAATACTGATTAAGTTAATACTTAATTTGTTAAAACAGACTGTATAACTTGATAAGCATAAAGGCAAATAGTAAGAGATATCTTTTACTGTTGCCTTTTTTACCAGTGGCACGGAGCGTCACCGAATTTACTCAAAAATTTAATTGATACGAAACTATAAAATATTAGGAATCTTTTGCTTTGATTCACCTTTTTAATATTTAGTTAAAGCAAAATCTGCAAAAAACATAATGAATATTGTAGTTGTTGGTTTAAGTCACAAAACTGCTTCAGTAGAAATTAGAGAAAAATTAAGTATTCCTGAAGCTCAAATAGAAGAAGCGATCGCTGTATTAAAAAATTATCCCCATATTGAGGAGATAGCGATTATTAGTACTTGTAATCGTTTAGAGATATACGGGGTAGCTAGGGATATTGAGCAAGGGGTTAAAGAGATCAGTCAATTTCTAGCTGACAAGGCGAAAATAGCTTTAAAAGAATTGCGTCCTCATCTTTTTACCTTATTGAGAGAAGATGCTTTAAGACATTTAATGCGCGTTGCTGCTGGCTTAGAAAGCTTGGTTTTGGGAGAAGGACAAATTTTAGCTCAAGTAAAAAATACTCATAAATTGGGGCAAAAATATCAGGGTTTGGGTAGATTACTTGATCGTCTATTTAAACAAGCGATTTCTACAGGTAAAAGAGTTCGGAGTGAAACTAGTATTGGTACAGGTGCGGTTTCCATAAGTTCGGCTGCGGTTGAGTTGGTACATACCAAAGTAGAAGATCTGCCAACCTATAAGATTACTATTATCGGAGCAGGTAAGATGGCTTGTTTGTTAGTCAAACATATGCTGTCGAAAGGGGTGACAGATATTACAATTGTTAATCGCTCCCACCGACGCGCTCAAGAATTGTGTCAACAATTTTCTCATGTAAATTTAAAAATTTACCCCATTAGTGAGATGATGACGGCAGTCACCCAGTCTGACCTAGTATTTACCAGTACAGGGGCAACTGAGCCTATTTTAAATAAAGAAAAATTAGAAAATCATTTAACTGTAGAAAGATCTTTAATGTTAGTTGATATTTCTGTACCTCGTAACGTAGCAGCAGATGTCAACGAATTAGAGGGTGTTAATGCTTATAATGTTGATGATTTAAAAGCAGTTGTTGCAGCCAACCAAGAAACAAGAAGACAGATAGCAGAAGAAGCTGAAGTAATTATAGAAGAAGAAGTTTGTAATTATATCTTGTGGTGGCGATCGCTGGAGACAGTACCAACAATTAGTTGTTTGCGTAACAAGGTTGAAACTATCCGCGAACAGGAAATGGAAAAGGCTTTATCGCGCCTAGGTTCAGAATTTGGTGAAAAACATCAAGAAGTGATTGAAGCACTTACAAGGGGTATTGTTAATAAAATTCTTCATGAACCAATGGTGCAATTAAGAGCGCAGCAAGACATAGAAGCACGTCGTAATTGTTTGCGATCGCTACAAATGTTGTTTAACCTAGATACTGAAGAGCAATATAGTTAATCAATGGGATATTTAAAGTGGTAAGTAGGGAGTAAAGCAGAGTTATTACTTTACACTTACTACTTTTATTGATAACTATAAGGATCTTTCGGGGTGGGAATTTTTGCGATGGATTTAGCTGCAATAACTAAAGAACGTTTGGTAGTAATTTGATTATCAAGCAGATCTTTATGAGGTAGAGTTTCGCTAATCATTTCGCCTTTTATCTCTAACCAAGTATCAGCAGGGTAAATTTGACGACTGACGGCTAACTTTACAGGTATGCCAATGGGATAAGCATCTACAGCACAACAGGTGATCACAAACCTTGATAGCATCATATAGTTATCGGGTAATTCAGGTAGATGTAGTACAAATCCACTAACATTAGCCGTTTGTCCAGTATAAGCATCTGGTTCAGGATAAGCGTTAATAGTACGAATCCAATCAATTAGGGATCTAGTTTCTGGTTGAGTAGTAGTGCGAAATGCTTGAGGTTGAGAACGAGTTAAAGGTAGTTCACTAACTCCTCTAGAAATTGCAGTTTGACTAGTAAGAATTTTAGGAGGAATTAGCCAACCTGCGATCGCTACTGTTAAAAGTATCATACTACCTAATCCAGGGGGAAATAAACTAAGGTGAGTTGTTGAGTTATTTTTAAATTTATTTCTTACTTGAGCCTGAATTGCAATTATTCCTAAAATGATTAATGCTACCCCTGTCGCCATGACAAGAGCAAAGTAATTGGGATGAATTAGTAGTTTATATTGTCCTGTAAATCCATATTTAATTAAGAGAGTACCCCAGAATAGAAAAGCCAAGCCATTTAGAATTTTATATTTACGATTATCATTTATAGTCATTCCCAACATTAAATATATTTAAGGAGAATTAAGGTTGATTATTGGGTAGTAGGTAGTAGGTAGTAGGAGTCAGGAGACAAAAGCTAGGTAGTGGGTAGTAGGTGCTGGGGGTTGAGACAGGAGTGAAAAGCTAAAAGCTACCCTAAAGGGTTAGCTGCGCGTCAAAGCTAAAAGCTTCTATTGTTTGCCATACTTGTTCTAGTAAATTTGGACTAGTATTATCAAACCAGTGAATTTGCTTATTTTTTCTAAACCAAGTGCGTTGTCTTTTAGCAAATTGGCGAGTGTGAGTTATAGTAAGAGCGATCGCTTGTTCTAAACTCAAATCTCCCAGTAAATACTGTTTAATTTCAGCATAACCAAGGGTATTTAATAGAGGTAAATCCGCGCCGTATTTTTTACAAAGACTATCTACCTCTGCAACTAGTCCTTGTTCTAGCATTTTTTGAGTACGAGTAGCAATTCTTGCATCTAATACAGCCACCTCACAGTCTAAACCAATTTGTAAGATGGGATAATTAGGGGGATTTTCCCCTTGTTGCTCAGAAATAGGTTTACCTGTAACGTAAAAAACCTCTAAAGCTCTCAGGGTTCTAAATTGGTCATTAGAATGAATTTTTGTGGCTGCGGTAGGATCAACCTGGGATAACCAAGCATAAAGTTGAGTTTGTCCTAAAGCGGATAATTGCGATCGCAGTTCTGGGTGTGGTGAAACGCGAGGAATTTTTAACCCTTTAGTAATGGAGTCGAGATATAAACCAGTACCACCGACTAAAAGAGGATAATAATTATTTATCTGAAGATGATCAGTAATTATAGCTTGGGTTTGCTGTTGATATTGCCCTAAAGTCAAGGTTTCGGTAGGTTGACAAATATCTATTTGATAATGAGGTACTAATTTTTGTTCTAATAAAGAGGGTTTAGCTGTACCAATATCAAATTCACGATAGATCTGTCGAGAATCAGCACTAATAATTACTGAATTTAAACGTTGTGCTATCTCCAGAGCTAAACCAGATTTTCCACTAGCAGTTGCACCACAGATAACAATCAACATAGACTTGCTTCGACTTTCAGTAAAAATAACCAAAAAAAAGAGGAATAATTTTCAAATCCTCGTAAATACACTGTTGTTATTTAACTAAATAACTAGGATGATGACTACTGTTAGAAATTAAATTATCAACTATCCATTACTTACTAAGTTTTTTTAGGGTCTAGCCAATAAATACTATACATAACTAGCCCATATCATCAGTCTTGCTCCACAACCCAGTTATTATAGCTGGGTTTTTTTTATGTTAATAACATAACCAATATTGTAACCATAGATACACACTCTCTGCTAGATCTAATTAAGATTTGTTACTGAAATTTTGTAGTAAAACGTAATATAAACAGTTTCTATCTTCTTATTCCAACAGCACAATCTACCTTTTTCCTATTTTTAGACAGCAGTTAATTAGTATCGCCACCAATAGTAACATTATTAATTCTCAGGCTTGGTCCTCCACAACCTACGGCTAGTCCAGATTGTCCGCCCTTTCCACAACCACCAGATTCATCCCAATAAAAATCGTCGCCGATCGCTTCAATATTTGCCAAAGTTTTAAAAACATTACCTGATAGGGTTACATCTTTTACAGGTTCAGCTAATTCCCCATTACGAATCATCCAAGCCTCCCCAGCACTAAAGGTAAACATTTCACCGTTAGTCATACCTCCAAGCCAATTACGAGCATAAACCCCTTCAGTAATTCCTTGAAATAAATCTTTTACAGGAGTGTTACCCCGACCTATCCAAGTATTAGTCATTCTGACAATGGGGGAATAATGATAATTGAGACAACGAGCATTACCTGTAGGTTTTTCGTCCAATTTCCCCGCCGTTTCACGAGAATGAAGTCTACCTACTAACACACCGTCTTTAATTAATTGGGTAGTAGTGGCGGGAGTACCTTCATCATCATAAAAATAACTACCGCGATGAATAGAATTATTTTCCGACTCAATAGGCGCAGCACCATCAAAGATTTGTAGATCTTTTGAACCAAAACGCTTACCTAGGCTCATAACTTCCAAAAAATCTGGGTTTTCATAAGCCATATCCGCTTCAGAAAGATGACCGAAAGCCTCATGTACAAATAAACCAGTTAAAATAGGGTCAATGACGACTGTATAAATATCTCCCTTAATTTTGGGTAAAGATAAGGCGGATACTGCTCTAGCTGCTGCACCAATTACTTGGGTATCCAAATTAGTCAAATCCTCATAAGCCTGACGTGAGCCTGTAGTTTCCCTTCCCGTTTGCACTATCTCACCATTGCGAGCGGTTGCAGAAAAGCGCATCTCCATATCAGACCAAGATTGATCAATCATACTACCTTCAGAGGTGGCTATTAAAATCCTTTGAGAACTATCACTATAGCTGACAGAAGTAGTAGTAAGACAGTCATGATAACTTTGCAACAACTGATTATAGCGATCGCATAAATCCTTTTTAGCTGCTAAAGAAATTTCCCTAGGATCAGTACCTATTAAGGGAATACGACAAACTGCTTGAATTGGGGAGACGGGAGCTAGGATAGTTTCCTCATCCCCCACCATTTTAGCCGAGGCGATCGCTTCTTCGATTTTAGTTACTAAACTTTCTAGATCATTAAAGGCTGCAAAACCCCAACCACCACGATAACAAGCCCGAATTTGTCCACCACTAGCAATGCTTTCACTCAAAGTCTCAATTTTACTAGTTCGTAAGAGAATGTTAGTTTCTGCTGCTTGTTCCAAACGAATAGTTAAAAAATCGACGCGATCGCTATATTTGGTAATTAATTCACTTAATCTATTTTGATATTCGCCAAATGTATCAGACATTAAACAATTAATAAGCTGTAAGATTCGTTTATATTATTGTCTGAATTTTGATCTTTAGGTAAAAAACCTTTTAACTTTGTAGCAGAGGCAAGCATGAATTAAGTTTCTGATCTATATATAAAGACTGGGGATAATTAACTGCTAAATCTGTCGCCTCAAGAATAACAGCAGCATCACTTTCTTTGGTACAAAAAGTATTAACTCCCAAAGAATATAATAATTCAATTACTTCTGGATGTTGGTAATCGCTCCAATGAACCAAACTAGTTTCTGGGGAAATTGCTTTTAATAGAGAAATATTATCTGTATGGGCTTCTGATTCTATATCAAAAATTAAGACATCTATCTCGATTTCTCCATACATTGAAGAGAACACTAAATCGGAATTTTCTAATAAAACAATATTAAAGTTAGCTCGTTTACTATTTAATAGGTCGCATAATAACATACCTTGCTCTTGATGAGATTCAACAATCACAACATTGATAGATCTTGTAGGCGAAGCTTGCGAGAAAGAAATAGTATCTAACATAATCTTGTTTTTTATAAAACTTAAGTATATTTATCTAATTAATATTACTTACAATAATACACATCTTTTTTGTTACTGATAGTGTGATCACGGTAACTTAATCAAAAATTGATAAATAACCTCGGTTTTTTAAAATCTTTCTATTGCTTGTAGATGACTTGCACAGAATCAAAATAATTGTGCTATGGCGTTTAAATATTGCTTAAAAACCTATATTTTTGCAGCACAACATCACCGACATTATTAGCGATTTATTTATGAATAATTTTACTTAGTAATTGTATTTGAGTACTAATACTGATAGTAGGCAAATATTAAACCTTTATTGCGTTGTTAGTTGTGCTACAACCTGTTGTTGTATGATAAATTACAGCAATGGAGAGCTATTACTTAAGTAGTATAATTTCTTAGATTAAAAGAGCAATTGATTATTATTGGCAGCAAGAGGTGGTGTGATGAAGAGAATGACAAAATTTATCTTTAAAACAGTTAAATTTGGAGTTATTGGGTTAGTTTTAGTCGGTTTAAATACAATACCAAGCCCAGCGATCGCAGCAACCCGATGGTTCAATAACAACCTATTGATTAACTAGTTTTTAAATAAAATTATATAATCCGCGAATTTGCACTGCTGGTTTAATTTTTATGATTGCTTTTAAATCGCTCTATGCAGCAATACTTTTTAGTGCAGGTATTCTGTTAACATCATCTAAAATAACTATTGCTCAAACACAACTTGCACCCCAAGAAATAAGTGCGATCGCGTAGCGTACCATTCTGCTAATCGCAATATTAACTCTAATTTGATTAATATTATAGATCGCATGGTTCGAGGTGATTATAAAAAACGTTATCAAGCTGCTGCTGATGTTTAAAAAGATTTACAAGAAATTAATCTCAATTTAGAACCATTCCCTCAATCATCTAAATCTTCAGGCGATCGTACTATTTATATTACTAATTATTCACCAGTAAACAAAGCTTTATTACCCTGGTTATTAGTTAGTTTAGGCGCAATAATAGCCGTAGTTACTAGTTTTATATTATCAAAGGATACAGAAGAATATGTTGCCTATAATAACTCCAATTATGGCATTAAGTTAGAGCGACCTCAAACTTGGTCAATACAAGAAGATGAGAATTTTTTAAATCCTGGAGTAATCTTTATTAGTAATCAAGAAAATAGTAAAGATAATTTTAGGGAACAAGTCAAAGTATCTGTTGAAAACTTATCAAAACCATTATCTCTCAACGAATATACAGAACAAGCGGTAAACGAAATTGAAAATGACAATATAATTATTGAGCAACCTCAAAATGTTACTTTTGCTAATCGAGAAGGAAGAAAAATAATATATCAAACACAGGATGGATTAAGAAGAATGCAAGTTTGGACGCTCAAAAATTAAAAAGCTTATATTGCAACTTACACCGCATAAAAAGGGAAATATAATAAATTTGCTAAACAAGTAAATAGCATAATTGAATCAATAAAAATTAATTGAAAATCATTTCATATTTTATTGCCAAACTAACAGGATTTATTACTATTAATATATAGTTGATAACTTTAATTCTGCTTGTATTCTCAATTTTAATAAACTTTCAATTTATTACTCAGATTTAAGGAAGTTAACAAAGTTAAAAGTGCGCTCAATAAAAAACTGTGTCCCAAACCCCCACATATTACACCAGCACAGGTTATACAACTATCAAAATTAATACCCATATTCATCTATAAGCATTGTCGCCACAAACTTATATAAGTATTTTACTATTTGCACAAATTGGTGGTATGATTAGTAATTGTGAAAACGGGGCGTAGCGCAGCTTGGTAGCGTACCACTTTGGGGTAGTGGGGGTCGTGGGTTCAAATCCCGCCGCTCCGATATAATTAAAACCTTCTCACAGAGAGGGTTTTGTCGTTTTTAGAGGGATTTATAAACCGTTGCTCATTGTCAATAAGTAAGGCATTTTTGGCATTTTTCAGGGAGTTTAGAGCTAAAATTGGTAGAAGATTGGTAGACGGATTTTAGCCCTTAACTCCTTATGATCCAAAGCGATATCGGCATTATTGGTAGACAAAGTGGTAGACAGAAGAAAAAGGCAAAAGGAACAGTCAAGATTGAATCAGATAAAGGCTGGCTGAGATTAAGATTTACTCACGCTGGCAAAAGACGTGCCTTTGCTCTTGGTTTACCAGACTCTAATATCAATCGTAAGTTTGCCGAACAGAAAGCAAGGCAGATAGAGTTAGATATCCTTTCAAGCAATTTTGATACCACCCTACAAAAATACAAACCCCAGAAAACTCAGGAAGAGATTGAAGCGGAGCTAATCACGATAGAAGAACTAATACTGAAATTCATTGAATATAAGTCTAAGTTTGTATCTTCACCTCGTTCCTTAGAAAAATATCAATCTGTCCTAACTCATTTAAGAACTTTTAATTTGAAAAGCAGAAATGCTCTTGGTTCTTTAGTAAATCAATTTGCTGTTGATTTTAAACCAGATTATTCAGAGCAATTTTATCAATATTTATCTGGAAAACTAGCACCCCTTACTTTAAAACAGTCTATCGTCTGGCTATCTGCTTGTTGGCAATGGGGCATTGAGCAAGAGATAGTTGAATCCGATCCTTGGAAATCTCTAATTAAGAGAGTAAAAGTTCCTCCCAAGCAAATGCCCAAACCTTTCACTTCAAAAGAAATCAAGACGATTATTCAAGGGTTTGACCAAGATAGATATTATTCACATTATGCTGGGTTTGTTGAGTTTTTATTTGGTACGGGTTGTAGAACTGGAGAAGCAATTGGCTTGTGCTGGAAACATTTGAATGAAGATTGTTCGACAGTTTGGGTTGGGGAGAGTTTAAGTAGAGGCATCAGAAAAGCAACCAAAACCAATAGAGCTAGGACTATTACGCTGACATCTAGACTGCGATCGCTTTTACTTTCAATGAAGTCTGAAAATTTAGATTTAGATCGACCTGTTTTTACTTCTCCTAAAGGTAATCCCATTGATGACCATAATTTTAGGAATAGAGCCTGGAAATCTGTCTTATCTAAAGTAGGGGTGGAATATAGAAAGCCTTATAATACTCGTCATACTCTTATTAGCCATGCGCTAAATCAGGGAATGAATCCAGTTGAAGTAGCTCAACTAACTGGACATGATGTTCAAACACTATATGAGAATTATGCAGGAAATGTGAACAGTCGTCCCAGACTTCCAGAGATTATTCTGTAATTTTTTTGCATTAAAATTCTTCAGTACTCAATATTGTATTTCAATCCTAATAGCAAAAAACTGTGATGATACAATAGAAATCTAAACATATGAGGTATCTAAGCGATGGACATTAGAAAGCTTACTAATGAAGTAAAAGAGTCAGCATCTAAGATGACTCGTGAGGAAAAAATACAACTGCTCAAAGATGCCAAAATTATTGATGAATCTGGTTACTACTGTGAAGAATTCTTTTCAGCAGAAACAGTCGCTAAAGACAGAGCAAACGGCAAACCACTAGTTATTTAATTAATGTATTCGGCAAAACCGAGTTTTGTTTATGGTTTTCATGGGATAGACAGAGATGCTGCTATCCGTATTTTGAATCAAGAAGATAATTTTCGTCATAGCAACAATTCCTATGACTGGCTAGGTAATGGAATTTACTTTTGGGAAAATAACTATCAAAGAGCTATTCAGTATGCTTTAGAAGATAGTAGAAGAGCCAATTCAACGATAAAAACTCCTTTTGTTTTAGGTGCTGTTCTGGATTTAGGAAATTGTCTCGATCTGTTAGACCAAAAGTATATTGACTTTTTGTCGATTTCTTTTGAATTTTTCAAAGAAACTCTAGACGAGGAAGGAAAACCCCTTCCTAAAAACTCATCCTTTGGAAAATCAGACTTTGACTTCAAGAAAAGGGAATTAGACTGCGCTGTAATTCGTTTTACTCATCAACTAGCAGAGAAAAAAGGTACATATTTTGATTCTGTCAGAGCAGCTTTTTTAGAAGGTGAGCCTTTATATCCAGGATCGATGTTCAGAAAACAAAACCATATTCAAATAGCGATTATTAACCCCAATTGTATTAAAGGAATATTTTTACCAAGAGAGGAAGAACCCTTCCCCTCAGATGATTTCACTAATTAAAAATGTCTTTTAGAAAGATTCTAAGCAAACTCTTTAAGAGAGCGAATCAGACCACAAGACTTATCAAACAAAACTTCTGCCATTCCCGTATTACCGTGTCTGGCTTTGGCTAAAATCAATTCCAAAATTCCAGGTTGAGAAGTGCCTGGGTTATAGTATTCATCGCGATAAGCAAAGATAATATTATCTGCCACCGTTTCCAGAATCCCCGACTGAGAAAGATCTGACATCATCGGACGTTTATCTTGTCTGGCTTCTACTCCTCGATTGACTTGAGATAGAGCCATAACTGGTACATCCAATTCTCCTGCCAGTTGATACAACCCTCTACCCACATCACCCAGTTCATAACTGCGATTGCCACCATTGTCAGATGCCATCATTTGTAGATAATCTACAATCACTAAACCTAGTTTGCCCTCTCTGGCTTTGACTTGACGAGCCTCAGAAGCAATTCCCGCTACATTGATTCCGCGATTATCATTCATGTATAGAGGCAGATCTACAGCAACTTTTACAATCTTAGCTATGCTCTCCATCTCCTTTTCTGTTAGAGAAGATAATTTAGCACGATGTTGGCGAAGGCGATGTCCATTAATTGGAACTAAATCTAGATGCTGATAGCAATCCATGCGACTCATCAAACTCCAAAGCCGATACTCCATCTGATGTTTAGTCATCTCCAGGGAAAAAATAACCACAGGTAACTCATGTAGAAGCATCTGTTGAAGAGCCAGATAAAGAGAAATTGCACTTTTGCCCATTGACGATCTAGCAGCCAAGAGAGTTAATGTTCCTGGCTCAAATCCCGTGAATAATTTATCTAGTTCCTCAATACCTGTAGGATAAATCGGATTTTCTTCGTCAAGCTGATTAAAAGCAGACATAGCAATCTCGCTGTTTTGGTCTGTATCAGATCTTATCCTTTGTTGGGTAACGCTGAATATCTCTTGTTCAGAATCATTCAAGAGCTTTTCTAGTTCGAGAGTGGAATCGTAGCCAAGATCGACGATTTTATGTCCAACCTCAATTACTCTTCTTCGATAGTATTTATCCATCAGTGACTTCTCCAGACGTTAACTCTTCGAGTATAACGCTGGCTTCTCCAAACCTCGGAGGGTAGAGAGAACTTCCTTTAAGGTACTATTAGTAGTAGATGCAATCACTACTGGATTCCCTTTACAGCGTTTTATAGTGGGGAACAAGTCCAGCCCCACTCTCTTGACATTGATAGAGGCTGAAACGTCTCTATCAATCAAAAGGTTTAATTCTTCATCCCAATACTCCCGAATACCGCAATCAGTAAAGACAAACTCATCTTTGTACGGCAACAACATTGAGGTGTATTGTGGATTTACAGGTATTACCAAAGCCCCAGCTTTTTCAGCTTTGAACTTCAGTATGTTGAAAAACTGACCAAAAGCAGCATCAGCCCAAGACTTATTTAATCCTGATTTCGCCGACTGCCCATTAGGTAAAAATTTACCATTAGTATCAGTTTTTGCTTTATTCCTTCGACTCAACCCAACAAGATTGAGCTTTTCATGAAAGAAAACTTTTTTGCCCGTTTTCAGTAGCGCGTGGGCAGTATTGTAAGCGTGATCTTTTCTAGCTCTAGCTATTGAGGAGTGAAGTTTTGCTTCCCGTTTTGCTAGTTTTCGTCTTGATTTACTACCTTTCTTTTTGGTAGATTTGCGTTTTGATACCTTGGCTAGCTTGTCTCGTGAGGAGCGAAAAGACTTAAGGCTAGGCAATTTAACACCTTCGCTGGTAGCCAGATAATCATCTTCATGCAGTACTGCATCCATCCCCAAGGAATTATTCCAACTGGGAGTAATATTTGATTTGAAGTCAGGTACAGAATCATCTTGAAGCCGTAGATTAATATACCATCCGTCACTTTTTTTGATTATCTGTGCTTGCTTTAATACTGCACCATTAGGCAGTGGACGATGATGGCGCACATTGATTATGCCAATTTTAGGTAATGATAAATAAAGCCATTTGCCTCCAACAGAACAAGAATGTAGTTTGAAGGAGTCAAACACTATTGACCTAAAACGAGCAGTGTTTTTATATCTTGGTTTTCCACTACGCTTTCCTTTTGAATCACCAGCAATGAACCGCTCAAAAGCTAGTTTGACTCTTTTGCACACCTCTTGTAGTGTTTGAGATGGCACAGAGTTAAAATCTAGCAATTCACCACTCCAGCCTACAATAACCAAATCTTGTTTGATTACGGGTAACTGCTTTTTCTGTCCGTAAAACTCAGGTTTGTCCTTGAGTTCAGGCAAATGACATACCAAAAGACATCTATCAATGTAGCTACGATTTTGTTCCCACCAGTCAAACCGCTCGCCAAGCTGTCGATTATACCAATACTGACAAATCCGAAGCCAGTCATTGAGTACTAGCTTGTGTTCTGTAGTGGGCTTTAGTCGGTACTGATAATTGTAAATCAAAGTCAGCGTTGTTATAATTAGATACAGTTATTGTAGCACAAGAAGAATGAGGAATGATTTTGTTTCTAGTGCCAGGTCTGTATCTGATTTAAAAGCTCATTTAGTTTTGACAACCAAGTATAGAAAAAAGGTTTTAACTGGCGAAATGATTAGCAGATTGAGAGACGTGATAACTGAATTGTGTGAAAAATGGGATTGCAAAGTGATTGAGTTCAATGGAGAAGACAATCATATACATTTGTTATTTCAGTACTACCCACAAATGGAACTACCCAAATTCATAGGCAATATTAAATCAGTTACCAGCAGGAGATTGAGACAAGAATTTCCAGAAGAAATAAACAAAATTTATTGGAAAAAAGTATTTTGGAATGAGTCTTACTTTATAGCTTCTTGTGGTGGAGTTACAATATCTGTATTAAAAAATTATATCGAGAATCAAAATACGCCAAGCTAGACCCAGCCCACGATTCATCCAGACATTCGGCTGCGCCAGAATGCTGGGCTTCTCGTGGTTTGGCTAAATCCACATAGCGATCGATGTTCACCGCTGAAATGGTTCGGTTTAACAATTGAGCTAATTTAGCCGTTCCGCCTACTTGGTCTAATCTGTCTCGATCTGCCAGATAGGTACTAACAGCCATAAAATCCGTAGGATTGCCTTGATGATAAAGCTTTAAAGTAGTCTGATAAATTTCTTGATGAGCCGAAACGTAGAAAGCAGAAGGAACTAGAGAAGCTTCTACTTGAAAAATTGCTTTGGGATCGAATAAGATTCCGCCTAAAATTGCCTCTTCTGCTTCAATATTGGCTGGAGGTAGATTTGGTTCTTTCATGCCATACCTCCTTGAATTGATTCGGGAGCAAAGAGGCTTGTCATTCTCAAGTTTCGCAAATGTTCGTAACTTTCAGAAACGTACTTCCCTAAAGGCTTAGAAATCTTGTGAGGCTGACTTTCGAGTTGATTGATTCTTTTAATTTGGTTGTCAGGATTATCCAGTAGCCGATTGAATTCTAATGCAGACTCTTCATTTCCAGTTTTTGTCTGACCTGTTTTTTCCTGATTTAACTGTTTCTGATAGTTGGCGATCGCTTTTTGTTTGGCTAGTTCTGAAATCGAACTCTTTTCAGACTTAGGTTTATCAGCATTTTTTTCCGATTGATAGTTCTGGTAATAAACTTCCCAACGATTTTGTCCAGCTTTAGTTTGACTGGCTAACCAAGCTTCTAAATCGTGTATTGGTTGTTGGAAGTTTTTAATTGCCTCTTTGACAAACCTAAAAAAATTCTCGCTCTCATCTTCTGAGAGAGTCTTTTTAAAGTCTATATAAGTCTTAGAGATCTTAGGAGTTTGAAACCTTTGCTCTGAGATAGTTTCAAGTGGTGGTGGCGACACTGATGTCGCTGAAGTGTCACCAGTGTCGTCTAAGCGATCCTGATGTCGTCCAAAAGATCTTACTGTCGCTGAGGCGATCTTGTTGTCGTCCGATAATCTTGATATATTTTTGGTGGACTCATCGTTAATCTCAGAGAAATAATCGTTGTCAGACGACAACTTAGATTTCATTCGATACTTGAATTTACTAATTGCAAGTTCAATTAAGCTCACTTGTTGCAACTTAACTAGAGCGCGTTGAACAGTGCGACGGCTGATTTCTAAATCTTGAGCGATTTTTTGAGTATCAGCTTCGATGAATTTCCCTCCAAAGGGATCGTTGGTTTTCAACCATAGATAAACAGAAAGCTCTGACTGAGTAAGAATTTGATTGAGTTTAAGAAATTCTTGATGCTGGAGTGGATAAAACTTGCCTTGAACTTTTTTGGTAGACATGATGTAGAAAAATGATGTGGCGAATCAGTACCTCTTGAAATAATTCAAAAGGCACTGTATTTATTTGGAAAATGAAAACTTATCTAGATTTACGATTACGTTTCTTTTGTTGATTGGAGAGTAGAGAGGCTAAATATATTTCTATTGCTCGTTGATGAACTTGAGGTTCGGAAATATTAGCAAACCAATCTCTGAGAAGTCCTTCATGATATCGGATTGTTCTAGAATTGAGGTATTGATAGTGAATACCTAAAGTCCAATCCCTCTGGCGGTAAAGTTTTAAAGTGTGAGTTGAAATTTCAAATAATTGGGCAGCAGTACGTTTGTTTACCCAATTACTATTAGGTACTGTTTCATGCGCTTTAAGAGTTGTCATGTTGTTTTCCTATTTGGTGATGCGCCGAGATACAAAACACGCCACTCTCTAAATCAAGCTATTTAGCACGCTAAGATATATTTCTCTAAGGTCGAGTAAAATATAGATCGCAGCGAAAGCTGTAATTAAAGAGTCGAGCGTTAACGGGAATCTTTACTTTGGACGGTAAACCCTTTTCCTCGGCTCTCTTTCACTTTACCTCAAAATATTCTAAAAAGTCTAAAGTCCAAAGAAAAATAATAAATTAGGAATAATGTTATTATGTCAGTAGATTTTTGGATTATTTGAGATCTGCTTAACATTGTCAGATAAATTGCTATCAGAACTAATAAGAAAAGTACGAGAAGATAATAATCTTACTCAAGCTACCTTTGGCAGATTTTTTGAGCCTACTGTAGCGCAATCGACTGTGGCGAAGTGGGAAAAGGGCGATCTTTTGCCAAACAGAAAGCATTTTCCGAAAATAGCTTCATTGTTAAATCTCACTTTGGAGGAATTTTTCGACCTTGTTGGTAAGCAGTTAATCGAGGAGGGAATTGCAGCCTCTATTTTTGAAGATACAATTTATGTTCCTAATAAGCGGCATTTTAACGTTCTCAATAGAGGAGTAAAATCCTGGAATCGCTGGAGAGAGAAGAATTATATGGTAATTCCTCAATTAGCTGGTGCAAAACCAAAGAAAGAATATCTAGATGAAATAGATTTCAACCATGCTGATTTGAGAGGTTCGTATTTACAAAAAAAATCTTTAAGGGCTTCAAATCTAAGGGGAGCAGATCTAAGAGGAGCAAATTTGAGTAACGTAGATTTAGTTGACTCAGATCTTACAGAAGCAGACCTTAGCGGCGCAAACTTGACTAGGGTAAATCTAACAAATGCCAATTTATGGGGAGCAAATTTGAGTGAGGCAATCATTGTAGATGGTATTTTATGTAATGCCAATTTTAAAGAGGCTAATTTAAGTAATGCAGACCTTTCTCATGCTGATATGAGAGGAGCAAATTTAAATCAGGCAAATCTTGAATATGCAATTCTTAAATATTGCTTTGTCTATGGAATATCCGATTGGGATACAAATCTAAATAAAGCAGTTCAGAAGGAACTATCTATTTGTCCTCATAAAACTTATTCCATGTATGTTGATTGT
The DNA here is from genome assembly GCA_002368355.1 of Chondrocystis sp. NIES-4102. NCBI lineage: Bacteria > Bacillati > Cyanobacteriota > Cyanophyceae > Chroococcales > Chroococcaceae > Chondrocystis > Chondrocystis sp. NIES-4102. The sequence continues at coordinate 2,768,759 of AP018281.1, read as the reverse complement.
ATAGAAAATGCGCGTCTTAAATTATTAGAGATAAATAGTCGCGATCTTCCAGAAATATACAAATATGCGAATAAGTTACAGACTGCTATTAGCGAAAATAGAGCTAGTTTTAAAGAAAAATTAGAAAAAATTCAGAAATCGAAAAAAGCTGATAATGAAACTTAAAAGCGATTGTATTTCAGGAAAAATAAACATTGAAAATACAGATAATTGTAAAATATCGAGATGCATTTATCATTTTTATGATGTATTTTACGACACTTATTGTTTAATTAGAATTTATGAATTCAAATCAAAGACTATAGTATTAGCCAGTCAATTATTTGGTGCTATTCTTTGGGATTCTTTTTTGATTAAAGATGTGATTAATGATTTGAATTTAAACCACGAAAACTTGTATTGGATAAATCACTACGGTTTATTTTCTAATGTTGTGACGGAAGAAAAATTCTTGCACACTACTTTCTCTTATAAAAAAGACTCTATTTTTTCTTCCAAAAGAGTAGATTTAGAACAAGAGACAGAAGTTAGTATCAAATTTATTGAAGATTTAATTGAGTCGTCTTTAGAACCAATTGAATTATGGCTCGGACTTGATTTAGTAACTGAAAACAAATTTATAAGAGCCAGAGAAGAAAAAACTTTTGAATTACTTTATCAGTATCTTAAAGATAATATTGAACATTTATATAAGCACCAAAAAATAATAGAGATCTTAGGTGAATCTCGTCTTGGTGCTATCTTCTTTTATCCAAATCAAACTAAAAACTTTGAGTTTATTGATTATGGAGAATTATTAAATTGCAATGATGATTCAAGAAAAAAGGCATTGGCATATATAGATAAATCTTTTCTCGATGAAGAAGTAGTCATTTGTATTTGTATAGGCAACCTCGATCCATTTTGTACTATTCTTCGTAAAGATTTTTTTATAAATCCAACCAGAATTAACTTTTTATCAGTAGAAAAGCTAGTAGAGTTAGAAATACAATCATTAGAATTAGATCTTGTAAAGTTTGATGTCGATCAATACCGCAAAAAAATTGAATTAGGTAAAGAAAGATTAGAGAGTTTGCTGGGATTATATTTAGAACCTAAGTTTGAGCGTCTCAAATTTATATTTGAACAAATGGAATCAGCTCGATCACACTTAGAAGCTCAGCGTGGCGCACTTTTTTACTATCCAGAACATGACCAATGTGTGTTTTCTACTAAGCAACTACTTACTAGCGCATTTGAAAAGTTAGCAATACCCTACGTAGATACATATGACATTGAAACTGAAGTGGTATTTTGTTTTAGTATTTTTAATGAATTGAGCGTCTGTGGAATTTTTCCTAAATTTTAGGCTATTAAAATGGTTATTATTTGAGTCAGTCGGCAAAGCGAATCGGGCGTGCGAAGAGATAGATGAGATCTCAAACATATACCTATCGAGCCATCGCAGCCCGACGACTGGCAACTGTTTATTCCTCTAGATCTCTCCACTGCTCCTCAATACTTTGATTCGGAGATAAACTTGGTAACGAGACAAATCTTCTTGCACGAGCAGCAAATTTCTTATGCTTTAACCTAATAGGAGCGCAAAATTCAGCAATCTTCAGATAGCCTCTGAGGTCAGGTAAATTAGCCAATTGATCGGGCATCACAGCGTAGCTCTCTCGTAATTGTTCGTTAAAGCTATCAGTTCTACCACTGCCACTTCTGCCAGAACGATGAGAACGACTACGGTTCTTAGCTATATAAATTAACTCCTGCTTACCAATAATCTTCGCCATTGTCTCAGCCGTTCTAGGGTCAGTACAATTGAGAATTAATTTGGTCTTTGTTCCCTGCAAAATAATGCGCGTATCCTCTGCACCATAGATCTTAGTAATCTGAGCTTCAGTTTGAGTTCCGAGAATCGGACAGCCTAAGTATTGACGACTTTCACTAAGTAAGCGATCTAAGCTTGGCAACTGATTCAATGCTCCCAATTCATCAATGATAATTGCCGTTTTGATAGTTCGATTTTTATTCGATAGCAAACCTCTGAGCATCAATTCAAAAACCAAGCTATAAAGTGGTTTTAATAGTTCAGACTCATCTTCTCTCAAGGTGACGAAGATCCACCGAGGACTATTATTCCTTCCCCAGTCATAAAAACTTAATGCCTTATTTCGAGGCTGATTTAAACAAGCATAGAACTGACAGTAGTTTGAGACAGTAGATAGTATAGAAGTTGCGGATCTCTCTTCTCCCAAGTATCTAGCAGCCAGAGTTTCTGCTAAAAAGGAGTGCAAAGCTTTCGTATCGCTTTTGAGCAACTCCCATAGTTCTTGATTACTATTAGTTTGGCGAAATAATTCAGCGATTACCGCTCGACCTGCATTGGAGAAAAAGGGTTCTTTTTCCGATTCTTGGGGAATCAAAGCTGCTGCCATAGTTTCAGGTCTAGCTGCTTCCCCGACGTGACTCCAGTGAATCGAACGAGCATCAAAGGGATTGAAAATAAAATCTCTTCTGGGATTATAGAATTTCTCTAACATCTCCCCATTGCGATCAAAGATGATGGCGCGGAAATCTGTTCTTTTGCTGATGATATCCGTCATCTGGCTGATAGCCTGAGTCTTACCAGTACCAGGAGAACCAAACATAAAGAAACCACGATTTTCTAACTTGGCTGGAATTGGCAGACCCGCTATCTTCAGTTGAGGTTGTCCTTTAAGTTTTGCTTGTTTTTTTAGTATGGCTTTGAGTTGCCGAGAGGGTAGTACTTTCGCTCCCCGAATTACATTTCGATTGTGATTGATAAGCTTATTATCGGGCTTGAATAGCAGAAATATCAGGAATAAAGCGATGGTAAATCCACCAGAGATTAGTTTTAAGTAGCCAAATCTATCTACCAGTTTCTCTGCCACATAAGGCAAAATCATTACTGGATGTTCGATGAGAAATAAAGCAACCTCTGTATTCTCCATACCCCACCAAACTAATAAGAGCATAGCAAACATAATAAATGTTGCTATCAAAGAAGAATTATCGTTATTTTTAGCTTTCATTATCTGCTAATGGTTCTAGAGTGAGTTTGAGTACGAGTAAGTTTGAGGTGCTGCTGCATCTCGATTGTTCTAGTTTTAATTTGCTGTTTGAGTTCATTAATAGAAAAAGTGTTGTTGACTGTGGCGTTGTCTCGGTCGAATTTTAGTTCCTGACCTTTGTGGCTGATAGTCAGTGAATCTCGATCTCGTTTTATCTCTGTTCCATCTGATGTTCTAAAGCTTTTTATTTGAGGATTTTGAAGATCTGATTTACCCTGACTTTCTACTAGATACTTAGCAGCAACGAGTAATTTGAACTCTTGTTCTCTGGATGGAGTAGATAATTGCTGATTTAGTTGTTGTTTCATAACGAGGCTGAGAGCGTTTTCTTGCCCTCTGGATTTCTCTACTGATAGTCCTAGAGCTTTAGTGCTAGCGGTGTACACTTTGAATTCATGTTTAGCTCTTGATGCTGCTACATAGAAACTTTCTTTTCCTACCGTGAGTGATTTACCCGAACCCGCAGCATAGATGCAGTAGTTGGCAGTTTTCCCCTGGCTACTGTGGACTGTATCGACGTAACGGTAATCAGAATAAAGTAGAGCATCAGGATTAACTGTCTGAGTTTTGCACTTGGTCTTTATTTCTATCTGTCCATGCTTGTCAAAGCCCAGTACAGTAAACTGCTGTCCGTTAATTTGCTTTTTTTGATTTTGATAATGGTTGCGGGTGAACTTCATCTGTTCGCCACAACGGAGTTCGCGAGTTTCGGATTTAAATACCGCACGGTCTTTGTAGGTATTCAGTTCTAAATCCTGTTTATGGTTCAGGCTATCTCTAAGAGTTAATGTTCCAGTATTTTTGTAGATGACATCAACACGGTAGTAGAGGTCTTTACTAAACCTGGCTGTAGTGTGACCAAACTTAATTACGTCTCCTATCTCATAGCCACTAGCTTGAGTAAGACTGAATTTATCTAAATCCTTGGGTTTAAGAATACTGATGTGCTGTGATTGCTGACTTAATTTACCCTGCTCGATTAACCCTTGGCGTATCTGTTTGGTAATGGCATCTTTTTCTTTATTTGTACCAGCCAGAATTAATGTCTGCGGTTGAGTTTTTATATCCCGTTCTAAGTAATTACTAACTACTGCCTTTAATCTCAAACTATCAATCGGTATCTGTTTGATACTTCCTTGTTCGTTAAGCTTTTCATATCCTTGTCTTATCTGTCCTGTTGACAGAAGATCGACAACTTCTTTTAGCTGAATATTTTGCTGTCTGACATTTTTATCGATTCTAATTGTTGGCAGTTTGGCTTTTTCTTGAAGTAGTTTAAAAGGTGAGCCTGCCTGTACCGCAGCTAGCTGTTTTATATCGCCAATTAGGAGTATGCGGGAGTTTGTTTGTTCACATCTTTCTAGCAGGTTTTTCATTTGAGTACTGCTAATCATCCCCGCTTCATCCACCACAATTAATTCATTCTTGGGCAGTGACTTTATCGGGATATTTAGATAGGCATCTAAGGTTTGAGAGTTTATATCTGCTCCCTTACTTAATTCGCTAGCAGCAGAGGCACTGGGAGCTAAACCCCGCATATTGACATCAGACGAGATGGTTTCTTTTAAGGCTTTGACAGTATAGGTTTTACCTACTCCTGCATCACCTTGGCAAAGTATTACACCATCCCGATTAGTCACAAAATACTCTAGAGCAGAAGCTTGTACTTTATTTAGTCCTAGTTTTTGAGCTTGATGTTTAGCTATTTCTGTATTGGCTAGAGGAAGATATCTATCTTTGCTGTTTCTAGTCAAATGTAGGATCTGCTTTTCTCTGTCAATGGCAGTTTGAGTAGTTAATCTGCCATCCTTTATTTTGACCAGACTTTTATTCTGATTAATTTCTCTTTCTATATCTTCAAGACTATAACTACCCTGTGATTGTCGCAGAGATTCTTTAATGAGTATATGCCTGGGAAAAGCGACCTGGCGTTCGCTAACTATCTCTGTGGCTTCAATTACTAATTTACTTTTAGCTTTTAAATTAGTAACCTGCTGATGTTGATAATTGACTTCAGGATGTTTGATTTCCAACTGTTCGGCTTTTTGCTGCCACCTTAGCTTTAATTCTCTCCTTTCTGACTCCGCCTGATGTATTTTGCTTTTACGTGTTGTAGTGCAGGCTCTTGCTTTGGTTGCTGCATTAGCGCCCTGACCTACAGCCTGTTCTATCTCCTGTTTGCGAGTGCTAAATTCTCTTAACTGTGACTGACTATAACCTCGAACATCAAAAGTACCATCGCGGTTCCAGTCGAGTTCATATCCGAGAGTTTGAATTCTTCTTCCTAGTTCATGATGGTAGACCATACCAATAGTCATCTTCTGTTGGTAGAGTTCTCGATTATCCATAGAACGCCATTTACCATCTTCGCCTTGTGTCTGATTAAAAATCACACAATGGCTATGGAGTTGAGGATCTAGATTGCGATTATCGTCGTGTTGAAATACAGCGAACAAAGCATTATTTGTCTGAAGATGATTTGCTCCTCCTTTACCCGTTCTGGTAAAAATGCAGTTTTGCTCTATATAGGAAAGGGTAGTCTTTACTGCTTGTTGATGAGCCTTAATCACTGTTCTATCTTCTTTTACTAGACCAAGCAGCGTTACTGATTTGGGAGCAGAGAGGGTGATATCTCTGCCTGGGTTATATTTTTTGCCTGATTGCCTTTGGCGTAAAGGATTTCCTTGAGTATCTAGTCCTTGATAGGCATTGTTATATTCTGCTGTGGAAACTCGACCATTAAGCCTGAGTATTTCTGCACCTTGTCCATACCACTGACTATTGGTTAATCCTTGGTTTTGAGTGTAGTAATTGTCCTCTGCATAGTCGTTTACTTTGGCGTAAAGTCTACCAATTGAGCAAACCATCTTTAATTATTTTGCTTGTTTAATCTTTTTTGATGGTGACATTTTTAGTTATTTAAAACTACTGCTAAAGAAACAATTTACATTTCTTATTATTAATGTTTAAAAATATCTAAAAATACCTTATTTATATTTATTTATAAAATGAAGATGATTTATTTTATCCCCACTAAGGGTGCATCAGGTGTGGAATTATAGTCAGTATATGCCCAGTTGCACTAAAGCCAATTTATCACACTGAAAGTGAATCTTTTTTGTTTAAATATTTTGTTTGCTTGCTTAAATATTTGAGATAATAGATTAAGTTGAAGCACTAAAAATTAGATATAAATGAATCAGTCTGAATTAAGTCCCCTAGAAAAAGCGATCGCTCGTAAGATTGATCACACTAAAGACAAGGCATCAAAACCAGGATATTTAAGAAAGCTGGTGGCTAAGTTGCATTTAAGAATTGAGGCAGCTTTGGCTAGAGGATGTGAATATGATGACTTGGCTGAATCGATCACTGAAAGTGGAGTCAAAATTAGTTCGGCTACTTTAAAGCAATATCACACTGAATATCGTCGTTCTTTAAACCAAGAAGCAGAAGCAACACCTAATACTGTTAGTTCAATATTGCCTCCAGAACAGCCAGAAGAAATTGAAGCAGTGAGTACAAGAGTCAATCAACCAAATCAAAAGCAGTCGGCAATAGATAAATTGTTTGCGAGCAAATAAATCATCATGGTCAAAGTCAAAACTGAAAAAATTGAATCAACATCTAAATTAATTGCCACTCGTCCAGGGATTCAAATATCTAACTGTAAGAAGGGTGGTGTTGGAAAGACGCTACTCTCTAAATTGAAGGCTGCTTATTGTTTAGAATCGGGGTTGGATTTTTACGCGGTGGATGCAGACAGACAAGAGAGTTTTCTGAAAGCTTATCCAGAGTTTGCTCTACCCACTCGCTTTAGTGAACTGGATCGGAATCTGAAGATACCAGACCGTATTTTGGACTTGGCTTTAGAGAAATTGGTGTTGGTGGATTTGCCTGGGAATGTAGAAGAGGCGTTTAATCATTGGCTGACGGCTAGTGATATTTTGGAGGCTGCTAAAGATCTTGGTGTGGAGATTCAGAATTGGTATGTGTTGGATGATTCAACGGAGTGTTATGAGGGTTTTTTAAGAACGCTAGAGTTTGTTAAAGATAATGCGACTCATATATTAATCAGGAATCTAGGTCGATGTGAAGATTGGGATAGTTTTGACCAATTTATTTCGCCTGAGTTGATTGCTGAATATAAGTTGAAGGTAATTGACTTGCCTTCTTTGAGACTGGATACTGCCACAACGGTATATAAAAATGCTTTGAGTTTTACTGAAGCAAGAAGATATTCAGAGTTTAGTACGGCTCAGTTGGCTGGTTTACGAGGGTATATGCGACGGGTTTATCAGGTATTTGATGATGCTGATTTTAATGTTGAAAGTCTGAGGTTGAGTTTGTGAGTTATTTGAAGAAGCCTACTTTACCTCAGCAACAGAATGAGCTACGAGAATTGGTAGATGAACGGCTCAGGAATGAAGAGTCAAGGATTAGACAGCGAGTATATCAGTGGTTAAATGATAATCAGTATTTTGTGGATAATGAGTTGTTTGATTTTTATTTTTGTGTGGCGCAGAATATTGCTGCGGTTGAGGTGCTGGGCGGTTCGGGGGAGAAGATAGTTAGGGCGAAGATGGAGCTTGATGAGTCGGTTGAAGCTTATACGACTCAGATAGTTGATACATCTAATTGGATTAATGAGCAATTGAAAGGACAACTACAAAGTATTCAGAAGAATCAGCAGAAGTTAGATACTAAGCTTGTTCAAGTCTTGGAGGGATTGACCAAAGAGCATCAGAATTTACAAGCTATTTCGACTGGATTGGTTAATTCGACTTCAGTGTTGTTGAAGAAGCAGCAGGAACTGGTAATTCAAACTGAAGAAGCAGGAAGATTTGTTCGTCTGACAGTAGTCATAGCTGTGATTGTTCTTATAAGCAGCTTCCTGGGATTAGGCTTTGTCTGTTGGTTCATCCAGAACTGATTCACAAATAATTTAAATAGATCGCACTCCATCACTACTGCCATTCAATTTTAGAAATAATGGGCTAATTTGGAGAAGATTTAGAGTATGCGGTAGTCAAGAAATGAGGTTAGAGGATTTAACTAAAGGTGCAACGGTTAATGGAGTATTGCCTAATCAGTTAATAACTATTGTTGAAGCAAAGTGGTACGGTTCAGATGTTATTGAACTAATCTACAAAGAAGCTAATGGCAATATAGATAGTGAATTAATCTACCGCGATCGCGAGCATGAACTAGAAATTGTCACTTCATCTTTACCTTGGAGCTTTAACGGTGATGGCAGGCTCTTGCGTTTAGTCAGTGAAGCCCAGCGTATTCAGTTAGCTCATTTGTTCGATCCAATGCTGGCGGTGCATACTTCTCTAGTTGAACCTCTACCTCACCAGATTACGGCAGTCTACGGGGATATGTTACCTCGTCAACCCTTACGCTTCTTATTGGCAGACGATCCTGGGGCGGGAAAAACCATTATGACAGGATTGCTAATTTCTGAATTACGGGTTCGGGGTGACTTACATCGCTGTTTAATTGTCTGTCCAGGTTCACTAGCTACTCAATGGCAAGATGAACTAGATCGACGATTCCATCTACCTTTTGATCTTCTCACAAACGATCGCCTTGAAGCAGCCCGTAGTGGGAATGCTTTTGCCGAAATGCCTTTATGTATTGTTCGTTTAGACACACTAAGTCGTAATAATGATTTGCAAGCCAAGCTAGAACAGACTGATTGGGATTTAATTGTTTGTGATGAAGCTCATAAGATGTCTGCTTCCTTTTATGGTGGAGATATTAGAGAAACCAAACGTTATAAGTTGGGTAAACTTCTATCTAGTTTGACTCGTCACTTTTTGCTACTAACTGCTACGCCTCACAATGGTAAAGAGGCGGACTTTCAGCTATTTATGGCATTATTGGATGGCGATCGCTTTGAAGGGAAATTCCGCGATGGGGTACATACAGTAGATACCTCTGACTTGATGCGGAGATTGGTTAAAGAAGATCTGCTCAAGTTCAATGGCAAACCTCTATTCCCCGAACGCCGAGCCTATACCGTCGAGTATCATCTGTCGGATTTAGAAGCCAAATTATATTCAGCAGTTACCGAATATGTTCGGGAAGAATTTAACCGCGCCGATGCTTTGAGTAACAATGGTAGAAAAGGCACAGTGGGGTTTGCTTTAACTATCCTGCAACGTCGATTAGCTTCTTCTCCCGAAGCTATATATCAATCTTTGAAGAGAAGACGAGAAAGATTACACAAACGGCTTAAAGAGGAAGAATTAGTTAAACGAGGACAGGAAGTAGAGTTAGACTGGCAAAACTTACCAGGAGTCAAAGAAGAAGACTGGGAGGACTTTGAAGATGAGCTACTCAATGACGAACGAGAAGCCACTGAAGAAGAGTTAGTTGACCAAGCAACTGCTGCCCGTACCATAGCAGAGCTTAAGGTAGAAATAGAATTACTACAAAAGCTGGAGAAAATAGCCTTACAGGTTAAACTTAGTGGTACGGATCGTAAGTGGGAAGAACTGAGTCGCATCCTGCAAAATGAAGCCGAACTATTCGATGTCAGGGGGCATCGACGCAAACTGGTCATCTTTACCGAACATCGGGACACTCTTAACTATTTAGCCGATCGCATTCGTAATCTGATTGGCAAACAGGAAACCGTAGTTACTATCAGTGGAGGTTCGGGAAGAGAAGAAAGACGTAAGGCACAAGAAGCCTTTACCCAAGATCCAGAAATACAAGTATTAATTGCTACCGACGCAGCGGGAGAAGGGATTAACCTTCAACGGGCGCATCTGATGGTTAATTATGACCTACCCTGGAATCCCAACCGCCTAGAACAAAGATTTGGCAGAATTCACCGTATTGGACAAACCGAAGTCTGTCATCTTTGGAATTTATTAGCAGCAGAAACTAGAGAAGGGGATGTATATCTCAAGTTACTGAGAAAATTAGAAATAGAACAAAAAGCATTAGGGGGCAAAGTTTTTGATGTTCTGGGTCAAGCGATCGACGGTGTTGAGCTACGCCAATTATTGATTGAAGCCATTCGCTATGGAGATTTACCAGAAACTAGAGCCAAACTTGAACAGATAGTAACTAATCGTTTAAATCGCGATCGCCTTCAAGACTTACTTTCAGAAAAAGTATTAGCGCGAAATGCGATGGATATCACCAAAATTCAACGCATTCGCGAAGAAATGGAACGAGCCGAAGCCAGAAAGCTGCAACCTCATTTTATCGGCTCATTCTTTATCGAAGCATTCCAACATTTAGGGGGTGTAATTCGTCAAAGAGAACCCAAACGCTACCAAATTACCAATGTTCCCGCTTTAATTCGCAATCGCGATCATCAAATTGGAACAAGAGAGCCGATTTTAACTCGCTATGAACGAATATGTTTTGATAAGGAGTTAATCAGCGTTCCAGGTAAGCCCTTAGCTGCTTTTATCTGCCCTGGTCATCCCTTATTAAATTCCACCATCGATTTAACTTTAGAGCGTCATTGGGATGTACTTAAACAGGGGAGTATTTTGGTAGATGAAAATGACCCTAGTGAAGAGGTAAGAATCTTAGTTACGCTTCAGCATTCAATCCAGGATGCTAAAACCGACATATCGGGTAAAAACGGATGCGACCGATATGTCGTTTCACGGCATATCGCAAGCGCACCAAGCAGAAGAATTGTTTCTCGACGAATGCAGTATGTAGAAATCTATTCTCCTCTCCTCGAAGGAGAGGGGCTAGGGGCGAAGTCTAACATTCGTAATGCTGGTTATGCTCCTTATCTCGATTATCGTCCCTTATCTGAAGACGAACAAACCGTTATGGAAACCTTTTTAGAAAAGTCTGATTTACCAACAGATATTGAAGCCGAAGCAACTAAATATGCCATTTCCCAAATAGTTCCCCAACATTTGCAAGAGGTCAAGCAGCACAAGGAAGAACTTATCGATAAAACTTTAGTGGCAGTCAAAGATAGGCTGACCAAAGAAATCAACTACTGGGATTATCGCGCAGCCGAACTTAAACAACAGGAAGAAGCAGGTAAAACAAATGCTAAAATCAACTCGGCTAAAGCCAGAGCCAGAGCAGATGAACTACAGGCTAGATTAGCTCGGCGTATCGACGAATTACAGCAAGAAAGACGCTTATCTCCTTTACCTCCTGTAGTAGCGGGAGGAGCATTAGTTGTGCCAGTTGGTTTGCTACAGAGATTACAGGGGAAAAGAGAACCAAAAGCCCAAATGTTTGCCAGAGAAACCAAGCGAGTAGAAATGTTTGCCATGAATGCAGTGATGGCAGCAGAGAGTAAATTAGGCTATGAACCTAAAGATGTCAGCAGTCTTAAATGTGGTTACGATATTGAGTCCCGCATTCCCGAAACAGGAGCTTTGAGATTTGTCGAAGTCAAGGGCAGAATTAAAGGAGCGGAAACAGTTACCGTTACCAAGAACGAAATTATTACTGCTTTGAATAAACCCGAACATTATATTTTGGCAATTGTAGAAGTTCCACCATCTGAGGAATTTAGCGCAGGTGATGCTTGGAAAGTTAAGGAACGAGCTAGCAGTTACAAAATTGCAGATGATGATTGTATAGTCCACTATGTCAGACAGCCCTTTCAGAAAGAGCCTGATTTTGGCGTGACAAGTGTTAATTATAATTTGAAGGAATTAAAACAGCGAGGTCAAAAACCCTCGTGAATTTTTGTCATTGATAAATCTGTCTGTTTTTCATCCTCAATAGCACTATCCTCCATCAACCAAATCCAGTTCGCAATAAGACAAAGTATTCCTAACACCCTGGATCTGAGACTTAATGTTATGCAACGATCTCATATCCATTAAGCTAACTCGCCAAGGAAAATTTGATATTAATAGCTCAACCTTTTGCAAATCAATTTCGAGTTGATCGCAAAGCGAGCGAGTTGTATCTATAGTTTTAAAATCGCCATACATAACTCTCTGACTCGGAAGTCTTTCTGCACTTTGAATAAGTTTTTCTAAAAGCAATCCTATGTTTTTCGATTTAGGTGGATAGACTAATTGGCGAAGCTTGTGAATACTATGTTTATCAAGAAGATCGTGCTTAAGACAGAATGTAATTTTTTTTGATTCTCCGCCCGTTTTGTATGCTTCGGTTGTTATTATCTGTTTCCAATAGATTTTTGTTTCACTAAGATCAACACAACACATTATTACAGGAAGACAGAACCTTTTCCAATAGTCAATATGTCGATCATCAATGTATATTGATGCAGACTCTTTAGAACTGATTGAATCAACTGTCTTAACCTGAATTTTGATAATATCGCCAGTAGAATGTTGATACTCATCGACAATTTCCATTTCAGCATCTACCCCAAGATCTACCCCATATAAACGACAGGGAAAGCCTAATTTGTGAGTTATTGTATAAGCAACTAAATACTCACCAGCATCTCCATTGACACTTCTTTTCTGATATTCCAATTGATCTATCCATTTGATAAAGAGCCAACATACTAGCTTCTTGTGAGCTTATCTACAATATGAAGTTGACTCGTCATCTGTATGAAGTCACTTAAACTTTAGTGCTTACGAAGTTAAAGTGGAAATTAACTAAGTATATATGTAAGAAAATTAACGGATGTATTAACACCGATGTAATAATTTCTTAATAAAAATATGATAGTTGGTTGTTCTATCTGCCAACTTTATGTCTTATCGCAAAAAGCTAATCGAAGTTTCCATGCCTCTTGAGGCAATAAACCAAGAGTCAGCTAGGGAAAAATCGATAAGGCACGGGCATCCATCTACGCTACATTTGTGGTGGGCAAGACGACCTCTAGCTACCTGTCGGGCGGTATTATTCGCTTCATTGGTAGATGACCCATCGGCACATCCTGATAAGTTTCCTACAGAGGAAGAACAACAAGTAGAAAGACAAAGATTACACGATTTAATTAGTAAAATTGAAACTGTTGGGAATAAACAAGTAGTAAGGGGTTTGGTATCCTGGGACGATATTCAAGTAGATGAATATGGTACTTCGCCCATCATTGAAGCAGCACAGAAAGAAATTGCTCGTTGTTTGGCTTGGGAAAATAATCACAAACCTCCTACCGAACCTGAAGCAGTCAGAAAATATTTACAACAATACGCTCCGCCAGTTTACGATCCTTTCTGTGGTGGTGGGTCGATACCTTTAGAAGCTCAAAGATTGGGCATTGAGGCACATGGTAGCGATTTGAATCCTGTTGCAGTATTGATTACTAAGGCTTTGATTGAAATTCCGCCTAAATTTAAAGATCAACCGCCAATTAATCCAGAAGCAAGAAAAACTAAAGACATTAACCAATGGCGAGGAGCGCAGGGATTAGCGGAAGATGTACGCTATTACGGAAAATGGATGCGTGATGAAGCGCAAAAACGCATCGGTCATCTTTATCCGAAGGTTGAGTTACCAAAAGAACATGGTAGTGGTAAAGCTACTGTAATTGCTTGGTTGTGGGCGCGAACAGTTAAATGTCCTAATCCTGCTTGTGGTTGTCAGATGCCTTTAGTTAGTTCTTTTAATCTATCGACTAAAAAAGGAAAAGAAGCCTGGATCGAACCAGTCATAGACCACAGCCAGCAGCCACCTATTGTAAATTTTGAAGTAAAAACAGGAACAGGAACACCACCTGAACCACCAAAAATTGGGCGAGGTGCAAAGTTTCGCTGTTTAGTATGCAATCAAGTTGCTAACGAGAAGGATATTCGTGGGGAATTTCTTGCCAAACGTAACAATGCCCAACTCATGGCAATCGTAGCAGAAGGAGAAAAAGGACGAATTTACTTGCCTCCTAGTGAAAAGCAATTAGCTATTGCTATGAGTGCAAAGCCAGATTGGAAGCCAGAAGAAGAGATGAACCAAGAAACAAGCAACTTGGTAAGTGGACGCGGTTATGGGATTACTCATTGGCATGAGATATTTACTTCTCGCCAGCTTGTAGCTTTAACAACTTTCAGTGATTTAGTAAAAGAAGTCAGAGAAAAAATTAAGCAAGATGCAGTAGCAGCAGGAATGACTGATGATAATTCATCTTTAAATGAAGGAGGAATAGGTGCAACTGCTTATGCTGATGCCATAGCAACCTATTTAGTATTTGCTGTTGATAAAGTTGCTGACTACTGTTCTAGCACTTGTTCTTGGAATATCGGTAGAGATGGTCTTCGTAATACATTTGCTCGTCAAGCGATACCAATGACGTGGGATTATGCAGAAGCCAACCCACTAAGCGATTCTACAGGTAACATTCTCGGTGCATTAGATTGGATTGCTACAGTAATTGAACAATCTTCTTGTAATGCTAATGGAATCGTCAAACAAATTGATGCAACTACCTCTGAGATTTATCGAGAATCAATCGTTGTCTCAACAGACCCACCATATTATGACAATATTGGCTATGCTGACCTCTCAGATTTTTTTTATGTCTGGTTGCGTCGTTCTCTTAGTTCGATTTATCCCGATCTATTTAGCACTCTTCTCGTACCCAAAGAGCCAGAATTAGTTGCTACCTCCTATCGCTTCGGTGGTAGTAAACAAAAAGCCAAAGAATTTTTTGAGCAAGGATTAAATAAAGCATTTGAACGAATGCGTAAGATGGCTAGCGAGAAGTATCCCTTGACTATTTATTACGCTTTTAAACAGACAGAAACAGAAACTGATGATAATGGTAGTTCATCGACTTCCTCAACTGGATGGGAAACCATGTTAGAAGGACTTATCAAAGCTGGTTTTAGTATTACTGGTACATTACCCATGCGTACAGAACGAAGTTCCAGAACTATTGCTACTGATACAAATGCTCTCGCTTCATCGATCGCTCTTGTCTGCCGTCCTCGCCTAGACGACGCACCATCCGCTACCCGTCGCCAATTCCTCAAACAACTACAAACAGAATTCCCTATCGACTTAAAAAACCTACAACAAGGCAATATCGCTCCTGTAGATTTGGCACAAGCCAGTATCGGTTTAGGAATGTCTGTATTCTCCCGCTACAGCCAGGTATTAGAAGCAGATGGCAATCCTATGCGCGTCCGTACTGCCCTACAAATAATCAACTCATACATCGATGAATTCTTGAACGAACAAGAAGGAGAGTTCGATCCCGATACCCGTTGGGCTTTGACTTGGTTTGAACAATACCAATTTGAAGATGGGCAATACGGCGATGCAGAAACTCTTTCTAAAGCTAAAAACATCAGTATCAACGGATTAAAAGACGCAGGTATTCTAGTAGCCAAGCATGGTAAAGCAAGACTGCTCAAACGAGAAGAATTACCCAAATCTTGGAATCCAGCAGATGATAACCGCACTCCCGACTGGGAAGCTACCCAACACCTAATTCAAACCCTCGATAAACAAGGGGAAACTGGCGCAGCTAAACTACTCGCTCAATTAGGAGACAAAGGAGAAGTTTGTCGAGATTTGGCTTATCGATTGTATGTAATTTGCGACAGACAGGGCTGGACACAAGAGGCAATTTCTTACAACAGTTTAGTTACTTCCTGGTCGGAAATATCCCGTCTATCTGCAATGGAACAACAATCAGAAAAAATGGTACAAGGAGAATTAGAAGTCTAAAGAAAATCAAATCATGAAGCGCGTTATCGATTTACCAGACGAACTTGCTCAACGCCTAAATATTTATTTACAACATCCAGAGAAACCCTTTTTTAGTCTTGTTAAAAAGGTGCTAGAAAAGCAAAATCAGAATCTAAAATGCGATCGCAATTTGAAAGAAAAAGCTCGTGCTTTAGTTTGTTGATTAATCTGCAAAATTTGTAGATAGTGCGATCGCATTTTGAGAAAATAGACTGTCAAGCTTGGACACAAGAAGCGATTTCCTATAACAGTCTGGTTTCTTCTTGGTCAGAAATATCTCGTTGGCTGCAATGAGACAACAGTTAGAGGCATTTGTACAGGGAGAATTAGTAGTATAAATAAATAAGCTCGTTATCGTAAAAGTACTATGAATACTAAGTTGGTTGAATCTTTAGCTCAAGTTATTAATTCTTTGTCTTCAGAAGAGAGAAATTTGTTAGAGGAGAAACTACAACCTCAATCCGATTGGGAAGAAACTCTAGAACGAATTGAAGCAAGAAGAAAAAAAATTCATGCGCGGACAGGCGGAAAACCTTTTAAGCCATCCGTAACAGAAATTATCCATCAAATGCGAGATGAGCGAGATGAACAATTGATGCAAGCTTGTTGTCCTCAAGAAGAGGAATAGTAATGCTAAAAATCATCTGTGCTGATGCAAATTTTATCGTGCGTTTGCTATCCGATCCTCCTAATGCAACCTCTTATAGTAATCTATGGCGACAATGGAAAAGCACAGGCAGCCAAATTATCGCTCCGACAATATATTGTTACGAAGTCACTAATGTTTTCCATCGTATGAGTCTAGCAAATCAAATCTTGCCAGAAGATGCAGAACAGCTATTAGAAGAAGCTTTAAATTTAGGAATCACTTTGTACGGTGATAAAGCTCTGCACAAACAGGCTTTTACATTAGCCAGAAACCTTAACCTTTCTGCTGCTTACGACGCTCATTATCTTGCACTGTCAGAAAGATTTAACGCTGAATTTTATACTTCTGATAAAAGATTATTTAACAGCGTTAAAGATACAATTACCTGGATTCATTTGGTTAAGTAAAATTAAGGTATATGAAGAACAACAAAAACTGCGCTCAAAAAGTATATTTCCTCAACCAAGCTGATTATCAATATTTAGCTGCTAGCGACTATTAAAGCGATCATAAGTTAGTAAAATTATTCAAAAGTAAAAGCCCTTGGGAAAGCGAGAATGCGATCGCCAAAGTAAGAGCTAGTATTGAAGAGACTTTAGGCAAACAATCAATAAAAATACACAATAATATTAATTAATTAAACTTTTACTTAATATTTGGGAACTCTAAAGTTAATGCGATTCGGAGTTCCCACATGGCTATTACCAATAAAGAAAGAGTAGGCAGAGCATTAGATCTTCTTAAAGAAGGCTTGTATCCCTTCATAGAAAGGGAAATGCGTTCTGCTTACAACGAACATTGGACAAATCATGCCCTCAGCCATTTATGTGAAGACCGCAATCTCAAACGAACTACTGCCGAGCGACTTCAAGAAGATGTCACCGATTTAATTAACGTCATTTTTGGTGAGTGGCACAATGTTTTCAAAAAGACCCTAGGAAACGCTGAAAGGAATTTAGTTGGGGAACTGAAAACGGTTCGCAATGATTGGGCGCATGGCAAAAATTTCTCTACAGATGATGCTTATCGCGCCTTAGATAGCACGGCTCGATTACTCTCTTCAATCTCCTCACCCCAAGCCGATACCGTCGAAAAACAGAAACAAGAACTATTACGTCTGCGCTTTGAAGAACAAGCCCGCCATGAAAAACGCAAAGCAACCAATGTTGCCATTGAAAGTAATCCTCAAGGTGGCTTAAAATCCTGGCGCGAAATTGTGACTCCTCACGATGATGTAGCTTCAGGACGCTTTCAGCAAGCTGAATTCGCCGCCGATTTATGGCAAGTATACCTAGATGATAAAAACTGCGCCGATGAATATCGCGACCCCACAGAGTTTTTTCATCGCACTTACCTTACTGAAGGACTCAAAGACTTACTAACTAATGCTTTAATTCGTCTTAGTGGCAAAGGAGGCGATCCCGTAATTGAACTACAAACTAACTTTGGTGGTGGTAAAACCCATGCCATGTTAGCTCTCTATCATTTGTGTTTGGGAGTTTCTGCCCAGAATTTACCTGGATGTGAAGCTATATTTACCGAAACTGGAATTGATAATCCTCCCCAAGATGTCAAAACCGCTGTTCTGGTCGGGAATAAAATCGATCCTGGGACTCCTGAGAAGAAAAAAGATGGCACAGTTGTTAAAACTCTCTGGGGTGAGATTGCTTGGCAACTTGGGGGTAAAGAAGGCTATGAAATGCTTAGAGAAGCAGATGAAAACTCAACCAATCCAGGGGATAAGCTCAAAGACCTATTCAATCGTTATGCGCCTTGTTTAATTCTGATTGATGAATGGGTAGCTTATGCCCGTCAACTACATTATGAAAACGATCTTCCAGGAGGAGACTTTGATACTCACTTTACCTTTGCCCAAACCCTGAGTGAATCAGCTAAAAATGCCGACAACACTTTATTAGTGGTTAGTATTCCCGCTTCGGATATTGAGATTGGTGGAGATAGAGGCAAACAAGCCCTAGAGCGTCTTAAAAATGCCATTGGTCGGGTAGAATCTCCCTGGCGACCTGCTACTGCCGAAGAAAGCTTTCATATCGTTCGTCGTCGTCTATTTAAAGATATTATCGATCCTACTTTATTTACTGCCCGTGATACTGTAATTCGGGCATTTAGCCAGATGTATCGCGACCAAACAACCGAATTTCCCGCAGAATGCCGCGAAAGAGATTACGAAAGAAGAATGACAGATGCCTATCCGATTCATCCTGAACTATTTGAACGTTTATACGAAGATTGGTCGAGTTTAGATAAGTTTCAGCGTACCCGTGGAGTATTGCGCTTAATGGCAAAGGTAATTAGCTATCTATGGCAAGAGAACGACAAAAACTTGATGATTTTACCTGCTAACGTACCAATGGCAGATTCTCAGGTACAGTCAGAATTAACTCGCTACCTTGATGACAACTGGTTGCCGATCATTGATAAAGATGTAGATGGTACTAACTCTCTCCCCGTCGATCTTGACCGTCAACATTCTAATTTAGGACGTTATTCCGCTTGTCGTCGGGTGACTCGGACTATTTATATGGGTTCAGCACCACTACAAAAAGCTGCCAATAAAGGTTTAGATATTCGTCGAATCAAATTAGGCTGTACTCAACCTGGAGAAAACGTTGCTACCTTTGGCGATGCCCTCCGCCGACTCACTAACCAAGCGACCTATCTCTATGTTGATAACAGCGATCGCTATTGGATTGATACTCAACCTAATGTTACCCGCACTGCTATTGACCGCGCCACCCAATATAGAGAAGACCAAACTTGGGATGAAATAATCAAAAGACTCAAGCAAGACAGAGAGAAGGGCGATTTTACTGGAGTTCATATCGCACCCAGCTCATCTTCTGATGTTCCCGATGAATCAACAATGGGAGTTAGATTAGTTTTACTTCAACCCAATTTGACTCATAGCAGCAAAGCTGACACTAGTGATGCTTTGATTGAAGCCAAACGGATACTCGATACTAAAGGTTCTGCACCTCGCTATTGTAAAAACTTACTAGTTTTCCTTTCTTGCGATCAAAGCAAACAAGAGAATCTGTTTCAAAGAGTTAATGAGTATTTAGCTTGGGATTCGATAGTCGCCGACAAAGAAGTTCTCAATCTCAATACCTTTCAGAACAGACAAGCAGCAGCAAAATTAAAAGATGCCGACAACACAGTGAAAATGTCGCTACTTGATACTTATCAATGGTTGCTTGTTCCATCTCAACCACAACCCACAGGAGATATTGAATGGGAAGAATATCGTCTTTCAGTTCAAGATTCTCCAATCCTACAGGCTAGTCGCAAATTAGTTAGCGAAGAACACCTAATTACTACTTATGCTGCTGTTCGTTTAACTCTGGAAATTCT
The DNA here is from genome assembly GCA_002368355.1 of Chondrocystis sp. NIES-4102. NCBI lineage: Bacteria > Bacillati > Cyanobacteriota > Cyanophyceae > Chroococcales > Chroococcaceae > Chondrocystis > Chondrocystis sp. NIES-4102. Next base: position 2,749,040 of record AP018281.1, on the reverse strand, counting down.
CAAGGATTATGTGTGGAAAAATGCCAACCATGTCGATCTGAAAACTCTTTGGAAATATCTCACCAATTACCTTTATTTGCCCCGACTCAAAAACGAAAAAGTTTTGCTAGATGCGATCGCTGAAGGGGTAGGAAAAGATTTATGTTCTTGGCAAGAAAATTTTGCTTATGCTAGTGGATACGATGAAGCTACAGAAAAATATTTAGGTTTGAAAGCAGGACAACCAATCGCGCCCAATTTCAGCAGCTCTAATTTTTTAGTTAAACCAGAGGTAGCATCAGCACAATTCAAATCTGAAGCAGAAGAAAAACAAAAATTGGAATATACCTCAAATGAAAGTATTGGAAATAGTAAAGCTTTTCAAAGTAATAGAGACAACTATAAAGTTAATTCCAATTCCTCTACTAACAGTACCCTGCTAAAACCTAATTCTTCGACCAATACTATCTTTGAACCTCAACAACCCAAAAAGCGCTTTTATGGTTCTATAGAATTAGACTCACTACGTCTAATAGGTCATTCTCAGCAAATTGCTGATGAAGTATTGCAACATCTAACGAGTTTGGTCGGAGCTAGTGTCAAAGTAACTCTCGAAATTGAAGCTCAAGTGACTGATGGAATACCAGACAATGTAATTCGGACTGTAAGTGAAAATTGTCAAACACTCAAGTTTAAATCTCAGGGGTTTGAAGAGGACTAAATTGACAATGCTTCAAAATCAACACCACTGAATATCAATAGAACAAAAATTGGTAGAAAATCGGTAGACGAATTAATTGTAAATAGTTAGAAATCAATCTAGAAGAGATATACAGAATTAATTATTTCACTTTGGGGTAGTGGGGGTCATGGGTTCAAATCCCGTCGCTCCGATTTAGATATAACATAGATAGGTTACAGTTTTAAGAGATAATCCTATCGTAATTTAGCGTACAGTTTTGCTCAAAACTTACTCTAAAATATTTGTAGTTAATTATGTATCAATTTATATACTCTGAGTTTCAGCCTTTACTAGAGACACATAGAATACTCTTGGTTAAAAATTAACCTTGAGGAGATCTGCAAACGATCCAGGTATTCCTCCTAAAACCTAATACACAAGGCAGCTTACAGAATTAAGGACTACCAAAGAAGGGTAATTTTCTTTATTGATTCTTTAGTAGTTCATAAGTACCAAGATAATTAACCGCTTTAGTCCTTGGTTATTCCTTATTTTGTGCATGAACTCAACTATCTTGATACTATAGTTCTATGTTTTCCAGTCAATACGGATAAATGTCCAATAGTTTCAGCCAGGTTAGTTTTAATACAATAAAGTGTCTCGATTCTTTCTTGTTTGAGTAACCTTGATAATGTTTTAATTGATTCAAGAATTTCTATTTTAAGTTTTCTTGTCACTTCTGCTGTTTTTATTGCTTTTTTCTGATTACTGATTGCTTCAGTGTATTCATAGCATATTTAAACTAATTTAATATTACGATACCTTTTAGAATTAGGATCAGGCGATGCGCTCCGCGCTGGCGTAGCCAATCGCAACCAGGGATATTTCAAGACTGCATTTAATGTTGCTTTAGTTAAATTTAAACCATAATAATCTAGACGATGAATTGCTAATCTAGTCAAAATTCTAAAGGATTGAGCATTTCCCTCAAAACCATCAGCTAAACCAGCCTTTTTAGCACAAGCATCTAATTCTTCTTCCGCCGAATGTCCTAAATCGTGGGATAGGGCTGTTGCTTCAACCACATCAGGATCAATTCCACCTAAAGCTGCTGCTACCTCTGGTTGATCTTGAGCTAATCTTTCTGCTAATCTACGGGCTACCTGGGCAACTTTGAGGGAATGGGTTAAACGATTATGAAATACATGACCTTCTTGAGGCGTAACTACTTGGGTAATATGTGCCAAACGACGAAAAGCAGAAGAATATAAAATGCGCTTACCCGAAGGGTACGCTTCGCGATCGCGATCTACCTGAAAAGATTGGCGTTGATCTCCTGGTTTATTTCCCTGATCACTAAATGGGCGGTGTTGTCTTTGATGTCTTTCCCACATAAAATAATTAACATTAAAAAGACGTACAGTCTTCTTGATAGTACGTCCTCATCAGTTTTTTAGCTGCATTGCTCTTTAAAATCACAAAATTTCTAAATTCCAAGTAGAATTAAATCTGGCTTTCCCTTCTTCAACTAATCCCCAAGCAGCTTCTTTTAAAGTACGATGGGATAGTTTGCTTTCCCCACTCAAGTTCATTCCTAATTGTTGCAAACTCATGGGGGCTTGATGTTCCTTGAGTTCAGTTAAAACTATGTTTCTAGCTTGTTCTGCCTCTTCTACAGAAGATAATTTCATACAGGTATAGTCCGCAAATAGAGAGGCTATATAGTATATGTAGTGTTTAACAAGGTTTATATTGCTTTTCCACTCTACCTATAGTACCGTCTCTAATTATGCAATAAAATTTGGCAATCTGTAATTAAATTAATTTTTTTTTTACCAACTCATAACTAAAAGATAATTTAGAAAAACTATTAGCCAGTTAAAATTATAGCCTCATCTACTCTGACTGATTTATAAAACAAAGCCATTGGCAATTAATTAATTACTAACTAAACAATCAGGAAACTTTGTATATTTATATAGTAATTTATTAACTTTAGTTAAGTAGCAACATAGCTATGAGTAATTTAAGAGCATCCTTAGAACCGATCGCCCAATGGTTTAATAGTTTAGGTACACCCGAACCAATAGTTCATTGGGGACATCCACTAATGATGGGTATTGTAGTTTTTGTGATGGGTAGTGCAGTCGCTTTAGCTGGTTGGCGTGGTAGAACCTTAGAAGATAGCAATACTGAATTAGCAATTAAAAATAAAGCCCAGCATCGTAAAATTGCCCCTTTGATGTATATCTTTTTAGTGTTGGGATATACAGGCGGAGTTTTATCTTTAGTGATGCAAAATCAACCCATCTTACAAAGTCCTCATTTTGTAACAGGGACGATAGCTATTGCCTTACTAACTTTTAATGCTCTTATTGCTGCGACTGGCTTTATTGGTAATAAGGAAACTTTAAAAACAATTCATGCTTATACAGGGAGTTTAGCTTTAATTATCCTAATTGCTCATGCAGCTTTGGGTATAAAACTTGGGTTGTCAATTTAATTAACTATAAGAATTTTTACCAACTTCGCAAATATTAAACTCACTCTGGGAAAATCGGCGTTACAAATAACGGTAAGACAGCTATACAGTTAATAGTAAATATGTCAGAAGTAACTATAGAATCGATTTTACAAGAGAAAAGAGTATTTTTACCCCCTGCCGAATTTTCCGCTCAAGCTACCATTAAAAATATGGAAGAGTATAAACAACTTTATACTCAAGCAGCAAATGATCCGAGTGAATTTTGGGCAAAACTGGCAGAAAAAGAACTACATTGGTTTAAAAATTGGGATAATATCCTAGATTGGCAACCTCCTTTCGCTAAATGGTTTGTTAATGGCAAGATTAATATTACCTATAACTGTTTAGATAGACATCTAGAGGGCGATCGCCGAGATAAACCTGCGCTAATTTGGGAAGGAGAACCAGGAGACTCCAAAACCTTAACCTATGCACAATTGCATCAAGAAGTTTGTCAAATGGCAAATGTAATTAAGCAATTAGGCGTAAAAAAAGGCGATCGCGTGGGGATTTATATGCCAATGATTCCCGAAGCTGCGATCGCTATGTTAGCCTGTGCCAGAATTGGTGCAGCCCACAGTGTAGTTTTTGGGGGGTTTAGTGCGGAAGCTTTAAAAGCTCGTCTTCAGGATGCCGAGGCGAAGTTGGTAATTACTGCTGATGGTGGTTGGCGCAAAGATAAAATTGTTCCTCTCAAAGATGCCGTTGATCAGGCGATCTCTGCTGATGTTCCTACTGTGCAAAACGTTTTAGTTGTACAGCGTACTAAACAAGATATCCCGATGCAGCCAGGGCGCGATCATTGGTGGCATGAATTACAAGCAAATGCCTCAACTGATTGTCCACCCGAAGAAATGGACAGCGAAGATTTATTATTTATTCTTTATACCAGTGGTACTACAGGCAAGCCCAAAGGTGTAGTTCATACTACGGGAGGCTACAACCTATACACCCACATGACCTTTAAATGGACATTTGATATTAAAGACGATGATATCTATTGGTGTACTGCCGATGTAGGTTGGATTACAGGACATAGTTACATTGTCTATGGGCCTCTTTCCAATGGGGCAACTACACTTATGTATGAGGGTGCGCCCCGTCCTTCTAACCCTGGTTGTTTTTGGGATGTTATCGAAAAATATAAAGTAACCATCTTTTATACCGCCCCAACAGCTATTAGAGCCTTTATTAAAATGGGTGATGAACATCCAAAGCGTCGCGATCTCTCCTCATTGCGTCTATTGGGTACTGTGGGTGAACCAATTAATCCTGAAGCCTGGGTGTGGTATTACCGTGTCATTGGGGGCGAAAAATGTCCGATCGTCGATACTTGGTGGCAAACCGAAACGGGAGGCTTTATGCTTACCCCATTACCAGGGGCAACTCCCACAAAACCAGGATCAGCAACCTTACCTTTCCCTGGAATTATTGCTGATATAGTCGATTTAGAAGGGAATCCTGCTGGCACTAACGAGGGCGGTTATTTAGTCATCAAACATCCCTGGCCAAGTATGATGCGTACAGTATATAAAGATGACGATCGCTTCCGTCGTACCTATTGGGAACATATTCCCCCCAAAGATGGTAAATACTTTTACTTTGCAGGTGATGGCGCACGTAAGGATGAAGATGGCTATTTCTGGGTAATGGGTAGAGTAGACGATGTAATGAATATTTCAGGACACCGTTTAGGCACAATGGAGGTAGAATCAGCCCTAGTTTCCCATCCTGCGGTAGCTGAAGCTGCGGTAGTTTCTCGCCCCGATGAATTAAAAGGTGAAGATGTCTATGCTTTTGTCACCTTAGAAGGTAGTTATACCCCCAGTGAAGAATTAAAAACAGAATTAAAACAGCACGTAGTCCAAGAAATTGGCGCGCTCGCTCGCCCAGGAGAAATTCAGTTTACTGATGCTTTACCCAAAACCCGTTCAGGTAAAATTATTCGGCGTTTTTTAAGGAATTTGGCAGCAGGGGAGGAATTAGTCGGGGATATTTCGACTATGGAAGACTTGAGTGTTTTAGATAAATTGCGTCAAGGGTAATTATTAATTGGGGATGGGTGCAATGCTCGTCCCTAGTAATTTTATGTGATTAAAATCATTTAAGCGTTAAGCGAGATTATTTATAAATAAAAACAGTTATTGTAATCAACAAGGTATTAGATAAATGTTTTTTGATATCGCTAAATTCGTAATGGATGCTACGGGATTTACTAATCAACAGAAAATTGCTGAATGGGCAAGATTAAATAGAACCAATCCCTTTGATATGGGCCCTAAAAACTATCAACGTTGTTTATGGGATCTACAACTTGGAGGAAAATATCATGAACTTGAATACAATGAAGATGGAAGTCTTAAATATCAATAGTAGCTTAATTAATTAAAACAAAGAGGAAAGATATTCTGCGATCGCGCCATTTTTAATAATAATAACTCCTTATCTCAAATATCTTTGATATTTAAAACTAGGAAAAGTAAATAAAAGTTTTAACAGGGCTTAATAACTTATTTTACTTTCTTAGGGGCAACTACTGAAACTGCCATACTAAAGCCTAAAACTGTTGATGATTTTACTAGTCTATTCTCTTGCTCACCAACCAGCCAACTTGTTACTGCATTAAACATATATTGTTAGTAAAGTTTATCAGGTCATTTCTAGTAAATACTTTCTTCTGATTATCAATTTTTCTACTTACTATCTTTGGTAACTTTTCTATTGCTTTTGTAGATAAATCGGCAACAGTTGGAACTGCAATCTTTTCTATAATTACCTTGGTATATCATTTAAATTGAAATATACTTACTTGATATTAACGCTAATCAGATATTGCATCTTATAAATAAAAAATATAATCAATTTAGACTGTATTTAAAATAAGTAAAAACAATTGCTTCTCATTATTAAACTACCTATTCAATAACATATTAAAATTTGCTTTCCCATTGGATAGCATATCTAATTATTTTCCATTAATAGAATTACTGAGTTTTGATTAAAGTAAATGCTTTTTGCTTAATTTTATCTGAATTAACCTTCTCTGCTAATGTTTGCAGACTCATTTTACCTTCAAAAGCTTCAAATGATGCCTCTGATAAAGCGTGTTCATAAGCTTCGTCAATTAATTCATTTAATGTTTCATCGCAAGCATAATAACCACCAGAGCTTCTTCTTTTGTTGGTTTTGTTTATATATTTAATTGAATTATATATAGATCTATCCCATGAGCTAGTAGTTCTATTTTCCGCTTCTTGCTTGATTATATGGACTAGAAGAATAACCAGATAACTATAAATCTTGTTTAATTTATCTTCTACCGACATCTCTTCTATCTCATTAACTATCAATAAAGCACCTTGATAATCCTGTTGTTCTATTTTTTCTCTAAGCTCTTGTAGTTCATTCATCGAAACACTCTAGGTAATTATGAACTGTTCTTATATTATGTATCAAAGTAAAACATATATAAAAAAATCCCCCTAGAAATACTAGGAGGAACAAACAAAAACTAAAACTTCAACTAAGCAGTAACTAATTCCTTCTCAGTCTTAGATAACTCATTTAATAACGCACTAATATTAGCTTTGGCATCACCAAATAACATCAAGTTATTATCCATATAGAACAAAGGATTATCCACACCTGCATACCCAATACCCAAACTACGCTTTAACACCACTACATTCTGAGCGTGCCAAACTTCCATTACGGGCATACCTGCAATAGGACTATTAGGATCATCTAAGGCACTAGGATTAACCGTGTCATTTGCACCAATTACCAACACCATATCAGTATCAGAAAAATCATCATTGATTTCTTCCATCTCTAATACAATGTCGTAGGGTACATTAGCTTCTGCTAGTAGTACGTTCATATGTCCTGGCATTCTACCTGCTACGGGATGAATACCAAAGCGAACTTGTTTACCGCGTTTGCGGAGAATTTTGGTAATATCGGAAACAGCGTGTTGAGCTTGTGCTACTGCCATACCGTAACCAGGTACAATAACGACATTTTTAGCTTCGTTGAGTAATTCAACTACTTCTTCTACATTAGTTGCTGTCGCTTCACCCATTGGTTGGGCTTCCCCAGTAGGTGCAGAACTAGTAGAACCTTCACCAAAACCACCTAAGATTACACTGATAAAAGAACGGTTCATTGCTTCACACATGATGTAGCTAAGGATCGCCCCACTACTTCCAACCAACGCACCAGTAACAATTAGTACATCGTTAGAAAGCATAAACCCAGCAGCAGCAGCAGCCCAGCCTGAATAGCTATTGAGCATGGAGATAACCACAGGCATATCCGCCCCACCAATACCCATTACTAGTAGAAAACCTAGGATACCAGCTAACCCAGTCATAATTAACAATGGTTGTAAACCGTTAGCTGTTTGCATAAACTGAACACCTAAAAATACTGAACCCACTAAGAGGGAAATATTAATTAAGTGACGGGCTGGTAACATTAAGGGTTTGCTACCAACTGAACCATTTAGTTTGCCAAAGGCTACTACTGAACCTGTAAAGGTAACAGCACCAATAAAGATCCCGATAAAGATTTCTAGTTCATGGATAGTTGCTTCTACTCCAGTTAGGGAGTTTTCGGGTTGTAGATAAGTAGCATACCCAACTAATACCGCAGCCAAACCCACAAAACTATGGAGAATAGCCACCAATTCTGGCATAGAAGTCATAGCCACTCTAGAAGCCAAAATTGAGCCGATGATTGCTCCAGGAATGATCGCAGCCATCAAAACTCCGTAACCGTTGACTTGCGCACTTAGGGCAGTAGCAACCAAAGCGATCGCCATACCGATGATACCAAATAGATTGCCTCGACGAGCAGTTTCCTGGTTTGATAGTCCTCCCAGGCTGAGGATAAATAAGGCACTAGCTGCAATATAAGCAACCGCCACAAGATTATTTGTCATTTATTATTTGTCCTTTGTTTTTAATACCAATGAGTTATTTCTGGAACATTTTGAGCATCCGTTGGGTAACGAGGAAGCCACCAGAGATGTTAATTGTGCCGATTAAAATTGCGATCGCACCTAAAATTACAGGGGCAGAAGTTATTTCTCCTGAAATCTGCAACATCCCACCCAAGATAATGATTCCACTAATGGCATTGGTAACACTCATTAAAGGTGTATGTAAGGCTGGGGTAACGTTCCAAATTACTTGATACCCAATGAAGCAAGCGAGTACAAAAACAGTGAAGTGAGATAAGAACGAAGTTGGCGCACCAATACCCACTCCCAGTAGAGCCAAACCAGCTACAATTAGCCACAGCATCCCACTAGATTTTTTCTCTTCGGTAGTTTCAGTAGTTTTTACCGCAGCTTTGGGCTTGGGAGGAGGTGTGGGAGATGGATTTTCGATTTTTGGCGGTGGCCAAGTTACTTTTCCTTCATGGATAATTAAAGCACCACGCACTACTTGATCTTCATAGTCAACTTTATATTCTTCAGCCCCACCCATATCTTTGAGTAAGTGCCAGAGATTTGTACCGTATAGTTGACTTGACTGAGCAGCCATGCGACTAGGTAAATCTGTTAACCCGATAATAGTTACACCATTATATTTATATACTTCATTGGGTCTAGTAACTTCGCAATTACCACCTTGTTCGGCTGCTAAATCGACGATGACTGAACCTTCCTTCATCATCTCAACCATATCTGTCAAGATTAATTTAGGTGCAGGTCTACCTGGAATAAGTGCTGTGGTAATAATAATATCGACTTCTTCGGCTTGTTCTCTAAACAGTGCCATTTCTGCGTCGATAAATTCTTTACTCATGGTTTTGGCATAACCACCAGATCCAGTACCATCTTCCTCAAACTCTAATTCTAGGAATTCTGCACCCAAACTTTCTACCTGTTCTTTTACCACAGGACGAGTATCAAAGGCTCTTACTACAGCACCTAAGCTTCTGGCTGCACCAATGGCTGCTAAACCTGCTACCCCTGCACCTATAACTAATACTTTGGCTGGGGGAACTTTTCCTGCTGCGGTAATTTGACCTGTAAAGAAACGACCAAAGTTATTGGCAGCTTCAATTACTGCTCGATATCCCGCAATATTTGCCATCGAAGATAGGGCATCCATTTTTTGAGCGCGACTAATTCTAGGTACAGCATCCATTGCGATTACTGTTGCCTTACGCTCTGCTAGCTTATTTAATAATTCTTCATTTTGTGCAGGCCAAATAAAGCTTACGATAGTCTTACCTTCGGGCATGACTTCGATTTCTGAGTTTTCAGGAGCGCGTACTTTTAAAATCAGATCTGCTTCTGTCCATAGTGTCTGTGCATCAGGAACAATGCGACAATCAGCATCTTGATAAGCTTGATCGCTAAAGTTGGCTGCTGCTCCTGCGCCAGACTGAACTAAGATTTCAAATCCTAGTTTTTGTAACTTTTTAACTGTATCGGGGGTTGCTGCTACACGGCATTCTTGGGGATAAATTTCTTGTGGGATGCCGATTTTACGAGGGCTACCCTTACTATTTTCTATTTGATTGTTGTTTTCTAACTTTTGATCAACGGTTGCAGTCATGAATTCTCCTACATGATATATTTGCAAAAGCTGCGTACACTCAAAATCTCCTAAATAACAGATTTTAGTTGTTAATGAGTTTAATTTAAGAGCAACATATTAAAATGTGACGGGTGTGAGTGAAATTTTACATTGGTGTTGTTTAATATTCTCTATATTATGATTGCTAAATTGATGATATTTCGGCGTGTATTTATAAAAACATTCTGGATTTTTTGACAGTTAAAATGTGGCTTATCTCCCTACTAGCCAATTGTGTAAGCTAACTGGCACGATTATAAGTAATAAACCAACATTAAATACTTGTGCAATGTTATCGTAAGACGATCCCCATCTTTGGTAAATAATCTTTAACTTGTCTTAGCAATTATGGTTCTTGGACTGACTCATTACCGCCTTGAGGTGGGCAAAATATAACTAAATTACTAGATATAAATATTAAATATTAAATATTGGCAAATAGCCAAGCCTGATCAGTTTAAATGATCACTTGCTGACAAAATTAAATTTAATTATATGAAAATTGGGATTATTGGTTTAGGTTTAATTGGTGGGTCTTTAGGTATAGATTTACGCACCCAAGGACATGAAATTTTGGGGGTATCTCGTCACCTTCATACTTGTACAGTCGCCTTAGAAAGAGGCATAGTAGATCAAGCTAGTACTAACTTAGAAAGTCTTCAAGCAGCAGAAGTAATTATTGTCTGTACTCCCATAAACGCGATCGCACCAACTATTAAACAATTAATTCCCTATCTTAATCAGGATACTTTGATCACCGATGTCGGTTCAGTAAAATTACCTGTGGTGCAGGAATGTTCGCAATTATGGGATAATTTTGTAGGTGGTCATCCTATGGCGGGTAAGGCTGATAGTGGTATTGATGCAGCATCCGCTAATTTATTTACTGGTACAGCTTATGTTTTTACTCCCACCGAACAAACCCAAGCTGAAAATATAGCCAAATTAAGAGCGATCGCCACTGATTTAAATGCTATTCCCTGTATCTGCGATCCTCAAGTTCACGATCGCGCCGTTAGTTGGATTTCTCATTTACCTGTGATGGTTAGTGCTAGTCTAATTAAAGCCTGTTTGGAGGAAGAATCAAATACACTCAAGTTAGCGCAAATTTTAGCAAGTTCAGGATTTCGTGATACAAGTCGCGTTGGGGGAGGTAATCCTGAATTGGGAGTTATGATGGCAAAATATAATCGACAGGAATTACTGCGATCGCTTTATAATTATCGCGATAATTTGGATGAAGTTATTAATTTGATTGAAGGGGAAAAATGGCAAGATTTAGAAGAGATTTTAAGGAGTAATGGAGAAGCTAGATCAAAGTTTTTGAATTAATTAATAGATCTATATATTTTACCACTAGAAAAAAAGTGCGATTGATTGCAGTCTCTGCAGCAGCGATCGCCTAAAAATATTAGAATTAAAATATTATAAAGTCTATCAATATTTGACCGCTTGTGTTTCCCAAACGCTAATTTGTATCCTCACCTCAGGTTAATTAGGGATGCAAGGTATTGCGCCTCCTTACACCCCAATTCCTATTAACCGATCACTAAAGAGTAATAAAATCCTCTTGAGTCAGACTTGCTGCATCAATATTTTCAACTATGGCTAAAACATTGTTATTATCCCGACCATCTTGAATGATTGCACCATTTCCACAATAGTTGTTAACAATATTTAAATTGCCAAAACAAAGTTTATTGGTTAAGCCAAATAAATCGCTTCCGTCAGTGAAATCAAGGATTACATCTGTTCCTTGACCTGGTTGCAAAGCAAATACGTCATTACCATTGCCACCACAGAGGGTATCATAACCATGTCCTCCTAAAAGAGTGTCGTTACCGTCTCCGCCACTTAAAAAATCATTACCCTCTAGTCCATTAATGGTATCGTTACCAGAAGTACCTGTGAGAGTATCATCTCCCGAAGTAGCATTTCCGCAAGGATGAGGATTACCATCAGTACCATCATCTTGAACTTCATAAGCACCAATATCTGTGCCATCACCTACAGTGCGATCAAATCCTTCACCTCGTTGATCTGTTGCCAGGTTATTAGGATTACTGCCAGCATCAATCGCAGGACTATTTGCTAGAAGTTCTTGAGTAAGAGTTGAACCACCATTATCTTGCAATTCCCCTAGTTTGGGGTCGATAGGATTATCAGTTGTGCCGACAAGATCGCCGTTTTCACCATTAACAAAACCACTTGCACCTTCACCATCACTGATTAGATTATTACCACCACTGGTAAATTCTCCGCTCAAGTCTGGAATTTGCTCACCGTCGTTATTGTTCTGGTCTTGATTATTTCCAGCGATAATACTACTGGTAATAGTTCCTCCGTTAGTGGCTAATATCTCACTAGCAATACTTTCAGAACCCTCACTAGAATTATCATTATTATTATTGGTGATCGTGCTGTTGGTAATATTTACCTCGTCTGCAAAAATACCACGATCGCGATTGTCGCTAATAGTACTGTTGGTAATATATAGGCTGTTGGCATCTATAACTCCGCTTGGAGTAGAAACACCAGAACCCGTGTTATTAGTAATTGTGCTGCCAATAATATCAACCTGACCCGAACTAAAAATTGCACCTCCATAATCTGCAAAACTATTGGTGATTACAGAATCTTTTAGAGTCAGATTATCTCCTGAAAATCTAATTGCGCCTCCTACACCTGCATCATTGAAAAAGAAGCGTGCGTCACTACCATTGGTAATAGTTAGTCCCTCGATGCTGACATTTGTATTTTCTCCTGTGATCTCAAAAATACCGTTGCCACCATTACTTCCATCAATGGTTAAGTTGTCTGCACCCAAACCAACAATATTGACAGATCCAGTAATATCGAAGTCGTCGTTAAAGGGAAAGCCTCTCGGCCCTGGTTCAGTTTGGGTTAGAGCAATTGTTCCGCCACTGAGGTTAGAGTCAAAGGCAATTGTATCTTCGCCTTCACTTTGATTAGCAAGTGCGATCGCTTCTCTCAAAGATAAGCCTGTACCAGCGTCACTGCCATCATCTTCATCATTGGTAGTAGTGACAGTCAAGTCTGCAAGGACTCCCTGATAAGTAAGTTGAGTTTTTTCGTCAATTACCAAATCTAGATCTATTTCTGAATTTGTAGTAAATTCTAATTTCCAATTACCTCCTTGAGTTGCATTTCCCGTCAAACTAGTAGATGCAGCTATGTTTGCCCCTGTTAGTTGTTGTAGTTTAGTAATAAATTCTTCTCCAGCATCTCCTGAAGCGACATTACAACCATAAATTAATAGGGTGCAAGACTTTAAAGAATTAGTATCATTAGAAAACCAAGTTTTTAAATCAGGAGTGTAATCCTCCAATGTATTAAGACTCAATTGTGTATTACCCAGGTTAAGACATCCAGGAGAGCCATGAGAAATTAAGTGAACTTCTTGATAGTTACCCTGTTGTAAGGTTTCGGTAATTTGCTTTACTTTATCAATTTGGGAATCTAAAACAATTACTTGAGTTGAAGATTTGACTGCTCGTGGTGACTTCTCCAGACGTTAACTCTTCGAGTATAACGCTGGCTTCTCCAAACCTCGGAGGGTAGAGAGAACTTCCTTTAAGGTACTATTAGTAGTAGATGCAATCACTACTGGATTCCCTTTACAGCGTTTTATAGTGGGGAACAAGTCCAGCCCCACTCTCTTGACATTGATAGAGGCTGAAACGTCTCTATCAATCAAAAGGTTTAATTCTTCATCCCAATACTCCCGAATACCGCAATCAGTAAAGACAAACTCATCTTTGTACGGCAACAACATTGAGGTGTATTGTGGATTTACAGGTATTACCAAAGCCCCAGCTTTTTCAGCTTTGAACTTCAGTATGTTGAAAAACTGACCAAAAGCAGCATCAGCCCAAGACTTATTTAATCCTGATTTCGCCGACTGCCCATTAGGTAAAAATTTACCATTAGTATCAGTTTTTGCTTTATTCCTTCGACTCAACCCAACAAGATTGAGCTTTTCATGAAAGAAAACTTTTTTGCCCGTTTTCAGTAGCGCGTGGGCAGTATTGTAAGCGTGATCTTTTCTAGCTCTAGCTATTGAGGAGTGAAGTTTTGCTTCCCGTTTTGCTAGTTTTCGTCTTGATTTACTACCTTTCTTTTTGGTAGATTTGCGTTTTGATACCTTGGCTAGCTTGTCTCGTGAGGAGCGAAAAGACTTAAGGCTAGGCAATTTAACACCTTCGCTGGTAGCCAGATAATCATCTTCATGCAGTACTGCATCCATCCCCAAGGAATTATTCCAACTGGGAGTAATATTTGATTTGAAGTCAGGTACAGAATCATCTTGAAGCCGTAGATTAATATACCATCCGTCACTTTTTTTGATTATCTGTGCTTGCTTTAATACTGCACCATTAGGCAGTGGACGATGATGGCGCACATTGATTATGCCAATTTTAGGTAATGATAAATAAAGCCATTTGCCTCCAACAGAACAAGAATGTAGTTTGAAGGAGTCAAACACTATTGACCTAAAACGAGCAGTGTTTTTATATCTTGGTTTTCCACTACGCTTTCCTTTTGAATCACCAGCAATGAACCGCTCAAAAGCTAGTTTGACTCTTTTGCACACCTCTTGTAGTGTTTGAGATGGCACAGAGTTAAAATCTAGCAATTCACCACTCCAGCCTACAATAACCAAATCTTGTTTGATTACGGGTAACTGCTTTTTCTGTCCGTAAAACTCAGGTTTGTCCTTGAGTTCAGGCAAATGACATACCAAAAGACATCTATCAATGTAGCTACGATTTTGTTCCCACCAGTCAAACCGCTCGCCAAGCTGTCGATTATACCAATACTGACAAATCCGAAGCCAGTCATTGAGTACTAGCTTGTGTTCTGTAGTGGGCTTTAGTCGGTACTGATAATTGTAAATCAAAGTCAGCGTTGTTATAATTGGATACAGTTATTGTAGCACAAGAAGAATGAGGAATGATTTTGTTTCTAGTGCCAGGTCTGTATCTGATTTAAAAGCTCATTTAGTTTTGACAACCAAGTATAGAAAAAAGGTTTTAACTGGCGAAATGATTAGCAGATTGAGAGACGTGATAACTGAATTGTGTGAAAAATGGGATTGCAAAGTGATTGAGTTCAATGGAGAAGACAATCATATACATTTGTTATTTCAGTACTACCCACAAATGGAACTACCCAAATTCATAGGCAATATTAAATCAGTTACCAGCAGGAGATTGAGACAAGAATTTCCAGAAGAAATAAACAAAATTTATTGGAAAAAAGTATTTTGGAATGAGTCTTACTTTATAGCTTCTTGTGGTGGAGTTACAATATCTGTATTAAAAAATTATATCGAGAATCAAAATACGCCAAGCTAGACCCAGCCCACGATTCATCCAGACATTCGGCTGCGCCAGAATGCTGGGCTTCTCGTGGTTTGGCTAAAGTTTCGTAAGATGCTACGCCAGAGTCTATAAAAGTGATCGCACTCATGTTATATTTTGGTACACTTGTATTACCAATGTATTCTAGTATTTTAAGTACTTATTTAAGCTTTTTACCATTGATGATATGAAGATATCAACAAGATTTTTAATAGATTTATTAAGCACCAATGAAGTTGGCTGTCAAATTATAAATAGACAAGAAATTTTTAAGCAGATGTTTAGTATTTTTGGCAGTGTGTCTACTACTATCAAGTGTATTTGATGAAGATGAATTATATAGTTTTCCAGGATTGATACGTCGATTTCTCAGTGAAGGATTTTTGATTGCTGGTTGGGTTAGCTTGTGGTGTCCAATTGAATTATTGTTATATCAGTGGAGTCCATATCAACATCAAAAACAAATCTATGAATTGATTAAAGATATGGAACTTAGGGTAGCATCGGAAAATTAACATCGCTGATTAGTAAATTAATTTTATTTAATGGTTTCAATGGAAATTATTGATTTTGCTGGGGAAAAAACGATTAATGTACGAGCATTATTTGTTGGTGAAAAAATAGATCTCAAAGCTTTAGAAAATACAAGTTGTTTAAGTGAATCTCCCTTAACTATTGCCACGGGCGAAAATGGCTGTGCTATCTTAAAACGCTATGGTGCAATTGTTTTGTTTGGAGTAAATCCGATAGAGGAAGCAGCCTTTATTAATAATTTACAACCCTGGATCACTAAGGCTTTTAATAATCCTGAATCGGAAGAAGCCAGAATTGAAATTAATATTAATAGTAAGGAAGCTATTACTGAAAATGGCAATATTGAATTAAAAGCATTTAGCGTCGAACGTTTACAAATTGTGGCGGATATTCTGGCTAAAAGTGTTATTTTAAGTCACTATGAAACTGCGATCGCCCAGGGTTTTGATAAGATTGAACCGATCGCAGCTAGTATTAAACGCTTTGGTAATGGTCGTCATCAAGGCGAGGACCTATTACAACACATTGGCGACACAATCATAATTCAGCAAACTATGGTGGGGATGGTGGAAATTGAGGATAAACCAGAACAACTATGGGACTGGCCAAATTTAGAACGTCTTTATTTACGTCTAGAGGATGAATACGAAATTCGTGAACGTCACCGCGCCTTAGAAAGAAAGCTAGAACTTATTTCTCGTACCGCCCAAACAGTATTAGATCTGATGCAACATCAAAGTGCGGTTAGAGTTGAATGGTACATTGTGATTTTAATTATTGTGGAAATCCTACTCAATATTTACGAATTGTTCTTTTTGGGTGGAAATTGATCCCTATATTTATTGCATAAATTCCGAAGCAACGATCATTGAACCTATACCTTCATCGGTTAAAATCTCCAATAAAAGGGAATGGGGCAAACGACCATCTAAAATATGGGCTGCACGAACTCCCTGAGCTAGCGATCGCACACAACATTCAACCTTGGGAATCATCCCCCCAGAAACAATACCTTGCTCAATTAAATTTCTCGCCTTTTGAATATCCAACTTTTTAATTAGAGTGGCTGGATCATGATAATCGTATAAAATCCCAGAAGTATCGGTTAATAATATTAGTTTTTCTGCCTGTAGTGCTGCTGCAATTTCGCCTGCTACAGTGTCTGCATTAATATTATAAGCCTGTCCATTCTCATCCGCGCCCACACTAGAAATCACAGGTACATAACCATTATTAACTAAAGATTCAATCAAACCAGTATTAACACTAGTCACTTCACCCACAAATCCCACCCCTTCTTTACCTACAGGACGGGCTTCAAAGAGATTACCATCTTTACCACATAAACCTACTGCTAAAGCTCCTGCACGGTTAATTAAAGATACCAACTCCTTATTAACTCTACCTGTTAAGACCATTTCCACCACATCCATCGTAGCTGCGTCAGTCACACGCAAACCATCACGAAAGATCGGTTCAATACTCAGTTTTTGTAACCAACTATTGATTTCAGGGCCACCGCCATGTATAACTACAGGACGTACACCTATACAGGAAAGAAAGACTATATCTCTAATTACCTTAGCTTTGAGAAAATCTTCTTTCATAGCTGCACCACCATATTTAATGACGATGGTACGGTTGGTAAATTTTTGAATGTAAGGTAAAGCCTCACTTAAAATCCGTACACGGGTTGCTGCTGCTTCTTGGAAATATTCGCTGTCGTTAATCATATTATCTGGATCGCTAATCAGTTGTTAAACTTGAGATTTCAGGGCTGAAGGAATCATTTTAATAATCTGGGCTGATACTTCTTCAGGGGTTTTTTCTTCGGTAATAGTCAGGTGAAGATCAGCTTGCTCATATAAAGGGCGACGTTTTGCCAATAATGATTCTAGTTTGTCAGCCAATGGTCTTGTTTCATCTTGAGCTAATCTTTTTTTTAATATTGCTAAGTCTACGTCGAGCCAGATAATCAAACCGTGTCTTAAATAACTCCAATTAATTTGTTGTTGAATAATACCACCTCCAGTAGCAATTACTGAACGAGTGTAAACAGATAATTCTGCTAGGACTTTAGTTTCTAATTGGCGAAAATAAGCCTCTCCCTCAGTCTGAAAAATTTGGGTAATTGGTTTACGTGCGATCGCTTCTATAATTTGATCTGTATCTAAAAATCGATATTTAAGTTCTTGGGCTAAAGCTTGGGCGATCGTTGTTTTGCCTGAACCCATCATACCGATTAAATAGATGTTTAAACCTTGTAATAAATTATTCATTATGATTATTATTTATTTGAATTTACTTATTTTATTTCTGGGTTTTGCTCCAAAGCCGTCTATAGTTTAGGTGTTTTCAGGCTTTTAAATAAACTAACTTTGCTCTTTTAGGCAATTGATAATTAATAATCAGCTAAATTGCCGATAAAATCTGACCACAATTAGGTGGTATAGTATTTTTACATACTTTAATGTATTTACTGGCAAGACTTTTTATCTATGTAATTAATAGATCTAAGTAAGCATCGCTAGATGATACTATTTGATTGCCAGACTCAGCTACGATAAATACCTAACAATAAGAATAAGTAACTCTTGCTTTGGTATTTATATTTAATCTTTTTAATAGCTTTATTAATTTATTATCTTGACCATTTAGGAATTCACTTTAAGGTGATCGAGATTACAGAAAAAACACTATCCCTTAATTAGAATTTGATGATTGATGGATAAATATCTTTGAAAATACAGTCATTAATTAAATATAGAAAAACTTTAAAAACTAAACAATAATAATGTTGGCATTACCTTTAGCTTAAATTTGATTATGCAGTTAATTAGAGAAATAGTAAAACAGGCTTTGAATACAGGCTATTTGACTTTAGAAGCAGAAGAAAAACTCCGCTTGATGCTCAGAAATAAATACGAATTAGAAGATTTAGAAGCATTTATTGATCTACAACAAGCAGCAATGATTGGTATAGTTAGACAAGAATCAAGAGAGCTATTATCTACTACTAAAAACTGCCCTTAAATCCAATCTTCTTCATCTTTATCAAGGTCGATTTTTGATTCTCTGACAAATTCTTTGGGTGGAGTAGGAGGTGTATCTTGAATATCCGCAGAAGGTTTTATATCTGGGTTAGAGCTTCTTTCAGTTGCTGCACGATACTTATAGGAATAGTTAGACCCTGATCTTTCAATATTTTGTGGTTGCTGTGGTCTTTCATAACTAGTTGCTTGCTCATATTTATCTGTAATTCCTATAGTTTGATTAGAAGTTGAGCGAGTCGAATATGTACTAGTTTGCCGAGCTTCATCAATCCAATTCTGAGCATAGGGATCATTTTCGATATATTGTTGTCTAGCTGCGGGACTATATTTTTGTTTAGCTGAATTTCCATAGCTACTAAATAAGCTACTTAATAAATTGGTTAGCATTCCTGCTAAAGTAAAAATACCCAGCCAAACTGCTAAGGGTAATTGAGGAGTCTTATACAAGCATGAGGTGGCAGTTGGATCAGGGCAAAGAAATTTGAGAGTAATAGGTGCTTGATTTTGCACGAAAACAATAGCTAAAGCAGCAATGATCAGTAACAACAATAATAATTTTAGGCGACTCATAACTTTTACTTAGTAAGATAACAATAGAACAGCAAATATTAATCCATAAAACTAATTATGTTGTCATTTTACTGTGTGTAACAAACTGTTTGATAAATAATGATCAGTGAATCCATTAAGATAGAAAAAGTTGCGATCGCCATTAAAAATTTATCTCCTCAATTATCTGGTACAACTATAGTACAGCTATCAGATCTACATTATGATCGCATCCATTTATCAACAACAATATTACAAAAAGCGATCGCCAAAGTTAATCAAGTTAATCCAGATTTAATAGTAATTACAGGGGATTTCGTGACCGATGATCCAACTCCCATCGAGCAATTAGCAACACATCTTCAAAACCTCAAGAGTAAATACGGAGTTTACGGTTGTTTAGGTAATCACGATATAATTCCAGCAACTGCTAAAGACAAAATTATTGAGGAATTAGGCAAAATTAAACTCAAAATACTTTGGAATGAAGTAGTTTATCCTCTAGGAGACAGTTTAGCCCTCGTAGGTTTACCCGATATATCTTCTCGTCAATTTAGACCTGCTGAAGTTTTAGCCTCTGTGCCTTACCATATTCCTCGTATTGTCCTCTCCCATAACCCAAATACCGCTAATATCCTCAAACAATATCGGGTCGATTTACAGCTTTCTGGACACACCCACGGCGGACAAGTAGTTATTCCTCATTACGGCGCGGTGATTTCCCTCTTACCAAAAATTAGTAACTTTTTACCGCAACAATTACGCGATCGCTACCCCTACCTGAATAATATTGCCAAAATTGCTAGAAATTGGAATTGGTCTGAAGGTTGGCATCAAGTAGGGACAAACCAACTCTATATTAATCGTGGTTTAGGTAGTTATTTTCCTGGTCGTTTTAATTGTCCTCCAGAAATAACCGTAATTACTCTCGAATCTCGTTAATTTTAACTAAAAAAATAGTTGCCTCAAATATTAGAAGCAACCGTATAAAAAATTACAACACTAGATGTATTCAATCTGGTAATAATCAGATTAAGGTGTATTTAATATAGTTATCCCCCGATTCGATAATCTCCACACTGCCCCAAGATTCTAAATCTTTGAGGTAATTTAAATTTTGTTTATTGTTTTTGATTTTACCTAATAATCTGTTTTTAGTTTTTTTGGCGTTGATTGTGAGAGTGTAAAAGTTCATAGTGTGTTACGTACCAAAACTAGATATTCATGACTTACCAATTTGTCATCAGTATAAATACTAATAGTAAAGTAACCGAAAAACTTGGTTTGGTTAATTAACGTAACTATAATTCAAGAATTTTATTGATCAAAATTGCTAAATATCGTTGGCTCAATATCCGTCGTAGTAAAGAGTTGAGCATTTTATCATCATATCAAACAAGACTCAACTTAACAATATTTAATTAGTGAAATTGTAGAGGTATAAATTAATAAACTTTTAACTAAGTATTCTAAATAGCTCTTATTGTAATACAAGTGTTCTAAAAATAAATCTACATTCCCATCAACACCAGTTTACCTATAGTTTTACCCGATGCCAATTTACTGTGAGCGATCGCCATATTAGCTGGATTAAGAATTCCTAAATTTTCTTTAAAGGTGGTTTTAATCACTCCTATTTCAATTAACCGTGATACCCGATTTAACAACTCTCCTTGAGAGGCAATGTCTGAAGTATTATATTGAGATTTAGTAAACATAAATTCCCAAGCAAAAGTAACGCTTTTACTCTTAAGGATATTAAGATCCAACGGCGACTGATTACCGACAATTGAGCAAATTTTCCCTTGGGGTTTAATTACTTCTGCCATATTTTGCCAATGTTGATCAGTATCATTTAAACAGAGTATATAATCAACCCCGTCAATACCTAGTTTTGCCAAACCACTAAGCAATTTTTCATGATGATTAATACAATGATCTGCCCCCAATTGTCTGCACCACCGCACCGTATCTCCCCTAGAAGCCGTAGCAATTACCTCCACCCCTGCTATTTGTTTGGCTAACTGAATGGCGATCGATCCCACTCCCCCTGCACCATTAATAATTAACAATTTACTATTGAGATTATCATCTGTTTTAGTCGGCTTAATTGCTAATCTTTCAAATAAAGCTTCCCAGGCGGTAATAGTTGTCAAAGGTAAAGCTGCTGCCTCCTCAAAAGATAAATTACAAGGCTTTCTACCTACAATTCGCTCATCAACTAACTGATATTGACAGTTACATCCAGGGCGCGTAATACTTCCTGCATAGTAAACTTGATCTCCTATTTGAAACAAAGAAGTGTTTTCTCCAACTTCGGTTACAATTCCCACAGCATCCCAACCAAGAATTTTAGGAGTAGCCAGCTTATCTTTGATGGCAGATCTAACTTTATAATCAATAGGATTAACCCCCACAGCCTTAACTTGCACTAGTAAGTCTTTACCTTTTGCTTGAGGTTTAGGAATTTCTACCACCTCAAAACAATCAGGATCATCTGTAGCTAAATGTTGATAAACCGCGATTGCTTTCATTTATTATCACTACCCCAGTAAAACGATAGACTTGCGACAAGAATTAATATTTGTGTATCTAATTATTAACTAAACGCTTTTTTAAACAACAATAGGGAACTCTTAAATTACATCCAAATAAAAAGTTTATTTTATAAAAATTATCATAATGAGTAAAGCTTTAGTAGTTGATGATAGCTTGATGATGCGCGAAGTTTTTGCCAGTTACTTAAACAACGCGGGATTTAATACTATCAAAAAAGTATCTAGTGTAGAAGAGGCGCAACAAACATTAGAAAGCTATCAACCCAATGTAATTATCTTAGATGTAGTTATGGGTGGCAAAAGCGGTTTTGAATTTTGTCACCAATTAAAAAAAAGCCGAGTAACTTGTTCAATACCAATTATTATCTGCTCAACTAAAACAACGCCAGCAGATTTTATTTTAGGAGATATTATTGGGGCAGATGCCTATTTACCTAAGACGGTAGATCAAGCAGATTTTATCGATAAAGTTCGACAATTAATTAATAGTCCCAGGCAATGTAAACTAATGCCTAAATAAATTGTTAATTCAGATATCACACAACTACTAATTATATAGACATTGCCAACTTTTAAAAATGACTTTAAATTATCTACTTGTGTAGCTCGAGTATAAAATCACCAACATCTTATCTTCCTAACTCTTGAGATTAATAACTCCCTAATTTGAACCAACTAATTGTGCAATTTTTTCTTGCTCTTGCGTTGTTAAATCAGTCGTTTGACCAAGTATCTCTTTATACATTTTGATGTACTCCAAAGCAGATTTAAGCCAACTAAAATCTTGACTCATCGCTCTTTGTTGTAATTGACGCCATTTATCCTTATACAAGAAACCCTCAGAAGATCTAACCATACAGGTAAATAAATCCAAAGGTTCATAACGGTCAAAGCAATAACCTGTCCCTGCTTGATTCATAGGATCGTGATGAATTACCGTATCAACTAATCCCCCCGTGCGTCTTACTATGGGAATGCAACCATAACGCATGGCTAACATCTGACTTATACCACAGGGTTCAAATTTAGAAGGCATCAAAAAGACATCACAACCACCATATATACGACGTGCTAAGGCATCATTGTAGAGTAATTGCACAGAAATTCTACCAGAAAAACGGCTTGCCAATTGCCATAGTTGCGACTCTAGTTGGCGATCGCCCGTACCTAAAACGACTAATTGCGAGTTGCTATATGCCATAAAGCGATCGAGTATTTGTAAAAGTAAATCAATACCTTTTTGATCTACTAATCGAGAAACAACTCCCATCAAAAATACATCACTATCTACTGTTAACCCCAATTCTTGCTGTAGTGCAGCTTTATTGATAGCACGTTTATCTAAACTATCTTGATTATAGGTTTGTGGGAGAGCTTGATCATTTGCTGGATTATAACTATCTGTATCAATACCGTTTAGAATTCCTCTAGTTTTACCACTGATAAAAGAAAGCAATCCTTCTAATTTTTCACCGTATTCCACAGTCTGAATTTGTCGCGCATAAGTAGGAGAAACAGTATTTACTCGATTAGCAAATTGCACAGCAGCAGCCATAACATTATGTCCCTGCATATACCAAGGACACCAAGTAATCTGATCTAAATACCACCTCCAAGGGCCTTGATAAGCTAAATTATGGATCGTAAACACACTACCAATATCAGGTGACTGATTCATCCAAACTGGAAGCATTCCTGTATGCCAATCATGACAATGCACTATTTCTGGTTTCCAATAATTCCAGCAAAATTCGGCTGCGCCATTACTAAAGAAAGTAAATCTCCAAGCTTCATCTTCACCAGCGTATATTCGATGCGGGTCGAAAGCAGGATGACCAAATAAATAGAGGGGGACATCACTATCTGGTAAAACAGTTTGGTAGACAGCAAAGTTATTAAACATAGCATATCCCCACCAAATCGGATCAATAGGAATATTGACTTTATTATATAAAAAGCCATAATAGGGCATAAAAATGCGAACATCATGACCTAATTTTCTTAATATCTTGGGTAATGCACCTACAACATCCCCTAATCCTCCAACTTTAGCAATGGGAGCTACTTCTGCTGCTACAAATAAAATCCGCATCTAATTACTATGATTGCTCATCTCTAACTTTGCTTTCTGTGTGATTATAAACGTCATTAGGGTACACAAGATAGAGGATTGTATCAAAATTAATTTATCAATTATCAATATTAAGCAAAAAAAAAACGCCCCCCAAATATGAGAGACGCTTTTCTGAAAACTATATTTCAAATTTTCAATTAATTTGCTTTATACTTAACCATTGATAGCAGGAGCAGTCAATGCTACAGGTGCTGTTTCGCCACTTGCTAAGTCTAATGGGAAGTTGTGTGCGTTACGCTCGTGCATTACTTCAAAACCGAGGTTAGCTCTGTTGAGAATGTCTGCCCAAGTGTTTACTACACGTCCTTGACTGTCCATAATAGACTGGTTGAAGTTGAATCCGTTAAGGTTAAACGCCATGGTTGAGATACCCATTGCTGTAAACCAGATTCCGATAACAGGCCATGCACCCAAGAAGAAGTGCAAACTACGCGAGTTGTTGAAAGATGCGTATTGGAATATTAGACGACCAAAGTATCCGTGTGCTGCTACGATGTTGTAGGTTTCTTCTTCTTGTCCGAATTTGTAACCGTAGTTTTGTGATTCAGTCTCAGTAGTTTCACGTACCAAGGAAGAAGTTACTAGAGATCCGTGCATTGCGGAGAATAATGAACCGCCGAATACACCTGCTACTCCCAACATGTGGAAGGGGTGCATTAAGATGTTATGTTCTGCTTGGAACACTAACATGAAGTTGAATGTACCGCTAATTCCTAGGGGCATTCCATCGGAAAAACTTCCTTGTCCTAATGGGTAGATTAGGAATACTGCTGTTGCTGCTGATACTGGCGCGGAATATGCTACACATATCCAAGGACGCATTCCTAAACGGTAGGATAATTCCCACTGACGACCCATGTAACAGAATACACCGATCAAGAAGTGGAAAATAATCAATTGGTAAGGGCCACCGTTATACAACCACTCATCTAGAGAAGCTGCTTCCCAAATTGGGTAGAAGTGTAAACCAATTGCGTTAGAGGAAGGTACTACTGCACCAGAAATAATGTTGTTGCCGTAAATTAGTGATCCTGCTACAGGCTCACGAATTCCGTCGATGTCTACAGGAGGTGCTGCTACAAAGGCGATTAAGAAACAAGTTGTCGCAGCTAGTAGTGTTGGGATCATCAACACACCGAACCAACCTACATAAATGCGGTTGTTAGTGCTTGTTACCCAACTACAGAAGTTTTCCCATGCTCCGCGAGTCTCGCGTTGCTGTAATGTAGTTGTCATGCTTTATGATTGCTATGTATGTATGTATATGTATTTAGTTGTCTAGGTTCTGTCGAACTGACTATAGTTAATATAAGATATTTTTTTATTTTTGTAAAGCTTTTTTCAGAAAACACTTTTTTTAATACAAATTATTAACTTATTCTTGCCGATATGAATTCTGTAGTTACGTACAGCCCAGCCTACACAATAGTTTCAAGTTATGAGTGTTTTAACAGATGCAGTTACTGTAATTTTCGGGTTGATTTGGAAACTGAGTCACCTTTAAGATTGGAAAGTAGCTTAGAGAAACTGCAAAATATAGATAGAAAGCTGGTTACTGAAATTTTGGTAATAAGCGGAGAGGTTCATCCTCAATCATTAAATAGATTAAACTGGTTGGAAAAAATTTATAGAATTTGCCAGATGTGTCTAGATTTAGGCTTTCTACCTCATACTAATGTTGGCCCTCTAAGTTTTCAAGAAATGAGCCTGCTAAAAAGTGTCAATGTTTCGATGGGGCTGATGTTAGAGCAAGTAAATCCAAAATTTCAGCAAACAGTACATAAACACGCCCCTAGTAAAGATCCAGCTTTACGCCTAGAGCAATTGGAATGGGCTGGCAAGTTAAAAATTCCTTTTACTACTGGTTTACTTCTAGGTATAGGTGAAACATATAAAGATATTCAAGAATCTTTAGAGGCGATCGCGCGATCGCAAAGACGCTGGGGACATATTCAAGAAGTTATTCTCCAGCCTCATAGTTTGGGGAGTAGTCAAGAGGAAATTAATTTACCAAGTTTTGATCTCAATCTTCTACCTGGAATTATTACTGAAGCAAAAAAAATCTTACCTGAAACTATTTCTATTCAAATTCCCCCTAATTTGGTATTTGAAGCAAATTTTTTAATCGAATGTATAGTAGCAGGGGCAAGGGATTTGGGAGGAATTAGTCCTAAAGATGAAGTAAACCCTGACTACCCTCACCCTACCTATCAAGCTTTATCGGCAATATTACAACCTGCGGGGTGGACTTTAAAGCCTAGATTACCTGTATATCCTCAATATTATTCCTGGTTATCTCCTAATTTACAGACAGCAATTGAAGCTAAAAAAAATTTAATTTGATAATTAATATTTTTTCTGGAAAAGTTGTGCTATGATTAATATTCGTGGAAACAAGGAGACAATCCTTAAAATCTATGAGGGTCGCTAGCTCAACGGTAGAGTACTCGGCTTTTAACCGATTGGTTCTGGGTTCGAATCCCAGGCGACCCATATTTTTAGAGGTAATCTAAGGTTTTAATTTTTACCTCAATAGATCTTTGTAGTTTCTTGAATTTTCTACAGTTAATCGAGTATAGCTTAAAAAAATCAATACGCAAGCATAAAAACCAGCAATTAAGTTAACTGATATTTTAATTAGAATTTTATAGGTTTAGTAGCCAGGTATAAACACTTGGTTTTACTAGACCTATTTTTTTGTCGTTTAAGCTATTATCGATTTTCACCCTTATTTAGGGCTGATACTCTAAGACTGTATTATATATATTATAAATTATGCTTTTGTTGAATCACATTGATTATTGTATATGATAGAGACAATGATAAATACTAGATAACAATTTAAGGAGTGTTGACTTTTGATCCAGGCAACCTTACACCAATTAAAGGTTTTTGAAACAGTAGCGCGCAATGGTAGCTTTACCCGTGCAGCAGAAGAATTGCTAATTACCCAACCCACAGTTTCTAGTCAAGTTAAGCAGTTAACTAAAGCTGTTGGCTTGCCATTGTTTGAGCAAATTGGCAAAAGTTTATATTTAACTGATGCAGGTAAAGAATTATTATTTACTTGTCAGGAAATTTTTGAACAATTAGATAATTTTGAAATTAAGATTGCCGATCTCAAAGGTACTAAGCAAGGACAATTAAAACTTGCTGTCATTACCACAGCCAAATATTTCATTCCTAGACTGTTAGGTTCATTTTGTCAAAAATATCCAGGTATAGATGTTGCTTTAAAAGTTATTAATCATCATGAAATTCAACAAAGGATGTTGGAAAATAAAGATGATCTATATATAGTTAGCAATCCCAATAGAGATATTGACTTAAAATGCCAATCTTTCTTAAATAATCCCCTGGTGGTAGTTGCCAGAAAAGATCATCCTTTAGCGATGAAAAGGAATATCAACATCAAGGAGCTAAATGACCAGCCCTTTATCATGAGAGAACAAGGTTCTGGTACAAGAGAAGCAATTGTGCAGTTATTTAATAAGCATGATATATCAGTCAAAGTAAAACTAGAACTAGGAAGTAATGAAGCAATAAAACAAGCTATTTCTGGTGGACTGGGTATGTCTATTTTATCGGAACATTGTTTAATTTCCGAAAGAGCTAATGGAGAGTTAACTATTTTAGATTTTGAACATTTTCCTATCAAACGCCGTTGGTTTGTAGCTCATTTAGCAGGTAAAAAACTTTCAGTGATAGCAGAAACATTTTTCGAGTACTTATTAGAAGAAAGTCCAAAACTATCTTTTCCTGAGTCGAGTATTTTGGCGCAATTATCGCCAGAGGCTTTTAGTATCGCAGGTAAATAGAAAATATAAGATATCAATTTAATAAATTCTTATCTCATTTTTTGTTTTTATAATTGCTATATTTTATTGCACTGCCTAAAGTTATCAGATAAGGGGAAAGATTATGGCTAATAGTCGTCGTGTGGCTCGCGTAGCTGCTTTAATCAAGCGAGAAGTGAGTCAGATGTTAATGAGTGAAATAAAAGACGATCGCGTTGGTGCAGGAATGGTGAGTGTTACGGACGTTGATATTTCAGGAGACTTACAACACGCTAAAATCTTTGTCAGTATTTATGGAACAGATGTAGCCAGGGCAGAGACAATGATGGGGTTAGAGTCGGCGGTTAATTATGTTCGTCGTGAGTTGGGTAGCAGAATGCAGCTTAGACGGACTCCTACCATTAGGTTTGTTGAGGATCGATCTTTAGAAAGAGGAGATAATATGTTGAATTTACTCAATCAAATTAGTCAGGAGAGACAAAAGCAGTCGGAGACAGTAGAATTGGGCGAAGATTTATAGTCTGTGACAGGAAAACTTTTGAAAGATTGGCAAAGTTTGTCTTTAAGGGAGCAAATTGCTCAAATGATTGTGGTACGTGCTTCTGGTTATTTATTTGACCATCAAATCCGTTATCCTGCCTGGGAAGCTTCCAATGAGCAACTGCAACAGTGGCTAGAGGAATTTAATCTGGGTGGGGTAATTCTTTTGGGGGGAAGCAGTATTGAATTACGTGCGCGATCGCAACAGTTGCAGAGTTGGGCAAAGTTACCTTTATTACTCGCAGCCGATGTTGAAGAAGGTATTGGGCAACGTTTTCCTGGAGGATCTTGGTTTCCTCCACCTATGGCATTAGCTTCTATTTATGAGCAAAATCCTAATTTAGCAGAGCAATATGCTAGAGAGATGGGGAAAATTACGGCACAAGAAGCTTTAACGGTGGGTATTAATTGGTTGCTTGCACCTGTGGTGGATGTTAATAATAATCCTGCTAATCCTGTAATTAATGTTAGGGCATTTGGCGATCGCCCTGAAGTGGTAAGTGCTTTAAGTAGCGCATTTATTGAGGGGGCTAAATCCTACCCTGTTTTAACTACTGCTAAACATTTTCCAGGACATGGGGATACGAGTGTTGATTCTCATCTTGATTTACCAATTCTTAATCATGATCAACATCGCTTAACAGCCATCGAATTACCTCCTTTTCAATCTGCGATCGCATCTCAAGTGGATAGTATTATGACTGCTCACTTGGTTATTAGTGATTGGGATCAAGATAAACCTGCTACTCTTTCTTATCCAATTATTACTGAAAAATTAAGGGAACAATTAGGATTTGAGGGTTTAATTGTAACTGATGCTTTGATTATGGGAGGTATTACTAGTTATGCTCCTCCTGATCAAGTAGCAGTGATGGCAGTCGAAGCAGGAAACGATATTTTATTAATGCCTGATAATCCAGAAGTGGCGATCGCTTGTATTTATGATGCTGTAAAGTCAGGAAGGATTAGCCAACAACGTATACAAGCCTCTTTACAACGTATTTGGCAAGCTAAAGCGCGAGTATCTCAGTTAACACCGAATGTTGAATTATCTACTCATTCCGCTCGTATGCTAATAGATTCTATTTTACAAGCTTCAATAGAAACAGGTGGTCAGATTCCTTTAATTACTAATCCTTCTCAAGTTGGTCGTAATTTAATTGTGGTTGATGATGTTTTAAATACTCCCTATTTAGATATCCATACCCCTGCGATCGCTATTCCGCAGCAATTTAACTATCAGCGACAGATAGTTGATAGCAATACCCTAGACTGTATTTTGCTAGATAATCGTCCTACCTTATTACAGATATTTGTGCGCGGTAATCCTTTTAAGGGTAATGCAGGTTTAACTGAGAAAACCAAGGCAATATATCAACAATTAGTTGAAAAGGGACAGATCGAAGCAATAATCATTTATGGTAGTCCTTATGTCTTACAGTGGTTTAGAGATTTTATCCCAGATAGACTGCCTTGGGTATATAGTTATGGACAAATGGAACAGGCACAGGCGATCGCTCTGAAGGCTTTATATAATCTTCACACTAATGTGTTATCTTCTAAATCTCAGGTTAATTTTGGCTTCTAACTATTAAAATAAATTCGCAATTATTTAGTTAAAATTAAGATTTTGATTTAAATTTCTTATACTACAGGAATTTTGTTACTTTGGATACAGCATAAAGAGATTTTTTTACGCTAGCGAATAAAAATATGGTTTATAGTTAGAGTAGAAAAAATTAAATAGAAAGCTATTATTACGGTGATTAAATATGACTACTGCTACTGTATCCCCTTACGTTTCTACTAGGTATTCCCTAGAGACGTTAAAAGAAGAAGCTCGACAACTAATTGAAACAGGTATTGTTAGCCGACAACAATCTATATATACCCTATGCAAATACATTCCAGCCAGAGAATGGGTAAAAATTGAATGTGAATTAGAAAGATGTGATTATTTACTACGCGATCCTATTGGGGATTTAGTTTGTTATGAAAGCTGGGAAAGCGACTAAATAATTTGAGTGATATAAAACAAAATTATTTATAGCAAAAGCAATTAGAGATATCTTAATAGGGTTAGAGATGCTGAAGTTTAACTACACATAGTCAGCATAGCTAACCTTTTAGATTTTATTTAGTTAAATGATTAATTCATTAGAGATTAAAATCGTTCCATATCAAAGTGAAATAACTGCTATTAGAAACATTAGAAGTATAGTATTTCTACAAGAGCAGAAAATAGCACCAGAATTAGAGTTTGACGGTTTAGATGCAACTGCTATTCATTTACTCGGATATTTAAATTCCCAACCAGTAGCAACAGCTAGAATTAGGGAATTAGATAGTAAGACAGCCAAAATAGAAAGACTCGCCGTTTTACCTGAAGCCAGAAAGCAGGGGATGGGGGAAAAACTTATGCAAGTCGCCATAGAAACAATTACCCAACAGCAAAAATCAACAGCGATAGTTCATGCTCAAGCTTATATTGCTCGTCTGTATCATAGATTAGGGTTTGAAATAGTGGGAGAGGAATTTAAAGAAGCAGGTATTACCCATGTCAAGATGGTTAAGCAGTTGTAGATCGATAAAATTAGTCCAAAAAGTCCCTCAATTGTCTAAAATTGCTATACCTTAAAATAATTAAGTTTGGTGAGACAGCAACAGCAATTAAATTGGCAACAAAGATCAATCATTTTAGGCATTATCTGGATTATAGGGGTAATATGCGATCGCTTGTGGTTTAAATTAGATAATTCTGTACCTGCTTGGGATCAGGCTGATTATCTTAATGGAGTATTAAATTATTGGGAGGCGTTACAAACTCCACAATGGTTTAACGGGCAATGGTGGCGTAGTTTTTGGTTGCTTTCTAATAAAATTCCACCTTTAAACTATATTCTGACTGTACCTAGTATCAATCTATTTGGCACAAGTGAAGATGCAGCCACTACTGTTATGTTGTTTTATAGTGCTGTGTTGCTACTTTCGGTTTATGGGTTAGGAGTTGTGTTATTTGATGCGACAGTTGGATTATGGGCAGCAGGGCTATGTCAGTTAATTCCAGGGTTATATAGTCATCGCTTAGAATTTATTTTAGATTATCCTTTAACCACGGTAATAACTTTTAGTTACTGCTTGCTAACGATTTATTTTTTTAGTAGTAGTAAAAGCTGGTTATGGGCTATTTTGGCTGGTATTTCCGTAGGATTAGCGGTATTAACAAAACAGACAGCCTTATTCTTTTTATTGCCTGTTATTTTAACAATTTTCATCACATTTATCACCCAGCGTCAATGGTGGCGGTTAATCCAATTAATAATTGGGGGTTTAAGTGCGATCGCTATAGCTTTTCCTTGGTATCGTACTAATTGGCTACTAATTTTAACATCGGGAAAAAGAGCAACAGTAGATTCGGCGATCGCTGAAGGAGATCCAGCTTTAAATACATTAGCTGCTTGGACATATTATTTAAAATTACTACCTCAATTATTGACATGGAACTTATTATTAATTCCTATAGCAGGATTTATTTTTTATGTAATTAGTAAGCTAGCTAAGAAAAACAATCATCGTAAATTCCCTACTAACTATTTTGCCCGTGATCAATGGATCTGGTTAACTACTTATCTATTTGGTGGTTATTTACTTTCCTCCCTCAACATCAATAAAGATCCGCGTTACATATTACCTTTACTACCAATATTGGCGATTATTTTAGCCGTAGGTTTACTTTTATGGCGTAGTCGCTGGCGCAATTATATTTTGACGGCTACAGCTAGCTTGGGAATAATTTTAATGCTGTTAAATATCTTCCCGTTGCCATTGATGGCTGACAAACTTAATCCCCAAGGGCGACATTATCCCTATACAGGTGAACCTTTTCCGCATCCCCAAGTAATTACCACAATTAAAAATACCTCCCCCTATCTACGTTTAGTATTAGGAGTATTACCTTCCACACCTGAAATTAATCAACATAACTTTTCCTTCTATGGTGAACAAAGCCAGGGTAAAATTTCTGGGCGACAAGTGGGAGTTAGAGAAGAGGAAATATTAGCAGATTCTCGCTCTTTAGATTGGTTTTTAACCAAAACAGGAGATAATGGGTCAATTCCTGCCTCACAACCAGCAATGGTACAGTTAATAGAATCAGGTAAAGACTTTCAACTACAGCAAGGCTGGCAATTACCAGATAAAACCCAGTTAAAACTTTATCATCGCTACTTTCCCACAGTAGAAGTGCAAGAATTTAATCAAGCTTCTAATAATAATCAAAACCTAAGCTTAGAAAAAGTCGAACTACCTGCGGTTTCCCCGAATGGTGTACCAATTCCTATTACCTATGCTTGGGTTGGTAGTCCTAAATTATTGCAAACTGGGATAGTGCTTTTAACCTGGAGACAAACAGAAGATCCTAATGCTTTTTGGATACATGATCACGCTTTGGGTATGGGTGCATTAAATTTTCCCCCTGCTTTAGATAACCAGCCAGCATTTAAAGTTATTGAAAGGACAGCCATGCAGATACCATTGGATATAAAACCAGGGAAATATAATCTAGAAGCAACATATTTAGATCGTCATACGGGTAAAACCCAAAACCTACCTTTGCCTAATATAACTTTAACCATTGATCCTCAAGCAACAGCAACGGCTGCACCAGAATTAGACTTAGGGACGCAGTTACGTAATATTGCCCCAAGAATGGCAGAAAACATTAAAGGGTTAGAAGCAATTTTTACTCAAACAGCCAGAATTAATCAGTATGATGCCCAACAAGACTACTTACCACAAGTAGAAAAAGCTTTATCCTATCGATTAGAACACAATCAGGTAAATATACAACAACAAGTCAATTGGTTATATGGGGTTGCCCTATCCCAAGTATTACAACAAAATGTAGAAGGAGCGATCGCATCGTTTAAAAAAATTACCACCCTTGACCCACAAAACCCCTATGGGTATGCTTATTTAGGTTTTGTCTATCTTTATGACTGGCAGCCAAAACCTGCGGATATTGTTCTCAATACAGCTATAAAAATTAATCCTAATATTGCCGAAATTAAAACCTTAAAAGGGGTTGCAAGTTTAATGCAGGGTAGATTTATTAAGGCGTGGAAGATGTTAAATAACCATCAGCAATAGGTCATTATTGGGTTGTAGTCAGAAGATAGGAGTCTGGAGTCTGGAGATAGGTAGTGGGGGTTTGGGTAGTAGGTAGCCCTAAAGGATAAGCTATGTCTACGACAGCTACGCAACCGCAAATAGGTAGTAGGTAAAAGTTAGGAGTCTGGAGACAGGAGAAGCTAAAAGCTATCAAATACGGGTTAGCTGCGCGTCAAAGCTAAACGCTAATGTTAGTAAGAAGGAGTTTGGCAATAATAGCTATAACCAATATAAGACACATATAAAAATACTATAAGTTGACGAGCAAATCACAAGTTATAAAACCTATTACATACTTAAAAACAGTTATGTAGTGAACATTTAAGTAATTGAGATAATTATCTATTAATAATCATTTCCTATTGAAATTGAACAAATCTAAATTAAGAAGAGAAATATTACAACAAAGACAAACAATGTCTGGGGACGTTTGGCAAAGAAAAAGTCAATTAATCTGCGATCGCCTGAGCAATTTATCTTTATTTCAAGAGGCAAAAACTATCTTGGCTTATTTTAGTGTGCGTCAGGAAGTAGATTTAAATTCTTTATTTTCTCAGCCTAAAACTTGGGCGTTTCCCCGTTGTGTTGGGCAATCTTTAGTGTGGCATTTATGGCAGCCAGGAGACAATTTAAACCTTGGTAAATATGGTATCACCGAACCTTTGCAACAAGCCCCAACTATTGCACCATCTGTAGCTGATTTAATTCTTGTACCTACTGTTGCTTTTGATAGCTTGGGATATCGTTTAGGTTATGGCGGTGGTTATTATGATCGCTTATTATGTTTGCCAGAATGCGCCCAGATACCAACAATTGGTATTGCTTTCGATTTTACCTATTTAACCGACTTACCATCAGACAATTGGGACATCAGGCTAAACTTTATTTGTACTGAAACTCAACTGATTAATTGTTAAAACATGGATCAAAGATATCAGAATTTTCAGATTAGAGATTGGGTAAAGAGCGATCGCGATCAAGCAGCAGCCGTTATTAAAACAGTTTTAGAAGAGTATGGGCTACCTTGGCAACCCGAATTAGCAGATCGAGATGTCATTGAAGTTGAAGCAGCCTATTTAAACGTTGGGGGCGAATTTTGGGTAGTTGAATTGGAAGGTAAGATTGTGGGGACAGCAGCCTATCAACCCATAGAGAGGGGACAAAAAGCGGTCGAGATCCGCAAAATGTACTTACTACCAACTGTTAGAGGACAAGGATTAGGCAAATATTTATTAAGACAATTAGAACAAGCGATCGCGGGTAAACAATATCAAGAAATTTGGATAGAAACTGCATCAGTTTTACAAGAAGCAGTACAATTATACGAACGTAATGGGTATCTACCTAGTAGCGGTGTTGAAACCGCCCGATGTGATTTGGTTTATTGTAAGCAATTATAATTTTATTCACCTTAGAACAAGAATACTAGTTAAATAGATAATTTACACAATGTTCTTAGGGGTTAATTAAATCTAAGATAATTGGGATATTCGGCATAATCACCCATCAATATAAATAAGTCGAAGATAGATCTAAAAAGTAAATGTTAGCGGTTCGCCATGTAAACTATTTAATTAAATTTACATAACTACCTATGTTTTTACTTGCTGGAGATATTGGCGGAACAAAGACTATTTTACGTTTAGTAGAAGTCACAGAAGTAACATTAACAGAAAAGTCTTTTAGAACTGTTAAAGAAGCTCAATATATTAGTGCTAACTTTCCTGATCTAGTGCCTATCGTAAAAGAATTTCTAGGAGAAGACAAAAAACTACAACCTGAAATAACTTGTTTGGCGATCGCAGGTCCAGTAATTAATAATACTTGTACTTTAACTAATCTCAAATGGGTTTTAGATAGTCAGCGTCTAGAAATGGAATTAGATATACCAAAAGTCAGTTTAATCAATGATTTTGCTGCTAATAGTTTTGGTATTTTAGGTTTAAAGGATGTAGATATTCATACCTTACAAGTGGGAGAAGCCAGAAAAAAAGCCCCCATAGCGGTTATCGGTGCAGGAACAGGTTTAGGGGAAGCGTTTTTAATTCCTCAAGGTAACAAATATCAAATTTTTGCCAGTGAAGGGGGACACGCAGATTTTGCACCTCGCAATGATTTGGAAACAGAATTATTAAAATATTTGCGCCATAAACTAAAAGTTGAACATATTTCAGTAGAACGAGTAGTATCAGGTCAAGGTATTCCCTCAATATATCAGTTTCTCAGAGATAGCAACTTTGCCAGCGAATCTTCAGAAATTGCTGAAAAAATAACAGCCTGGGAACAAGAAACTAATAAAACTATCGATCCTGCTGCCATAATTTCACAAGCAGCTTTTAAACAGAGCGATCGCCTGTGTGAAAAAACTATGGAAATTTTCATTGAGGCTTATGGGGCAGAAACAGGGAATTTAGCCCTAAAATTACTTTCCTATGGCGGAATCTACATTGCAGGTGGTATTGCTGCTAAAATCTTACCCTTGATGCAGGATGGTCGATTTTTAAACACTTTTAAAGATAAAGGTCGGGTTAGTTCTTTAATTACAGCAATTCCTGTCCACATTGTCTTAAATCCCCAAGTAGGATTAGTAGGCTCGGTGCTATACGGGTTGCAGAATCAAGATTAGTAGTGCGGAGTAGGTAGTAGGTAGTAGGTAGTAGGTAGTAGGTAGTAGGTAGTAGGTAGTAGGTAGTAGGTAGTAGGTAGGAGGAGTCAGGAGCGGTGCATCGCGATCTTGTTGGTTTCCATCAAAGAGCGAATGCACCAAGAAGTCAGGAGTCAGGAGCGATGCAGCACGGTCTTGGGGGTTTCCCCCATGAGTGACTGCATCAAGAAGTCAGGAGTCAGGAGAAGCTAAAAGCTACCAAGGAGCAAATAAACCACAAAATTATCATTTATCGCCCAACTGCTTGTTTAATTGGTTCAAGCAAACTTAAAGGTAGATGAAATTGATTTAATTGCCAACGTGGGGTTGCAGAATCATTAGAATCGAAACCATGATAGTCTGTACCACCTGTAATAAATAAATTATATTGGTTGCACAGTTCTAAAAGACGATTAACCTGATTATTACCATGATAAGGATGATACACCTCAAGCCCCATTAATCCTGCTTCTACCAACTCAGGTAAAACCACTTCTACTTTTCCACCTGCAAATAAATAAGGATGCGCCCAAACTGGCACACCACCACACTGACGAATCAAATTGATGCCATCTTGAGCGGAAAATTTCTCATAGTGTACATAAGCTGGCTTGGTTTCACCGATAAAACGATCAAAAGCTTCGCGAGTTGAATTTACATAACCAGCCTTTACCATAGCATTAGCGATATGAGGACGACATAAAGCCATGTTATCGTTCGTACTAGTTAAGGAAAGAGGATACCCCATAGCTGCGAGCTTTTCGATCATTTGTTCTGCTCGACGCTTTCTACCTGCTAATCTCTCAGACAAAGGAACTTCTAATAATTCTTGTTGGGGATAGTAACCTAAAATATGGAGCGATCGCCCGTTATAAACTGTACTTAATTCAACACCTGGAATAATTTCTAACTCATAACTTTTAGCGGACGCGATCGCTTCTGACCATCCATGTAATGTATCATGATCAGTAATTGCCAAAGCTTTAACTCCTGCCTTGGCTGCCCTTGCAACTAACTCTTGGGGAGTCAATAAACCATCGGAATAGGTGGTGTGAGTATGGAGTTCTATCATATTAATTAAAGTGATCTTAATAGGTAATAAAAAATTATTAATCTCTAGAGAAATGAGCGATAGCTAGCTAAACAAACAACACACACCCTAAACGAATTACCAATAGCTAATCACCGACAACTAAATTTTCGTCCATCTCTAAATTTACCGTAACATTTTGTACATCATCTAGATCTTCTAAAGTGTCGATCAATTTTAAAAGCGATCGCCCTTGTTCTGGATCTTTTATTTCAATATTAGTATTTGGTATCCAGCGTAGCTCAAACTCTTTGATCGTAAAATTAAAATTTTTCAGGGTTTGATGGAGATGAGCGAGGTTTGTAACTTCAGTAAACACCTCTGTAATCTGGTCATCTGGATATATTTCGTAATTATCCGCCCCTGCTTCTAATAATGCTTCGAGCAATTTCTCCTCATCAATTGTTTCTAATATTACTACTCCTTTTTGCTCAAAAATCCAACTTACACAACCTGTTTCCCCTAAGTTACCACCATTTTTTGTAAAAGCCGATCTAAGATAAGCAGCCGTGCGGTTACGATTATCGGTTAAAGCCTCAATCAACACAGCTACACCCCCTGCACCATAACCCTCATAGCGAATTGATTCTAAAATTGCCTCATCATCTTGATAAGTACCTGCCCCCTTGGCAAGCGATCGCTCGATATTTTCGTTGGGAATACCAGCAGCCTTAGCTTTATCTATAGCTGTGCGGAGTTGAAAATTGCCATCGGGATCAGCAACACCATTACGAGCAGCGACAATAATAGCGCGAGACAGTTGAGTAAAA
Source organism: Chondrocystis sp. NIES-4102 (assembly GCA_002368355.1). Lineage (NCBI taxonomy): Bacteria > Bacillati > Cyanobacteriota > Cyanophyceae > Chroococcales > Chroococcaceae > Chondrocystis > Chondrocystis sp. NIES-4102. The sequence continues at coordinate 2,711,040 of AP018281.1, read as the reverse complement.
GTTTTGCCTTTTTTGGCATCCACCCTAGCTTTTTGTCTTTTGATATTAGCCCACTTACTATGTCCTGCCACTGTTGATCTTTCCTCTATCTTAAAATTTATACTATATGCTAATCATGCTTAGTTGATCTTAGCTATTATGTAACTTCTGATTTGGATCTATCAATAGTGGCGCAACTGGCTAACTGTATTTACTCCAATAGGTATTAAATTCAGCAATAACAAAATGATGATTAATCGCGATCGCTCTTTATTGTGGAAAATATCAAACTGATTAAGTATAAATGTTGTTTAGTCTGTCTATTCAACCAGGAAAAAGATCATAAAGCATTGTCTCTGGCGATCGCCATATATTCTATTAATTCATAGCTAATTACCTTTGCCTTTACGCCGTTGACTATCAGGGCAAGGAGGAGATACTAGTGTACCATCTAGCCATCCTTTCGCCTGATCAAGATGTTGTAGAGCGAGGGCGGGTTGATTTTTGAGTAAAAATACTAAAGCGGAAGTTAGTTGTTGTTTAGCTTGAGCCTGACGATTACCTTTGAGACGATGCCAATCTTGATGAGCTATAGCACTACGTTCAACTAAAGCTTGAGCCAATTCCAAGTCGGTTAAATCAGTAGGAACTTTATTATTGGTAGTTGATAGGGGCGTTACTTCAAACATAGGTTAATATCGAGTCGATCTAAAAATTGCTTATCTTTAATTTTAACGATGTCAGCTTCTAAATCTGAACACAATCAGGAAAATCAACTGGAACAGAATTTACTGGAAATAGAGCAAAACCTGCTGAAATTGCAACAGCGATATGCTCAAGTTAAACAAGATTTAGAAAAGCGATCGCAACTGCAAGCCCGTCAGCAGGAATTGAAACAGCAACATAAGTCTTCCCATCCCCCTCTTAAAACCGAATTGCGTCACCTACAGCAAGAATTAGATAGTTTAGAACTAAGTTTAGAAAGTTTGCTATTACCTGATTTATTTTGGCAGGTTGTGCGCTTTGTATTTCTGGGTATTGTATTGGGTTGGGGGCTACACATTTGGGCGACTTAGGTGTTTTTTCTCTCAGGGAAAACCATTAGGTAATACAGGTAATTACGTAATTATATCGTTCCCATTGGTTCAGTTTGAACAGTAACTTTTCGACACTTTTCAGTATTTTAACGGAGCAATATCAGTAGGAAACTGCTTACAATACAGGAAGTTTACTTAAGAGATGATTTTTTTTAGCGGCAAATACTTAATTGATTTTAATTAATTTAAGTTGAGCCTTTACTCTTGTTTAACCAATATATTTGGCTGAAAATCCCGAAAAATACCTGACTTATTGATTACTTGGACTTATTGAGGCAAGAGGGCTAAAAAAATTATTCTTTATGCTTATGAAGCTATCTTTAGCTTGGTTGATGTTAATAATCATTGTAGGTTGATAGTCGTTTTCAAACTCAAGGTTTCGCTGTATCTTGGGGAAATTAGGCTATTAACTTTTCTGTTGATACCCATGCTCAATTATTTTTGAGCAGTAACGTTTTTATAAATCCATTCAATTTGCCGATATTTTCCTAGTAAACTTAGCAACTTATGATCGTCAATTGGCTTAGTTAAAAAAGCATTGCAACCAGAGGCGCGACTTTGTTTTTCTATCTGTTCAAAACTGCTAGCGGAAACGGCAATAATTGGTGTGGTGGCAAAGTCTTCTAACTGTCTTAATTCGGAAACTAAGGTAAAGCCTGTTTTAATAGGCATAAATAAATCAGTCAAAATCAAATCAGGTTTATTTTGCAAAGCCAGTTGTAGCCCTTGTTGTCCATTTTTAGCAGTTAAAACTTTAAAACCTAAAGGCTCTAAAATATCCGAAAGCAATAAACGACTGGTAGTTACATCGTCTACGATTAATAGCGTCAAGCGATCGCCTTTATAACCAATAATATCACTTACTGATTGGGCATCAATTTCTGAGCTTACTTTTATTTCAGGAAAATTAACATCAAACCAGAAAACCGATCCTTTATTTTGTTTGCTTTTTACTTTTAATGTTCCTCCCATCAATTCTACCAACTGCTTACTAATTGATAAACCCAAACCCGTACCTATTTCTTGAAATTCATATTTATCTACTTGTTCAAAGGGCTGAAAAATTCTATTTAAATCTTGCGGTGCAATTCCAATACCTGTATCACTAACAGCAAAGCGTAAACAAATCTGGGAGGATATATCATTTATTTGTTTATTTTGATTATTATCTGCCCCCAGAAGACGATTTATAACACTTACTTGTAAAACTATTTGTCCTTTATGAGTATATTTTATGGCATTATTGAGTAGATTTAGTAGAACTTGTCTGAGTCTTTGCTCATCTGCGTAAAGATTAAATCCTAAATCATCAGTAGTTTCAAATTTAAAAACAATATTCTTCTTGGCTGTTTTATTGCGAGCGTATAATACTATCTCGTCCATAAAGTTAGCCATTGTCAAAAGGGAAGGATTGAGTTTAGTTTGATGAACTTTAAATTTGGATAAATCTAAAATTTCATCTATTAAAGTTAAAAGATATTTACCATTTTGCTGCACAATTTCTAACCATTCTACCGACTTTAATTCTAAAGGATTACTTGGATCAAGATTCGATTTATCTATATTTTTTTTTATTAGTCTACTATAGCCAATAATACTATTTAAAGGTGTTTTTAATTCATGACTAATATTAGCTAAAAAGTGATTTTTTGCTTGGTTTGCTACTTCGGCTTTAGTTTTTGCCTGTTGTAATTTCAGGTTGGCACTTTGAATATGTCGTATATTTTCCTCTATCGTATTAGACATCAATTCAAAATTATTTGCCAAAGCATTCATTTCTGTAATCGAACTTCTGGGTAAAATAACTTGCTCATTGCGTAGAATTTTATCAGGTAAATTATTAGTAAAAATTGCCAAACTTAAAATCGGCTTAACTAATAAGTGACTCAAAAACTTAGCTATTACAATAGAAGCTAGGGCAATTAATAATAAAAGCGTCAGACTTCTAACATATAAAAGTTGTAGAAAATCAATATAAGGAGCAGCAGGGGCTTTCATACTCAAAGTTAACGGAATTTCTTCATTGAGTAATAAATCTTTGACATAGTAAGATTCTCGCCAACGAGCTACTAAGGGTTTATTTTTAACAATTGGTAGCCAATGATAAAGACTTCCTTTAGTTTTATCGGAATCTAGATAAGTTATTTCACCTGTTGCTTTACTTCGATTAATTTGTTGTTCATCTGTAGTGGCAATTAATAATTGTTTAGTATCAAATAAAGTGCTTTTTAATGGTTGCGAATAAGTAGGCGTTTGTAATAATTTCTCAATAAAATCGATATTTAATTCAGCAATAATATTTCCCAACCAACGATTATTTAAAATAATTGGTAAAGTTTGTAAGATCCTTGGCTGAGTTTGAGAATTGTTAGAGGTAGATTGATCGGGGATAATAAAGATTTGCGGTTTTCTCGGAATATCCCAGCGAGAAAAATCAATAAGACTTGTCTCTATATAGTTGCGTTGAGGAGAGGCTGCTGCAATTATATCGCGATCGGCATTAATAATATATGTCTGTCGAAATAATGGTAAACTTTGAATTGCTAACTCAAGACTATGTTGAGTTTGTCCTGAGACTATAATTCTAGTTTGACTACTTGTCTGTGCTAAATAGCGCAAAGCATCCAACCCTGACTGATGCCAGCGTAGCAGATCAGCAGCTAAATTTTGTGCCGAAGTTTCTAATGTTGCAATTAAAGTCTCTTGTTCTTGTTTCATGGCTGCTCTATTATTAATTACCATTAGGGTTAAAGCAGGAATGAGAACGAAAGCTACTAAAAGATTGAGGATGATTTGCTCGAAGAAAAGATTGGCTTTTTTAGCTGAAATGTTTGCCCAATTGTATATTGGTTTATAACCTAGAATAAAATTAGCAATTAGAGTATTGAAAATTCCATTTACTGGTTGCTTGACTAAAATGATAGCTGTAGTAATTAAGTTTACTTTCAGAATATATCCATAAAATAAACCTATTAATGGCATCCCAATTAATACCCAGAAAATCATGTCACTAATTAATAGTTGATGATTACCTCGTCTTATTCTCCAAGCCACAAATAATGTCTCACAAACAAATATTATCAGGGCATAGGGATGTTGCCAAAGAATTATAGTATAGGAGCTTGCAATAATTGAAGCCAAAACGCCCCATTTAATTCCGTAAAGACTAACAACAGTTAGTACAAATATACTGCCAAATAAAAAATCAACTCCAAAGCCAAAAGGAAGTTTTAGATAATTTCCTATATATCCTAGTGCTATTAAAGCAGTTAATACTAGAAAAGAGGTACGGGAGAAAAATGGTCGAAATTTGTGGGACATATTTGCCGATTTTAACCCTAAAAAGTAGTTACTTAAACTGCGTACTAGATTTCAAAGTTAAATTTTAGTTTATGTATTATTACTTAAGTATTAAACAAAATGACTAATATTTGCTATGTTACTTAAAATTTATTAGCTCAAATGCCGATAGTTATTGAATTGCTAAGACAATAGGTAAAATATCTAGGCAATATAATAAGTCTGCCAGTTAATTAGGTTTATATTGGATATCGCGGTGTAAAGCTTACTGACTACAGTCTTTGGGCATATAAGCTACTTTTTTTAAAATGATTCTGTTTTGGAAAAAGTACAGCTCACCCTCAAATATTTGTCTGTATAAAATTATACGAAAAATTAAAATAATTAATAGCGACTCTACTACTACTTTGCTAATTACCAGCTCGCCATCATCTTAATTGCTATTTTAGTTATAGTAAATATTAATAATACTTTAATGTTAATTTGTGTAGTGTATCAGGCGCAGCTTTAGTTAAAGACTTAATTAAAAGTTACCAACACCCTGTTATAAATCATAACTACGAGGGTTTATATGAAAAAGATTATATGATGTTGGGCAGATGATTACATTGGCGCGCTCAAGAAAAAAGTTAATAATTAATCAAGACAGTGCAAAATTATTTATCTATTAGCTTTAATATTTTGCTCAGAAAAATGTCTTTAAATTAGGCGATAAATTATTATTAAAATTGTAAAATAAGTAAAAAATTGAAGATATATTATTAGATACTTATATGATGAACAATCCTGAGCAAATATAGAATTGCCTAAGCATAAATAATAAATATTAATACATGAACGCTGAACAACTTAAAAATATCCGCTTAGTCGCTACAGATATGGATGGCACACTTACTAATAATGAAAAATTTAGTAGTGAAGTTATCAAAAATATTGAGAGTCTATTAGAAAATAATATATTAGTAATCATAGTAACTGGTCGTTCAGCAGGTTGGGTTAATGCTATTGCTAACTATTTACCTATTACAGGAGCGATCGCGGAAAATGGCGGTCTTTATTATCACTATGATGAGCATCTGAAGCTAGTTAGTAAAGTATTGAAGCCGATAAGTAATGAATTAAAAATTACCCCAGACAATATACATTTACATCGTCAGAAATTAGCAGAAACTTTTAACCTAATTAAAGCTAATTATCCACATATTAAAGAGTCTGACGATAATATTTTTCGCCTTACTGATTGGACTTTTGATGTGGCTGGATTAACTAATACTGAAATTCAAGAAATAGATAACTTATGTCAACAATATGGTTGGAGTTTTACTTATAGCAATGTCCAATGTCATATTAAACCCAGAGGTCAAAATAAAGCTACTGCTCTATTAGAAGTTATAAACGAATTTTTTCCTCAATTAACTACAGAAGAAATAGTAACAGTAGGAGATAGTCCTAATGATCAATCCTTATTTGATTTTAATAAGTTTCCTGTCTCTGTAGGAGTTGCTAATATTTCCCATTATCTGCAATATCTAAAACATCAACCACAACAAATCACTAAAGAAGCTGAAGGCAAAGGATTTTGTGAATTAGTAGAATTAATACTGCGAGCAAAATCTTAATATTAAGTGGACGCTAGGATATTTCTATTACAAACTGGCTGGTTGTCTAAAGATTAAGTAATTATTGATTATGGTAGATATTCTTCAAGGGATAAGTAACCTTGTAGCTCACCCTTTACCTAATTTACTAGATCATTATCAAAGTAAAAGTAATAATAGAATTAATGCAGTTAGGGATGCCTTAGAAGAGTATGTAAAAGATTTGTTTGCTAATACTATAGATGAAACTAATCTTGAGCGTAAACTTATTAAATATGAGCAAGTATTTTCATGGCAAGGGGGCAAAAATAATCCTCCTGATTTAATTATTCGTAGTGGGGATGCTATAGAAGTAAAAAAAATTTCCTCACTTAATTCTCAAATTGCTTTAAATAGTTCTTTCCCCAAACATAAGCTATTTATAAATAATCTAATGATTTCTTCTAGTAGCCGTAAATGCGAAAATTGGATAGAAAAAGATTTAATTTATGCAATTGGTGTTATCCCTAATAAGCAACTTAAATTACTTTGGTTAATATATGGTGATTGTTATGCAGCTAGTCAAGATTACTATGATAGAATTAAAAATACAATTGCTACTGGTATTAGTACAATACAAAATGTTACTTTCTCTCAAACAAAAGAGCTAAATAGAGTTAATAAAGTTGATCCATTACAAATAACTTATCTTAGAATTAGGGCAATGTGGGGAATGCAAAATCCCCTAGATGTTTATAATTATTTAAACTTATATGAGCCAGATAGTACTTTTCAAGTTATAGCCATTATGAGAGAAAATAAATATTTATCTTTTCCAAAATCAAGTATACATAATTTAGAATCCTGTGTTAGCTCAAATCGCGAATTAACTATAGACATAAAAAGTATTAAACTGCCTGATAACCCAGGTATATTAATTTCTGCTAAAATTATTAACTACAAAATCAGATAAATAATCAAATGTAAATAGTGAAAGTTATTTCTTTGTTTTCTGGATGTGGAGGTTTAGATTTAGGATTTTGCCAAGCCAACTTTAAGATTATTTGGGGCAATGAATATGATAAATCTATTTGGGATACTTATCAATTAAATCATCCTCAAACTATCTTAGATTGCAAAGATATTAGAGATATCAAATCATCAGAAATACCAGATTGCTTAGGAATAATTGGTGGGCCACCTTGTCAGAGTTGGAGTGAAGCTGGGAGTGGTCGTGGAATTAATGATTCTCGCGGACAATTATTTCATGAATATATCAGAATTGTTGAGGATAAACAACCAATGTTTTTTTTAGCTGAAAATGTTAGTGGTATTTTATCCAAAAGACATACTTCAGCTTTTACTAATATTTTAAATAAGTTTAAAAACATAGGGGATCAAGTTTCATATAAACTATTAAATGCTAATAATTATGGTGTGCCACAGGATATAAAAAGAGTAATCATTGTGGGGGCTCATGAAAAACTTAATGGTATTTTCCATTTTCCAATATCAATTAATTCAGGGTTAACTATTAAAGATGCCATATATGATTTAAGGTTAGTTGAACCTATACCAGTAAAAGATAAAATTAAGCAAACTTGCCAATTATTTCCTAATCATGAATATTTAGATACAAGTTATTCTAGTATTTATATGTCTAGAAATAGAGTAAGAACTTGGGATGAACCATCTTTTACTATTCAAGCTGGAGGAAGACACGCACCTATACATCCTCAAGCTAATAAAATGATTTTTGTGAAAAAAGATACAAGAATTTTTGATCCCTTATCTCCCAAACCTTATCGCAGATTATCTATTAGGGAATGTGCAAGAATACAAACGTTTCCTGATAGTTTTATTTTTAAATACGACAACATAAACAATGGGTATAAAATGGTGGGAAATGCCGTACCTGTAAATTTTGCGTATATCTTAGCGAAAAAAATTTATCTAGATATTCAAGAATATTTAAAGACAGGGAGTTGTAATAATTTGCGTAAATTGAATTTTGCTAAACAATTAACTCTACTTAGTTAAATTGTATTTAATTGTGCAGTATGAAGCCAATATTAATTTGAATTGAGAAATTTTCCTATACTGATAAAATTACTTTATCTAAAAATCTAGCTCAGTGTTATTCATTATTGTTAATTGATATAAGTGAGATTGAAAAATGTTTAAATTAATTATATATAAAATGAGCTAAAAACAGATGTATTGCTAACTAGGAGTTACTTAATGTATTGAATAGTACCTCGTACATAAATACTTATTAATTGCTCAAAGTAATTTTAAGTTTAGGATATATATAACTAAATTATTTAAAAAACAAGTAAATATTACTGTGTTTTAGTTAAAATTATCATAAAAATATATTGTATGAGTTAAATATGCAGATAACGTACATTATTCTATTGATAAAAAAATGCAAGTTTATTAGTAATAAAAAGTGTGTAATTTTAAAATTTGTGATTGCAAGTTAAGAATAGCTCCTAGGAATTTTAATTTAATTAATTATCAAAAGATTTACTTAACAGTTAAATATTTTATTGAAGCTGAGAACGAAATCTCTTAATGCTAATAGTTAACAAAATAATAGCAAAAATAAAAAGAGCGAGCGCATCATCCCAAACTTCTCCTAACCCCACACCTTTAAGTATTAAACTACGATTAATTGCTACGTAGTGACGTAAAGGATCGAAGAAAGATAAACAACGAAATAACAAAGGCATACTCTCAATTGGTGCGATCGCGCCTGAAAGTTGAATAATTGGGATATTAAAAAAGAAAGAAGTTAATATTACTTGTTGTTGGGTACGGGATATAGTAGCAAGCAAAATTCCTAAACCAATACAGACAAATAAATAAAGTCCTGAGAGTATTAAAAATAAGCCAAAATTACCACGGAAAGGCAGTTTAAAAAATAGACGAGAAATACCAGAAGCTAATAATACATCCCCCATTAATAATATAAATAAAGGCACAATTTTCGCTAATAAAATTTCCCATTCGGCTGCGGGAGTCATTAATAACTGTTCTAGAGTACCGACATCTTTTTCTCGAATTAGAGTGATTGAAGAAACTAAAGATCCTGTTAAAGTCAAGACAATACCAAGAACTCCAGGGACAAAAAACCAACTACTAATTAAACCAGGATTATAAAGAAATCTGACTTGTGGTTGAATAATTGCTTGGGGACAATTAACTTTTTGACAACGTAATCTCTGACTATATTGTCGCATAATTTGATTGATATATCCTTGAGCAATACCAGCCGTGTTAGCATCAACACCGTCAATAATTACCTGAACTTCGGCTGTTTTTCGAGATAGTAAATCTTGATTAAATTCTGGAGGAATTACCAAACCTACATCAATTTTACCCGTACGAACTTGTTGATTTAAATCTTGATTATAAGATACAGATTTAACTTGAAAGATTTGATTTTCCGTTAAAGCAGCAACTAATTCCCGACTTTCTCGACTATTGGCATAATCTGCTAAACCTAAACTCAAACCTTTAACATCGGGACTAAGTGACGAACCAAAGATAATTAACTGAATTGTTGGTGGAAAAACTAAGAGGAAAATCAACTGTTTATTGCTAAAAATTTGACGAATTTCTTTAAGCATTAAAGCCCAAAAACGACTTTCCAAAAAGCGATGTATGATTTTCATTTTATAATATTATGACTCTATTTTATCTAGCAGATCTTTTACATAAGTCTTTGACTTTTAAATGACAGAAAAACATGATCTTTTGCGTATCATTCTATTGAGTGATTTCAATAGATAATCCTTGCCAAGCAAAACTAATCATTAAGTTGCATTCGCTTAAGATTACGAGTTGCTGCTGTAAAAATTATTAAGCCAATCAAACCGACAATTAAAGGTACATACCAAACTCCAGCCCAACCTGTACCCCGAATAAAAGCATCGCGAGTGATTAGGATATAATAACGGGCAGGAATAATCTGGGAAATTAAAGATAAAGGAAAAGGAATATTCTCAAGACGATAAATAAAACCAGAAAGTAAAAAAGCGGTAAGAAACCCTGCGATCGCAGTACCTTGAACAGCCCCAGTTTGATTACTTGCACGAGTTCCTACTAATAAACCAAAAGAAACACTGGTAGCTAAATATATTAATGTGCCAATAATTAAAGGTATTGGTTCGCCTTGTAAGCGTAGTTGAAATAGGATTACACTTATCCCCATAACCACTAAGGCTTCGGTTAAGGCTACTAATAAATATGCCAAGCCCTTACCCAACAACCATTCCCTGGCACTAAGATCGCTTGCATAAACTTGAATAATTGTACCTTGTTCTTTTTCTCTGACTAGGGCGATCGCAGTTAGCATTGAGGGAAATACCCAAAAGATTACGCCGTATATCCCTGGCACAATATATAAAGATTCTTTTCTACCTGGATTGAACCACAGACGAGTTTTACTGGTTACTAATTGAGTATTTGGTTGCAGGTTATTAGTCTCTAGAAAAAAGTTAGTTGTGGCACGAATACTATTTTGAATTACCCTAGCATTATTAACATCCGTGCCATCTATTAACACCTGTACATCCACAACTTTATTTGATTTAATTTTGCGGGAAAAATCTGGGGGAATAACTATTACTGCTTTGGCAATTGAGCGATCGATCACTATTTCTGGAGAAGAATTGAGGGTGCGTGCAGGAATAAACTGATTAGTGGCATACAGTCTTTCTACATAGCTGCGACTCAGGTAACTATTATCCAAATCCTGTACACTTAAAGGGATATTTTTAGTCTCCAAACGAATTGCATACCCATAGATCAACAACATCCCCAAGGGTAATATTAAAGCCAACGCTACCGTTAAGCGATCGCGCCTGAATTGATTTAGTTCTTTAAGACATTGCGCCAAGATTCTTTTCATAGGGCAGAGGTGGAGTAGTGGATAGCAATTAACAAATGACTAACGATTAAAACCCAGAAATCTTAAAACCTAATTACGATCTGTGATTAAGGTAATTAAACTGCTAATTAAGTCTTCTGAAGCCAAGGGAATTATTTCTTTGCCTTGTAAAATTTCTTGGGTTAAGACATATGTCATCAGTGAACCCATAAAAATCCTTGCTGTTGCTTCGGGATTGGGTAAATTTAATTCTGGATGAGAACTTAAGTACTCACTAAGCATCCCTAAAACTTTCTTAGGTAAATTGCTAATAAATAATTGAGCAAGATGGGGAAAACGTTCAGACTCGGCAATTAAAAGACGCAGGAAAGAAATGTATTCGCGATCTGGTAAAACTGTGGAGAAGAGTTTTTCTGCTAGTTGACGCAACACCACCGCAGGTTCGGCTTTTAAATCAATCGAACCAAAGACAATTTGAAAACGGGTAGTAGTAATCTGTTCGATTAGAGCGGTAAATAGTCCTTCTTTATCCCGAAAATGGTTATAAATTGTATTTTTCGAGACTCCAGCCACTTCTGCTACCCGATCCATACTCGTTCCTGCATATCCCTGTTGCAAAAAGACTTGCATTGCCCCTTGTAAAATCTGTTCTCCCTTGGGCTTAATTTTATTTAGGCTTAATTCTGGTTTGGTTTTGGGCATCCCTTTGATAAAGTTTTTTGAATAACGGGCTTTTTTACAACTATACCGTATAGTATAGAAATATAATTTAAACTATACCGTATAGTGTAATAAAACTTTTAACAGTGTTAATAACCTAAAGGCTATGTCTCAGACAACTTCGCGACTTCAAGAAGAAATTCAAACTCCCAAGGCGCAGCAACGTGGGACAAAACTGCGCTTCTTAATCCCTTTGGCTTTATTACTGCTTGGGGTAGGAGTAGGTGTGCGTTACTATTTTTTAAATCAGCCTCAAGATAACGAATTAGAACTCAGTGGTAGGATTGAAGGTTACGAAACCAATATAGGAACGAAGGTAGGAGGTAGAATAGAATCGATCGCAGTCAGAGAAGGCGATCGCGTTAAACAAGGTCAAGTAATTGCTAAACTAGATGATGCCGAATTAAAAGCCCAATTAGCAGGCGCAAAAGCCCGTCTAAATTCAGCCCAACAGCAACTCAAACAAGCCCGTTTGCAGATAGAAGTAATCGAGAGTCAGATTGCACAAGCCAAACTAAACCTACGTCAATCCAGTGATGATGCCACAGGTAAAATAAATCAAGCACAAGCAAATATAGCAGCGACTAAAGCAGCCACCGCCGAGGCACAAGCACAGGTAAGACAAGCGGAGGCAGAAAAACAACTCGCCCAAATAGATCGCGATCGCTATCAATCCTTACTACAAGATGGCGTAATCTCCCAACAACAATTCGATCAAAGCCAAACCAAACTCATTACTGCCCAAGCAAACCTAGAAGCAGCAAAAGCAGCAGTAGAGGCAGCGGAAAAACAAGTAAATGTAGCCGAAGGGGAATTAACCCAAGCACAAACAAGTAGTTTTAACCCCGAAATCAATACAGCTAAAATCGCAGGCTTAAACAAACAACTAGCACAAGCAGAAGCACAACTAGAAGCAGCCCAGGCAGAAGTAGCTAATACCAAAGCAGCCCAAGCGGAGATTACCGCCAAATTAAATGATCTTAAAATTACCAGCCCACTCACAGGCATTGTTTCAACTCGCACTAGTGAACCAGGAGAAGTAATCGCCACAGGCACAACTTTAATGAGCCTCATCGATCTTAATGACGTATATCTACGGGGTTATCTACCACAAGGAGAAATAGGCTTAATCAGAGTAGGACAACCAGCAGAAGTCTTTCTAGATTCCGCCCCCAACAAACCCCTAGCTGCTACTGTCGCCGAAATCGACTCCCAAGCTTCCTTTACCCCCGAAAACATCTATTTCCGTAGCGATCGCGTTACCCAAGTATTTGGCTTAAAACTTAAAATCGATAATCCTCAAGGCTTTGCTAAACCAGGAATGCCAGCCGACGGGGAGATTGTTAAGCAGTGATCACTTACCAGTGGGCAGTTCTCAATTATCACTTGTCAATTATCAATTACTGACACCATGCTTACTCAACAAGACACTACATCAAAGCTCAAACCAATCTCAATTGAAGTTACAGGATTATATAAGCAATATGGCAAAGTAGCAGCCGTTAAAGGGATTGATTTTACTGTTGCTCAAGGGGAAATCTTTGGCTTAATTGGTCCTGATGGGGGAGGGAAAACTACTACTTTTCAGATTTTGGCTGGGGTAATGGAAGCTACAGGAGGTAAGATTGAGGTTTTAGGTAAACCACCCCGTGAAGCTCGTTTAAATATTGGTTATTTAACGCAAAAGTTTTCGCTTTATCCTGATTTAAGTATTGAAGAGAATTTACGTTACAGTGCTCGATTGCGTCAAGTATCTGAAACTGAATTTAGGCAAAGAAAAACCAAATTACTGAGCTTATTTAGTTTACAACATTTTCCGACTCGTCTTGCTAGTCAACTTTCTGGGGGGACGAAACAGAAATTAGCTCTTTGTTGTGCATTGATTGCTCAACCGCAGGTATTGTTATTAGATGAACCGACAACAGGGGTCGATCCTGTCTCCCGCCGTGAGTTTTGGGATTTACTTGCGACTGTGGCAGCAGAAGGGGTAAGTATTGTGGTGGCAACTCCTTATTTAGATGAGGCAGAACGTTGTCACCGTATTGCTTTAATTTATGATGGTAAGATTCAACAGATTGGGAGTTTAGGGCAATTAAGAGCTAGTTTGGGTTTACATCGTTTGGAATTGAGAGCCAAAGATTTAAAGGCGGTGGAAAATGTATTAGGCAGGGATGCTTTAAAAATAGGTATTGCTGATTTACAATTTTTTGGCGATCGCTTGGATGTTTTGGTTAGTGATCCGCAGCAAGCTACTCAAGACATTACTCAATTATTAGCACAACAGCAATTACCATTTGATTTACAATCAGATGAACCTACTCTAGAAAATGTCTTTGTGACTCGTTTGCGTCAACAGGGTTCTGATCCTGCTTTTATTGAGTTTCCCCGTTATCGTGGGGTAAAGCAGGATAATACCATTTCCACTAGGGCTTTAGCGATTGCTGCCAGGAATTTACAAAAAACCTTTGGCGAGTTTCAAGCAGTTAAGAAAGTGGATTTAGAAGTCAAATATGGGGAAATTTACGGTTTATTAGGGGCAAATGGGGCAGGTAAGACGACTACGATCAAAATGCTCTGTGGTTTGCTGCCTAAGAGTGCTGGAGAGATGATTTTAGCAGGGCAAACTGATAATTTACATAGTTCTCAGGTTCGTTCTCGTTTGGGTTACATGAGCCAAAAATTCACCTTATACGACGATCTGACAATTAGACAAAATTTAGAATTTTACTGTGGAGTGTATAGTGTTCCTAGCAAATTGCGACAGGAAAAAATAAACTGGGTATTAACTACCTGTGGTTTACTAGGCAAAGAAAATACAGTTACAGGAAGTCTACCTGGTGGCTGGAAACAACGAGTAGCCTTTGGTGCGTCAGTAATGCACGAGCCTGAAATATTATTTTTAGATGAACCCACTTCGGGAGTAGATCCTTTAGCAAGAAGACAATTCTGGCGTTTAATTCGTAATTTTGCCCAACAAGGCACAGCTATTTTAGTAACGACTCATTATTTAGAAGAAGCAGAAAACTGTAATCGGATGGGTTTTATGGTTGCAGGGGAAATTGTTGCTCAAGGTTCACCTAGCCAAATCAAAGCTCAACAACCAGGTAATTTAATCGAAATGATTGTATCCGATAATCAATCAGCTTCCAACTTACTTAAACAAGACTTAGAATCTTGGCGTATTTCTATCTTCGGCGATCGCCTGCATTTGGTTTTAGACAATCCTCAACAAGATCTACCAATTATCAGTCGTAAATTAACACAACATCAAATTCAAATCGCTTCCCAAAGAGCAATTCCTTTTTCTTTAGAAGATGCCTTTATTGGGATTGTTCAGAGAACTAATGCTAGGCTTAATAACTAAAATAAAATTTCTAAGATAGTCTGAATTGATGTCAATTAATGTAATCTAGGAAAATATTAAAACTGTATTTTTGCTCAATGAAAACAGTAATTATTACTGGGGGAAATAGTGGTTTGGGTTATTTCTGCACCCAAGAAATTGCTAAAAATAAAGACTGGTACATAATTATTGCCTGTCGTAATTTAGAGAAAGCTAACCAAGCTGTAGAAAAGTTACAAGCAACTACTAATTCTAAGCAAATAACAGCTATGGAGTTAGATTTAGCTTCTTTGGCTGCCATTCGCTCTTTTGTGCTGGAATTTACCCGTCGCGATCTACCGCCACTAGGTGCAATAGTTTGTAATGCAGGGGTGCAATTTGTCCAACAGCAAACTTATACTCAAGATGGTTATGATACTACTTTTGGGGTTAATCATTTAGGACATTTTTTACTGGTTAATCTACTTTTGCCACAATTAATTACACCTTCGAGAATTATTTTTGTAAGTAGTGATACTCATGATGCGAGTAAAATTACAGGAATGCCAGCACCATATTTTAGAGATCCACAATTAATGGCATATCCCACACAAGATCCTAATTTACAAGATAAAAAGATAGGTGAAGTGGGACGAATTGCTTATACTACTTCTAAGCTTTGTAATGTTTTGTGTGCTTATGAATTTTCCCGTCGTTTTGAAGCTAAAAATATTAAGGGTATTGATGTTAATGTTTTTAATCCAGGATTGATGCCAGGTTCGGGATTAGCTCAAGATTATACAGTTACAGCTAAGTTTGTTTGGAATTATATTTTACCTATTTTTTCTAACTTTATTCCTAAAATTAATAGGATGTCTAACGCAGGCAAAGCTTTAGCAAAATTGGTGTTAGATCCAACATTAGATAGTGTGACGGGTAAATATTTTAGTGGGTTTGAAATGATTAATTCGGCTGATGAATCTTATGATCCCATCAAAGCTCAACAGTTATGGAATGGTAGTTTAGAACTGGTAAAATTAAAGCCAGAAGAAATAAGATTATAGTGGTGTTATACAAGATAGAAATAAATTCAAGCAGGGATAATTAATAATTGCCTTGGCGATTCTTGAGAGATATTAGAGCAAGTTAACTAAGTCTCAATTATCCGTTGAGCGAATTGATAGATAAGGATGGTAAAATAGTCAGAAAAATAAATTAGTTATCAATGATTTATAAATCAATCAAATTATAGCGTCTTGTTATTAATTAATTTAGCTGTTCTATTTGATAAACCGACGGGTATTGCTACCTATGCAAGCAATATTATTCCTAGTTTAAAAACATTAAACCCAATTCTTTTATCGGCACAAAAATATCAAGATTACCAACACTATCCTATTGCCGATGATCTAACTCCTGCTCAAGGAAGTAAAGGGCATTTTAAAAGATTACTTTGGACACAATTAGATCTGCCTAAAATTTATCAACAACTGCAAGCAGATTTAATTTTTTCCCCTATACCAGAAGCACCTTTATATACAAAATCTCGGTATGTGGTGATGTGTCATGATTTAATACCCTTGCGTTTTCCGCGTTTAACTTCCCCATTAACTAATTATTTTCGTTATGTTGTACCTTTAGTCTTAAACCAAGCACAACATATCATTTGTAATTCCCAAGCAACTGCTAAAGATATAGTAGATTTTTATGGTATTGCTGCTAATAAAATTACCCCGATTTTATTGGGATATGATCTAGATAACTTCTATCCAAGAAAAACAAGATATTTAGATAACAATAATCCATATTTTCTATATCTTGGTCGTCAAGATACCTATAAAAATATTGCTGGGTTACTAACTGCTTTTGCTGCTATTAATAATCAAGAATACCATCTCGCGATCGCAGGTTCTAATGATCCGCGTTTTACTCCCCAACTACAACAACAAGCAAAAGAATTAGGCATAGAAAAACGGGTATTATGGTTAGATTATCTAGATTATCAACAATTACCCACAATTATTAGTGGTGCGGTTGCTTTAGTTTTCCCTACACTGTGGGAAGGGTTTGGACTACCAGTTTTAGAGGCAATGGGTTGTGGAACTCCCGTAATTACTTCTAATTTAGCTTCTTTACCAGAAATAACGGGGGAAGCTGCCATTTTAATCGATCCTTATAATATATCGACGATTACCGCAGCCATGAATCAAATTGCTCAAGATTCTCTCATGCGAGCGCAATTAAGTATACTTAGTCTGCAACAAGCACAAAAGTTTAGTTGGACAAAAACAGGTGTGGCAACTAAGGAGGTTTTAGAACAATTTTATTAATTGATAGCAAAAAAGCTATTTTTTACATTATTGATTATTCTAAACATTGGTTACACACTGAAGTATTTAATATTTCATTATTTTACAGTTAAAGTAAAAAACTTACATTTTCAAATTCAAAAAAATGAGTAGTGAAAAATTATTATTAGATAAATGGCATTCTTTAACTTTAGTACAACAGCAAGAAGTTTTAGATTTTGTCGATTTTATTAGGGAAAAAGCTCTCAAAGAGAAACAATTAGAATCAAATCAATCTCAGCAGAGGGCGCAACAAGTAAGAGAGTGGATTAATTGGGCTTGTGATAACACTTTGGATAGCCCAGGGCTAGCTGATGAAGCCTTAACTCGTGACAGTATTTATAATGAAGATTGATTTAGACTAGTTTTGTGACTAAATATCTACTCGATACAAATATTTTACTCAGAGCAAGCGATAAAGCATCTGTTCACCATACTTTAGCAGTCAAGGCTGTAGCTAGTTTGATAGCTCAAGGATACGAATGTGTAATTACAGCGCAAGTTTTGATTGAATTTTGGGTGGTTGCGACCCGTCCGATAGAGGTTAATGGGTTGGGATGGAGTGTCGAACAAACAGAGAATAAAATTAATCAACTTATAAAACAATTTACTTTAATAACAGAAAATGAGGCAATCTTTACTAATTGGTTAGAGTTAGTCACAAGATATCAAATTAAAGGAAAAAGAACCCATGATGCAAGATTAATGGCAGTTATGATTGCCAATAAAATTACTCATGTATTAACGTTCAATCCTCAAGATTTTAAGGAAGCTACAGAAGTTAAAATTGTTCATCCTGATCAAATTAAACCAATAAAATTAGAATAAACGACATTGATGATTAAGGTAATAAAGTACAAAATAGTACCGTTATAAGCTGATAATCATTTTTTAAGCATCACCCATTTATCAACGCCGAATAAATAATATTTATTTCAATCTTAACTATCAATTATTTATTCACTGTTTGTTTTTGAGATTGAATTTCCAAATAAACCAATAAAGCATTAATATCTGCTGGATTTACCCCGCCAATTCTACTTGCTTGTCCGATAGTTAAAGGTTTAACTTGATTAAGTTTTTCCCTAGCTTCCATCCGTAGAGTTTCAACGGTGAGATAGTCTAAATTTTGGGGTAATTTCAGTTTTGTATGACGGCTAATTTGCTCAATTTGAGTTTCTTGACGTTTAATATATCCAGAATACTTAATATCAATTTCAGCCCCTTCTGCTTCAATAGGAGTCAATTCAAGATTAGCTAAATCATACTTCTCAAGACTGGCATAATGAAACCCAGGACGACGGAGTAGATCAGCTAGGGTAATAGAACCTTTAATTTTTTGTTGAGTTTCCTCAGCGATCGCTATTCCTACAGGATCTTTCTCTTTAACGCGAGTTTCATACAGTCTTTCCTTTTCGGCTGCAATTTTAGCTTGCTTATCTAAATATAGTTGCCATCTGCGATCGTCAATTAAACCTATTTCGCGTCCCAAAGGAGTTAGACGGCGATCGGCATTATCTGAACGTAAAATTAAACGGTATTCTGAACGACTGGTTAACATCCGATAAGGTTCACGCAAATCTTTTGTACACAGATCATCAATAAGCGTACCGAGATAACTTTGTTCTCTAGAAAATATAACAGGGGACTTACCCTTAACAAACTGTGCAGCATTAATTCCTGCAACTAAGCCTTGGGCTGCTGCTTCCTCATAACCAGTAGTACCATTTATCTGTCCTGCACTAAATAAACCTTCTATTTTTTTGGTCATCAAGGTAGGATAACACTGGGTAGCAGGTAAAAAGTCATATTCCACCGCATAAGCAGGACGAAGCATAACGCAGCTTTCCAACCCTGGTAAGGTTCTAAGCATCGCTAATTGCAGTTTTTCAGGTAAGCCTGTAGAAAAACCTTGAATATAAAGTTCTGGAATATCTCTACCTTCTGGTTCAATAAAAATTTGATGGCTTTCCTTTTCGGCAAAACGAACAATTTTATCTTCGATACTAGGACAATAACGGGGTCCTTTAGCATCCACCCAACCACCATATACAGGTGACAAATGTAAATTTTCCCGAATAATTCTATGGGTTTCGGGGGTAGTACGGGTTAAGTGACAGTTCATTTGTTCTCGAACCACCCAAGCGGAGGGGTCAAAACTAAACCAACGCATTTCTGTATCTGGGGGTTGAGCCTGCATTTTGCTATAGTCTACAGAACGTTTATCAACCCTTGCAGGAGTACCTGTTTTTAGTCTACCTGTTTCAAAACCCAATTGATTAAGTGTTTGGGTTAAACCTATAGCGGGAAATTCTCCAGCACGTCCTGCTTCCATAGATTTATTACCAACCCAGATTCTACCCCCCAAAAAAGTACCTGTGGTTAAAATGACTGCTTTAGCAGCAAAACAAGTGCCAAAATAGGTTTCAATACCAATAACCTCATCGTTTTTCCCTAAGACTAAATCCGTCACCATCCCTTCGCGGATACTCAAATTCTCTTGATTTTCCACGATTTGTTTCATCACGGCTGCATATTCTCGCTTATCAGTTTGCGCCCGTAAGGCCCAGACCGCAGGACCACGAGAAGCATTTAACACACGTTTTTGAAGATAAGTGCGATCGCTAACTTTGCCAATTTCTCCACCCAAGGCATCAACTTCATGGGTTAACTGAGACTTGGCAGGACCCCCCACCGCAGGGTTACAAGGTTGCCAAGCGATTTTATCAAGGTTAAGGGTTAACATCAGAGTGCGACACCCTAATCTGGCTGCTGCTAATGCTGCTTCACACCCCGAATGTCCACCGCCAACCACAATAATATCAAAAGCGTCTTGAAAGTCTACAGGATAAGATACGGTCATATTATTAATGGCTACAACTAAAAAATAATCTTGCTATGGAGAAATAAAAGGTAACTATTTATATCGTAGTAAAAATTAAGGACTAAAACTTATCGGTAATTTCACGGCACTGAAAGATTTTATCTAGAAAAGGGAACTATGAATACTATAACGATATTTTAAACATCTATCCTAGAGTAGAGTATTTTGTAATTTTCATGACATTAACGTAGTGGAAATCGAGCTTATAGTAGATACAGTAATTTCTTAATGTGTAGGGAGAAACCGTATTTTTGATCTTTATGGAAACTAAACTAAAACAATTAATTGGACAGTCTGATATTTGGTTGTTTATTAGAAGTAGTAATGGTTGGGTTAAAAACGTTGAAATACTGGAAGTGGAACAAGAAACAGTAACCTTTCGCTATCAACACGAATCCTTAGAAGAATCTAAAATATGGGAAAAAACTACTAGATTAGAAAATATTTTAGAAGTAGATGTACGCTTGGTTTGTGTACCCAAAGCAGAAGAAAAAATTAATGATGTACGCGCTAAATTAACGCGCATTCTTGAACAAGAATAATTATTAATTACCTCTGCTATATCTAAAATAGGGGTAAGCCATCCCTTAGACAATAACTTGGTCTTGCGTTGGCGTAATTAACAAGATCTAGACAAATAAAAGGCAAGATATAGCAGTATAGATTCAACACCCAAACCCTATAACCCATAAGTAGCCTGAGAGGATTTATAGATACAATTATCAATTATCAATAGCAGTCATAGAGATATTTTGTCGTTGTCATAACGCTTAAAATTGTAAGATTTACTTAATACTTGCAGTTAGACTAACGAAGGATATATTTTTTATGACCGTTGCAACTAACATTCCAACTTTTTGTCAGGGCATTCAACACTTTAAAGACAGTTTGCCTGATTTCGATAAATATGGGCAAAAAGCAGCTATTGAGGCTGGAAAAAGCGCGATCGCTTCGACTACAGATCAAAGCGCAGTCTACCAAACCATGTTAGCAGCAGATGCTTTACGTTATCTAACTTTGCAAATTACCGCCAGTAAAGAATCTGGACATCCTGGGGGATTTGCCAGTATTGCAGATGCGATCGCTGCTTTGGTAATGTTGGGATATAAAAATATTGTCACCGAAGTTGGACACCATGCCCCAGGTTTTTATAGTAATGTCTTTTTAGATACCTCCCTAGAAGCGATGGGGATTAATACCGTTCAAGATTTAGGCGATCGCTTTCGGGAAATGCACGGGCTATTAGGACACCTCTCAGGACAAGTCCCTGGTTTATTAAGTCCCGCAGGGCCCCTAGGACAAGGACAGCACTTTGCAATGGCTGGGGCTAAACTCTATCCTGGGCAGTTGTTTCCTGTAACTATCGGTGATGGTGGTTTGGGTGAACCTTATATTATGAGTAGCTTCGGGCATTTTAATACTGCTTATCCTAAAATTACCAACTTTTTACCTATTTTGGTCTGGAATGGTTATTCCCAAGAACATCACAGCATGGTTTCCACTAAAACTAATGAGGAAATGATTGCTTATTGGCGGGGTAATGGTTTTGCTGAGGTGATTTTGGTTAATGCTAAAGATTACGATGATGCTAACCAGTCTGGGGAATATGTAGATAGTACGAGGTTTTCCCAAGCAGGTAGAATGGCGTTTACCCAGGCAATTTTAGAAGCTACAGATCAAGCAGCCAAATCTGCATTAGGAGGCAAATTAACAGTATTAATCGTTAAACAACTCAAAGGTGCAGGTGTTCATAAACGAGGCGCACAGTCCCATAACCTTTACCCAGGGGATAGTGTAGAAAAGGATTATATTGTTAGTGCTTTAAAAGAAAGGGCATTGACTCCCGAAGCCTGGCAATTAGTAAGGGATAACTATTTACGTGCTAATGGTGGTGCAGCCGTCGCTACAGCCGTTACTGAAAAGGAATTTCCCCTAGCAGATTTAGGTACAATTCCCCTAGAAGAATATACCGTCGGTGGTGATAAAAAAGTAGCCACTACAGCTATGGGAGCGATCGTTGGCTATGTTGGACAGCAAGATAAAGATTTTATTGTCACTAACGCCGATGGTAATGCTGCATCGGGAATTAATAATATCAACACCGCTTTAAAAATTATTCATCCTACCACCGATGAAACCTATTTTCAGCAGCCCCAAGGACAGGTTTATGAACCCTTGAGTGAAGATGCTTGTGCAGGTTTAGCAGCAGCCCAGGCTTTATTTGGAGGGCGTAGTTTATGGTGTTCCTACGAATCCTTTGCTATCAATGGTTTACCCATCTGGCAAACAGTAACCCAAGCTATGGCAGAATTACGCCATCTTACTCCTTCTACTATTACTTTATTTACCGCAGGGGCATTAGAACAAGGGCGCAACGGTTGGACACATCAACGTCCCGAAATTGAGAATTACTTTGCAGGGATGATGCGTAACGGTAATATTTTTCCGCTTTTCCCCTGTGATGCTAATAGTATTCAAGTTTGTTATGAATGGGCATTGGGTACTAAGAATAAAGGTATTACTATTACAGCTAGTAAGTCTCCCTTAGAAGTTCGCACCACCCTCGAACAAACCCGTGAGGCATTAGATAAGGGCGCGATCGTGCTGCAAGAAACCCCTGGAGATAAAGTGGTTGTCTTTGCTGTTATTGGGGATATGACCTTAATTCCTGTGTTTGAAGCTGCCGAAGCCTTAAAATCCCAAGGTATTGGTTCAAAAATTGTCTCAATAATTAACCCGCGTCGTCTCTATCGTCCTAGTGATGTTGCTTGGGATACTATTACTCAAGATCAAGATGGTGATTTTCTCTCCGATGCAGAATTCTCCAACCTGTTTGATGGACACGCCTTACTCGGTATTACTGGGGGTTCGAGTGCCATGTTAGAACCTGTAATGTTGCGTAGTAGTAGTAAAAGAGATGTATTTGCTTGGAAACGTGGGGAAACTACCGCTAGTGCTGGGCAAATTATGCAGTTTAATGGCATTACTGCGGATAACTTTGTCAAACGTGCTAAGGAATTGATTGGTTAGGTTTGGATAAAAAGGGTGGGCATCTGTCCACCAGATAATCTATCTCATATAGTCATCTAGCAAAACTTGATCTTTAAAGCTTTAAAATTCTGGAAAGATTGTGATCGCCAACATACCCACTTTTGAAGAGTAAATTTTATTATTTGTATATATATATGTATTAATATAAAAATGCAAGCTACAAATAATACAGATCTTCAGGGTTGTTTATCCATTCAACCTAGAAAACCTTATCGTCCTGTAAGCAAAATTGCTCAAGAATTAATTAACGAACTTTTAACACTGGTGAACGAAGACACCAACAAGGCAATTGCAATTATCAAAGAAATAATGTACTACAGTCCTAATCAGTCTTTGGAATGGTACTGTGAACAAGCTATTCGCCAATTACATCGTAAGTCTTATTCTACACCTAATTTTGTTATAGATTCTAAAACCTTAACCTTAGCAAAATGAAGTGGTAATGTATTGGGTTTTGTTATAGTATTTAGAGGGTGGCAAAAAAATCATTGAAATAGATTATATGCGCGATCGCTTGTTAAAGATCGATAAAGAATTATAAGATTTATTTTTAGTTATCTGGCATGACTATAAAACTATCTAAATCAAAAAAACAGCAGTTAATTAAATCGATCAAACGCTATTTTGCAGAAAAACTTGATGAAGAAATTGGCGATCTTAAAGCATCATTATTTCTCGACTTTTGTTTGCAAGAAATATGTCCAAGTGTTTATAATCAAGCCATCATCGATGCACGATCTTTTATGGAAGATAAATTAAGTGAGCTTGAAGATACTTGTTATGAACTAGAGTTTGATTATTGGGAAAAATGAAGAGGAATTGTCAAAAATAAGCCAATATTTAGTTGGTTAAAAGCGATCTTACTCTTTTATAAAATGCCATCAAACTTACGTTATAACTATTTATATGATAAAAATCAAACAATAAATAACGCTAGTTATCCCCAACTATGTAAGGCAATTATTGCAGAAGATATTAAAATTATCTACTCGACTCTTTCTGAGTATCTTGTTGAGGATAGAGATATTTTATACCGTACTTCTCAAGATTATTTAAAGATTAAATCTCAACAAAAGCTACTAAAATATTGAAGTTCGCTTGATAATGGGTGATTATTCTAGTTAAACTTGCTTTGGGCTAACTTTTGCTGGTTAATTTATCTTGGGGATGGCAGAAGTTATATAAATTATGGGAGCAAGTAATGAAAATGGTTATTGATAAAAATGTATTGTTTTTGTTTCTGGCAATTATTTCTGAAATAGTGGCTACCACTTGTTTAAAAATGACCAATGGCTCTTTTAAATCTATTTACTTAATAGGAGTGACTACAGGTTATGTTTTGGCATTTGGATTTTTAAGTATTGCGATTAAAACTATAGATATAAGTATCGCCTATGCTATTTGGTCTGGGTTGGGAATAATTGGAATTAGTATTATTGGGATATTATTATTTAATGAAAGTATTAGTTTTTTAAAAGTTGTTTTTATTGGGGCTATTTTAATAGGTGTTGTTGGGTTAAATGTCTTAGAAAGCCATTGAGTATTAAAATTTAAAAAGGTAAGATATTTAAACGATTTAAAGTCTAGGTGTCAAAATAGGTAAAGCGATCGCATTTCTAGTAGACCTTCGGTGAAATGAGTGTTTTACAACGTTTAATTGTAATGTATATTCAAAAAATACCGAATATTTTTATCCGAGTT
The DNA here is from genome assembly GCA_002368355.1 of Chondrocystis sp. NIES-4102. Lineage (NCBI taxonomy): Bacteria > Bacillati > Cyanobacteriota > Cyanophyceae > Chroococcales > Chroococcaceae > Chondrocystis > Chondrocystis sp. NIES-4102. The sequence continues at coordinate 2,686,164 of AP018281.1, read as the reverse complement.
ATAGAAAAGCTAGTTAGTTTTCATAGTAGTAAAATAGGTTTTTTATATGAGGTTGCATTGTACAAAGTCTAAATATTTCATTTTAACTAGAAATTAGATTAATATAGGCAAATTCAAGGCAATATCTCTTTAAATTATCTTAAACCTAATAAAAAATACCAATGATCAAATCAGTTATATCCTGAAAACCTAAGATCATTGGTAACAAATTAATTAATTAACCTTCTAATTTTTTACCTAATAATTGATTAGTCAATTTCGGATCAGCACGTCCGCCAGTTTGTTTCATAACTTGCCCTACAAAGAAACCTTTGAGTTTAGTTTTACCACTGCGGAATTGTTCCAACTCTTGAGGATGGGCTGCAATAACCTCGTCGATAATCTTTTCAATCTCACTAGTATCAGAGATTTGAATCAAGCCTTTTTTCTCAATTAATTCCTTAGCAGAACCACCCTTTTCTAATAATTCGGGTAGAATTTCTTTACCGATTTTGCCACTAATTGTTCCTTGAGAAATTAAACCAATTAACTCTGCTAAAACTTCTGGTTTAAGTTGCGTTTCGGTAATACTCAAATTATTACTATTAACATAGGCTGCAATATCTCCCATAACCCAATTAGCCACTTGTTTAGTATCAGCACCTGCAACTATCGCAGCTTCAAAATATTCAGCAACAGCGCGATCATCGGTTAAAACCCTAGTATCATAAGCAGATAAACCTAATTCTGATTCATAACGATGACGTTTAGCTACAGGAAGTTCGGGTAATTCTGCCCTCCAAGCTTCTAATTGTTCTGGGGATACTTCAATGGGGGGAAGATCTGGTTCAGGAAAATAACGATAATCACTACTACCTTCCTTAAGACGCATACTCTTTGTTCTCCCACTACCTTCTTCCCATAAACGGGTTTCTTGATAGATAGGTTCACCGTTAGTAATAGCTTCAATTTGCCTTTCAATTTCATAGTCGATCGCTTTTTGGATCGCGCTAAAGGAGTTCATGTTTTTAATTTCAACTTTTGTACCGAATTCCTTTTGTCCGACTGGGCGTACAGAAATATTGACATCACAACGTAAAGAACCTTCCTGCATTTTACCGTCACTAATCCCTAAATACAGCATAATTCGCCGTAATTCCTGAGCATATTCTGCTGCTTCCTTACCAGTACGTAAATCTGGTTCTGAAACTATTTCCACTAAAGGAATACCAGCACGATTAAAATCTACCAAAGAATAAGTAGAACCATCAAGGCGATCGCTACCACCGTGGGTTAACTTCCCTGCATCTTCCTCCATGTGTAGACGAGTGATGCCAATTTTTTTTCTGATCGGTTCAGTATTGGGCTTTTCTACAATTTCAATTTCAATCCAACCATGTTCGGCGATCGGTAAATCGTATTGTGAGATCTGATAATTTTTCGGTAAGTCTGGATAAAAATATTGTTTGCGATCAAACTTACTATAAGGTGCAATTTGACAGTTAAGAGCTAATCCTGCTTTTACAGCGTACTCTAATACTTTTTCATTGAGAACAGGTAAAACTCCAGGATATCCCAAACAAATCGGTGAGATATTAGTGTTAGGGTTATCACCATCAAATTTAGTAGACTCACGACTAAATATTTTCGTTTCAGTATTTAGTTGACAGTGGGTTTCTAATCCAATTATTGCTTCGTACTCTGTCTTTGCTGGTGCAGCCTTAGTCATAAATCTTAGCTTAGTAAAAAATGATGTTTTTATTTTATCGGTTTCAATTCATTTGCAGTTCAAACTTGCCTGTTTAGTGTATCAACTAGTTAAACCCTAGATCTGGCAAAAAGATTAGCGTATTCTAATGACATATTTTCTATCGCTTCTTAATATTAATGACAATTATTATTTGTCCTGGGGTACATTCTCCTACGCTTACCAACAGCTTTATTCAAGGAATGAGCAGCATTTTAGAGTCTAGAGATTATCTAGTGCTACCTACTGAAAAAATTTCCCCTTATTGGGCGATCGCTATTGAACAATGGCTAAAACAACATTATCCTTCACCATCTCAAACCCAACCTTTATCTTTTATTGCTTTTAGTGCTGGGGTTGTGGGCGCATTGGGTGCAGCCTGGGCGTGGCAATTACAGGGAGGTAAGATAGATCATTTTATTGCTGTTGATGGGTGGGGGATGCCTTTAACTAATAGTTTTCCTTGTTATCGTATTAGCCATGATTATTTTACTCACTGGAGTTCGGGTATCTTAGGCGCGGGAAAAAGCAATTTTTATGCCGATCCAGAAGTAGAACATTTAGATATATGGCAATTACCAGAAGCAATAGTTGGTTGGCGAGTTATCACCCCAGGTTTTAAAATTCTTGATTCCCTGACAAACTTTTATGCCGAAATCTTAAACTCTTAATCCTATATAATTGATATTATTAATTATTATTTGTATCTCGACATATATTAAAAATAAACTTATATTAGAGAGCTTAATATAAAAAAATAGCCAAGCTTTTGTTGCATATTACACAGCAAAATCTACAATAATTAATAAATAGGCAAGTTTATACGGATAGCAAGCGTGGTATCTACAAGTATTCCCCAAAGTTCACAATCAACCCAGACACCCCAACGCTGTACAGGTGCATTCGCATTAATGGACAGTCTATGTCGTCATGGGGTTAAGCACATTTTTGGTTATCCTGGAGGGGCAATTCTCCCAATCTACGACGAATTATATCGTTTCGAGGCTCTGGGAAAACTGCAGCATATTCTAGTACGTCATGAACAAGCTGCTTCCCATGCAGCAGATGGTTATGCTAGGGCAACAGGTAAAGTAGGAGTCTGTTTTGCAACTTCAGGCCCAGGAGCTACTAACCTAGTTACAGGCATTGCGACAGCCCATTTAGATTCAATTCCGATGGTGGTCATCACAGGGCAAGTCACAAGAGCAGCGATCGGTACTGATGCCTTTCAGGAAATAGATATTTTTGGCATTACCACCCCAATTGTTAAAAACTCCTATGTTGTACGTCATGCTAAAGACATGGCAAGAATTGTAGCCGAAGCTTTCCATATCGCTAGTACAGGTCGTCCAGGCCCAGTATTAATCGATATACCCAAAGATGTCGGTTATGAAGAATTTGACTATGTACCTGTTGCGCCAGGCAGAGTAAATATTAGAGGTTACAAGCCAACCGTAAGAGGTAATCCAAGACAAATAAATGCTGCCCTCAAATTAATGGCAGAAGCCGAAAGACCATTGATGTATGTAGGTGGTGGTGCGATCTCTGCCGATGCTCATGCTCAAATTAAAGAACTCGCTGAAAGATTCCAGATTCCAGTAACTACAACTTTGATGGGTATCGGAGCTTTTGACGAGCATCACCCTCTATCTGTGGGGATGTTGGGAATGCACGGGACAGCCTATGCAAACTTTGCGGTTAGTGAATGTGATTTGTTGGTGGCTATTGGGGCAAGATTTGACGATCGCGTTACAGGTAAATTAGATGAATTTGCCAGCCGTGCTAAAGTCATTCATATTGATATTGACCCTGCGGAAGTAGGTAAAAATCGTACCCCAGAAGTACCTATTGTTGGTGATGTACGCAAAGTATTAGAACAATTACTTGATCGGGTTAAAGAGGCTGATTTTGAATCTAATGCAGTTAGTACTCAACCCTGGTTAGACAAGATTAACCACTGGCGCGAGGAATATCCTTTAGTTGCCCCCCATCCTGAAAAGGGTTTATCTCCCCAAGAGGTAATTGTAGAATTAAACAGGCAAGCACCCCAGGCTTATTACACTACTGATGTTGGTCAGCATCAAATGTGGTCGGCACAGTTTCTGAAAAATGGCCCCCGTCGTTGGATCTCCAGTGCTGGGCTAGGTACAATGGGTTATGGTTTACCCGCTGCTATGGGATCTAAAGTCGCAATTCCTGACGAAGAAACTATCTGTATTAGTGGTGATGCGAGTTTTCAAATGAATCCTCAAGAGTTGGGTACTCTAACTCAATTTGGAATTAATGTTAAAACCGTCATTATTAATAATGGTTGGCAGGGAATGGTACGTCAATGGCAGCAAACATTCTTTGGTGAACGTTATTCTTCTTCTAATATGGAAGTGGGTGCGCCTGATTTTGTCATGTTAGCCCAAGCTTACGGTATAAAAGCCATAAGAATAGACGAGCGATCGCAGTTAGCCACAGCAGTAGCAGAAATGTTAGCTCATGATGGCCCTGTCTTATTAGATGTTCATGTTACTAAAAATGAGAACTGTTACCCAATGATTGCTCCTGGTAAAAGTAATTCTCAAATGTTAGGTTTACCCCAAAAAGAACAACCATCGGCTGAATTTGTTAATTGCACTAATTGCGGTACAACTAACCCTGGTGCTAATAAATTCTGTCCTGAATGCGGTGTAAAACTGTAATAATTTCTATCAGCTTATATACTTTAAATCCCTGCCATGAGTGGGGATTTGTTTTTTATACCCCTAGTAAGGCTGTATCAAAATATTTATTTAGCTGTTAGCTTTTCACTCACTTGTTACTTATATAACTTTTTAATTAATAGTAAATTTTACTCACCAACTATCATTAATAATCAGTTTTTACTGTATTTAAATATCATCAAAAAACATGAGCTTACTAAGAATAAATAACGCTAAGGCTTTGATTGTTGGAGCAAGTCAGGGAATTGGATTAGGATTTGTTAAGGCTTTATTAGAGCAAGATAATCTTATTAAAATTTATGCAACTTATCGTAATCCTACAACTGCCGTTGAATTATTAAACCTCCAAAAAGAAAATTCTCAACGTTTAGAATGTTTACAAGTAGATATTACTGAAGAATCTCAGATCCAAACAGCAATAGCCAAGATTCAACAGTCAGTTGAACAATTACATTTAGTTATTTATTGTGTGGGAGTCTTACATACTGATAGTTTCTCCCCAGAAAAAAGCCTTAAGCAAATCAAACCAGAAAATCTAATTTATTCTTTCCAGGTGAATAGTATTGGGGCGGTTTTACTAGCCAAACATTTAATGCCTTTATTTAAGGGCAGCGATCGCAGTATTTTTGCTTCTATTTCTGCCAAAGTTGGTAGTATTGGCGATAATAATTTAGGTGGCTGGTATGGATATCGGGCTTCTAAAGCAGCTTTAAATATGTTTCTTAAAACAACGGCGATCGAATATAGTCGTAGATGTCCTAAAACTATTGTGGTAGCCTTGCACCCAGGTACTACAGATACAAGACTTTCTCAACCTTTTCAAAAGAATGTCCCTCCAGAAAAACTCTTTCCTGTAGAACATACTGTTAATTTATTGTCTAAAGTAATCGCAGATTTGGAACTTAAAGATAGTGGTCAATTTTTTGCTTGGGATGGTAGTCAATTACCTTGGTAATCAATCTAACACCATCGAACATACCTTTAATCTCTCTGTTTAATACTTTAGACAACACACCTATTAAGGAATCAATTTATTAGTTAACGCCACTGCACTACTAATAATTTTAGCTAACGCCGAAGGAGCTTCTAAAGGTAGGTTATGTCCCCCAGAAACCACCACTTTAACAGCATTGGGCATGGCTTCTTGCTGGTTGTTTAGGTCTTCGACACGATTAAAGTTACTTTTATCTCCATAAACTAAGGTAATTGGTACAGTAATTTTCTTTAAGAGATTCAAATAGCGCGATCGCCCGATCCCATTTAAACTTATTCCAGCCCTAGTTCTCAATAAAGGTTCCCAACGCCATCTCACACCACCTTCACAAGGTTCGGTAATTCTTTCCGCTAGTAACATTGCTAAACCAGGCGAAATAGCGGGAGTTGCCCGACGTAGACGCTCTGCTGCTGTTTTTACATCGGGGAAAATTGGATGTTCTGGAGGCGATGCCATGTTATTTAGTTGGTTGGTTAGGGAAACTGTAGGATCTTCATCCTCATTACCAGTAGGTAAAATGGTTTCTACCAAAATAATATTTTTGATTCTTTGGGGTCGAATAGTAGCAAAAATTGCCCCTAAAACTGAACCTAAAGAATGCCCAACTAGTACAAATGCCTTACCTGCCAAATTTTCCACAATGGCATCAATATCGGCGAGAAAGTCGATTAGGTTATAAGAACCACTTTTACCAACGCGATCGCTTCTACCATGTCCTCGTAGGTCTGGGGCTATGACTCGATAACCTTTCTGGGCTAGACGAATTGCTACTTCTGACCAAGCTGCACCCTGTTCTAGGATACCGTGTAAACACAGTACTAATGGCCCTTCTTCAGGTCCCCAAGAACAAAGACAGATTTTTAACCCTCTAATATTGATTACTGTTTCCTGCATCGGTAAAACAGCATTCACAGTATCTGTCTGAGGCAATTCATATCTTAATTGCTTGGCTAGTTGTTGTGAATATGTACCGAGGGGGGAAGGTAATTCGATATTGCGCCAGGTTTCTGCTAATTGGGAATCAATTGTCTGGTGGTTGAGGAAATTGGGATCACCCAAAGACATAGCCTTGTCAGTGACTCCATCAGTCATGCGATCGCCTTGATAGGGTGCTAAAACCGCTTCATCATAGGGTATTTCTAAAAAGTTACAGATCCCTGTCATTACTGCTTGGGGATTTTTCACTAGTTCTTCGTAATAAACTAGATGGTAGCGATCTGGGTCTATATCTTGGGCGAAATCTAGAATATTTTGATTACTATCACGCCAGATTAATTCCGCTAGTTGATAGGGATCACTCTCTCCCGAAGCCACCAGTTTGTCCATTCGCATCCGCGCAAAGGATTCAATTACCGCATAGGGATGACGTACTAAATGGATGTATTTAGCATTGTGGAAAATGGTTTCTGCTTTATCCAATGTTTCACGGTTACTAGCGTAGGTAGGTGATTTATCTACCAACAAGCGATTGCCTGCTAACTGTTGTAGCATTTGATAAACTTGAGCCGTTGTCAGATTTTCAGCCACCAGACTATCTACTAATTCCTGACTAGCTTGAGCATCAATTCCTTTAAGTGCCATAAAGGCTCTTTTTAATCCCTCTCCTAGTTGGGAAATACCTAATTCCTGCTCTCTCTCTGCCATAGTATCAAAAGGCAACAAATGTAATTCTGGTGGCGAAGATAGGCTAGGATGTCCTGCCAACATTACCCGTAGCAGAGTTGAACCTGAACGAGGACTCGAAAGGATAAAGGCAGCAGGGGGTAATTTAGCTTTTAAAGGATTATATTTTGGTGCAAGATGGGTTGTTTGGGTTGTTTGGGGATGCTGATGTACCTTGGTAAATTCTTTAGCTAGATAGGCTGCCAAGTTACTAATCTGAGGACGCTCATAAAACTCCCTCGGATATAAAATCAACTGCAAATCTGTTTTTAACTGGTTGATTGCCTCCATTACCATCAACGAATCCATTCCCATATCCAATAAACTCTCATCTACTGCGAGATTTTGAGGTTCAATTTGTAAAATATGGGCGATCGCTCTTTGCAGGTATTGGGTAAGATATGCTGCTCTTTGATTGGCTGTAATTGCCAGTAAGTCTTGATAGATTTGTCGATTGGCTGTGGGTGCTGGGTTATTATCTTTGGTAGTGATTTGAGCAAAATAATTAGATTCGCTTATATGGGGAAACTTCCGACTCAATTGCTGCCAATTGGCACTAATCACCCCTACTTGAGATATATCTGTAGCTAATAATTGTTCCATCGCAGCAAAAGCCATATCAGGAGCAATAAAATCTAACCCTGGAATGTTAAATCCCTGCTCAACTGCCATCCCTCCATCTCCCCAAGCACCCCAATTGATACTTAAAGCTGGTAAACCTTGAGCGTGACGATAACGAGCGATCGCATCTAAACCACTATTGGCTACAGTATAGTTACTTTGTCCTGGTGAACCTATTAAGGAAGCCACGGAGGAAAATAACACAAAGAAGTCTAGATCTAGATTTTTAGTTAGTTGATGTAAATTCCAAGCACCAACTAATTTTGGAGCGATCGCCGATTCAAATCTTGCCCAAGTTTGTTTTTGTAGGATACCGTCATCTAATCTCCCCGCAGTATGAATGATTCCCTTAAGGTTGGATAGGGGGATCACTTTTAGGGCATCTTGATTGGTAATATCCGCTTTAATTAGCTTAACTTTTACCCCTTGTTGCTGAAGATCGGCTATTTTCTGTTGCTGTTGGGGGGACGGATTGCTTCTACCTAATAGGATTAACTTCTTCGCGCCTTTGGATACTAACCACTGAGCAGTTTGTAAACCTAATGAACCCCAGCCACCAGTAATTAGATATGAACCCTCCGCCTTAATTTCTAAGGTTTTTGCTGCAGGGATGTCTTTAGTTACCTGTAGACGAGGAACATATACTTGATTTTCCCTAATTACTAAGCGATCTTCTTGGTTATGGTTACTAATAACCTCAAGTATATCCGCACTAGAATCTAGATCAACAATGCCACCCCATAATTCGGGATGTTCTATCGCGATCGCATTAGCTAATCCCCATAAACAACTAGCAGCAATTCCTGTGGTTGTTAATTGATTATTCTGACTTTCTTTAGTTACTAACCAAATTGGCGTAACTCTGGAGTTGCTATATAAACCTTGAACTAGATTTAAAATATTGCTGCAATGTTGCTGTTGATAACTGTTGATTTCTGCTATAGTCAACTGCTGATCATTACTTACACCAGATAGATATAGAATTCCTTGTAATTCTGGATGTTGCTGTAATAGTTGAGTTAAATGATCTAATTCAAGTTCATTTATTTTTACTACAATATTTTTGCTTTGTTGCTGTTGTAGCTTACTTGCTAACTCACAACTCAACCCCTCTTGATCGGCGAAAATCAACCAGGGTTTATGCTCACCATGATTAATATTATTAGTTGAAGTCTTAGCAAGTTTTTCCCACTTTACTTGATAAAGATCGGGTTTAGTATTTTGAGAATTTTTACCCGAGGGTAAATAAACCTTAATTTTACTACTCGCAGGTTTTGCTTTTGGCTCTAACCAATAACTCTGTCTTTGAAAACTATAGGTAGGTAAAGCAACTTTTTCTCCAACAGCAGCGCGCGGAAAATTCTGCCAATTAATTGCTACACCCTGGGTATATAAATATCCCAAAGTCTCTGTTATTTGTTCCCAGTCATCTTTACGAGGACGTAAACTTGGCAACCAAGCAATTTCTGCCTCAAGATTATCCAAATCGACACAAGCTTTACCCATCCCTAATAAAACTGGTTTTGACCCAATTTCTAGGAAAATATTACAATCTTGTGCTAAAGTTTTAATCCCTTCGGCAAAACATACTGGGGCGGTTACATGATTTACCCAATATTGGGCAGTAGCAATCTCTGCGGTAGCTGCTTTACCTGTAACATTAGATATCAAATCAATTTGAGGGAGATGATAACTAATAGACTCTGCCATCTGACGAAATTCTGCTAAAATCGGCTGCATCAATGGTGAGTGGAAGGCATGAGATACAGTTAACTGTTTAGTTTTTATCCCTTGCATTTCAAACTTACTAACCACTTCGGCAATAGCAACTTTTTCCCCAGAGATAACTATACTTTGAGGGCCATTAATAGCAGCGATCGCTACATTAGCTTTAAAAGGTTCAATTACTGATTCTACCTGGGCTTTACTTGCTAAGATGGCATACATTTGTCCTGTATCGGGCAAACTTTGCATCAATTTACCCCTAGTTGCCAAGAGTTTTAAACCATCCGCCAAGGTAAATACACCTGCAATAGTGGCTGCCACATATTCCCCAACACTATGACCTATCAAAGCTGTTGGCTGAATTCCCCAGTCTAACCACATCTGCGCCAGGGCGTATTCTAGGGCAAAAATAGCAGGTTGGGTATATATAGTTTCATTTAACAGCGATGAAGCCTGATCTTGATCCTTACCATAGAGAATTGAGAGTAATGGTTGCTCTAGGTAATCATCTACAATAGCTGCACATTCATCCAATGCCCGTTTAAAAACTGGTTGGGTTTGATAAAGCTTCGCACCCATATTGACATATTGTGAACCTTGTCCTGTAAATAGGAAAGCTATTTTATTGTTATTTCTAACCTCACTAAAATCTAGATTTATATTTAAATTATTTAATTTTGTTTTTAATTGAGATAAAGAATTAGCAGCGATCGCACTTCGTTGATTAAAATGAGTACGCCCATTATTAGCTGTATAGCAAATATCCTCTAAAGCTACATTGGGGTTATCTTGCAGATATTTTTGATAGCTTAATACTAAACCTGCTAAGGCTTCCTTGCTTTTTGCTGACAGGGTTAATAATTGCCATGCAGAATCTGGAATTTCCTTACTTACACTGTTTTTTACTCTTTGCAAGTAGTCGCCTAAAATTACGTGGGCATTAGTCCCACCAAACCCAAAAGAACTAACCCCTGCATATCTCGCTGTTGCTTCCCAAGGCTGTAATTGCTGGGCAATGGTAATCTTACTCTCAGATAAATCGATCAGAGGGTTTAACTGTTTAAAGTGTAAATTCGGTGTAATAGCTTGATGCTGAAGACACAAGACCGATTTAATTAAGCCTGCAATACCTGCTGCTGCTTCTAGGTGTCCGATATTTGTTTTAAGCGAGCCTAAATAGCAAACTTGCTCCCGTTGCTCATCTAACACGGTTTTTAAAGCATTAACTTCAATAGGATCACCAAGGGCTGTACCTGTACCATGAGACTCCACATAGCTAATATCCTTCGGAGTAAGTTGGGCGTTAGCTAGTGCCTGACGAACTACCCCTTGTTGTGCCAAACCATTAGGAGCGGTTAAACCATTACTGCGTCCATCCTGATTAATAGCTGAACCTTTAATTACTGCCAAAATCCGATCCCCGTCTCGTTGAGCATCTGCCAAACGTTTGAGAATCACTACCCCACATCCTTCACCCCGAACATAACCATCCGCAGCAGCGTCAAAAGTCTTACAATGTCCATCTGCTGCCATCATCCCCGCTAGGGAGAAGGTTTGAGTCAATTCAGGGGATAACATCAAGTTTACCCCACCTGCGATCGCCTGATCACATTCTCCTATTCTTAGACTCTGGGTTGCTAAGTGAACTGCCACTAAAGAAGAGGAACAAGCGGTATCAATTGCCAAGGAAGGGCCCTTAAGGTCTAAAAGATAGGAAAGACGATTAGCAGCGATACTGTGGGCGTTACCTGTACCCAGATAAGCATCCACATCAACCCCATAGTGGAAACGCAACTGAGAATAGTCACTACTGCTAATACCAACAAAAACTCCCGTCTTGCTACCTGCTAAATTATCAGGAGCGATCGCTGCATCTTCTAAAGCTGCCCAACTAACTTCTAATAGTATGCGTTGCTGTGGGTCGATACTTTGTGCTTCACGGGGAGTAATGCCAAAAAACTGTGGATCAAATTTATCTACATCCTCAATAAACCCACCGTAAGTAGGCTCATCAAAGCGATCGCTTTTAGTAATGGCATCTTTCCCTGAACTTAATAATTGCCAAAATTCTTCAGGATTATTTGCACCAGGAAAACGACACCCAAGTCCAATGATCGCCACTTGTGACTGTTGATTAACTGTTGAGTGATCCGTTATGACTTGCTGCTCAATAACTGAAGACTGGGATAGATAAGCGGATAATTCAGCTATATTAGGATAGTCAAAGACAATAGTCGGAGAAAGTTTAATTTTAAGCCAATCTTCTAGATCTGCCGACAAAGTGACTGCATCTACAGAATTTAAACCACTACTAGCAAAAGCCTCGTGGATATCAATCTCGGATGTGGATATTCCTAAACGCTTGGCTAAGTTTTCTTTTAACCAGTTTTGAATTTGATGATGGTTATTAGATACTGCTGCGGTAACTGATGGTTGCTCTATTGTTGGCTTACTTTGTTTTGATTCATATTCACCAACTGCATTTAAGTCACCAGCTAAATACCCAGCTTTACAAGCATGACGGCGAATTTTACCACTTGAGGTTTTGGGGGTACTACCTGTTTTTAATAAAACTATGGCATGGGTTTGTAGATCATGACCTAGAGCGATCGCCGTTTTAATTGCTTTAATTACTTCTTCGCTATTGAGATTACGTAAATAAGTACGTTCAATCTCGGCTGTCACAACTAATTGTTCTTTGCCAGATACTTCCACCGCAAAAGCTGCCACGTTACCTGCACGAATAGCTGGATGGGAATTATCAACGGTTAATTCTATGTCTTGAGGATAGTAATTGCGCCCGTGAATGATAATTAAATCTTTTAAACGTCCTGTTACATATAATTCTGCTGCCTGCATAAAGCCCAAATCACCTGTACGTAACCAGCCTGCCTCTTGAGTATCTGCTAATACTGCATCGAAGCTTGCTTTAGTCAATTCAGGACGACGCCAGTAACCTTGAGCGACACTAGGACTTTTAACCCAAATCTCACCCACTTCTCCCTCTGGGCAACTATGAAGAGTATCAGGATTAGCGATAATAATTCTTTGACCTGGTACATTATGCCCACTACTTACTAAAGTAATTTTATTTTCTTCTGAAGTAGGCGCAATTGCACGATTTTGTTCTAATTCCTTACCGTCAAACTCGGCAATGACTGGGGGAGCAAAGCGATCGCTACCTGTAATCATCAGTGTAGATTCTGCCATCCCATAACAAGGATAGAAAGCCTCCGCCCGAAAACCACAACTTTGAAAATACTCACTAAAACGCGCCATAGTCTTAGCTCTAACTGGTTCTGCACCAGAAAAAGCCAATTCCCAACAGCTTAAATCTAAAGTTGCTTTTTGTTCTGGCGTAATACGTTCTACACACAAATCATAGGCAAAATTTGGCCCACCATTAGTCACCCCGCGATAACGAGAAATCGCTTCTAGCCAACGATAAGGACGCTGTAGGAAGGTTACAGGTGCCATCAGATACATACCCATACCCGAATAGATAGGTTGGATAATCGACCCAATTAAACCCATATCGTGATATGGAGGTAACCAAGAGACCCCTGGACGTTGCCAGCGATTTTGGAAGGTATTTTGAATAGAGTAAGAATTAGCCATTAAATTACCATGACTAACCATTACCCCTTTAGGTACGCCTGTTGACCCACTGGTATATTGCAGAAAAGCCAGATTATCACTTTTGAGAGCAGGATGCTGCCAACTAGAAGCCAGATCAAGTTCAAGTGTATCAGTAGCAATAAATCTCACCTGTTGGCTAACCTGGTGAGTAGCAAACTTATCAGCAATTTGATCTTGAATAGATTTAGCAGTTAAGGCAAAACTTGCCTCAGCATCAGCGATAATTGCCAAAAGACGCTCTATTGAGCGGTTAGCACGGGGAGGATAGACAGGAACAGCAATAACACCAGCATATAAACACCCTAAAAAAGCGGTAATAAAATCTAATCCTGGCTGGTATAGTAATAAAGCTCGCTGTCCTTGTGCATGATGTTTTTGTAAGACCCATGCGATCGCTCTTGCCTTTTGATCTAGTTGTTGATAGGTTAGACTATCGTTGTCGGATTCATTATCTGCCAAAAAGGTAAACACCCATACATCAGGTTGTTCATTGGCTAGTTGTTGTAATCGGTCTACCAGGGTTATTTGCTTGCTCAATCGATTCCTCTCTTTGCCACCCACGAAGCTAAATATAAAATATGAATGAATAAATAAATATATATAACTAGCTTATCCAAAATTAAGGTGTGTTTGAAACCTATTTAACCTATTTAACTAGGAATTTTCCACCTCAGACAAAGGATACCCGATAAAAGAATAAAAATATAGTAAGAATTTCATAGGTCAAGTTACTTATAGACGTATAAAAAATAAAACTCCCAGTATTTTAGAGTACTGGAAGCGTGAGTTTAGTCTAAAATTTTACTTTGGAAAACTAATAATCCCGTCTACCTTTAAAGGAATTAACCCAAGATTTAAGTTCTTCACGAGCAACTTCTCGACCACCTAAACCGAAGGCAAGGGCGATCGCTACAGCAATTCCGCCTAAAATTAAGCCAAAAGCTAAATTGACAATATTAGGTGCTATACCCATGCGGTTGAGTGCCATTGCGCCGACTAAAGTTATAATGGCAATTCGAGCAGATTGTGCTAGCAGGCGAGATTGATTAGTTCCTGAAGCTAAGATCAAATTAAAAGCTAGATTAGCTAAGTAAAGACCAATAGCAAAGACGATCAAACCAATAAGAACCTGTCCTGCGATCGCCAAAATAATTCGGAAGACATCTGTTAGTGCAGGGATGCCTAATATATCTACTGCTGTCAAAGTAGCAATTAACATGATTGCCACTAAGCAGAGAATACCCACTAGTTCTGAAGGTGTTTTAGAACTTACAGTAGGACCTGTTTGAATCATGGTAGGTTGTTCTGTCCCCATCCCTAATTCTATCGGTCTATCTGTTACTAGAGGTTGCGCCCCTATAGGAGGCATTTGAGTATTAACAGCAGTCGAAGATATTCCTAACCACTGCAAGACGTTATTAAAGCCTAGATTAGTCAGAATGTTTGTGACAAATTCTGAGACAAATTGCCCAGCCACATAGAAAAATGCTAATACAACACCCGCAGCAAAGATTTTGGGCATCAAGTCTAGGACTTGATTGAGCATATCCGTAGCAGGCTGAGAGATTGCTCTAATTTGTAATTGTTCTAAGGCAGAGATAATACCTGGAATTAAAATTAGAACAAAAACTATTGTGCCAATAATTGACGATAAGGATTGTTTACCAGCAACGTTAGAAAACCCTACTTTGCGCCCAATGTTATCTATACCAGTCGCAGCTAATAAATTAGTAACAATGCGCTTAACTATATTAGCTATAAACCAGAAAATTGCCCCAATAATTACCGCCCCTAAAATATTAGGTAGGGTTGCCAGTATTTGATTGAGCATCTCCTGAATAGGTTCAAGAGTTCCTCTTAACTGGAGGGCATTTAGTACGGCAGGTAGAAATAGTAGGAAAATAAACCAGTACAGCGCATTACCTAAAGTATTGGTTAAAGAAAAATCATTTGATTCTACTGTTTCCAAACCTAGACGTTGCTCGATGTTAAAAGCTCCTAAACCCCTAGTTACAATAGTTTTAACCAAGGTGGCTACTACCCAAGCTATACCTAATAAAAAGGCTGCACCCAAAATTTTGGGAATAAAGCTGGTTATCTGATTTAATAAGGTATTGAGTGGGCTGGATACTGCTTGTAATTGAAGAGCATTCAATGCTGCTATGATTACAAACAACATCACTAGCCAAAAGAATAAATTGGCTATCCAATTCTCAATGGGCAAACGACTACTGCCTGCCCCTCGTCCACCAACAGCATCAGCAATCTTATTATCGATATTGGTACTGTTGAGAACTTTCTTGATGACGGCTTTAAGAATGGTAGCAATAATCCAACCGACGATAAAGATTATAATCGCTTTGACTAAGCCCCAAACGTCCACTCCTAATTGAGGTTGAACTTGATTGAAAAAATTAACTTGCGCTAATTGCAATGGATCTAGCGACGAAATATTACTAAGTATTTGAGTCATGTTCTTTAGTGTTAATTCATCCAGTCATTCTTAACTCTCAGCTTTAGTGAGAGATAATGATAATACAGATGTCTTGTTGGGTTTACAAGCAAATATATTTTTCTCTGCGATAATTATGGCAAATTAAATTCAAATTGCTTCAAAAGTTAATGTTTTGGGATTTTTTTTTCAGCCAATACGCTTAGTAGAAAATTAATACTTTACTGTCGAGTTTTCAGTATGTAAAGCACGTAATTATAAATTTTTCAGTTTCTAGATAATTAATCCTGATTAAAGTTAAGAGAACATTAATTATGTGTTATGTATATTTTCAAACCATCACTTTAGATTACCGATAAAAGATAATGCCATCGTCCCAAGTTTTTGAACAAACGATTCGGATCAAAGCTAGTGCTGTAATTACCGAAGAATGTATAACTGATTTAAAATTAATGCGTCGTTGGCTCAATCCTGTTCTCGAATGTCAGCCAATCGGTACATGGAGTACTAATGTAGGTAGCCTGAGTCGTTTTACAGTAAAAATTCCTTTAATACAACCAAGTCTTAGAAATACCGTAGTTGAACGAGAGCCTGGTTTGATAGTTTGGGAGTTTGATGGCTTTTTTAAAGGGCGCGATCGCTGGGAATGTCAACCTACTCCTGAAGGAACTTTTTTGCTTAATCGCTTTGAATTTGAAGTTCCCAACCCGATAATTAATTGGGGATTTAATACTTTTGCTATTAATTTTACTAAAAAAGATATGCAGGCACAGTTACGACGTTTGAAAAGGGTAGCTGAGGAGGTTTATCGCAATAGTGATCACTGATTAATTATTAAATTGTTGGTATCTAAAATTAAAATGTTAGGGACTCATCATCTGTCAACTTTTCTACTATCTAGTTTCTTTCTCTGGATTACTCCTGGAACGGATACAATGTATATTCTGGGTCGCAGTATTTCTCAAGGTCGTCAAGCTGGTTTCATCTCTGTATTAGGAATTAGTAGTGGTATTGTAGTTCATACTATGTTTGCTGCATTTGGCTTATCTACAATCTTGGCAACTTCTGCTTGGGCATTTACAATAATTAAGATTGCTGGAGCTATATATTTAATTTATTTGGGTGTTCAAGCCTGGTTAAGCAAGTCTCAAGCTTTATATGTTAGAGAAGTTAAATTCGGTAGCTGGCAAATTTACCGTCAGGGACTTATAACCAATGTTCTTAACCCCAAGGTGGCAATATTTTTTCTGGCTTTTTTGCCTCAATTCGTTGATCCTACAGCAGGTTTTGGTGCATTACCTTTTTTGTTATTGGGTATTTTGTTTGTGACTGGTGGTACGTTATGGTGTTTATTGTTAGCTCGATTTGCTGCCGTTGCAACTAATACTCTTAGAGGAAATTATAAGGTTGCTAATTGGTTAGAGAGAATTACAGGTTGTGTATATATTGGGTTGGGTTTAAATTTATTAAGAGGTAAGTCGCAACCGACCTAGGTAATGTATGAGGTTCAAGGTATAAGGATATGCAACTGGGTAATAGATAGTAGGTAGTAGGTAGTAGGTAGTAGGTAGCCCTAAAGGATAAGCTGCGCAAATAGGTAGTAGGTAGTAGGTAGTAGGTAGGGGGTAGGGGGTAGCCCTAAAGGATAAGCTATGTCTACGACAGCTACGCAACCGCAAATCCCACAAGGGGACAATGTAGGTAGTAGGTAGGGGGAAGTAGTTAAAATTTAAAGACTAACAGCCCAAAGCTAATTATTAATTAAAAGTTGTTTTTTAATTGTTGCTAAAGGTACTTGATAAAAGTATTGTTGTTGAAATTTTTCTTCTCCCAGGGCTAGGATAAATGTATCAATATAATTTTGAGAATCGTAGTTGAGATAATTATCCTTATAAGCAACTTGATAGTAATTATCTTGCAATTTATACTCAAATCCAACTGCTTTTAGAGCTTGTAATCCTAAATCAAAAGTTGCCTCACTAAGGGATAATTTAGCCATAATTTCGGCTTTACTTATAGGTTTTTGACTACGAATTAAATATTTAGTAATTCCTACTAACTGTTGCCAAACTAATCTAGGATCTTCTGATTCTTTGGGATTATAAGCTAAAACTAAAGTGCGATCGCTCTTTTTTGCTAAATAATATTGTTGCTCTATTTCATCCCAAGTTATTGGACAATCTTGCAAAATGCTAGCCTGGGATCTTGGTATTTCTAAATCTTCTAATTCCCCAGGATCATTGCGTCGGTCAATTATTACAGGTGTCAGGTTTAATGAATCACGAACACAATTACTATCAGACATTAAACGCAGGGCTACTAATCTGATTTCATATTTTTTAGAAAAAGTATTAAAATCTAATTCCGCGATCGCTTCACACTTTCCTTCTAGAGGAATTTCATCTTGATAATGTTCCCACCATAAACCAGGAAAACCTTGATTGGTTGTCTCATCCCAAATGGTAAAACTAGTTTTGATATATTGAAGTTTATTGCCACGTTTATCTTCAATATTTTTATTATGAACATTTTTAAACCAGCAATTTTTTATTAGTAGTCGGGGGATCGGATTACCCATACCATAAGGTTCAAGTAATCTTAATTCTTCAAATAGTTCTTTTCCTAAGTCGGCGACTGTTACCTCTAAATCTACATCAAGGGTCAGATTTGTCTTATCGCTCCCACTCTGGCGCAATTGTTGATTAATACTTTCTTTGAATAATTCTAAATTAGCTAAAGGTAAACTCAACCCCGCAGCAAATGGATGTCCACCAAAACGATGTAATAAATTGGCTTGGGATTTGACTAACTGGTATAAATCTATACCGTTTACCGAGCGTGCCGATCCCCTTGCCATTACCTCCTGGGAATTTTGATGATCACCACTACTTAATAAGATTGTAGGACGACCGTATTCTTGGGCAATCTGTCCAGCAGCAAGACCTAATACTCCACCTTGCCATTGGGGATCTTCGATAACAATTACGGCAGTTGTAGAGAGATCTATTTGTTGAACTTTGCGCTCAATTTGTTTTATGGTTTCTTTTTGTAGAGACTTGCGACGGGTATTAGCTAATTCCGCTTCTTCTGCCAACTGTTGACAACGTTGCTGATCGCGACTGGTAAGTAATTCGACACAAAAACTAGCATCACCATAAATACGGCTTACGGCGTTAATTCTTGGCCCCAAACCATAGGAAATATCCGTAGGGCGATCGCCATTACGACGACATAAATTAAGGAGTTTTGCCACCCCAGGACGAGTTGTAGTAGTAGGTTCAACTTGTTTTTGTAGCTGTTTGATACCTATTTGGGCAAGATAGCGACAATCAGCTTTTAATTCTACTAAATCTGCAATTAAACCTATAGCAACTAAATCTAATAAATTTTCTAAAGGTTGTTGAGGTACAGTCGGAAGCTTTGTATAGAGTGCTTCAACTAATTTATAAGCCACTGCTACCCCAGAAAGACTAAATAAAGGATGATCCGTTGCTAAATAGCGTGGGTTAATAATAGCTACAACATCAGGGCGAGATTCGGGTAAAGTATGGTGATCGGTAACGATAATATCTATACCCAATTCTTGGGCGTATTTAATCTCTTCTAAATTAGTACTGCCAGTATCACAAGTAACCAGTAATTTTGTACCATTTTCTGCCAATTTAGCAATTCCAGAGTTATTTAAACCATGAGATTCAGTCAAACGATTGGGAATATAATAATCTAGCTGTAAATATTGAGGAAAAAACTGTCCCAACCCTTCCCACAACACACTAGTAGAGGTAATGCCATCCGCATCAAAATCACCCCAGATAGTAACCTTCTCAGAGCGATCGCGTGCTTGAATTAAACGCTCAATTGCCCAGATCATCTCTTCTCCAAAAGCAAACGGGGAAGCAGGTTGATATAAATCTGGATTTAAGAATCCTGGTAGGCTTTCTAAATTTTGAATTCCTCTTTGCCACAGTAATTGAGCGCAATATTTAGATTTACCAGTAATTGCTTGTACTCCTGTAACAAATTCTGGGGGTGCTTTGACGCTAGAGAGTAGTTGCCATTTGGGGTTGAGCATTTGGCTTGATCTATTGAGTGATTATCAATAATGTTAAGCTAAAACTCTCTTAGTTTGCCCAGTTAACTATAGTAATGGGAGATATTTAGCTTTTGGCTTTGAGGCTTCGCTAATCTATGTTTGATAGCTTTTAATTGATAAATGACCATTAATAATTACTGACTTATTACCTACATTGTCCCCTTGTGGGATTACTCAACCCCTACTACCTACTACCTACTACCTATTTGCGCAGCTTATCCTTTAGGGCTACCTACTACCTACTACCTACTACCTACTACCACCCATAAGCTATATTTTATAGTCCCACGTCACTAGCATTAGTTGAAACTACAAAATCATCAAAGTAAGCACTAACATCACGTTCTGGCCACCACTCGCTACCATTACCACCGTGGAAACTACTAAAGTATAAGGAGTCAACACCATCATTATTAGTAACAAATTTAAGGTTATCTAGATTTAGTACTTGTTCTTTATCCATCCAAACATCTATTTCACCATTGGATAGAGTTCCGTCATTGATTTTGACTCTTTGGACTAAATTGTGCCATTTACCTGGTTGGAAATATTTATCTCTTCCATCACTTCCTTGAAAATCGAAATCCTCGCCATATTTTCCTGTGTTACCCATATGGTATAAATAGAGAGTTGCCTTGCCGTCTTCTCGCCACATATAGCGTGAGGTAAACCCATTAGTTCCAGTGCAGGGTTGTCCCCCAGAACATAAGTCTCCTGAACCCATTCCAGGTAGTTTTCCTCCGCTTAATTTAGAGCCATTGAAATCGAAATTTTGCTCAAATTTTACCCAGTAGGAAAGATAATACTCTTTTTGACTAGGGACTAACCAAGCTGCACCCGTGTCTGCTTGTTGATTGGCAGGATAGCTAATTTTTAAGGATTTACCGCCAGAATGAGGAGAATCATCAACAACAGTGGCGAATTTATACATATTATTAGACCAGTTGACTTTCCAGTCTTTATTCTGCATCTGGGTATTATAAATTGTATTATCAGCGTGCTGTTCAAATCCTACTTTAATTGCAGGGGAAGAAGGAATTTTATAATCTTGCGGAATGAATTCGGGAACAAAAGGTTTTTGTCCCTTGTTATCGATAATAAAGATAGCTTTGGCTTTTTCTCCAGGTTGTAAGTCTTCCCAGTCGCCTTGACCACTAAAACTATAACCGCCATTGCTATTTTTAGTTAGATTTACACCGTAAGCATCTCGAATATTGTAGGGAAGTTTGAAGTCTATTGACCAATCTGAGGCTAAAGATTTGGTGGTAATATCTACTTCTAGTTTGTATCCTCCATACCAAGCTTCTGAAACGTAGGCATTAGTATTAAAAATTGAGTTAGTTATATAATTAGAAGTCATAAATTGCTTTTATATTTAAAGAGATTTAACTTAATTACTCTTTATAAAAGCTTTACAATTACTTCACCGTGACTTTATAACCTTGAAATTAAAGATTTAAATCACACGCAATCTTTAAATTACAATTTCTTCGATTTCATCCATTGATTTCTGCCATTTTTGCTGCTTATCTTCTAGCTGTATTTGACGGTAAGGGCATTTTTCTTGACAATCTAAGCGATGTGGAAAGGCGCATATTTCTTCTGTAGATGATGATGTATGCCTAGTTTGAAGTTGCAGATAATTCTCCCAATAGGTGATTAAATTAGATAGTAAGTGGTTTAAATCTTTTTCTGTTTGGCGATGTTTTGCCTGAGTATAATTAATGGTGCGACTTTGAGGTTTATCAGCTTTAACAAACCAATAAGTCATCTGAATTTGTTCGGGAGAATAATCTGAGGTATTAGCTAATACGTAGAGATAAAGACGGGTTTGCCAATTATTAGCTAAATCTCTGAGTTTAACAGGTTGACTGTAGGTTTTCCAATCTAAAATAATGGCTTGTTCCTGTTTTAAAATTAATAAATCATAAATAACGGTAAATAAAAATTGATCTTTGATTAAGGTGCGATAATGTTCCGCTTCACGCCAAAGATCATTATTTTGTTCTAAAAGGTAGGGAGAAGCCTCAATCAAACCCTTAAAAGAGCGATCGAGTTCTGAATCTGTTTCTAATAGTGAGGCAATTGGTAGGGTTAATTCTCTCTGTTGCATGAGTAGGTGAAATCGACTACCCCACTGCATACTTTCTTGTTGCTTGCTGTCAGGAATTGACCCTAAACCATCTAAGTATACTTGTTGAAATTTAGGGGGACAAATACTTAGAAGATTTAGATGACTTTGGGATAGCCGAATTAAATCTGGTTTTTCCATGATGCTCAGTGATTTCAGCTAAATAGGAAGAATCCCATCACTTATTTTGTAAGCAATGGGATCGTAAAAAGAAGGATACCACAAAAACACAAATATAATAATTTACAGGTAATCAAAGATAGCTAAAATTGCCGAAATTAAAGCAATACTTATAATATTTTTTATATTTTTTAAATTATCTTACCCAGTAGAATTACTCTTAACTTGCTTTCTATTATAATCATATTTAGTTAGAAATATCTAGTCTGATTT
This sequence comes from Chondrocystis sp. NIES-4102, assembly GCA_002368355.1. Taxonomy (NCBI): domain Bacteria; kingdom Bacillati; phylum Cyanobacteriota; class Cyanophyceae; order Chroococcales; family Chroococcaceae; genus Chondrocystis; species Chondrocystis sp. NIES-4102. The sequence goes on along the minus strand of AP018281.1, from coordinate 2,664,017 downwards.
TGGAAGATTCATCAAATCATTAAAAAACAAGGTTTTAGCTTTAAGAAAAATTGATTTTAATTACTGTAAATCTACTTAATTTGGCATAATATCTCAAAAGTGTCAAACTAAATATCAAGCTTAAATAAGAGTATGATTAATCTAAGATTGTTACAGCACAATAGGTTGTCAATTCAGTGATAACAACTAATTAATCTAAATTTACCCTACTTATATATTGAGCTTAACTTAATTAAGACAGAGAATAAATATAATCAAATTAAGCTGGTATATTTTCGTTTCAAGATAGCTATTTGGGGATGAGCAAGAAATAAAAATGTTTTTAATAAACTAGAGCAAGATCGCTATAGAACCTAACTTGGCGACTATTAATTATCAAACCTAAAACCTAGATACATTAGTAAATAACAGTTTTGCCGTTAATTACCCAAAGAAAAGAGAAAATAACAGCAAGAATTTAAATTTACCAAATCAATGAAAATAGGTAAACTAATATTGACGAATCTTGTCATCTTTATACTAATTGCTTTTGTTATACCTATGACTTTTGCTTTAGGAAAACAGCCAAAAAACCCTCCAACCGACTCATTATTAAGCGATCCTTTTCTACAAGCACCTACTGAAAATACTGTTAATATCGTTTGGTTTACAGAGTTTGCAGGTACTGAGCATTATATTAAATATGGTCAAAAACTAGAGCAACAAGTAATAGCTAAGACTACAAAATTAAGTCGTGTGCGTGAAGATCAACAGTCGTATATAAATACACCTCCTAATCAATCTACCCCTAGGAATATCTGGCGACATGAAGCGATCGCTACGGGTTTAATTCCTAATCAACGTGTACCTTATCAGGTGGTAAGTATTGAAGGAAAACAGAAGATCAGCAGTAAAGTTTTTACCCTAGCTAGTCAACCCTCAGCCAACAGCGCGTTAAAAATTCTCTTAACCTCCGATCATCAGTTAATGCCGATGACAACAGCTAATTTATCCCAGGTTGTCAACACTATAGATCAGATTGATGCAGTATTTTGTGCAGGAGATTTGGTTAATATCCCAGATCGGGCTTCGGAATGGTTTGACGATCTGCGGGGTGGGGCTTTTTTTCCTAGTTTGCAAGGAAGGGGTAATTATGAATTAGAACATGATGGAATTAAAACTATTTACCACGGTGGGGAAATTATCCAGCACGCCCCTTTATTTACCGCTTTAGGTAATCATGAGGTGATGGGTAGATTAGATGCTAATAATACTCTCAAACAGGAATTTGCTAATTCTAAACCGCGCCAGGTAGCCAAAGAATTTTATCAACAGCTTGCATTTGAAATAAACCCGACAAATGATCCTCAACTAGAACAAGATTGGATTAAAAATAATTCTTTTAATACTGATACTTATGAAGAGATTTTTAGTTTACCCCAAAGTTCGACGGGTGGTAAGCGATATTATGCTACTACTTTTGGAGATATTCACTTAATCTCCCTCTATGCTACTAATATTTGGCGCAGCCCTGGTATGGAGGCGGAAACACAAGGTAGGTATAAGGAAAGTGTCAAGGATTTAAATAATCCTAATATGTGGGCTGGTGATGGTAAGGAAAGTGTTTATCAAGATCTATCTAAATTGCGTATTTATAAACCTATTTGGAAGGTGATTTTAGAGAGGTTAAAAAGTATCTCATCTAAGAATAAATAGATAGATGAGTTTTTTGGAGGTCATTATATTTTTAAGGTTATCAATACCATCAGCATTGTTTTAAATAAAAAATTAAATAATCAACAGTTTATCATTACCTACTAAAAAAATAATCTCTTAACTACGTGATTGAAAAATTTTCGATTGTTAGCATTTCTTTAGAAGCACCAGCAGAATATGAAGCTATGGGGATTAAAGAAAAATTATGGTTTTATAGAAAAGCTAGATAAAATATGGGTGAAGATTGGTATGAAAAATTGCATCTAAATTATATGAGCTTGTTAAAATACCTAATTCTCAAACGAATTAACATTATTTTATAATTACAAAATACAATTTACAGATATTTTTACCTAAAGATAATAATTAAATTACTAGAAATAAGATATTGGCACAAATATTGATAATTTGTCTCAACATACTTGCCATAATATTTTTAACTAGTAATTCAATTGACTTACCTCACAATCGGATTTCGTTAATAAGAATTAAAACAGCAGTATAGCTATATATTAAATATTGATTATTAGATGCTTGGATAAAAATTGCTCAAAATAAATTATTCAAGTTGGGTAACGATAATCTATGAAAAAACTATTTATTGAAAAAATCAATCCTGCACCAACACCAATGCAGTTACGCTTATTGTGCAAGATGATTTTACAATCAGATAAGCAATTTGTTCCTTTTTCTGGTAAAGATTATCAACCAATTATAGATTTATCTTTATTATCATCTAATTAACGGTTTTCATACCTTGTATCATCTGAGTTTGAAAGTATTGTGCCAATTCCCCACAATGCGCCCCCAACTAAAGCAGCACCTCCAACTATAGCTGCAACTGGTAACCCTACTGTAGTCGTTAAGCCGATAGCACCTAATATACCTGGAGCAGCAACAGTTGTTTCTACGGCTGTTAATCCAGCAGCAGCAAGCCCAGCAGCTTGTAAAGCCTTTTCACCGTTTTTGACTTGAATACTCTCTGTGACTAGAACACTATCTGGTGCACCTGAAGTACAATATCTAGCAAAGTGTTCGCAATTATTATATCTTACATGGTAATTTGTTTCGCCTATTCTTCTCATCGCCCTTCTAACTATTTCATCAGGTGAATATATATAAGGATATTTCTTAATGTAAACGTCTGATCCCTTGGCAAATGTTTTGTAGGAAGTTCTATTAATTCTGAATCCTGCTGCTGTTTTTTGGTAATGAATTACAGTGCCGTCACCGCAACTGATACCATGATGAGTAATAAGGTTACCGTTTGTATAAACGTAGATATGATCTCCTTTAGGCATAATATGTAGTTACCAATAAATTATTAACTACTATTATATTTCTTGAAAATCTTGACCGTAATACATGATAATAATATTTGTATGAAATTGTGTTACTTTTGTATAAAGTTATCAAGAAGTTTTAGAAATTAGAGTTTAGTATCCTATATCTAGGGTCTGAAAGTGACAAGATACTTAGGATAGATTTAGCTTTGAGATTTTTGATTAACTTAATATATATTGTTGCTCTTTCCAGCTACTTTTAAGAGTTGTTATTAGCTAAATTAGTAGCCGATGCCTTTTTCTTAAATGATCTAAAGATTATCCTGCTTACACATACAAAATTAAAGAATAAAAACTGTTGTGTCAGATTAATAACGTGACGGAATAGCGATCGCTCTTTTTTTAATAATAATAATTCTTTAGCTGTTTGGAAATAGAAATTAAACAGGTTTTGTTTGTCTGGCTTGGGCTTAATTCTGTTAATGCTTAAGCTAACTATTATTTTAAATTTATCAGTCGTAAATATTAATTATTTTTAGACTGGGGGGCAAGATGTTTTAAATACTTTATCTTCTTAGCTTGGGTTGAAAATTGCTATAAATATCAAAAGCCATCTAGGGCGATCGCTTCTCAAGAATTTACTCTAACTTTTATTACTATTTAGTATTATTAGTGGTAAGTTTAGCAGCGAAATAAAACCACAATAAACTATATCTTGATCAATGAACAAATACATAATTATAGTTGTAGTAATAATAGCTATTATAGGGATTTTAAATGTCCGTATCCCAGTTAAACCTAATGCCGAAGAAATTAAATCACATCCAGCTTATGCTTGGGGTTATGGACAACATATTTTTGAAAGAATCGATCAAGGTAGCCCCCAGTATCAGTGGTTAGAACAACAATTGCAAAGTGAAGCTTTTAAACAAGCGAAATATAAAATAGTGATGTTGCATCATCCCCCCCATACATTAGGAGGTAATATTGTTCCGCCTTATACTGATCCTCAGCCTAAAGTTAATTACACAGATAAGGGAGAAATAGAGTCACGTTATTATGAATATCCCATCCAAGATGACTATCTAATTCGCGATGTCATACCTTTGTTGGAGTCGGCAGGAGTACAGTTAGTATATTACGGACATTCCCATTTATGGAATCGTTTTCAAAGTCCTGGGGGAATGCACTTTTTAGAATCATCTAATGTTGGCAATAGTTATGGGGCGCATTTAGGAGACAATAATAGACCAATACCTCCTTATAGCCCAGAAAATTATGCCCTTACGGGTGATCCTAATGGTTTAGATCCAATTGTACCTACTTTAGACCCGTTGACTGATACTGCTGGACAACCTCTACCTTATATCGCCAGTAACGAAATTACCGTTTTTAGTATTTTTGACACTCAAACTGGCATAGTTAGCAGTTACCGTTATGATACTCGCCAACCTAATTCGGCAGTGGTTAAATTTGATGAGTTTAGTCTTAACTAAATAGGAAATCGTTTCATCATACGACTAGCTTCTCTAGCATTATTAGACAAGGTTGAGGATATATTGGGAATTTGGGGAATTTGAGCGAGAACATCAACAGTACGACGCAACATTCTAACTACATCGCCTTCTGCTAAACTCACCCCCTCACATAGATCATTCCAGTCCATACCTAACGCCCACTGTTCACATAGTCCTATCAACTCGTATTCCCGCCAAACTGGTAAACCTACTTCATGACGGCGTTGTACTTGAAATAGACGAGTGCGAATTTCTCTTAGAGGGGAAGATGTAGTTGCTTCCGAGGGATCATCATCGCGTTTTTTGACACCTAAAGCCTCTAATACTTCTTTGGGTGGAGGGAAATCACACCAAACATCGGCGCGTGGGGTTTCGGTAATTAGGGCGCAAATGGTAGCTGCTAAGTGCTGGGGTTCTAGATGTTCTAATTCTCCCGAAACAAAGACTAGGGCTAACCAAAGTTCATTATCACCTCGAATGGTAGCAGCAGCTTGTCCTAAAAAGGTGGGGGTATATTCTTCTAAAGCTGCAAAATCTTGTAATACAGCAATTAAATTGAGGAATTCTTCCCAATAGTAGGATTGATTTAGTTTTTGTTTTTGATATTTTATTTGGGTTTTATTGAGTTTTTCCCTTAGTTGCAGACGTTGGGTATGTTTTTTGAGTAAACGGTTAGGGTTACTTACTTGTTGAATGGGATGTTCGGCAATTTGTTGTTGAACTTGTTCTAGTCTTCTTTGTTGATCAACTATTTCGGGGATAGGGTTCGGGGGTATTAAATAATTAGTAATTTGCTTAACTACGGGTGCAGTAATTTCATCCCCAGCGATCCATTTCCCTAACTGCACATTATCTAAAGCAGGTTGAGGAATTGCCTTTAAATTAGCTAAGGGAATAGTTCCCTCGTTAATTTGAGTAACATCGCTATGATCTGCAAGATACCAATGGTTATCTATCCCTAAACAAAGAAAATTAGATACTTTATTGGAAACTGGAATTAGGGCTATTAAGACTGCTGCTATTGGGGAATTAACCCGAATGTGTTTGCCTTTTAAACCAATAATTCTACCTGGTGCAAGTTCTGCAATTAATGGTTTGATGGAAATTTTATAAGAGGCTTCGGCTTGTTGTTCTAAGATATCTAATAACCGTTGTTCTTCCCTCGCCCTTTCTCGTAACTTTTCGTAACTAGCTAACTGTGCAGGGGAGATGGCAGCTAAAGCAATATCTAACTTGGCTAATTCCGTAGTTATTTCGGCGATCGCTACTTGTTCTGGGGCTAATCTTTTTTGGGATAGGTATTCGGCAAAACTTCTCTCTAATAGTTCTTTAACTTCAGGTAAACTGTATTTTTGCAATAGATTTAACACCATTCCATAGGAAGGAGTAAACCAACTTCTCAAGGGTTCGGCTTCGGAAGTTGCTAAAAATGCTGCCTCTTTTGCCCCCTCAAAAGGAGTTTGCACTGTAACTACATGACCTACTTTATCTTTCCCTCGTCTTCCAGCCCTACCAGATATCTGCAAAAATTCTGAAGGACTCAGCATACTATGTCCGCCATCGGTACGTTTGGAAAGGGCAGACATAACGGTGGTGCGTGCTGGCATATTAATTCCCGCAGCTAAGGTAGCAGTTGCAAACACTACTTTAACTAATCCTAATTCAAATAGTCTTTCTACTAGTTCTTTCCAAGCTGGTAATAAGCCTGCATGATGGGCAGCAATTCCCCTCATTAATGGCTCGATTTGCTCAATTTTAGCAATATGGGAGTTATTACAGAGAAATTGCCAGAGGAGATATTTTTGATTGGGGTTTGCAGTTAAATATTGGGCTAATAGTGTTTCCGCTTCCTCATTGGCTGCTAGGTAATCTCGTAATAGTGTGGTTAATTGGGTGTTACTGCTAGTAAAATGTTGAATTAGTGCGCCTTGTAACTCGATATTCTCCGCTAAAAAGAAATAAAGCAGAAGATTTTCTATTTGTTGTCCTTCTTCGGGGGTAACTAAATCTAAACCATCTAAGGTATCCACCGCCTGATCGCAAGCACGACGACTAAAGATAATGTAAATTGCAGGTAGCATATCTTTTTCTTGTAATTGCTGTACTACCTGGTAGATTTTTGGACAATCTTTAATTTTTAGGCGTTTGGGTTTTTGTCCTTTAGGTTTGAGTTGGGGATTAATTTGTGTGTTGTTTTGATTTAAAAGTCGCTGGATACCTCGGCGATCGCAAAAGTAATATCTTAAGGGTACAGGACGAAAATTAGAATTTATTAATTCACATTCGTATCTTTGTTGTCTATGGGGATGGGAATTACGAACTTGAGTGATCCATTCTGTCAATTCTTCTGGGTTTCCAATAGTAGCAGAAAGGGCTACTAACTGAATTTGTGGCGGACAATAGATGATCGATTCTTCCCAAACTGTACCCCGAAAGCGATCGCTAATGTAATGGCACTCATCTAATACTACTGTTTCTACATTCTCTAATGTTGTCCCTAATTGCCCTATGGGGGTTTCATAGAGCATATTACGAAATATTTCTGTAGTCATAACTACTACCGAAGCGTTAGGGTTAATAATAATATCCCCAGTCAGTAAACCGATTTTTTGAGCATCCCCTGCGCCAAATTGTTCTTGAAAATCCCGAAACTTTTGATTAGATAGAGCTTTTAGCGGTGTGGTATAGAAAACCCGCTTTCCGTGAGCTAGGGCGCGATAGATAGCATATTCGCCAATTAAAGTTTTACCTGAACCTGTTGGAGCGCATATAACTACCGATTTCCCTGCTGCAAGGGCTAAGATTGCCTTTTTTTGAAATTTATCGAGTTCAAAAGGAAATAATTCTTGTATATTTAACTCAGAAGTAGAAGCGATTAGATTCACAGGCGGTACTATAAATTAGACTCAGGGTCACAATGATCTTATTGAATTACTTCTATTGTGACATTATTGCTAAAGTTATAACTTGTCTAAAACCTAATTATTTAATAATCCGATAGTATTAGGATAAATTCAATTTTTATCAATCTTCTGCAAAATCAACTTTTTAATAAAAAAGCTTCTAAGATAAAGCTACATACATTAATCAGCCACTCTACCTTATAAATGAATCTTAAAAATATTGATACCCTAGCCACATCACAATTGCAGGAGACGGAGGCGAAAAACGAGCCTGATATTATTATTGGTTCTCGTGAGCAGATTTTCCATCTTTTGGCGGAGGCAGCAGAAATTGAGCATACTTTAATGTGCAGTTATCTTTATGCAGCCTTTAGTTTAAAAGTTGAAGATCCTAATTTTTCAGTCCAAGAGGCAGAAGCGGTCAAAGATTGGTATAAGGTAATTTTAGGTGTGGCAATAGAAGAAATGGGACACCTATTAAGTGTTAGTAATTTAATTGTTGCTTTAGGTGGACAACCTCATTTTACTAGACCAAATTTTCCTGTTAGTTCTGGTTATTTTCCCTCAGATTTAGTCTTAAGATTAACCCCTTTTTCCTTAGAAACTTTAGATCATTTTATCTTTATTGAACGACCAACAGGAATTGAAGAAGCAGATGGTGAAGGTTTTGAGGGTGATAGTAGCTCTAGAAAACAAGCTTATCAAGGATTGATGCCCAATAGTCAAGATTACAGTACTGTTAGTCATCTTTATGAAGCCTTGCGATTAAATTTACAAGCTTTTTGCGATCGCACTAGTCCTGAAATGGTCTTTATTGGACCCGAAGGCGGTCAAATTGGGTCAGAGATTATTAAAATGGATGGGGTGGGCTGTATTAGCGATCTTGATTCGGCTATGAAAGCAATTGATAGCATTGTGGAGCAAGGAGAAGGTTCACCAAGCGATCGCGCGGATTCTCACTATCATAAGTTTCAGGGGATGAAAGAGGAGTATATTAAGCTGATGGAAGTAAATCCAGAGTTTGATGCTGTCTATCCTGTTGCGGAAAATCCAGTGATGCGAATGCCAGCAGAAGCTGAAGGGAAGGTGTTTATTGATGCTCATCCTGCTGCTATGGTGTTAGATTTTGCCAATGCAAGTTATGGGATGTTGTTACGGTTTTTAGTGCAAAGTTATACTAAGTCGGGTACTGAACAGCGTGAGAAAAAGCTATTAGTCAATGCAGCTATTGAAATGATGCACGTCCTGGATAAGGCTGCTAAGGAATTGGTTAAACTACCTGCAAGTAAGAAAAATTCAGATGTTCACGCTGGTATTACTTTTACCATGCTTGATAGTATTGAACCTTTTATAGGTGGAGTTGTGGAAAAAACCTTAATTGTTGAACGCTTAACCCAATTAGCTGCTGGGGCTAGAAAAATGAAAGGATCTTCTGGGATGAGTGCGATCGCTACAAAATTGGATAAACTTGCTAAAAAGTTCCCTATTCCCTCTAAGTAAGTATCTGTGGTTAGATTAATTTAATAGTAATTTCTTAAAAGTTCAGGGTTTTAGAAACAAGCGATATTTTACTCAATCTTTTGATGAGTCTTTTATCGGTTCTCACTTTACCAGAAAAATTCAATAGGATTACCTGTCTTTTCACTTGCTATACACAAAGCTAATCCATTTTCGAGTATTTCTGGTAGTGAATTGTTAAATTGAGTTGAATTATCCAAGCAACTATTTAATACCTTATATTGATGCCAACCAATATATTCTTCTTGACATAAATAGCATTGCAGTTGTTCAATTTCTAATTGCCATAGTATTACTTCGTCTCGTAAAAGGGCTAAATATTCACTGGTATAATTGCGCCAATTAGAAATATTGCTAAAAACTTCAAAACAATTATCTTGATATTTATAAATTTTATTTATATTATTGCCTATTACCAATAGCTCTGCTGGACATAATTCAATTATTACCCCATTTCGATGACCGCAGGCGAACATTCCTTTAATATTTTTACGCCAGTTATCTCTCTCGATCTGCTCTTGAATAGTTAATCTCTTGCTTTTACTATAAGGTTCATCAAAGATCCCAGTCTTTGGAAGCGGAGCTCGATTAATATAGTTGCATTTTACTCTACACCATTTACCCATAACCAGCATTTCCACAACGTTAGTCTTAACATTAATTGTGAAGCTCTCGCATTATTAGCTTAAACGTAAGCAAATCTCCTATTATCCACTTGCAAACCAATAACAAGAACTATATATATTTATAAATAGTCCTATAAATCTTGGCTTAATAAAAAATGAAAATTTCGCATTTGATCTACTGCTATTTGGTTACAGTCTATTAATAATAGATATATTGATTATAGGTTTATGAAACTTATTAAGCCATGCTATTAAAAACAATCAAGACGGTTGATTAGATCAATTCTTAAGCAATAGTTAGAGAGATAAGAAAGATTACATTAAGTTAATCGCAAGGCTGAAATATCTATTTCCAGTGCATGACGAATGCGATCGTGATCTAAATCTGTCTTAATTCTCCCCCATTTAAGAATTGATATTTAGATGGCTTAAAGAGAATATATTGCTTGGATTTAATTATCTATTCACAATATAAAGTATCCTTAGTATTTCTACCTGTAGTAGGATTAGTACCGTTAGCTACTTCACATAGTTGTTTTTCGGTTGTAGGATTGAGTAATGCGTCTGTAAAGTCTGCCCCTGTAATTGTAGCTTCCTGCAACATTGCATTAGTTAGATATGCCCCTTCCAAATTGGCATTAGTTAGATTAGCGCGAGTTAAACGAGTTGATTCTAAGCTTGCAAAACGTAAATCAGCACCTTCTAAATTAACTCTAGACATATTAGCCCCAAAAAAACGAACTCCCGAAGCCTTAACAAAACTAAGGTCACTACCTCGTAAATTGGTATGATCGAAACTAGCATCGGTTAAATCTTGATGGGAAAAATCAGCATCAGTCCATACTTGTTTATTATAGTCGGCACTCCAAGCAGGCAGGACTTGCAATGAGACTGTGATAATGATCGCAATAATTAAAATAGTTAGATTGTTGGCAACTGATGGTAGTGAATATTTAATATTGAATTTCATTTTTCTGTATCTTTATATTTTTTGCCTTACAAGAAAATCTTATTAAAAAATAGACCCCATAAGTAAATAGATTATTAATATTTTAAGCAGCTAATAGTATTAGTATCAGTTTATAGATTCAAATTACCAACGTCTAAATGGAAATCATCCTATGTCATCAAACTGTCGACTTCGACGCTTTGGGTGCAGCTATTGGTTTATCTCGCTTGCAGTCGGGGGCAAAAATTATTTTAACTGGTGGGGCGCATCCAACGGTTAAGAATTTCCTGGCTTTATATCGAGATGAATTTGATTTGGTGGAGATACGCAATATTAAACCAGAAGTTTTAACTGGTATATATATAGTCGATACCCAAAAGAGCGATCGCCTGGGACAAGCAGCAGCATGGCTTAGTTTACCCAACATCGAACGTTTGGAAGTTTACGATCATCATTTAGATCTTGAGTCGGATTTACCTCAAGCCAAGTTTCATATTGAACCTGTTGGGGCAATTACCACCTACATTACTGAATTGTTACAACAACAAGCAATTACTATTACTCCTGTTGAAGCTACAGCGATGGCATTGGGTATTCATGTGGATACGGGATCTTTGACTTTTGATCAAACTACTCCCCGTGATGCTAAAGCGATCGCTTATTTGATGGAGATGGGGGCAAATGTGGCAATTATTGCCGAATATCTCGAACCTGGTTTATCTCCTCAGCTACAAGACTTACTTAAAACTGCTTTGGATCAAAAAAATCAGACGATAATACGAGGATATACTGTTACTTCGGTTTTATTGCAAACGGATAACTTTGTTGCTGGTTTATCTTCCCTAGCCTCCAGATTTATGGATCTGACAAAAAGTGATGTATTGCTATTAGGACATCAGTATCAGAAAAGCAACAATCCGAAATTAGTAGTGATAGGGCGATCGCGTTTAAGTGAAACTAATCTTAATCAATTGTTTTTGCCCTTTGGGGGTGGGGGTCATGCACAAGCAGCCTCAATGTCTATGCAAACAGACCAACCCGAACAACTATTTGGGCAATTATTAGATGAATTAGAAACACAGATTCCCCATCCTCCCACCGCCCAAGATTTAATGTCTTCCCCTGTAAGAACTATTCGCCCCGATACTACCATCGAACAGGCACAAAGAATTTTATTTCGCTATGGTCATTCGGGATTATCGGTAGTTGACGAGAGCGATCGCTTGGTGGGAATTATTTCTCGTCGCGATCTCGATTTGGCTTTGCATCACGGTTTTAGTCATTCTCCCGTTAAAGGTTATATGAGTCGTAACCTCAAAACTATTGAACCTGAAACTACTATTAGCGAAATTGAATCTTTAATGGTGACTTACGATGTCGGTAGATTACCTGTTTTGAAATCTGGAGAATTGATTGGCATTGTTACCCGTACTGATGTACTAAGACAGCTACATGATCAACGTCAGGAGTTGCAAAGTAATGATACTACCAAACTTACTTTAACTTCCCAATTATTACCCACCCTACAGAATCGCCTACAACCTGCCATTTGGCAATTACTATTAGCAGTAACTCAAGCAGCACAACAAAGGGGCTGGAATCTTTATTTAGTAGGGGGTGGAGTTAGGGATGTCTTACTTAATGATGGAACTGAATCTTTACTGCTACAGGATATAGACTTAGTGGTAGATGGATACCATCGTTCTCAAGATGATCGGGCTGGAGTAGAATTAGCTGCAACAATTCAAGCCATGTATCCCCAAGTAAGCGTCTCAATTCATGGAGAGTTTCAAACCGCAGCTTTAGCTTGGCATAAAGATCCTATCCTAGGTAACTTATTAATTGATATTGCTACTGCGCGTACTGAATTTTATCCTTATCCCGCAGCTAATCCCCAAGTAGAAGCCAGTTCTATCCGCCAGGATTTATATCGTCGAGATTTTACGATTAATGCTTTGGCAGTGCGCTTAACTCCCCCAAAAAGGGGCGAATTTTCCCGTAAAGGCGATTTACTAGACTTTTTTGGCGGTTTATTAGATTTAAAATCCCGTCAAATTAGGGTGCTTCATCCCAATAGTTTTATCGAAGATCCAACCCGTATATATCGCGCCGTTAGGTTTGCTGTGCGTTTAGGTTTTATTATTGAACCGCAAACCGAAGAATATATTCACTATGCCATAAAAAGTGGGGTATACGAACAATTACGTATCGGCGAACGTCAAGCCCCTGCTTTAACTACTAGATTACGGGCAGAATTAAAATATATTTTACAAGCATCCTATTGGCAAAGAGCCTTAAAATTATTAGCGCAATTAAATGCTTTAAGTTGTTTACATCAGGATTTAGTTTTAACTCCTAATTTATTATTTCAATTAGGTTATCTATCTAAATGGTTATGCTGTCTTGAGGCGCAATCTCAGTCGCAACATTGGTTAATTAGGTTAGAGTTATTAATTGCTCATCTTAATAATATAGATCGGTTGACAGTTGCTACCTACCTGCAATTACCTAAAGATAGTCTACAAAGAATTGAACAGTTAGAAACTTTAGAAACTGAAGTGGCTGATAAGTTGGTTGAATGTAGTTCTCCTAGTGAAATTTATCAGTTATTACGCCCTTATAAGTCTTTAACCTTAATTTTATTTGCTGCTCGTAGTAATAGAGATGTTCGTCGTTTAGTTTGGCAATATTTAACTAAATTAGTATCAGTAAAACCTTTATTAAATGGAAATGATTTAAAGAGTTTTGGCTATTCCCCTGGAGCTTTATATAAACAAATCTTAGATGATGTTTTCGCAGCTTATCTTGATGGTAAAGTTAATGATTTTGATAGTGCGAAGGAATATGTTTTGGCTAAGTATTAAGATAGATAAAAGGAGTTAAAGGTGTTATAGCGATCAAAGCAATACATAGTGGCTATAAAGATCACAGCTAAAAAAGAGTATAAAATAAAGAAACATTTCTCTAACTTATTGTGCCAAACCAATTAAATAATCAAGAGTGGGTAGCTATTATTAGGTAGTGGGGGTTTGGGTAGTGGGTAGTAGGTAGTAGGTACTGGCTGAAAAAGAGTATAAAACCAAGAAAGATTCATATAACTTATTGTGCCAAACCAGTTAAATAATCAAGTGAAAGCTAATAGATTACAACAATTACTCAAATAAAAAAATCATAGGTAAATAGATGGCGAACAATTGAAAATACATTAAGCTAATTTGCAGATTTTAATTTTAAATTATTAATAATTGATCAAATCCAACTAATGTATAGCAATAGCCGTTTAAATTAAAAAAATTAAGCTTTTAAAAAGACTTGTTCCTTGCCCAATCACTGATTACCTATTAATCAGTAATATAAAACATTTCCACAATAACTAAGAAACAACAATTGCATCAGCAAAATAATCCTGTAATTGCCGATCATGATCGTGACTAAGTTCACCCATAGGTAATTCATCCTTGGCAAATGCTTTTACTTGTAGCACTTCTAAGGTATCTTGAGGATTTAATTCTCCTTCTGCTTCAACTTCTAATAAAATAGAAATAGAATGTATTCGTGGATCTCGCTGAGGATCAGAATAAACACCTCGTAAACGTCTGATTTTAGTAAGTTTCAAACCCGTTTCCTCCTCTAATTCACGACAAGCAGCACGGGGAATATCCTCTCCCCAGTCGATTAATCCTCCAGGTAAACCCCATTTGCCCGAATCACTACGCTGAATCAAAACAATACGTCCATCAGGCAAAACAGGAATAATAGTTGTACCAGTTACAGGATGACGGAAGATAACGCCCAATACAGTAGAAATAAATCGCCAATAACGACTCATAAAGTAAAAACCAATTAAAAATAAATGTTAATTAAGCATCAGGTTTCAAGCAAAGATTTTCCAACAGCGATCGCTTGATGAATTTGGTCAAAACCAGTACCACCATAACTATTACGGGCAGAAACTACCTGTTTGGGGGCGATCGCTTCATAGATATCAGCTTCAATTGCAGGATGCAGTTGTTGCCACTCTTCTAATGTTAGATCTTTTAGTAGTTTGCCAGCAGCCAAGCTAGTTTTTACTACTTTTCCTACCAAATTATAAGCCTCACGAAAGGGAACGTCTTTAGAAGCTAAATAATCAGCAACATCTGTAGCATTGGAAAAGTCTTCAGTTACTGCATCTGCTAATCTGGCGGTTTTGAATTCTATTCCTTGATTTAGTAAAATTGTCATTGCCTCTAAACAAGCTTTTACAGTTTTAACGGCATCAAAGATTCCTTCTTTATCTTCTTGTAAATCTTTATTGTATGCTAAGGGCAAGGCTTTCATAATCACTAGCAAGGCTTGAAGATGCCCAAACACCCTGCCTGTTTTACCTCTAATTAATTCTGGCACATCAGGATTTTTTTTCTGGGGCATAATGCTTGAACCTGTGGCACAAGTATCTTTAAGAGTAATAAAACTAAACTCCTGGGATGCCCAGAGAATCATCTCCTCACTCAAACGACTTAAATGCACCATAATCAAGCTAGCAGCACAAAGGAATTCTATAGCGAAGTCGCGATCGCTTACTCCATCTAAACTATTTTGATAAATGTCTTCAAAGCCTAATAATTCGGCTGTATATTGTCGATCAATGGGAAAAGTTGTTCCTGCTAGTGCGCCACAACCTAGGGGAGATATATTAGTACGTTTATATACATCTTCTAATCTTAACCAATCTCGTTGTGCCATTTGAAAGTAAGCCAACAGGTGATGGGCAAGACTAATAGGCTGCGCTCTTTGAAGGTGAGTGTAACCTGGAATTAAAGTTTCAACATGATTTTCGCTGTGAGCCAGTAAAGCGGTTTGAAATTCTCTTAATTGTTGCTGTATTTGTTTAATTTCGCTGCGAAGATATAATCTAATATCCGTACCTACTTGATCATTACGCGATCGCGCTGTATGTAGTTTTTTCCCCACATCACCAACAATCTCAGTTAGTCTTTTTTCGACGGCAAAATGTACATCTTCAGCTTCTACGCCTGGTTGAAAATTTCCCTGTTGATACTCAGTGCGAATTTGTTCTAAGCCTGCTACTAATTGTTGTGCCTCACCATCGGAGATAATCCCCGTTTTGGCGAGCATTTTGGCATGAGCAATTGAACCTGTTAGATCGTATTCAATTAATTCTATATCAAAGCCAATACTGGCATTAAAAATAGCGATCGCTGGATTTAGGGCTGATTCAAAGCGATCGCTCCAAGTAGTTTGCTTACTCACAATAGAAAATTGACAATTAAACGACTAAATTATTGTAAATCGATTAGCCTGTAAAACCTTTAAACATATACCCAAAAAATACACCAATTAGTAATGCCCATACTTGCCCTGTGACGATAAAATTTTGCCAAGCAGCTTGCATCTGCCCTAAAATATCAGGATCTTCAAATTGCTGTGCAAGTAAACTAGAAACAGGCAAAAAATAATTGTGATGAATCTCTATCATTATTGAGAGAAACTGCCCATTAAATAGAATTTCCATAGAGCTACAGTTTAAATAATAAAATCTGCAACTAATTTAATCCTACTCAATCTAAACCGCCACTAGCAATTAATCATCAATAACATTTGATTGAATTTGCATCACAATAGAAGTCATATCATCAATACATTTATTATTAGAACCGCTAAATTGTTTAACCTGTCCAAAAACATGATCTAAAATTTCTTGTGGGGTATCTAAATGTTGACAAGCCCATTTAAAACAAAGACACAGGTTTTCTTCATCAAAGCGATCGCCTTGATCATTAGCAGCATCGGTAAAGCCATCCGTATAGTAGATAATTGTATCCCCAGGGGCTAATTGTACTGTGGCATCTTCATATTCTGATTCCATATCCAAACCGATCAGCATTCCCCAACTATCTAATTTCTCTATGGTTTCTGTTGCTTTTCTCCATAACAAAGGTGGATTATGGGCAGCATTAGTAAAGGATAGGGTTTGCTTTTGAGGATCATATTCCGAATAGAACATACTCACAAAGCGGTGGGAATTTTCCAGATCAGCATACATCACACGGTTAAGGTGACTCATAATCTGCGCTGGGGTATGACGATTTAAAACTTCTGCTCGTAACATTCCCCTGGTCATAGTCATAATTAAACCTGCGGGAACACCTTTACCCATCACATCCCCAATTACAATACTCCAGGGAACATCAGAAGCCACTTCTGCTTGATGATGTTGCAGACGATCATAATTAGTGGGAATAAAATCATAATAATCTCCCCCCACACGGTTAGCCGTTTCACATTTAGCTGCAATAGATACCCCTCGAATTTGGGGACATTTGCTCGGCAGTAGACGGAGTTGAATTTCTGAAGCTATTTCTAATTCACGATCCTGTCTTTCTTTGGAACGTAATTCTACAGTTAAATCATGATTAGCGATCGCCACTGCCGTTTGATCTGCTACTAACTGAGTCAGTTTTCTTCTAGTTGATGTCCAAACGTAATCAGATTCTGTGGTAAAAACGTAAAGACGACCTTGTTCGATATTTCTAACTAAAATTGGAGTCCCAAAAAACTGAATTTCTGATTCTAATGTCTTACTTATTTGTTGATCAATAACTTCTGAAAGTCGAAAATTATTCTCACTCGCTTGTTGGACTATAGCAGCTTGATTAATTTGATAGTTTACCTGATCAAAGACACGGTGCATCTCTAACCCAATTTTACTATCTTGACAATGAATCTGTTCTAAATGTACTTTATTTCCCTTATATAAAACCAAAGCACCCCCAATAGCATCCGTCACTCTTGCTGCCATTAACGGGGTCAATTCTAAAAACTGATTGAGATTACTAAAACTACGTAAAGCAAACCCTAATGAGCTTAATAAATCTTGAATTTTGTTTTGTTCTCTTTGAAGATTAGCCACTAATTCTTTTAGTGCCACAATAGGATTAGCATCCTCTGTTAAAGGTGGGCTAATACTATTACTTTCTTGAGAGGGATGGCTATGAGATGGTGTAACAGTCATTGCCTCTACAAATTTAGACATTAGTTTTTCAATTCATCAGTTAAAAATATAATTAAAGTGCGATCGTTCTACAAAACTTAATTGAAATATCGTATTTCTAATTTTTACAACGGATAAGTGGAATCTCTACCAATAGTTATCTAGCACTCGGTTTGATAGACAAGCAGAGTATTATTTCTACCATAGTTAACATCTTATTACCCCTTGAAAATACCCTTTTTCCGTCTTGCGAAGGTTTATAGGATTTTTAATAATTTATTGTCAATATTAGTTATATGTTTTGCTCTATTTTACTCAGTTGAGTAAATTATCTTACCCAAATATTTGGCGATTGATAGCAATTAATGGCTAACCTAATAACAAATTAATCAAAGATAATTCTTAATATTTTGCTGATTAAGATATTAAGTTGATTTATGATAACCTGAATTAGCAAATACGCCAAGGAATTAAAGAAAAAACATTAAACTTAATAATAAATCCTTAAAAAAGGCGAAGTAAAGAAACTTATCTTTTGTTTAACCATTAAGTAAAGCTTCCACAAACTCATAACTAGAAAAAGGTCTTAAATCTTCAATCCCTTCCCCTGCACCAATAAAGCGTATAGGTAAATTTAGTTGTTGAGTTACTGCTAAAGCCACACCACCCTTTGCACTACCATCAAGTTTAGTTAATACTACGCCACTCAATTGAGCAGCTTCAGAAAACACTTGAGCTTGACGTAGACCGTTTTGTCCCAGAGTTGCATCTAATACTAAGAGAGATTCTACTTTAGCTTGTGGAGCTTTTTTATCAATAATACGGCGGATTTTAGATAATTCTGCCATTAAGTTTTGTTTATTTTGCAGTCTACCTGCGGTATCTACCAAAAGCAATTCTATATTTTTCGACTCAGCAGCAGCGATCGCATCGTATACCACCGCAGCAGGGTCAGTATTTTGACCAGGGTTAGCAATTACAGGGGTATTAGCGCGTTCTCCCCAAACTTTAACCTGTTGTACCGCAGCAGCACGAAAGGTATCAGCAGCAGCAATCATACAACTATACCCTGATTTTTGCCCAAGATTTGCCAATTTACCAATGGTAGTAGTTTTCCCAGCCCCATTAACTCCTGTCAAAAGCCAAATATTAAATTCCCCAACTTCTGGAACAAAGGCGTTATCTTCCTTACCTTCTAGGGGTTTATCCAAAATAGCTTGTAAAATTGTTTTCAAATAAGCGATCGCTTTTTCTGGTGGTAAAGCTTCTTGTTTGAGTTTAGCCTGTAGGGTTTCAATAATATAGTCTGTTGCTTCAATACCCACATCTGCTTGCAATAACAAGGTTTCAATTTGCGTTACGGCATCATCATTAAGAGGGCCTTTACCTACAATTGATTTGAGTTGATTGATTAACCCAATACGGGTTTTACCCAAACTTTGACGTAATTTACTAAGCCAATTAATTTCTTCTTCCGAAACATCATCGGCTGTTCTACCGCTTTTAGCCAGTACTTGGGATGACCAAACAAAATCCTCATCTAATTCTACGCCTGCTGTATCTGGTATAACCTCATCTTCGAGGGCAGTTTCTTTAAGTTTTTCCAAACCCTGGGATTTCCTCATCCAAGCAGGAACATTAGCGGTTGGTGTTGCTGGGGTTTCCTCCACTGTAGGGGATGATTCTAATTCTGGGTCTTGGGTGTCTTGAGTTGGCGTTATTTCTGGTAGGGGCGGAGATACTTCTGTCTCAACATTTAATTCTGTAGGTTCACTCGTGCTTGCTTCAGGTTCGGCTTTCTCCTCAACAGACTCATTTTGACCTTTACGTTGCTGAATATTCTGATAAGCAGCTTTAGCAAAAGCAAGATAGTCTGGTTCTGCTACTGCATTCTCCGATGAGTCTGTAGAAGCAGTGGTGACTTCTGGTTGTACTTCTTTTGATAATTCGCTTTGCTGCGCTTTCTCGTTACGGCGAAACCAATTAAACATTGTGTCAGAGTAAATGAACCTAATTATTTTTACCAGTTTATCGATAATACCAACTCAAGAGCCAGTATTATTTTTTTAATCTGGTGGTAATTACACTACTTACACTAAGGGCGCGGAAATAACGAGAGACTTAGGACGGATTGATCTTTTAGCTTTTTATTTAACTTAATTTATATTTTGGATCTTGCCAATTAATTAATGGTAGAAGAAGTTAAGCAACTAGAGTGATAGCTGTCTTAAAAACTCAAAAACATCAAGCTTAAAAGACATTAATTTCCATAACTATTGAGGATCAACTACATTACCCATAAATAATATAGTTTCAGTCACATCGTCACAAATAGCAAAAAAGAAAGGACGATTAACATTCATAGTAAAGGGTGGTGTTGCCTTGGGCATAGCAGAAGTAATACTAATACCTATAGAAGTAACCCCTGCTGCCTCTGTTCCTTGTTCGCTGACTTCAATTACCGCCTTATGCTTGATATTATCTATGGCGACTGGGGTAGAAGTCATGGGGGAAAAGTCGGCTTTTTGGGGGTCAAATGCCTCTTTAATTCCCAACCCTTTTAAAATATCCTTAAGTTGAATTTCAGACTCCAACTCAAACCGAGGTAAAATAATAGTTCCCTGGCGCGATCGCATTTGACTTAGCCATTCGTGCCAATTATCCCCGTTTAACTGCTGATTAAACTTTTTTAGGTTACTAGTTTCTTTGGGCAGAAAAATATACATTCCCAATTCGGCATTTTCGCCATAGGGTAGCCGTATAGCTTGAAACTGTTGATGATCGTAGTAACGATATTTCCCCGTATTCTGCATCATTGGTTGGGGTTTAGGAAGATTGGGTTGAGAGTAAAAAGGTTGTGGTTTAGTTATTGTTGGATCGAATTGTTTTGTCCAGTTGCCTTTAAAATAGATGGCGTTGATTAGATAAACTGCATCGTTTGGAGATATTTGATCGACAATTTGAGGAATCTTATTAACCGTCTGTTGTTCTACCCATTTGTTAATAATATTTTTGGCTGTGGGGTTGGCAAAATTTAAATTAGTGACTTGAGCTTGATAATATTTTTGAGCATCGTTAACAAACTGCTGTTTGAGGGTGATATTTTGATTGAGCCAAACAGAAGTGGCGATCGCTATTTGGACATCTGCCTCGGATGTTTTGAGGGTATTTAGCAGTTTTTGATAACTATTATCGATGGTGCTTGGTTCTAAATCACTCAAGTTTAAAGTTTTATTGATTTCTTCTAAAGTTGAGCTACTAGTTGCATTTCTCATCATTGCTAGAGATTGGGCAATACTATAAGGGGCAATAACTAGGTTTTGATTAGCTGCTGTGGGATACGTTTGTATTTGTTGAAATAAATTGAACCCAAAACGTAATTGAGCAGCGACTACTTTACTTATCTTGGTTGGTGTAGTGCTTTCGGCTGCTATTACCTCTGATGAGGGAGTAAATAAGTGGTTTCCCCCTAAAGATATTATTCCTATCAAACTTACAAGGAATGTAATAACAATTTTCAAAATTATATTTTGGTTTTCTACCACAAAATTTACAAATTAAGATACATACTAACCCCACTAAGATTATTTTCTCAATTTCTAGACATCAATTAAAACCCATGCTACAAACTCATTAATCATTAACTTAGATTTTGCTGTAACTTATGTTATCTATGATCTATGCAACTTGAAATATTGAGATTGAAACAACCTATAAATAAGGTTGAAATTTGATTTTATCTAAAACTAGCTATTGGAGGTAATTAGCGACCGTGAATCTTTTAGAAATTATTGATAAGGGCGGAATTTCGATGTATCCCTTGCTATTTCTTTCGGTCTTATCCATCGCCACAATTTTAGAGCGTTTATGGTTTTGGTCGCGAGTGGTTTTTAAAGAGAAAAAAATATTTAATCAAATTATGGAGGCTGCCGAACGTAATTGGGATTTAGTCAGTAAAATTGCTCTAGAGCATATTCATCATCCCCTAGGGAATTTTGTTTATTCGCCTTTTAAACTTGCCAACCCTGACCCTGATATGTTCCATATTGCCTTGGAATCGGCAGCAGAAGAAGAATTAGCGCGGATGCGTAAGGGAGATAAAATTTTAGAAGCAATAATTGCTCTTTCCCCTTTATTAGGCTTATTTGGGACGGTTTGGGGGTTAATTAAGGCTCTTAGTTCGATTAAAATTAGTGATTTGGGTACAGCAGATTCTTCTGGAGTAACTTTAGGTATTGGTGAGTCTTTAATTTCCACCGCAACAGGTTTATTAGTCGCAATTGTTAGTTTGGCTTTCTATCGTCTGTTTCAGGCTTTTTGGGCAAATCAAGTTAGGGTTTTACGACGTACTGGTAGCCGTTTGGAAGTAATGTATCGCGATCGCTGGATGAATTTGGAATCTGATGATGCAGCTATGGTAGTTAATAATGATGAATATTCTTTTGTCAATATTAAACAGCCTGGTCGTGAACAATACACTAGTGAACAGTAAAAGCTAAAACCCAGCATTATATTAAATTTTATGAACAGAAAAAAATATCAACCTAAGCCAATTCAGCAGATGAATCTTTGGCAAGATGATAGTCAATCAACTGGGGCTACAATCGAGATTATCCCTTTAATTGATGTGATCTTTTGCATTCTGACTTTTTTTATTTTGGCTGCCCTTAATTTTTCTCGCCAACAAGCCATTAGTTTAGACTTACCCCAGGCTAAAACAGGTGCGCCTCAGATGCAGAATATTTTAATTGTCACCATTGACGATATTGGGCAATTGTATGTAGATAAAAAGATAGTTACTCGCAGTGATTTAGCTTGGGAAATAAAGAAATACAATCAAGCAAATCCTGGGGGTTTAATGACTCTTTATGCTGCTAAAAATTCCACCTATAGAGAGGTAGTAGAAGTCTTAGATATTTTACGGGAAGTTGGGGGCGCTCGCGTGGCTTTAGCAACACTCCCCGCAGGTTCTACGCCTCAAAGAATACCACCTACTCCAGGGGTAAATCCTGCCCTACCAGGCTTACCTAGTAGCATTAATCCCTTGCAAAATCCTCCTGCACCACCTACTCCCTAAACAATATTTTTGTAATAATTAATATTTAATATTTATTTACCCTGGAGGCCAAGCCAACGAGCGATCGCCTAAAATATGTAGATGTAAATGATCTACAGTTTGTCCAGCATCTTTACCGTTATTGATTACTACCCGATATCCATTATCCAGATTTACCAGAGTCGCAACTTTTTTTACCGTCATTAGTAAGTGTCCCATTAAAGCAGTATCCTCAGCTTCAGAATCTGAAAGACGCGGAATAGGTTTTTTGGGAATTACTAAAATATGGGTTGGTGCTTGGGGATTAACATCTCTAAAAGCTAAAGCTAAATCATCTTCATAGACGATATCGGCAGGAATTTCACGACGAATAATTTTGCCAAAAATGGTATCGCTCATGATTCAATCTACTGGTAATGATGGTCAATTGTATCAACAACTATAGTATTATTTTATGCCTCAAATAATCTTTATCTTTCTTGTATGAGTATCAGATTTGGTTCGGGTATTTGTCAGAATTTAGCCACATCCGAAAAGCGCGAATGGTTAATTACTAATGGAATTGGTGGTTATGGTGCAGGAACGATCGCACAGATTTTAACACGACGTTATCATGGGTTATTAATAGCTGCCCTCCAACCGCCTCTAGCTAGAACTTTAATGCTCTCTAAGCTAAATGAGACTGCTACTTATAATAATTTAAATTACGATTTGTATAGCGATCGCTTTGCGGATGAAACAGTTTTCCCCCAGGGTTACTCTCATATTGATAAGTTTTTTTTAGTAGGTACAACCCCAGTCTGGGTATATAAGTTAACCGATGCTCTTTTGGAAAAGCGTATTTGGATGCAGCAAGGGGAAAATACTACCTATATTCGTTATACCTATAAGCGTGGCAATGCTCCTATAACTTTATCTTTAGATGCTTTGGTTAATTATCGCGATTATCATGGCGACACCCATAGTAATAACTGGCAGATGGAGATAGAGGCGATCGATACAGGGCTTAGGATCAAAGCTACTCCCGACGCTACTAATTTATATCTTTTGGCAAGATCTAGTCACTACAATTCTATTTCTTGGAAACCACAGCATCTTTGGCAACATAATTTTTCTCTAGCAATAGAAAAGTATCGAGGTTTGATTCACTGTGAAGATCATTTACTGGCTGGTACTTGCAAAGTTACTCTCAATCCTAACCAATCCCTGACAATTGTCGCTACCACTCAACCTAATCCTAATTTAAATTGTGATTCTGCTTGGCAAGCAAGATATCGTTACGAACAAGAATTGCTAACTAAATCTTGGAGAATTAAATCTCAAAGTTCTAAGTTAAATATACCAACTCCTCAATGGATTAATGAATTAGTATTAGCAGCCAATCAATTTATTGTCGATCGCCCTACTAACTTATTCCCTCAAGGTAAAACGATCATTGCTGGTTATCCTTGGTTTAGTGACTGGGGTAGGGATACTATGATTAGTTTACCTGGTTTGACTCTAGCAACTGGTCGTCCTAGCATCGCTCGTTCTATTTTACGTACGTTTGCTAAATATGTCGATCGCGCTATGTTACCTAATGTTTTTCCTGATGGGGGAGAAGCACCAAACTATAACACCGTCGATGCTACCTTATGGTACTTTGAAGCTATTTATGCCTATTATCAAAACACTGGCGATAAAAGTTTAATTCAAGAGATTTTCCCAATTTTAGAATCGATTATTGAGGGGTATTGTCGGGGTACTCGCTATAACATTCATCAAGACTCCGACGGGTTGTTATACGCAGGTGAAACAGGAGTGCAATTAACTTGGATGGATGCCAAGGTGGATGATTGGGTGGTTACTCCTAGAATTGGTAAACCTGTGGAAATTAATGCCCTTTGGTATAATGCTTTGGTAATTATGAGGCAATTGGCGCAAATTTTAGATAAACCTGGATCTAAATATTTTGATTTGGCGAGTATTGTGGAAAAGGGTTTTTATAAGTTTTGGAATCATAAATTGGGTTATTGTTACGATGTGATTGATACCCCCGATGGCAATGATGATTCTCTACGCCCTAACCAAATTTTCGCAGTTTCTCTACCTTCGAGTAAACAAATTCCCTCTTTATTAACTATGAAGCAACGCCAAAATATAGTTAATATTGTCACCAAAGAATTACTAACGCCCTACGGTCTACGTTCCCTATCCCCCAACCATCCTAATTATCATGGTACTTACGGTGGCGATCGCCGTCAACGGGATGGAGCATATCACCAGGGTACTGTTTGGGCTTGGTTAATTGGTCATTTTATTCAGGCACATTTGAAGGTATATCAACAACCTCAAGTAGCTAAGGATTTTTTATTTCCTATGGCACAGCATTTGAAGACAGGTTGTGTTGGTACAATTGGCGAAATCTTTGATGCTGATCCGCCTTTTACCCCCAGGGGTTGTTTTGCTCAAGCTTGGAGTGTGGCTGAAGTACTTAGAAGTTGGCAGTTAATTAGTGATGAATTTGACTAAATTTATAATAAGGTTTTACGGGCGCAATCCAAAATAGGATCTAACAGGCGATCGCCTTCAGGGATATATTGTTGATATTTGGGTTTAGTTGTCTGTGGCTGGGTAAGAATTTGTTTTAATTGGCTTTTTTGTTGTTTTGTCGCCCCTTGATTGATTAGATCTATGGCTTTATTACCCTGATTATCTCTAATTTCTACAGACGCACCACTACTAACTAATAGTTGTACAATCTCCATCCTACTATTACTCACCGCATACATTAACGCCGTCTTACCATCTGAAGTTTGAGCATCGAGATTAGCCCCAGCATCGATTAGATGTATGATAATTTGTAGTTTATCAGTCATTGGACGCGCATCTTCTATACCTAAAATAGCTGCTTTCATTAGGTAAGTTTGGTTGTTAGGGGATCGCACTTGGGGATCTGCACCATAAAGTAATAGTAATTTGACTGTTTGGGGTAAACACCAAAGTATTGCTATTTCTAAAACTGTTCTACCCAGACTATCTTTAAGGTTGGGTGAAGCCCCATATTCTAACAGCAGACGTAAACACTCTTGTTTAGCAGTAATATTATAGGATCGTTGCGGGCGATCGCCAAGTCTTTTAGAAGGAAGGGTAAACCAATTTTTACTAAAAACCAGAAAAATCAAAGGTTCATATTTTTTGCCTACTATTTTTATATCGGGATCTACTCCCTTCTGTAGTAATCTTTTTACAATAATCAGTTGATTACTACATACTGCTTGCGCTAATTTTAATTCTTGTCTCTGGGAATAGGTTTCTAACCTATGTGCAACATCGAAAATAACCCAACTCACTTACTATAACCTGATGTTTAGGGAAATTATAAGTAGTGTATAGGTTTCAATCTACGTTTATATCTATCTGTTATTAATTATTTACTTACAATAACTAAGATGCAGTAGGAAATGGCAAATTAGCAATTTTAATTAACAATAACTTCCTACTTAATTGAGCAGATGGTTGATAAGTTTTTTTACTATTTATTATCAGAAAAATGTATCGCAGATGACAGTTATCTTTTATTTATTAAGATTGGAAAACGCTACAAAATTCTTGAGCTAGTTATTAATCTATATCTACCTCATCTTAAGTTAAAGGATATTATATTGCACAAATTTTATAGTTATGAACAAATTTTAGATGAAGATATGATAAAGAAGTGAGGCTAGCATTTGAAGAAACGATAAAATATCCCCATAATAATTAATTATTATAATCTTAATAAAACTTAACATTTAAAGCGATTAATAAGTAGTATTTTAACTGGTAAAAATAGATTATTATTCACAATTGAAAAAAATAATCAATAGCTACTTGCAAGAAATTATTAAACATATTAAAGTTTTAAATTAATTAAATTTTTAGATGACTCAATTTGTCGCCCTATATAAATAATTATCACATTGAAAAATACCAGAGGTTTTAATCTATCCTTAATCTGCCAGATTTAAAAAAGAAAACCCTTATAAATGTTCAAAGTTTCTAATTTTGACAAAGATAAAGATCTAAAAAATTGCCAAAAAAAGAAATTAATAATTAAAGCCATAGTAGAAGTATGATAGAAAAACATTTATTCAGTTGCTGTCTAATCGGAGAAAGTAATTTACTTATAGAATGTGCTGAAATACTGGAGAAAAAAGGGCATAAAATAAAAGTAATAGTTTCCTCAGATCTGACAGTTAAAAACTGGGCAAATAAACAGAAAATCATAAATCTGCAAAAGCCTCAAGAGTTGTTGGAATATTTAAAAACGACACCGTGCGATTATCTTTTTAGTATTGTTAATCAAAACATATTGCCACTAGAAATTATTAATTTAGTAGGTAAAGCAATTAACTATCACGATGCCCTTCTACCTAGCTATGCAGGAATTAATGCGACTGCTTGGGCAATTATCAACGGTGAACAACAACACGGCATTACCTGGCATGAAATGACGGGGGAAATCGATACTGGCAAAATACTTAAACAGGTAAAAATTCCGATAGAAGCAACGGATACAACTTTAACCCTTAATACTAAATGTTATCAAGCTGCGATCGCTTCTTTTGAAGAATTAATTACTCAATTAGCTACAAGACAAGTAATAGCAACCTCACAGAATTTAAATAAGCGTAGTTATTATAGTCGTCATCAAAAGCCATCAACCCTGGGTATAATTAATTTCCAATCTTCAGCAGCCAAAATTGATAATTTAGTGCGAGGTTTAAATTTTGGTAAATATCCCAACACCCTAACCACAGCTAAATTAGTATTGCGATCGGGGATAGATCTTCATTATGTAATTGTTACCAGGGTACAAAAGCTTTCTACCAAATCTAATAAACCACCAGGAACAATTATTGCAATTCAACCTCAACAGTTAATAGTGGCAACTAATAGTGAAGATCTAGCCGTGCAAACTATTAGTGATAAGTTGGGTGAAACAATTTCGATAGAACAACTAGCAGTAGAGTATCAATTAAAGGCAGGGCAACAATTACCAAATATTACTCCAGAGACTGCTAACGAAATCGTCAACCTAGCAAATAAACTAGCCCCAAAGGAAAAATATTGGTATAAACAATTAACCCAATGGCAATCTTTAACCTTACCTGGAATTAAAAAACCTGCCCCCACGAAGATAGCCAAATATCAGCAAGCGGAATTACCCATAAGTCAAAAAGTAATTAATTTTATTGAACAAACCTATGGTGTAGAAAGAAAATCAGAGGTTATTATTGCCTTGTTTGCCGTATATCTAGCCCGTTTAAGTGGAAATCAAGAACTTAGTATAGGCTTGGAAGGATATTTAAACAAAACAGATAATGATCCCTATTTTGCCAGTTGTGTACCAGTAAATATCAATATCAACCCACAGCAACATCTTACTAGTATCGTTGAAGCGATCGCACAAAAAATCAAAGATCATCAACATCATACAACATATACTACAGATATAGTAGCCAGATATCCCCAATTAGCCATAAATCCACCTGAATTTACAGTTACCATCACCGATAACATTGAAACGGTGTCTGGAGACTTGACTCTAGGTATATTTGCCTCACATTACATTTGGTTGTACAATGACGCAAGATTTTCAAAGGTGCAAATAACAACCATGATTGAGCAATGGAAGAGTCTGACAGAAGCAATTGCAGATAACCCAGATACTCCTTGCCAACATCCCCTAATATCTTTAGAAGAAACCAAGCGTATATTAGCCTGGAATAAAACTGAGCAAGATTATCCACAACATCTATGTATACATCAGTTATTTGAGGCTAGAGTCGTTGAAGATAGCGAAGCAATAGCGGTTATTTGTCAAGAAAAATCATTAACTAGGGGCGAATTAAATACCAAAGCCAATCAATTAGCGCACCATCTCCAAAAACTAGGAATAGGGGCAGAAAGCCTAGTAGGAGTAAGTTTAGAGAGATCTGTAGAAATGGCGATCGCTATATTTGCGGTGCTAAAAGCAGGTGGTGCTTATGTACCATTAGACCCCAATTATCCTGCTGCCAGATTAAACTATCTTCTAGAAGATGCACAAGTAAGTGTCTTACTAACGCAAACAAAACTACTAGAACAACTTCCAGCCACCACGGCGAAAATTATTTGTCTAGATCAAAACTGGCAAACAACAGAAGAAGACACAAACCCCATAAGCTCGGTAAATAGCCACAACTTAGCCTATGTCATCTATACATCTGGATCTACAGGAAATCCCAAAGGTGTAGCCATAGAACATCATAGTGCAGTTAATACCTTATACGATATGGAGCAGCGTTTTAAGGTAACAGAGCAAGATCGGGTATTAGCCGTCTCCTCATTAAGCTTCGATTTATCAGTGTATGATTTATTTGGGGTTTTAGGTTCAGGAGGTACAGCAATTTTACCTCAACCTGCTACTTGTCCAGAACCAGAACACTGGTTAGAATTAATCACCAAAAAACAAATTACAATTTGGAATTCTGCCCCTGCGCTTTTAGAATTACTGATTAACGATCTAATAGCATATAAAAAACAATTACCATCCTCATTGCGTTTGATTCTCCTCAGTGGCGATCGCATTAATCCCAATTTAATCACCCAACTACAAAATCTCAACCCAAAACTGCAAATCATTAGTTTAGGTGGAGCAACAGAAGCCTCAATTTGGTCTATTTACTACCCCATACCCGAAAATTGGACAGCAGGTAAAACCATTCCCTATGGTCGTCCTCTTACTAACCAGTCCTTTTATATTTTAGATCCACAAGCCAAATTAGTACCGATCGGGGTCACAGGTGAACTATATATAGGTGGTGTGGGTGTCGCCCGTGAATATCTACATCGCCCAGAATTAAACGCCTGTAAATTTATTGCAGATCCGTTTAGTAGTTTACCTACCGCTCGTTTATATAAAACAGGAGATTTAGGACGTTATTTAGAAGATGGCAATATCGAATTTCTAGGTAGAATAGACAACCAAGTAAAAATCAATGGTGTCAGAATTGAATTGGGAGAAATAGAAGCTACCCTACTGCAATGCCCAGATATCCAAGAAACAGTTGTTACAGTAAATTCCTATAATACCCAGGGACTAAGTTTAGTTGCCTACTCCATTTTAAAACCCAATTCCAAGATAACTAGTCAGCAGTTACGCAACTTATTAAAAACCAAACTTCCAGACTCAGTTATCCCTGCAAGTTTTATTTTCCTCGATAGTTTTCCCCTAACCCCCAATGGCAAAGTAGATCTCAAAGCCCTATCTCAAACCCCTCCTCAACACCTAACCAAGCAACAAGACCGAAAGCTATTAGAAAATCCTTTAGAAGTGCAATTGAGCAAAATTTGGTCACAAGTCCTCAATACCAGAGCGATCGCTCGTGATGATAACTTCTTTGATCTAGGTGGTAACTCCCTTTTAGCACTACGTCTATTTGAGAAAATTCACGCAACCTTGGGAGTAAAGTTACCTCTAGCAACTCTATTTACCGCCCCCACAATCGCTCAATTAGCAAGCTTAATGGTGGATCAAGGATGGTCAGCACCTTGGTCATCTCTAGTTAGTATTAAACCCCAGGGTAGTAAACCACCTTTCTTTTGTATCCACCCAGTTAATGGTAATATCCTGTGCTATCGACCTTTAGCAGCAGCTTTTGGTAAAGATTACCCCTTTTATGGTTTACAAGCCCGTGGTTTAGATGGTACTCCTAGGACAGCCACATCCCTAGAAGAAATTGCCAACGACTATATCCAAGAAATACAACTTGTTCAACCACACGGCCCATACTTCCTAGGCGGATATTCTTTCGGTGGTTTTGTAGCTTATGAAATGGCAAGACAACTAGAACAACAAGGAGAAAAAGTGGGACTTGTCGCCCTAATCGACTGTTTAGGCCCTAATTATATCGATAAATCGACTTTTCCCCAGAGAATGCAGCTTCATTTGTATAATTTGTCCCAGTTATCGCCAGTTAGAGCCTATTTTTATTTTCTAAATAAGATAGATTACTTATTCAAACAAAAAATATTCAGATCAATTATAGAGAAATTATCGCAATTAAATCAGCGACTATTCCCCAAAAAAGCATCATCTCCCAAACGTTTAGATAATTATCAGTTGATGCTTAAATACATTCCTAAAGCATACGGACAAAAAATAACCTTACTACGCGCTCAAGTTAGGGATGTTAAAGGTTATCATGACCCTTATGGAGGTTGGGGAGGACTAGCTGAGGAAGGAGTAGATGTACATATAGTTCCTGGCGATCACACTACTATTTTGCTTGAGCCTAAAATAGCTGAAATACTGACTCAAAAAATTGATGATGCCCTAAACTCAGTAGAAAAGACAGATAATTATCCGTCTCGACAGTGTATTAGTTAATATACGGGTTGGTATATAAGGTGAAGGTATAGGCAAATAGCAGTTTTAATCTATTATTCCTTGCACCTTAAATAATCTTTTAGCTATTGATTTTTAAGCTTATGGGCGCAAATCTTTAAGAAACTCAGGATCATGAGCAGGACTGTAGATATCTACCTGGGTTTGGGGTGTGACTGTAACATTAGGAGTTGTTAAACCAGTATTATTAAGATCGCCACCACCTACATAATAACTTGCTTGATTAGATTGCTTTACTTGACCTGAGCTTACTCCTACTTGTGTAGTAGTTCCTACCGCAGTGTTATTGAAACAATTGTTATCGCTGGCAGTGGTTACAGTATTCTGTTGTTGTGCAGGAGTACGAGATCCATGAATTGCTACTTGAGTGGTGGCATCAACGATAGTGCAAGCTTTAACTGAAGGGGTAAAGGAAGGTAATAAAGGTAATAGGGTAGTGATGGATATTAAAGCTAAAGGTGCAGAAAATTTCATAGTTGTCTCCTAAAATTATCGAATTGGTTATATAGGATGAATTAAATAAAAATAAATTGAAAGTTAGATCGGGTAAATAAGATTAAGGTAAATTTACATCTGCGTAAATTAAAACTTCAATGTCATCCTTAATAATTGGATAGGTTACAAATAAGTTTTTTATGCACTCAATCGCTGTGATGTCCTATTTAACTGGGTTTGGCGATATCTTATTGCAAGCTGTTGAGATTTAAAATAAGGGCAAATCGCATTTTTGCAATATGGAAGGGGGGAGACAGGATTTAGGTAGTAGGTAGTAGGTAGTAGGCGCGGAAAGCGTCGTCACGCACGCTCTTGAGGCGACCAAAGCGCGAACGTGACGATAGTAGGTAATAGGTAGTAGGTAGTAGGTAGTAGGTAATAGGTAGTAGGTAATAGGTAGTAGGTAATAGGTAGTAGGTTTTATTGGAAGGCTATCATTTGAGCTTGCGATAATTTACACAATAGGAAGCTTAAGTGCGGTAATAGGTATTATTGGAAGGCTAGCAAGAAGCCCAAAGCTAGTAGCTCATAATCTAAAAATGTCCCGTGAGTTATCTCGTATTGCTATAAAACAAAAACAATGTGTTTAAAATAACTTCGCACAATTATGTTACCTTCCTCTGGTTCTAGACGTAAAAAACGCCGTCATAAAAAACTAAAAATTAATTTTAATAATGGACGCTTAGAAGCACCCAATATCAATAAATGGCAAACTCACTGGCGAGAGCCTTATTATCTGATGTTGACTCGTGCAAGAGTGACGGAAGCTACGGGATTTCACATCTCGTAGTCGCGTCACTGTACCTTGGTGGGGATTTTTTCTTTTAAGTGCGATCGCTTATTTTACTATCAACTCGATTTTTGCTGCTGCTTATCTGCTGGGAGGAGATTGTATTGCTGCTGCTAAATCTGGATCTTTTAGTGATGCCTTTTTCTTTAGTGTTCAAACTATAGCTTCCATTGGTTATGGAGTTATGAACCCAACTTGTCTTTATAGTAATATCTTAGTGACGATCCAAGCCTTACTTGGCACTGTGGGGATGGCTTTGATGACAGGTTTAGCATTTGCCAAGTTTTCACTCGTGCAAGAGTGACGGAAGCTACGGGATTTCACATCCCCTAGTCGCGTCACAGCCAACAGCCAAGGTAATGTTTAGTAAGGTGGCAGTGATTACTAACCATGATGGTATACCAACATTGATGTTTAGGGCTGCTAATCAACGCTACAATCAAATTTTAGAAGCACAAGTGTAAGTCTATTTAATGAGGGATGAAATTACTAGGGAAGGGGAATTTATACGTCGATTTCATTTACTCAAATTAATACGCGATCGCACCCCCAGATTAACTCTTAGCTGGACAATTATGCACGCCATCGACCAAACCAGTCCTTTATGGCAAGCTACCCTAGAATCTTTAGTTAGTAGTAGAGCTAACTTAGTTGTTTCTCTCAATGGCATTGATGAAACTGTCTATCATTCCCTTCATGCTCGCTATACTTATGGTGCTAATGATATTTTCTTTGATCATCGTTTTGTTGATATATTTGAGCAAACACCCGAAGGACACCGCTATTTAAATCTTAATTATTTTGATGAGGTAGAAAGCCTGTCTTAAATTTACTAATAGTTTTAGCTAGGATATTTAAGACACAAAACCTTTGCTGACCCATCCCCAATATAAGACTAGGTATACAAATCTGCTACATACTCACCATAACCGTTATAAGGTAGGGTTTCTTTAATTTCCCAAGTCAAACCAGGGCCAGAACTAATAAACTTTTCTGTCGCTTGTGACCAACGAGGATGAGGCACAGTGGGGTTTACATTGGCTTCAAACTTATATTCGTTTGGGGCGATAGTATTCCAGTAGGTTGCAGGTTGCTGGGCAACAAATTCAATTTTTACAATAGATTTTGCCCCCTTAAACCCATATTTCCAAGGAGTAACCATTCTCAAGGGTGCGCCATGTTGTTTTGGTAAGTCGTGACCGTAAATACCTACAGCAAAGAAAGCTAGATCGTTTGCCATTTCTTCAATTCTCAACCCTTCGGTATAGGGCCAAGGAAGAGAACCTATATGGAAACCTGGGCCCTTAGTAATCTCAGGATCATAGAAAGAAGTAAAGCGGACATATTTAGCTTCGGCGGTTGGTTCAACATCCTTTAATAATGCTTTCATAGGAAATCCCAACCAGGGTAAGACCATCGACCAGGCTTCTACACAGCGAAATCTATATATTCTTTCTTCTAGAGGAAACTTTTGTTTTAACTGATCTAGATCGTAGGTACGGGGATTTTTAACCAGTCCTGCTACTTCTACTTGCCAATTTTCCGTAGGCAGTTTTTGCGCTTCTAACCAAATTTTCTTAGTTCCGCCATACTCATAGAAATTATTATACTGTGCTGCAATTTTTTCTTCAGCGATCGCTCTATCTACCTGGCTAAAATTAGGATTAGTTGTATAAGATTTAATTTTCGGCAAATCAATACTTTTTTCTAAAGCCATTGCTGAGGCGGATTTACCTACCCCCGATGCCCCTGCTTGACAGCCAGTTAAAGGTAGCAGACTAGCGGTAATACCTGCACCAACTAAGGTTTTAATAAAGCTACGACGATTATAATAAAGCCTAGGGGGTGTAATCTGATTTTCAGAGATTTCCCAGGACTTTGGAATACGAATCAAAGTCATTGAAGATAAATATTAAATTAATTTAATTTCCGTAAATAAATATTACCAGTATCCCATTATAAAATGCTGGTAATCCCAATATATACCATCTAAATCAATCAAAATGAATTCAAGTCAAGCAAGTGACTTAACTAAAAATAAGTGGCGCGAAGAAGTAACATCCTTACCTGCATGGTTAAAAAGACCAATTGGCAAAGCCAGTGAATTATCTACTGTGCAGCGAATTATTAAACAAAAACAGATATATACAATCTGTGAAGAAGGCAGATGTCCTAATCGCGGGGAATGTTACGCTAATCTAACTGCTACTTTTTTACTGATGGGGCAAACTTGTACTCGTGCTTGTGCTTTTTGTCAGGTAGAAAAGGGTCATGCACCAATGCTTTTAGATCCTGATGAGCCTCAAAAGGTGGCTGATGCTGTTGAATCTTTAGGTTTACGCTACGTGGTGCTAACTTCTGTGGCGCGAGATGATTTAGCTGATGGCGGTGCTGCTTGGTTTGTTAAGGTGATCAAAGCAGTTAGAAGCAAAAACCCCGATACACAGATAGAAGTTCTGACTCCTGATTTTTGGAGTGGTAAGGAAGCGGTAACTAGTCAAAAAGATAGGGTGGCAACCGTAGTTGGAGCTAAACCTGCTTGTTATAACCATAATTTGGAAACCGTTGAACGTCTACAAGCACCAGTTAGAAGAGGGGCAAAATACGATCGCTCTCTCAATGTTCTACGCTTAGTAAAAGAATTAGATCCAACTATTCCAACTAAATCAGGCTTAATGTTAGGTTTGGGGGAAACAGAAGCAGAAATTATTCAAACACTACATGATTTAAGATCGATCAATTGCGATCGCTTGACTTTAGGGCAGTATATGCGTCCTTCCCTAGAACACTTACCCGTCGAGAAATACTGGACTCCTGAAGAGTTTACTCGTTTGGGTGAAATTGCCCAAGAATTAGGATTTAAACAGGTACGCTCTGCCCCCCTAGTGCGTAGTTCTTACCATGCTGGAGAAGCATAGGCAAAGTAATATGTCTAAAATCTGGAAGCTTATCAAAAAGCTTGCTTATAATTTGTAATTAACTGTTGGGAGATATTTGTATCCAGGGTGCAGGAGTTGAACCTGCCTTGCACAAATTATGAGTTTGTTGCCTCAACCGCTCGGCCAACCCTGGTTATTGTTTTTTTTTCTTTCAGTACACCATTATATGAGTAAATCTAGTATCTTTGACAATACCTGTCGAAAATAATTACGAATATATGAAAATAAGAGTTAATTTGTGGTTGACAATTTTTTTATTTGTGATGATGGTATTAGCTGGCATCGCTAGTACCTGTATGGGTTACTTCATGGGTAGAGAAGCACTTAAGGTGGTTACTCAACCTGATATCAACTTTGATAATAATACCAAAAATCAGAAACCTGTTAGAGGTGAACACAAAGGTTTAAAAATTATTAAGGAACAGGATATCTTAGTACAAATGTATAACATAGTTAACGCTAAAAACTAATGATCACGCAATTGACGACCCCGCCAGACTTTATACAGTTAGTTATCCCACTTTCTATCGATGGTTGAGCATAATTTACTGTTAACTTTTCTAGGTGTATTTTTATTAATTGCGATTAATGCCTTTTTCGTTAGCGCAGAATTTTCCATTGTTTCGGTTCGTCGATCTCGTATTAGTCAATTAGTTAGACAAGGGGATCTTCAGGCTCAAACCGTACAATCTCTTCAAAGAAGTATTGATCGTCTTTTATCCACCACCCAATTAGGCATTACTCTTTCCAGCTTGGCTTTGGGATGGGTTGGAGAAAAAACTATGGCGGTTTCCTTAGTTGTTATTATCAAACGTTTTTCTTTTCCTAACTATTTATCCGACGCGATCGCCCATTCCCTGGCTTTACCTCTAGCCTTCATCTGCTTGGCATATCTTCAGATTGTCTTAGGCGAACTTTGTCCTAAGTCTGTAGCATTAATGTATCCTGAGCAACTTGCAAGGTTTTTCGGCCCTCCAAGTTTAGTAATTGCGCGTATTTTTCGTCCTTTCGTGGCAATTTTAAATTTTTCTACCCGTTTATTATTGAAATTTCTGGGTATTGAATATAGTGGTTTGGGTTGGTATGAGCAAGTAACGTCAGAGGAACTACAATTAATTATTGCGACTGAAAAAGAATCAATTGGTTTAGAAGCCGATGAAAGACAGTTACTCAAAAATGTTTTTGAATTTCGAGATGATATAGCAGAAGAGGTTATGATTCCTCGAACGGATATTATCTCTCTTTCCCTTTCTACCACTTTTGGCGAATTATTAGAAACTGTGGCTGAGACAGGATATTCAGGATATCCCGTAATTGGTGAATCTATAGACGATATTCGCGGAATTATACACTATAAAAAACTTTCTGCCCCTTTAGCCAAGGGAGAAATAACCAAAGATTCGGCGATCGCTCCTTGGGTAGAATCAGCTAGTTTTATTCCTGAGTCTACATCTTTAAATGAATTATTACCTTCGATGCAGCGATCCCAGCAAAAAATGGCGATCGTAATTGATGAATTTGGTGGTACAGCAGGCTTAATTACCTTACATGATCTGATTGCTGAAATTGTGGGGGATGCAGCCTATGATCTCGAAACAGGTATTGAAGCGATCCAACAAATAGATGAAAATACTTTTTTGGTTTCAGCCCAAATAAATCTTGAAGAGGTTAACGAACAACTAGAATTAGATTTGCCCCTAACAGATAATTACAATACCCTGGGAGGATTTCTACTAGAACAATGGCAGAAAATTCCCCATCAAGGTGAAAAGCTAGAATATGAGAACCTGGGCTTTACTGTAACTTCTGCTGATAGTAACCGTCTGTATCAAATTCTTATACATCGTTAGAATATTGGTGATAAGTTCAGGCTGTGTATTGTTTGTCATTAGTCACTAGTTATTAGTTTCTAGTTGTCCCGTCAAGCGAGATGATATTATACTAATTAATTTTATTAACCGCATCTCGCCACATTCCAGTTAGAGAAAGTTGAGAATTGATTGGAATCGAGAATATCTGTCGAAAACCATGTCCCTCGTAAAATGAAATATTTTTTAGATTGGAGGAGACAAGATAACAACTTACTTGCTGTTCGTCAGCATGATTCAAGACTGGAGATAACAAATCTCTGCCAATACCTTTCCCTCGTGCTTCAGGAATAAGTGCTATCCACATGACTTCACAATGAACTTGTTTTGGCTCAAACTTCTCAGCCTGACTTGCAATTTGCTCGAATCGCTCTGCTGCTAGTAACCCGCCGAAAGTTGTGATGATTTCAGTAAGTTTAGCTAAAACTTCATTAAAGCAATCGTCAAATAATCGAATGCCAGTTGGATACCATGCGATCGCACCTGCTTCATTTGGCGCAATTAGAACTTCACCACGCCGAACAGTATCTGCAAGAAAAACCTGAAAAAATGCTGTCAAAGCATCTAGTCTGTTCTCTCTTTCTAAAAAAATGAATGACAACATAGGATCGTCAAAAAATCCACGAGCTAGAATCTTTGCTGCCAATGGAATTTCAGCTTGAGAAATTTTTAACATTAGTATCTTTCCAATTCTTAATATCTAAAACTAAATCCGATTACGAAAGTATACTTTCGGGTAATAATATTAAATTAAGCTAAAATCCTTCTGCCTCCTGCCTCCTGCCTTCATTCAACTTTTAAATATTGTATCTAAACAGGATTTAGTATAAAACTCCCCATCAATACATAATAGAGCAAAGAATCGAACTAGCTAAACGCTTACTAAAAAAAGAAAATAGAGCGATATCTGCGATCGCTTTAGACTGTGGTTTTAGCAGTCAGAGCCATTTGGGGAAATATTTTCTTCAATTGACAGGAATTACTCCCAAAGCCTACCGTCAAAATTAACGTCATTACAATGGTTTCAGCATTTATTCGATTTAATAGACTCTTCCTTGCTATTTTTAAAGTTTTTTTACTAATAATCTAGATTTTTTAACTGGTTTATAAATAATCTTGACCAGTTGATTTTTGCCACTTTCCAGTATTGTCCCTCTCTTTCTCCGACTTCTTTAAATATTTATACTTTTTATTTCTGATAAGCTTGAAAATTTTTTTGACTCCTTTTTACTACATCTTGAGGTGCAGAAGTTGGGATTGAAGACATTTTCTATCACTTGTCACTGTCTCCTGCTTTCTACCTGCTTTCCCCTTTCCTCATCCCTCAAACCTACTGCCATCAGGCATAATTGCATCAGTTAAAATAGTTTGACTTAGATCTACACCATCTAAACAGGCTTGAAATAAGTTAGCAGATTGTAAAAAGGCATTATCCAGATTTGCGCCAGTTAAATCTGCACCAGTTAAATTAGCATCAATTAAATTTGCTTGCTGAAGATTTGCAGTAACTAAATTTGCGCCAGTTAAATCTGCTTGCTTTAAAAACGTTCTTTGAATAATCGCACCCCTTAGATTTGCTTTTTGTAACTTTGCTTGATTTAAAGAAGCTTTATATAATAGTGCAGACTTTAAAGAAGCTCGCCTTAGATCTGCACCTGTTAAAATAGCTTGACTAAAATTACTTATATCTAAAGATGCTTGGTAGAAAATGGCTGCTTCCAAGTTTGCTTGGCTAAAGTCAGCTTCGGTCAATACTGCTTGACTAAAGTTAATATAAGGGAGGTGGACGTTTTTGAGAATTACCTGAGCCAGATCAACCTGTTGAAAATTTCTAACTCCAGCTTGATATTGTCTCAATAGCTCTACTGCATTCATACTTTCTGATTAGAATTGCTAACTATATAATTTAATTAAAGAAATTAGCTTAATATTTGTTAATAAAAACTAGCAGATTTTCTAAGTTTAAATACCTAGATTAATGATGAATTAAGATTTAAATAGTTGACGATTATTGATATTTGTAAGAAATTATTCATGTTGCCCCTATAATCTTTAAAAAACATTAAGATTTAAAAGATAGGCAATAATTTTATATAGGAAAAACATTTTTGTCTCAAGCCAAACCTGATAACAATTCTCTAAATTTTGCAACTAGCAAAGAGAAAGAAAATATAGTGGCTGCGATCGCGTTACGAATTCGCCAGTCATTAGATTTAAACGTAATTCTTCATCAAGCTGTAGTAGAGGTTAGGGAATTTTTACAAACGGATCGGGTACTACTTTATCGTTTTGAACCTGATTGGAGTGGTGTAATCGTTACTGAATCTGTTAAAAATGATCACACCGTAGTCGGGTATAGAGTTAAAGATTTTTGTTTTGCAACAAAGCATATAGAAGAATATAAGCATGGTAAAATTCAAGCAATCAATGATACCACCACAGCTAAATTACCCTCTTGTTATCAGGAAATATTAAGCTCATTTGGAGTTAAAGCAAATTTAATTGTTCCAATTATTGCTAGCGAACAGTTATGGGGGCTTTTAGTCGCTCATCAATGTAATTCTCCTCGTCAATGGGAAGTGGCGGAAATAACCATACTTAAGCAATTAGCAATACAGTTAGGAATAGCCGTACAACAGGCAGAATTATATCAACAAGTTCAAAGTTTTAATACTTATCTAGAACTAAAAGTTAAACAGCGCACCGCTATCTTACAAAATGCAGTTCGTTTTGAAACTTTAATTCGTAAAGTCACCGAAAAAGTTAGAGATAGCTTAGATGAACCACAAATTCTACATACGGTAACCCAGGAAATTGGGGAAGTTTTAAGTATCGATCGCTGTAAAATCGAGCTTTATAATTATAATCATACTACAGCAACCATTGCCTACGAATACACAGTTAATTCTCCCACTTGTCAAAATACCACCAGGCGAGTTGCAGATTTTGGGGAACTTTACCAGCAATTATTAAAAAAACAATCTCTTCAGTTTGTCGAACAAGTACCCGAACTTAGCCCTCTCAATATTCAAGCTACTAGATTAGTATGTCCAATTTTTGATAATCAAGGAGTTTTGGGTAATCTGTGGTTATTACGCCCTCGTGACGAATATTTTGAAATATCAGAAATTAGTTTAGTCGAACAAGTAGCCAATCAATGCGCGATCGCTATTCGTCAGGCGCGACTATATCAACAATCTCAAACACAGATTAATGAACTGGCTAAATTAAATGTGATTAAAGATGATTTTCTGCGCACTATCTCCCATGAGTTGAGAACGCCCATGAGTAGTATTATACTCGCCTCAGAAACCTTAGAAACACTATTAGAACATGAAATAGGTACTAAGAAATCTACTACTTTTATCAAGGTTTTGGATATTTTTCGTGCTGCTTGTAAAAGACAAAATCAATTAGTCGATGATTTATTAACTCTTTGCTATACAGATGTAAAAAAAGAAACCCTAACTATGCAGTGGATTGAGTTTGGGGTATGGCTACCACAAATTATTGAACCTTTTATCGAACGAATTAATCAACAAAAACAGGAATTAGTTATTAATCTAGATGCTAATTTTCCGCTATTTAAGTCCGATATTTCGACTATTAAAAGGATTTTGGTAGAATTACTCAATAATGCTTGTAAATATACCCCCATAGGCGAGACTATTGCTATTACTGCTGACACTAGTCATCAAGGTATTATATTTATCGTCAGTAATACAGGAGTTGAAATACCACCAGCCGAACAAAAATTAGTATTTGATAAGTTTTATCGTATTCCCAGTCAAGATCCTTGGCAATTTGGGGGAACAGGTATTGGGCTTGCTTTGGTTAAAAGTTTGGTTGAGTTATTAAATGGAACAATTGAACTAGAAAGTTGTGAACAAAGGACGACTTTTATAATTTCTTTTACTTGTGAGATTAGCGAAAA
This sequence comes from Chondrocystis sp. NIES-4102, assembly GCA_002368355.1. Taxonomy (NCBI): domain Bacteria; kingdom Bacillati; phylum Cyanobacteriota; class Cyanophyceae; order Chroococcales; family Chroococcaceae; genus Chondrocystis; species Chondrocystis sp. NIES-4102. Next base: position 2,623,037 of record AP018281.1, on the reverse strand, counting down.
TTTATAAAGTAATTAATAACTCCATTGATTTTGCTGATTATATTGCCCAGTCTCACTAATAATTAAATTATCGCTACCGATCGCAGTTGAATTGCTGGTAGCATTTTGGACACCTAATTGATTACTAGGTACTCCAGATTGATTTTGCACAGTATTTTGTTCAATATTACTAATTACAGTATTATTTTGACCGTTGGCAATAGCATTACTTTGTCCTTGTTGGGTGATAGCTTGTTGTGAAGGATTAAAATAACTATTCTGATTTTGGGTTGCAGTTTGATTAACAGTACTAGCAGCATGATTATTATTACCGACGGCGATCGCTGCTGTGCTACCTTGTTGGATAATTACTTGTTCGGCTAAAACCACATTAGGAATAAGAATACCAAATGCTAAAGAGAGGGAAAATAGTTTATGAGACATGAGGTTATATTAAATAATTAGGGTTTGATAATTAGCTGGTTTTAGCTTTTTAAAATTATATTTCTATCTACCAACGTCCTAATATTTAATTACGTATAGTCTTCACTTAATATGCACAGAGGTAAGCCAGAGGGAAAAAGATCAATCAATCACTCTTTCCTATAGCTTACCTAAGTAATTAATATTTAAGCAGTAGCAAGTAAACCACTATGTCTTAACAAGGGTTCAGTTTTAGGCTGTCTACCACGGAAAGCCTGGAATACTTCCATAGGATGCAAACTACCGCCAAGAGAAAGCACTGTATCACGGAAACGTTTACCGACAGATTTAACCGCCTCTTCGTTGTCTAAACCCGCCTCCTCAAAAGCTGCAAAAGCATCAGCACTTAATACTTCCGCCCATTTATAGCTATAATATCCTGCTGCATATCCACCTGCGAAAATATGCCCAAAAGAACAAAGGAAATTATCTTCATCTAGAGGTTGCAACACACTAGTATTTTTAGCCAAGCGATCGCGAACATCATTAGGAGTTTCTTGACCACCTGGTTGATAATTAGAATGGAGTTCCATATCCAACATTCCAAAGTGTAACTGACGTAGCATAGCAGAACCACTCATATAGTTTTTAGCTGCTACTAGTTTTTGATAATATTCTTCTGGTAAAGTTTCGCCAGTTTGATAGTGTTTTGCCATACCGAAGAGAGTGGGGCGATCATAACACCAGTTTTCCATAAACTGACTTGGTAATTCTACCGCATCCCATTCCACATTGTTAATACCTGCTGCCCCAACATAGTCAATAGTAGTTAACATATGCTGTAGACCGTGACCGAATTCGTGGAATAAAGTAGTTACTTCTCCAAAGGTCATCAAGCTGGGTTTATCTTCCACTGGGGGAGTCTGGTTACAAATCAAATAAGCAACTGGTAGACGAGTTTCAGTTTTATTTTCCACTGTCATTTTAGCCCGACCAACACAGTCATTCATCCACGCACCACCGCGTTTTTCGGCTGGACGAGAATAGGGATCTAAATAAAAGAATGCAATAGCTTCGCCAGATTCATCAGCAATTTGGAAATAACGTACATCCTCATGCCATACTGGTACTTGTCCATCGGCTGCGGTAATAGTTATCCCAAAGATACGACTAGCTAGACTAAATAAACCATCCAAAACTTTAGGTAGGGAGAAATAAGGGCGTAATTCCTCCTCATTAAAGTCAAATTTCGCTTCTCTTTGCTTTTCTGCCCAATAACTAGTATCCCAATGCTTAAGATCTTCTGTACCTGCAAAGGCTTTTAATTCCTCAAATTCCTGCATGGCTGCATCATAACTAGCAACTCTTAATTCTTCCTGTAACTGTTGTACCGCATCAACATCAGGTGCCATTTTACGCGCCAAACTTAATTGGGCATAATTATCAAAACCGAGGAGATTAGCTTGTTCTTTTCTTAATGCGAGGATGCGATCAATATTACCACGATTATCTAATTCTCCACTAGCAGCACGGGATATAAAAGCTTTATATAATTTCTCCCGTAATTCTCGATTAGTGGCATATTTGAGGAAAGGAACATAACTAGGATAATCTAAAGTTACCACCCAAGGGCCCTTTTCTGGAGTAGCGGATTCCTCGCCCTCAGCTTTAGCCGTTTGCGCCATCAAGCCCAAAGCACTAGGGGGTAAACCTTCTACATCTTTAGCTTCAGTTAGCTTTAATTTAAAAGCCTTAGTCGCATCCAAAACATTATTAGAAAACTTAGTAGAAAGTTCCGCCGACTCCAATTGAATTTGATTAAATCTTTCCTTGGCTTCGCCTTCTAACCCAACCCCAGATAATTCAAAATCACGAATTGAAGAATTAATAATTCTTTGCTGTGCAGGTTCTAATTTATACCACTCTGCACCCTCTTTAATTCCTTTAAAAGCCTCGTATAATGGCTTACTTTGACTCAACTTATTATAAAACTTAACGATCCCTGGCTGCATTGTTTCATACGCTTGACGCAACTCGGGGCTATTTTTAACACTCATCAAATGTCCAACAATTCCCCAACTCCAGCCTAAACGTTCTTCAATTGCTGTTAGGGGTTCAACTAAACCAGCCCAAGTAGGGGTAACATTTGCTTCTAGTTTGCTAACTTCACCCTCTAATTCCTCTAATAGTTGCGTCATTGCAGGAACTACTTGTTCTACCTCTATCTTATCGAAGGGGGGTAGTCCTTTACCAATTAATAATGGATTTTTAGTAATAGTTGCGTCTGTCATGTAAATAGATAATGGGTGCTTGTATTTATATCTTTTTACCCTAACGCTTTCTCTATCCCTATTGCAGCATTATACAGGTTGGGATTACCGAAATTTTAAGTTGACGATTAGCCTTTAGGAGATAATTTTGTGGAGTGGTGAATAAATTATGAGTATAGAAGAATTAAATATATAAAAAATATCGTATTTTTGCGAAGCATTAATTATAAAAATAATAAGTAATCAACTAATATATAGTAAACTGTAGGATGGGTCAAAAAAATAACTGTGGATAACAACATTTCAATAGAGAAATTTTACCACCATCATCGAAATTAAATCATCCGTGGGCATTAACAAAATAATATTTTTTCATCCTAATCATTCGAGATGCCCACCCTACCATTTTCTAAAAACTGTATCAGCTATTAAAATTATCTGGCATAATGGCATCTTTAATTTGATAATCTTGTAAAGTTACGCCACTTAAATCTGCGCCTTTAAAGTTTACTCCGTGTAAGATAGCACCATAAAAATTTGCCCCTCTCAAGTTACAGTTAGAAAAATTAGCACCAGTTAGTTTTGCATCTTGAAAATTTACGCCATTAAGGTTCATATTAGAGAAATTAGCACCCATCAGTTCAGCGTATTCAAAAGATATATCACTAAGCATCGCTTCTTGAAAATTTACGCCTTTTAAATATGTACAAGAACGATATGGTTGAAATCCAATCAGAGTTGCTTGACTCAAATTAGCTCTCTCTAGTTTTATTCCGCCAACTAAATATTTAAGTTTTAAATGTTCGCGATCTTTAAAAATAATTATAGCCTGACTTAAATTTGCTCCCGATAAGTTTGCTTGATTAAGATTTACTCCAATTAAATTAGCTTTATAAAGATTTGCGCCAGCTAAGTTCGCGCCACTAAGATCACTATAGCTTAGGTCGGCTTACTCTAAAAAAGCACCAGGCGATATTAGATAAGCTCCTGCTTGTTGAGGATTAAATTTTATAGGAAACCGCGTGTGTTCATCGTAAAGAGTTCCCTTCAAAATTGCTCCCGATAAGTTGGCATCTTTGAGATCTATAAAATTATATTGATGATTATTATGACTATATTGCTTCTCTGGAGTATCAGATCTTAAATTAGCTTTAGTCAGATCGGCATTATTAAGATTAGCTTTTCTCAAACACGCCATAGATAGATTAGCACTAACTAATTTAGTATTACTTAAATTTGCATTACTAAGATTAGCATTACGTAGATTGCAATAACTTAAATTTGCATCCGTTAAATTTGCCCCACTGAGATCGGATTGGTATAAATTAGCTTTTCTCAAATCGGCATTTTTTAAAGAAGCATTTTGAAAATTAACTCTGGATAAATCTGCTAAATACAGATCGCAATTATCTAAATTAGCTTCTCTTAGTATTGCAGTTCCAAAGTTAAATTCAGACAAATCCAGTTCAGATAATATTGTTTTAGATAAATTTAAATTAATAGCACCAAAGAACTTTTTTTCAAATTTAACTTTAGTGAGGTTTTTTCCTACCAATCCAATAAAGTTTTTTATTTGATGTCCTTGTTCGATTAATTCGTAGTATTACAGTAGCAGTAATACTATTAGCTTCCATTATTAGATAATATTAGGGTTTTACATATTGTTTATAATACCCAGAATAATATCTATGTTACAGTGACTTAAAAGATTTTTGAGATTAGGCTAAAGCTGATTCCAATAATCCCAAATCTCTTATTCTCAAACTTCCTTCCACTAAAAGCTGTCGTAAATTGCGATCGCTATGAATATAAACAGATAAAATAACTTGATTGCGTGTTCAGAAGGCTACGGGTAGAGTAATTGCACTCTTCCAAGATTAAAAGTGATCGCCTTTTAAGAACAATCAGTTATACTTAGTACGTATCAAGTATAAAACAGCTTTTTCGCTGTGATTGAATCTTTTAAGTGTAAAGAAACCAAACGTATTTGGAATGGTCGGCGTTCGTCAAATCTTCCAGATAATATACAAAATAAAGCCTTGAGAAAACTGCGTCAATTGGATGCAGCGCAAACTCTCACAGATTTATGCAATCCACCAGGAAATAAGCTAGAAGGATTGAAGGGAGATAGAAAAGGACAACATAGTATTAGAATTGATCGCCAGTGGAGAATTTGTTTTATTTGGGACAACGGCAAAGCTAATGATGTTGAAATTGTTGATTATCATTAATCATTGAGAAACAAGAATAGATTATGGATAAAAAATTATTACACAACCCAAAAGTAGGTGAAATTTTGAAAGAAGAGTTTCTTGAAGAAATTGGCATGAGTCAAAATGCATTAGCCAAAGCTATTAGCGTACCATCCAATCGTATTCATGCAATTGTTAATGGGACGCGAAGAGTCACAGCCGATACAGATTTAAGATTATGTCGCTTTTTTGGACTATCAGAAGGATACTTTTTGCGATTACAAAATGCTTATGAACTTATGGAAGCAAAGCGGAGTTTGGGAAAGATTTTAAGAGAAATTCAACCCTATGCTTCATAAAGCAAATTATCCCGTTAAGGAAATCCTACTTGACTAGACTTTAAGCGATCGCGCTACGCTTTGCAATCTTAAATTAAACTTTTTTATTTACTTTGTACTAAAATCAGTTCCCAAGCCTGATTAATAATTTCCTGCTTATCTATCAACTTAGACAACTCTTTAGTAGAATGGACTACGTTTTCAATTAATTTGCTATAAGCTATAAGTTATAAGTCTTACTAAATTAGATTCATAATTGTGGTCTACATATTTGAAAAGCGCAGTAATTTTAAAATATATATTTGCAGCGTAAAAATGAAATTTAGTAGTCATATAGTGAGACGCGATCGCTTTTTAAATAAACCAATTATATTTAATACCTATTAAGTATAAAACTGTGATTTTACTTTTAGCCTTGGCGTATTTAAAATGGTAGTTTATCAAATAAAGCCCCAAGAAAACTACGTCAATTTTACATAACCTACCAAACCCTGAGATCTTCCCACTAGATAAATTAGGAAAAAAATTAATAAATAATTCCTGTTTGTTATTTAAATTTAATCAGTGCTTCGATATGATGGGATAACCAACAACCTGAATCAAAGGTATATAAGTAATTGATAGAGAACTATAGAATTACCGCATAAAATAGTAGTTAACAATTATTTTGTTAGTTACTGGTTGAGATTACCTACCGATGGATACAATTACTTGGTTGGATATTGTAATACGTTTATTGTTTGCTTGTATTCTGGGAAGTGGTCTAGCTATTGAGGCAAAATGGTATAAAACCAGGAAACTGTTGCAATCTAATACTCAAATGGCTATAACAGCAGCTATGTTTGCTATGCTGATTGACTTAACCACAGATCAGGAAGCTATTGCAGAATTGATTTTAGGTGTGAGTATTATTTGTGCTAGTATTCTGTGGCAAAAACAACTTGATTTTCAAAATCTTAATAGCGTTATTAAATTATGGTGTGCTGGATCAGTAGGTTGTTTGGTTGGGTATGGTTTGTTTGCGCCTGCTTATTTGGGTACATTGGCAATTGTTATTAGTAGCTGGATTTTTAAGCTAGAAGAATCTGAATTTGTACCAAATATTCGTAGTTTTGAAAAGGAATTGCAACCACCTGATCCTGATAATAAACATAGTGTGGATCATTCAGCATTTATTGATTCCCAATCAATGTATTATCGTTGCCAGTTCATTTGTTCGCCAACGGAGGAAGTAAAAGCCTTAGCTTTATTAGTAAAATTGAGTAGAGAGCAAGAATTAATACCTACTGGGCTTAAAAGTCAAAATATAGTAGATAAAAATGGTATATCTCAAGTACAAATAGAAATTGATTTTATTATTGAAAAAAGTAATAATGATCCTCTACAATTACAGCAAATTTTAAGTGATTTGAAATCTCAGATAGGGGGAAGCACTGCTAATTGGCTATATTTATCTTTGGCTTCATTTAAAAACCAGCAGGAAGATAAATTAAATTCTCCAATAAGTATAGGAAACCAGGATGATTATCGTCACTTTATAACTAAGAATTAATTGTGGGAGAAATAATATTAACTGGGAAGGAATAAAAAACAATCTTCCCGTTACAACAGCAATTACTTTAATAGTTAAAATTCTATAATTACAGGGGTATGATCGCTTGGTTTTTCCTGTTTTCTAGGTTCGATATCTATCCAACATTTACTAACACTATTATAAAGTTGACTCGTTAGATACAGATGATCTATACGCCAACCACGGTTACGATTAAAACCAGCAGCGCGATAATCCCACCAGCTATAGTATCCTGTATCCGTTGTAAATTTGCGAAAAGCATCTTGAAAACCGAGATCTAATATTCTTCTTAATGCTTCTCTTTCTGGTGGGGAAGACATTATATGTTTATCTCTGGCTTTATTGGTATAAATATCTTTATCCTCTAAAGCAATATTGAAATCTCCACAAACACAGATTTCCCTCCCCTCCTTTTGTAATGTTTGAAGATAGGTTTCTAAAACTTGAAGCCACGATAGTTTGTATTGATATTTATCGCTATCTAAGGCTGATCCATTTGGTACGTAAACATTAACAATACGTATGTCATCCACTACCCCAGTAATAACTCTCTTTTGCGCATCAAATGCTGCTAAATCTCCTACAATGCTACTAAAGCTACAGCTTACTTGACTTAAAGGTTTTAAACTGAAAATAGCAACACCATTATAGGATTTTTGACCTGAAAGATAAATATGATAACCCAAATCCTCAAATAGCGATCGCGGAAATTGTTGATCTTGTACTTTGGTTTCTTGTAAGCAGAGTATATCGACTCGATGTTGTTGTAGCCAATCAATTACAATTGACATTCGAGTCCTAATTGAGTTGACATTCCAGGTAGCTATTTTCAATGATTCTATCCTTATTATTTAGTTCCAGATATTAATTATCCCAATGAAATTGCAATTATCAAGTTTGAAGGTTTTTGTTTATGGTACTTTAAAACCAGGAGAAGTTAATTATCCGATTTATTGTGGTGGTAAAGTAAAATCACAACGAACTGTATATACTTATGGTAATTTATATTCTTTATCCCTTGGTTATCCTGCAATGACGGTGGGTAACAATAAGGTTAAAGGAATCTTGCTTACTTTTGCTGAATCTGAAATTCTTAAGGGTTTGGATCAGTTGGAAGATTATCAGGAAGAACGTGATAATGATTTAAACTTATATTATCGTAATTTGATTCCTATATATATCGATGATCAATTATTGGGTGAAGCTTGGGCATACTTTATGACTGCGGAAAAAGTTAAACAATATCATGGCACTCTAGTAGAATCGGGTTGGTGGAGTGGTAAATAGTTATCAATTTATTGATTAATAACCAAGGGTAATTTCTCCAGGGGCGAAAGTTATTTCAGTAGTTGCACCTGGCGATCGCAATTTTATTTGGATTTTTCCTTCACTGGTAATTCCTATTATTTTACCTGGACAATTGTTAATTATAATTTTTTGCCCTATATTATATACATTTGCTGCATAATTAGTTAGTAATTGCTCAATTCCTACTGCTAAATAATATTGATATCCTAAGATTATCCCATAATTAGTAATTGCTGCTAAGGCTTCTAATGATTGAATCTTATTTGGGGGATATTGTTGATAGTATGATTTTAAATTTATACCAATATCAGGGACGCAATTATACCAATTAATTCCGACTCCAATTACTGCTTGATATATCTGAGTTTTAGAACTACGAGTTTCAATTTTAATCCCTCCTAACTTGCGTTGATTTAAAATCAAATCATTAAACCATTTAATCTTTACTGGTAACTGATAATGTTGTAAAACTGTAGTGACTCCCCAGACTGTAGCCATTACTAAATGAGGATAATTATGAAGGGGTAAATCTAGTTTAAGACCAACGGATAAATATAATCCCCCAGTTGCCGAAACCCAAACATTCCCCCATTGACCTTTGCCTGCGGTTTGTGTAAGAGCGATCGCGCTAACGGGCATTTCTATTCCACTATCGATTAATTGCCAAACTTTAGTATTTGTCGAAGGAATAGTTTCAAAAATATGTATAGGAATAGGTGTAGTAATATTTAATTTTTGCGTGATAATTAGACTTTGATTAAGTTGCTGCCAAACTTGTTGATATACTTGTGGATTGAAGTTCAATTTTTTTAGTTCTTATTGGACAAGAGTAATTATATTGGTTAGTACGAACTAAAGTAAATTGCTGCTGTGGTTATAATAATCAATAAATTGTTTTATATGTAAGTTGCCAGTAAATGCTGCTCTAAAAATAAACATATATAATTAAATGCCATGTAAATAATGATGAGATATATTTCTATACCTTTATTTGTAGAGTAATGTTGATTAAATTAAGTTATTAAAGCCTCGTAGTCTAATTTTAAATTATTTTAAATCAAAACAATAAATGATCTAGAAGCTAGAAGAAAAAGATCTAAGGCGTGTTGTAGCTACTATTAATTCAAGACTATGTAGACTGCTAACTTTGAATAATGAATAATAAATATTTAAAGCAAAATAGTTAAACTTATCTAATACTTAAATAAATAAGCGATCGCGCTATATAAATTCAATTAACACCAAATCCGATTACCAAAACTACAGATCGATCTGTAGTTTTAATTAGTCTAAAACCAAGCGTGCCTCAACTTTTAAATAGCGTATCTAAACAGAATTTAGTATAACAACACATCAAAATATAAATTATCTACATAACTTAATTATGAATATAGATCCACAAATCCAACAAAAAGTTGCCCAATTAAAAGAACAATTACAAAAAGCAGGATACGCTTATTATGTATTAGATAATCCCATTATGGAAGATGGGGTATATGACCAACTATATCGTCAGTTACAAGAATATGAAGCGCAATATCCTCAATTAATTACCCCCGACAGCCCAACCCAACGAGTGGGAGAAAAACCAGCTTCTCAATTTACCTCAGTTAAACATAATATTCCCCTCTACAGTTTAGAAAATGCCTTTAACTCCCAAGAATTAGCTAAATGGGAAACGCGCTGGCAAAAACAACTAGAAACTATTCCAGATTTCCAATATGTATGTGAATTAAAAATAGATGGTAGCGCGATCGCTCTTACTTATGAAAATGGTATCTTAGTTCGTGGTGCAACCCGTGGAGATGGGGTAAAAGGAGAAGATATTACCCAAAATGTCAAAACAATCCGCACTATACCGTTAAAAATCAGTTTACCACAGGATAATTTGCCTAGCAAGATCGAAGTTAGGGGGGAGGCTTTTTTACCCTTGGCGGTATTTACACAAATCAACCAGGAAAGAAGTAAGCAGGGCGAGGCTTTATTTGCTAACCCGCGTAATGCAACGGCAGGAACTTTACGACAATTGGATTCTAAAATTGTTGCAGGACGACAACTTAATTTCTATGCCTACACTCTACATATAGAAGGTGCAGCAGAAGTTACTTCTCAATGGCAATCATTAGAATTGCTGCAAGAGATGGGTTTTTTGGTCAATCCTAACCGTCAATTGTGTGCTTCCTTAACTGAGGTAACAAGCTATTTTGAACAATGGGATACAGGGAGAAAAAGCTTACCCTATATGACTGATGGAGTTGTGGTAAAACTCAACAATTATCAACTTCAACAACAATTAGGATTTACTCAAAAGTTTCCTCGTTGGGCGATCGCTCTTAAATATCCTGCTGAAGAATCTCCCACCATAGTTAAAGATATCATTGTAAATGTTGGGCGTACGGGGGCTGTTACCCCAATGGCAATTATGCAGCCTGTGCAGTTAGCAGGGACAACAGTACAAAGGGCGACTTTACATAATAGCGATCGCGTTACAGAATTAGATATTCGCGTTGGTGATACGGTTATTATTCGCAAAGCTGGAGAAATCATACCAGAAGTTGTTAGGGTTTTAAGCGATTTACGCCCCCCTGGTACTATTGCCTATCAGATGCCAAGTTGTTGTCCTGAATGTAATTCACCTCTAGTGCGCCCCGATAAGGAAGCTGTTACCAGGTGTATTAATAGTTGTTGTCCTGCTATTGTACGCGGTAATATTATTCATTTTTGCTCTCGTAATGCAATGGATATTCAAGGGTTGGGGGAAAGAATTGTTACATTGTTAATTAATAATAATTTAGTAAAATCAGTAGCAGATTTATATACATTAACTGTTGATCAAATTGCCAATTTAGAGCGCATGGGTAGCAAATCGGCTGAAAAATTAGTAAGCGCGATCGCAGCATCTAAAAAGCAACCTTACGACAGGGTTTTATATGGCTTAGGTATTCGCTATGTTGGTAATGTTAACGCCAAAATTTTAACAACTAACTTTCCTAATATCGAACAATTATCTCAAGCATCTTTTGAATCTATAGAATCAGTATATGGCATCGGTGAAGAGATTGCCCAGTCCGTTTTTGAATGGTTGAGGATACCTGATAATCAAGCTTTGATCCATAATTTACAAGTATTAGGTTTACAATTTTCCCAGATAACAGATATTAATAATAACAGTGATAGTCAAGCTGTTAAAATATTTTTAGGTAAGACCTTTGTCCTAACAGGAACTTTACCCAGTTTAACTAGAGATGAAGCTACAAAGTTAATCGAGGAAGCAGGAGGAAAAGTAACTAGTTCAATTAGTAAAAAAACTGACTACTTGTTATTAGGAGAAAATGCGGGATCTAAATTAGCTAAAGCAGAGAAATTAGGTATTGCACAATTAAGTGAGGCGGATTTATTAAAGTTATTGGATTTAGAAGAGGTTTGATATTAGTTTCTCGCAAAGCGGTGTGCTCCCGGGGAATTTTTAATCCGCAAGGGAATGCGCACCGAGCAAAGGCGCAAAGGTTTTCTATACAATTATTGAATCAAGTTTAAAAGTTTAATCATGGATAATTACAATTACCTCGCCAATTCTTATAGGGGGTTTAGGTAGTCCTAAAGAATAAGATAAAACAAATAAGTAATAAGTAAAGAGTAACGAGTAGCGAGTTTGGAGAAAGGATACAGAATACAAGCGTAGTAAATAGACACCCTGAAGTAAAGAGTAGCGAGTCAGTAATTATTGATCGATCATTTATCAATTAAAAGCTAGAAACCAAGAAGCTAAAAACTAAAAAACCGCCACACAATCACGATTCTGTTTTGCTTTATATAACGCCTGATCTGCTGATTCTACTAGCATATATGGACTATCTACGGAGTTAGGAATAGCGGTAGCAACTCCAACGCTAATAGTAACTACCGAATCTACTACAGAATAGAGGTGGGGAATTCTTAATTCTCTTACTGCTACTCTCATCAACTCCGCTACAGTCAATGCTCCTTCTGCTGGAGTGTAGGGAAGAATAACAATAAATTCTTCTCCGCCATAACGAGCCAAAAGATCAGCAGGTCTTTTAATTACTTTGGCAAGGGCTTGGGCTACTCGCCGTAAACATCTATCTCCTTGCTGATGACCATAGGTATCATTATAAATTTTAAAACAATCAATATCACAAAAAATTACCGATAGGGGGGACGGAATTCTTCTAAGTCTACGCCATTCTATATTTAGTTGTCTCTCAAAATAACGACGATTAGATACCTGAGTTAAGGGATCATGAAAAGCTAATTCTCTAAGTTGTAGGTTAGCTGTTTGCATTTGCTGATTACTTTTTTCTAACTGCTGATAAAGTAATATATGCTTGATTGTTAATCCTAATTGATTAGATAATTGTCTGAGGAAGCTTAATTCTTCTTGATGCCATTTTCTCTCACAAGTTTGTTCTATAATTAACCAACCCCACAAAGGATGATATTGATGACTTTTAAGCTCACTATGAGGTAATAAAATTGGTACAATAATTTGTGAGCCAAATAAATTATTAATAATTGTTGAGGAGAAACTATTATCGGTTTTATCTATTATTTTAATATTGCCCGTGTAATATTTTTCGCGCTCACCTCTTACTTGATCATAGTTACTTAAATTAACTTCAATAAAATTAATATGGCTAGCTTTGGGGGTAATAAATTCAGCTTCAACGACAATATTTGCATTGGTTAAACGAACTATAGATAGGCGATCGCATTGTAAAAATTTACCAATTCTGGGAATTATTTTCTTATAAACGCTTTCTAGATCTAATGATTTACTAAGATTTTCAATAAAATCAGCTAATAGTTGTTGTTGTTTTTTAGCAATAAATAAACTTCTACTAAGCTCTTGAATAGTTAAACAGTTTTTGATACCTATTAGTAATTCCTTATAATCTCTTAACCCATCGATGCCATCTGAAAAATTATTAATGCAATGAAGTATTTTTGCTTGTGATTCTGAAATTGGATTAATAAAAATAATAGTATGATCATTAATCTTAAAAGCCATTTCAAACTGCTGGTTAAAATCAAACTGATTTAACCTTAATATAGCAAGGTCAACTATCATAAACTCAGGTCTAATTGAATTTAGTAAATCCCTAGCCTGTTGGCTTGTTTTAGCAATAAAAAACTGGTAATTTATTTTACCTAAATATTCAAATAATAATTGAAGATTAAATAATGTATCAGTAACTACCAAAACTTTTTTTGGGTTTTGAATACTTGGCAACGTTAAATCAGGTGACATTATCGGTAAAAAACAAATACTTCTTTATGAACTAATATAACTTTTCATTTTTAAGTATTCGTCAGAAATAATACTTAAGATGCAGCTATATGTCGATGTTTTCCTGAAATAATCATAAATTCTCTATCTTTAGTTATATAGTTTTTAAAATACTTATTTATTAACAATTATCCAAAACAAATCTTCATAGACTTAAGCTAACTTGGGCGCAAGATTACAAAAAAGATTTATCATAGCATTTACCACAGCAGGTGAGAATAAATGCAGAAACAAAGAGCGTATATTATTTTAATTTTAACCTTGGTCGCCTGTGCGATCGCTATTTTAATTACCCTTCCTCCCCAGTTGGGCTTAGATTTAAGAGGTGGGGCGCAATTAACAATTCAGGTAAACCCCAATAAAGAAAAGCCTGATGTTAAACCCACCCTAGAAGATGTCAAAGCGGTGCAGAGGGTATTGGAAAATCGCATCAATGAATTTGGTGTGTCTGAAACCACAGTCCAAACTATTGGCGAAGATAAAATATTAATTCAATTACCAGGAGAAAGTGAACCTGAAGAGGCAGAAAGAAGATTAAAAGGAACAGCTAAACTAGAATTTAAAGAACAAAAACAGGGTACTGAAGGTAATTTAATCGCTGAATCTCAGGTAAAACAGCAACTTCAGATACAAAATGCCCAGTTAACTCAAGCTGCGAAAAATTCCGAAAATCAAGCAAAACAAGCGGAAATAAAAGAATCATTACAAAAATCCAATCAGGCGATCGCGAATTTATTTCAATCAGTGGGTTTAACGGGGACAAATCTAACCGATGCACGCCCCCAACCCGATGCTACTGGTAACCGTTGGGAAGTGGCGATCAACTTTGATGATGCTGGCGGTAAAAAATTTGCTGAGTTAACTAAAAATTTGGCAGGTACAGGTCGTAGTATTGGGATCTTCCTAGATGAAGAATTAATTAGTTCTCCTGTGGTTGGGGCTGAATTTGCTAGTACAGGAATTGCAGGCGGAAAAGCGGTTATTACAGGTAATTTTGATTTAGAAAGTGCTAAAGACTTAGCTATTCAAATAAAAGGTGGTTCATTACCATTTCCTGTAGCTGTTGTAGAAAATCGCACGGTGGGCGCAACCCTCGGACAAGATAGTATTCGTCGTAGTATTATTGCAGGTTTGGTAGGTTTAGTATTAGTCTTAGTGTTTATGGTAGTTTACTATCGTTTACCAGGAATGATTGCAGATGTTTCCCTGCTGATATATGCGTTACTAACTATGGCTGCTTATGCTTTGATTGGCGTAACTTTAACTTTGCCAGGAATTGCAGGTTTTATATTAAGTATTGGTATGGCAGTTGATGCTAATGTTTTAATTTTTGAACGTACTAGAGAAGAATTAAGAGCAGGGAAAACCCTCTATCGTTCCGTAGAGTCAGGCTTTTTTAGAGCCTTTTCCAGTATCTTAGATAGTAATGTAACCACAGCGATCGCTTGTGTCGCCTTGTTATGGCTGGGTTCAGGTTTAGTTAAAGGTTTTGCCCTAACTCTTTTGGTGGGAATTGGCGTTAGTATGTTTACTGCAATTACTTGTAGTCGTACTCTAATGCTTTTGTTAGTCCTGAGCCTACCTAAAGTTCGCCAAAAACCAGAATTATTTTGCCCCAACCTTAATTCACTGTCCAGTAATCAGTAACATAAATTATGAAATTAGCTATTACTAAAAAAAGAAACCTCTGGTGGGCAATCTCTGGCATCGCTGTATTAGCCAGTATAATTATGATGGTTGTTTCCTACATGAGTTTAAACGCACCCATCCGTCCTGGGTTAGATTTTGTAGGCGGTACACGCATCCAAATATCTAGGGATTGTTCTGTTGCAAGTAATTGTCAAAACCCTCTCGATACCAATCAAGTCCGAAACGTCTTAGATACCCAAGGATTAGCTAATAGTACAATACAACTAATAGGAGAAGATAAACAAACTTTATCTATTCGTACTCAAAACCTTGATGGTAGTCAACGTAGTCAATTACTCAATGCTTTAAGCGAAGCGATCGGCAAGTTTGATCCAAAAACAGTACAAATAGACTCTGTGGGTGCAACTGTCGGCGAAGAATTATTTACATCAGGAATACTTGCTCTTTTACTTTCCTTTTTTGGCATTATTGTCTATTTAAGTTTTCGCTTTCAGTTCGACTATGCCTTATTTGCGATTATAGCTTTAGTTCATGATGTGCTAATTACCGCAGGTGTATTTTCCTTGTTAGGTTTAACAATGGGTGTGGAAATAGATAGTCTTTTCCTCGTGTCTTTACTGACAATTATCGGTTTTTCGGTTAATGATACCGTAGTTATTTACGATCGCATTCGAGAAAACTTTACCGATTTTCCAGATCAATCAATTAATGAAGTAGTAGACAATGCCGTTAATCAAACCCTAGGGCGATCGATTAATACTACTTTAACCACCTTACTACCCCTAATTAGTATTTTCCTATTTGGCGGACAAACCCTTAAATTCTTTGCTTTGGCATTAATTATTGGTTTTGTTTCTGGTGCTTATTCCAGTATTTTTGTAGCCAGTACTCTACTCGCTTGGTGGAGAAATAAAACTAAAAGTAAAAATACCGTTGCAGTTCCTCACGCCTCTACTTCAAAATAGCTGTAGTTATATTTATTTTAAATACAGAGTTTTTAATAACCATATAATTCTACATTTAAGTAGAGATAGTGACTAAACCTCAATCTCAATTTCAGCAACAAGTAGCCAGACTGCATCAACTCACCGTATATTTGCGCTGGGTATTGGTGCTATTTAGCTGGCTTACTTTAGGAACTTATGCCCTTTGGAATTTAAAAGAGGAAATAGCTATTATATTCAACTATTTCACTTGGGCAGCAGTATATTATGGATTACATTTTAATTTTGTACCTACTTTGAGTTTATCTTTTTGTATTGCTACTACACTTTCAGTATTGATTTGGCAAAGTCGCAATATTATCTGGGGTTTACCAGCCAAAGAAAAACGCCAATTAGAAAAGCAAGTAAAGAAAATTAGGGCTAGTGGCGTAAAGCATCCTTTATGGAAATGGATTAATTCTTAATAAGTAAGGGAGAAAATCAACCTTTAATTTAAGATTAATCTTCTCCCCTACTATATTTAGACAAATTATTTAACTATCTAACAAAATTTTCTGGGCTTTGAACATCAGTTACTCTTCCAGCACGCAACTTAGGATTTTTAGCCCCAGCAGAAGCACCAGCCAAAGATGATGCTAAACCTAATAGTGAACCTATTAAGAATGACCATGCTGCTTTAGCGGAATTCCCTGCTACCTGCTGTAGATCATTATCTGTAACATTAGGAGCTTGATTAGGAACATCTACTCTACCAGTTTGTACTTGATTAATAACTTCACCTGCATTAGAAGCAGCAACACCAAATGCTCCTGATACACCACTAGCAAGTAACCACGCACTAAGAGCTAAAGTTGTCGCCCAAAGAATTAAGCCGTGTAGCATGGCAGTTTTCTTATTCATTGGACTAGCACCAGAAGTAGCTACCCAACTACCAAGAAATAAAGAAATCAATAAACTAATAATTGCCCATATTCCTACACCAACGCCAACTGAACCTGCATCAGTACCAGATGCACCAGCACTAAGACCGATCGCTGCACCTAAAGCACTTAATACCAATTGACTGGCGATCGCCACCATTAGCCCTGCTAAAATAGGACCCCATCTGATTCTATCTTTATCTTCAGTAAATGCAAATGTTTCTACTACTCTGTCTCTACTAGGATCTGTATAAGCCATAATATTTATTCCTCAAATGTCTAACGTTTTAGCTTTAATAATTGCAATATTCTTACCAAGGTTGATATTTGTTGCTAACTTGCCTCTGTACGGTGAATTCCAACTATGCCAAATAACCGAAAAACTTATTTATATTTATATAAATTTGATAGCAAGTTTAGTAAATTAACTTCATTTAATTAAAACTGTAAAAATAGCAAGGTAAATATAAAAGTCATCAGTAACTACAATTTATCGGTTAAATTTCGCTCACTTTTCGGCATCCTACCACGTCTGTATTTACACAGTTTTAGATGACTTTCTTGGATAAGAATTACCACATTATTATTATTTAAACTCAGTAAAAATGCTATTAATCTAAAGATAGATATTTAAATTACTATCGAGTTACTATAAATTATATTTTGCAAGGCTTACAGTACTTTTTAAGGTAAATTATATCCTCAGATTGATGTAGGGTCTTAATAGCTTCTTGCGTAAGGAATAATAGGGTTTAATCTAGTTGCTTCATCCAAGTTTCTATCAATTGGCAATTATTAAGTGATTTGCCCACTTTAAATATTAGTTTTTAAAAGCAGGTAACATACTAAATTGATTGCTGCAAGACATTAAAGATGCAGTACTATATGACAAAAAACCCTGCAAAGATTTGTTTAAAAGTTAACCAAAAATTCTTAATCCAAAAAATCGTAATAATCTTAGTGTCGGCAATATCTATACAAAATGTCACCACTTGATTAGTTTTAATATTTAATTTAATCTACAAATACACTTGTAATAAATTAGTAACTTAAAAAGCAGTAAACAAAATATAAATGTACGTCCTTAATTATTTACAGTTAAAAAAATATATATTGAAAAATATTGTCTTGTGTCAAAGTCAAAAATGCACTATAATCCTTAAACAGCACAATAAAGGGCAAATGGCGGAATTGGTAGACGCACCACACTCAAAATGTGGCGAGAAATCGTGAGAGTTCGAGTCTCTCTTTGCCCATTCATCTAATCCTCATTTCTAAGAGGGTAAGCAAATAATAGAATACATCGAACTCCCCATAGTTACTGACTTAAGGCTTTAAGAAACTTTTGTAAGTTACCTAATAAGCTAGGTTTTTGTCTTTGTGGAGGATCTTGTTGAGTTTCGCCTTCAGAAGTAGTTAACTGGAGCATTAATCTTTCTAAATCTTCACCCATAGGCTTAGTAGATAATTCTGTTGCTAATTCATACCCAGATTCCTTCTGTAGCCAAACTTGCCAAGAAGAAGGATGACAACGTAAAATAGCTCCACCGTCGATTGGACGTAGATAGTAACAAGAATAAATATTACTAATAAAGCGATCGCGTAGCTTACGAGCGGTTAAACCAATACCCACCATCGCAACATCTTCTAATTGCGGAATTAAATAGATTACAGGGCGATCGCCAGCTAACTGACTCAGTTTCTCAGCACGTTCAACTTCTACTGAGGAAGGACAAGCAACAATAAAAATCTGATCTTCGTCAGAAATTTGTGATTCAACCGTAGTATACCGACTACCTAAATCAGTTACTTGAAAAGGTCTATCGCCCCAATTACGCTTGGCTAAAGCTGCTGCACCTGTATCAGGAAACAGAACTTTTACTCCCTTGCCATATTCGGTAAAAAGATTGGCAAATTCTAAGGCTAATGACTCAGATTGAAGAGCAATTTCAGGGACAACTAATTCTACTTGTATTAGTTTATAACCATCTGCGATCGCTTGCTTGGTTGCTGCTTTTGCCTGTTCGACTGCTATATCTAAAGTTTCGGGAAAAGTATTCATTAAATTGGGAATCTATAGGTATTTATATTTAGCAATTAGTTTTATTGTAGCGATCGACGTACTTCTTACATTATTTTCTTTTATTAATCAACTATATCTATCTAGATTGTCTTTTATTAATTAATCTATGTTGTGCAGTTGGCAGTTATAGCAATACTAGATAACTCACGGGACATTTTTTAGCTTCATAATCACAACCCACTACCTAAAAACCCTTATATTAAACTAAAGGTTTGGCGATCGCTCTTTCCATATTTTTAAATACGCACCTTTTTAAGTAACAAAGCAGTAATTGTCACAGCCAAAATCAGCAATAAAAACGTTACAACTACTAAAGCTGCACCATAGCCAAAATCTAAATAGCGCATCACCGTAGAATAAATATAAATAGAAACTGTTTCAGTTGTCCCAGCAGGGCCCCCGCCTGTCATTACCTGCACTAAATCGAAGATTCCAAAAGCCTGAGCAAATCTAAATAGTAAAGCGAGCAAAATTTGAGGCATTAATAAAGGTAAAGTAATTTGACAAAAACTTTGCCAAGGACTTGCCCCATCCATCTTGTGGGCTTCATATAAATCTTGAGAAATAGACTGTAAACCTGCCAGCAAGATAATACTAATAAACGGCGTGGTTTTCCAAACATCAGCAACTATTAAAGCCGTCATCGCTAAAGTTGGTGTCCCTAACCAATTAATTCCTGTATTAATTAGTCCTAAACGGGTAAAAATATCATTAACCACACCATATTGATCATTAAAAATCCATACCCAAGCCAAGCCCATAATAGCAGTCGGCAAAGCCCAAGGAATAATGGCAATGGTACGTACAACTCCCCGACCAAAAAAAGATTTATTTAAAATCAGAGCCACCCCCAAACCCAATAGTAATTCTAGAATGACGCTAATGAGAGTAAAGATCGAAGTGTTATACAAACTCTGCCAAAATCTACCATCCCCAAGCATTCTATGATAATTACTCAACCCTGAAAACTCTGGTTTAAGTTGTGTCCCCAGGTTTTGTGTAAACCAACTTAGCCAAAAAGCTCTAGCAATGGGATAAATGAAAACTAAGCTGAGAATAAGTAAAGCAGGTAATAGTAAAATCCAACCTGTGAGTTTTTCTTGTTTATTATTCATTTTGCCTACCTTGCCAATAAACTCCGAGTTTCCTTAGCAGCAGCTTCCATAGCTATTTTTGGAGTCATCTTATTGGTGATGGCTGCACTTAAATAACGTTGTAAGATATCTGAAGCTTGAGCATATTGTGCAATGGGTGGGCGAAGAGCAGCACTTTTAACTACATCTAAAAGCTTGGGGTAATAGTCATATTTGGCAACAATAAGCGGATCATTAAATAAAGCGATGCGACTGGGGACAAATCCCGTAGCTAAAACAAACTCCCGTTGTGACTCTTGGCTACTGAGAAATTTAATTACTTCCCAAGTTGCTTGTGGATGTTTACTACTACTAGCAATACCTAATCCCCATCCCCCTAAAGTAGCCCCACTATTTTTACCTGGAGCATGAACCATTGGTTTTATACTATATTTACCTTGAATTTCAGACTCTTGTGCCAAACTATAGACATAGGGCCAATTTCTTTAAAAAACAGCCTTACCATTTTGAAATAATATACGCGATTCTTCCTCAGCATAGGTAGTAACACCTGGGGGAGAAATATTAAGAGCGATCGCACTGGTGAGAAATTCTACCGCTTCTATTGCTTCAGCTTGGTCTAAACCTACTTCTAAAGAAGCTGGATTTACCCAAAAAGCTCCATTTCCTTGCAAAATCTCGACAAACATGGCAACTAATCCCTCATATTGTTTACCCTGCCAAAGGTAACCCCATTGGGCTAGTCCCTGCTTTTGTAGATCTTTAGCTATTGTTATTAATTCTGCAAAGGTTTGGGGGGGTTGATATCCTGCTTGAGTGAGTAAATCTTGACGGTAATAAAGCATTCCTGCATCGGAGCGAAAAGGAAAACGATATAGTTTATTTTGATATTTGCCTCCAGCTATATCTGCTTCTAAATATGATTCTAGATCCGCCTTTGATACAAAATCTGTAATATCTGTTAACCATCCAGCAGCAGCAAACTTAGGAGTCCACACTATATCCATATAAACTAAATCGTAGGGGGAATTGCCCAATAAAAAGGAAGATGTGTATAAATCCTCTACCTGGTTACTGTCACTAGGTGCTTCGACAATTTGCAATTTAATATTTGGATGTTGTTGATTGAATTTGCTAACCAAAGGCTGCAACAAAGAGGCTTCATCTGCTCTTATTAAAGTTTTAATCGTAATTACTTGCCCCGTCCAAGCTGGCAAAATTACTAACTGTATGATTAAACCCAAAGTAGCAGCTAAAATCAGCAATAGAGAATTTCTCTTAGGTGAGTAGCTAGTTTTACGGAATTTAGTTAACCAACTAATTATTAACATTATTTATATTTAATCAGCGAACTGATTTAAGCATTCAATCAAATAAATTTTTCTCCTTTTGCCTACTCTACAACGAAGCCTTAACAGCAATCAAAAAATAGACCCTGTAAGTATAAACAACTAGACGGAAAAATTGCTAGCTTATCGGTTTTCAGTATTTATACCAATGCTGGAAAAATATATCGAGAGTAATATTTGGTTAATTAAAAAGCAGTTCATTATTTGAATCACTATACGTAATTATTTAAAGTAATTCCTCTTGCTCTGCGACCCTACTTGCTATATGGAGTAGGGTTTTTTATCGTAATTTTAATTAATTTAAAGTTTTATGTTGATGGGATTTTCGCCTAAAACATTGAAATAAACAATCTTTATTAGTAAAACTAACATTCCTATTGAAAATAGGATATACTTGACCATTGACAAAGTTAACAATAGGCAACCGTTATTCGGCATAATGCTTATTGTTACTGGAATAGAGGTTAAAGTTGAGGAGGGGATTATTCCTGAGCAGCTAAACCTGACTGTAAGCTTAAGAGGCACCCGTGAAGTCAGGGAAAATTATCAAATATTTCGTCTTACTGGATTACTAGATGCCTTTTCCGAACCAGCATTTCGTAAAGTTATCGGTAATTGTATAGACGAAGGACCAAACAACCTAATTTTGGTTTTAGCACAGATTGATTTTATCGATAGTTCTGGTTTGGGAGCTTTAGTACAATTGGTTAAAAAGGCTCAAACAATAGGTGGCAGCCTACAGGTTGTTACTAATGCACGAGTGACACAAACCGTAAAACTAGTTCGTTTAGAGAAGTTTCTTTCTCTTCAGCCTTCTGTAGAAGCAGCACTGGAAAATATAAAATAATAACCTCCCGCTAGGCTGTGAATTCACCAGAGGCAAATAAAAAAGATAACGCGCCAACCGACCAGGCTCAAACTTGGGTTAATTACGGAGTAAGGCTAGATTCGATCCCCATTATTGAGTCAAATCAAATTGATAGACTCTCGCCGATCGCTTTGGCATATATTGGGGATGCTGTGTATGAACTTTATGTTCGCACTAAATTTTTACTTCCTCCTAAACGTATGACTGATTATCATAATCAAGTTGTTACTCAAGTAAGAGCCGAAAGTCAGGCGATCCATTTGGCAATTTTATTACCTTATTTCACTGACTCGGAAAAAGAAATTTTGCGCCGTGGACGTAATGCTTGTGCCACTAAACCACGTCGTTTAGATCGTAAAACTTATCAACAAGCCACTGGTTTAGAAGCTTTAATTGGCTATCTTCATTTAACTAACCCAGCACGTTTACAAGAGTTATTTACTAAATTGGATTTTGAGGCAATTAATTAGTATTGCTTAGTAGAAAAATAAGTTAGTCGGTTTATACTCATAACCTATAGTTTGTAATTTTGATGAAATCGAAACCTAGAATTGCCCCTAAGCAGCAAAAAAGACTGAGCGATCGCACGACCGCTTTAGAATCACCTGCTGTTGATCTTGATTCTCAAACCACGGAAAATTTAGATCTAACTTATGGTCGTCATGCGGTGTTAGCAGCCCTCAAAGGCGATCGCCAAATTAATAAACTGTGGGTAACAGATAAGTTGTTAGCTCATGGGCAGTTTTACCCTTTGATTAAAGAAGCTAAAAGCAACGGTACAATTGTTGACGAAGTTGATTCTCGTCGTCTATCTCAACTAACTCAAGGGGGAAATCATCAGGGAATTGTCGCCCAAGTTGCTCCTTATATTTATTGGGAATTGGAAGATTTATTAACTCAAGCCCAGCAAACTACTGATCCTGTTTTGGTTATTGCCGATGGTATTGAAGATCCCCATAATTTGGGATCAATTATTCGCACGGCTGAAGCTTTGGGGGTGCAAGGTTTGATTATTCCTCAAAGAAGGGCTGTAGGTGTAACCTCGACAGTTATGAAAGTTAGTGCTGGGGCATTGGAAAATTTAGCGATCGCTAGAGTTGTCAATCTTAATCAAGCAATTATTAAGTTAAAAGAAGCAGGTTTTTGGATTTATGGCACAACTGCCGACACTGACACTTTATTACATGAAACTAATTTTAGTGGGTCAGTAGCTTTAGTAGTAGGCTCGGAGGGAAAAGGTTTGAGTGCCTTAACTGAAAAAAATTGTGATCAGTTGGTGGCAATTCCTTTAATGGGTAAAACCCCTAGTCTTAATGCTTCAGTGGCAACCGCGATCGCTCTTTATGAAATATTTCGTCAACGACAGTAAGACTATCTAGTAAATTAATAACCTCGCCCCGTTTTTCATTTCAAGCTTAATAGTAATTTAAAAAATAAATATATTGATGGCAACCGCGATCGCCCTTAATTTTCCCTACGCTATTAAAGTAATTTAATTAAACAGCAGCATTTAAAAATATCATTTCTGGTAAATAATCTTTGCTTAAAATAATTCGCGATCGCTACAAACTATTTTGGCAATTTTATAATTGATTACAAAGATAAATATTTTGTAATATTATCCTGACAAATCTACATATATCAGATATCAAAAGATACAGAATTTAAAATTATTTTGAACTATAAAACTGTATATATATAGTAACTCTTAATATTCCTAAAATACAGCAGACATTTAGATTTGTCGCTTGTATTTTCATGTCTTTAATATTTATTTAATTAATAGTTACTTGCTAATTATTTACTAATAATTAACTCAAATTTATAATTTCAAAATAAGAATATGAAAACCGATGTAGAGGTTAATGCAGCACAAGTAGATTCCCTCAAACGAGTTTTTGGATTACCAACTTTAGTAATATATGGTGTTGGTGATATTTTAGGCGCAGGAATTTATGCAGTAATTGGTAAAATTGCTGGACTTTCTGGAACTTTAGTATGGGCTTCTTTTTTAACCGCAATGGTTGTAGCTGCCTTTACTGCTTTAAGTTATGCCGAACTTGGTAGTCGTTTTCCTAAAAGTGGCGGAGTTGCATATTTTGTTCACAAGGCGTTTCGTATAGACTGGCTTTCAGTATTGGTAGGCTGGTTAATGTTTTGTACCTGCTTAGTGTCAATGGCGACACTCTCCAAAGCCTTTGCTGGATATCTTAATGCTTTTGCCCCTGCTATTCCAGCTTGGTTGATTGTCTTGACGCTGTTTGCTGTGTTGGCATTTGTCAATTTTAGGGGGATGAAAGAATCTTCCGCCCTCAATATTTTCTGTACATTTATTGAGATTACAGGTTTAATTATTGTAATTTTAGTAGCCAGCTTCTTTTTGGGTGGTGGTGGTACAGTAAACCCCCCTACTATACCCAATACGGAAGCAATAGGATGGGTTGCAGTGGTACAAGGGGCAGCATTAGCTTTTTATGCTTTCATTGGCTTTGAGGATATTGTCAATGTTGCCGAAGAAGTAAAAAATCCTGAACGTAATGTTCCCAGGGCTATTCTAATGGCTTTAGCGATCGCTGGTGTAGTTTATATAATTATTGCCTGGTTATCGGTTCAGGTACTTAATCCCTCGGAATTAGCAGCTTCTGAAGCTCCACTACTCGATGTAGTACGTAGGGCGCAACCCAGTTTTCCCCAGGTAGTTTTTACAGTCATTGCTTTATTTGCCGTACTCAATACCACCTTACTTAATTTTGTCACTGCCTCACGCTTATTGTTTGGCATGGCAAGGGAAGGTTTATTACCAGCCTGGCTAGGAAAACTACATAGCCGTAGAGGTACACCTTATCGTACATTGATAATTATTTTACCAATTGCCATTTTTCTCGCACTTTCTGGCACTCTAGAATTTTTAGCAGGGACAACTGCTACTTTGATTTTGGCAATGTTTTGTTTAGTTAATATTTCATTGTTAATTATTAAACGGCGAGAACCACAAAGTAATGGATTTCGTGTTCCTATCTTGATTCCTGCGATCGCACTATTGTTTGATTTAATTTTAGTCGCCTTCGCCTCTAGTTCCAGTCACGTTTTGGCACTGATATTTACAGCTATTGGAGTGGTTTTAATCTTTCTGCAAAAGGCAATTAAGAAACAAATACCTAATACTTAAGATTAAATTCTATTGACATAGGTAACAAATAATCCGAATATCCCAAGATCTGAGGAATATACAAGCTAATTATTGAGGAATTTTGCATACTAATAATTAAAATATCGCAGAAAAAACTTAGTAATTAGCCGATATTATTCCCTATGACTACCGTAACTTCTCCTGCCAACAAAAACAAATTACCACCAACAGTTAAGACTCCTGGAATTATTACGATAATTCAAGCCTTATTAGATCAGTTTGGGACGTTAGAAAAATACCAACAAAAATATGGAGAATTATTTTATTCCCCTAAATCTTCCTTATTTCCTCCTAATGTAATTTTCAGCAACCCCAAAGCCATAGAACAAGTATTTACTGCTGATCCAAATTTATTTGAAGTAGGGACACAATCTAGCGCGCCTGTTAGAGTTTTATTAGGGGATAATTCTTTAGTCTTACTTGATGGTATTAAACACAAAAGACATCGAAAGTTACTAATGCCTCCTTTTCATGGGGAGAGAATGAAAAGTTACGGTGAGACTATGGTAGAAATAACTAAAGAAGTAATTTCCCAATGGCAAGTCGGTCAAACTATCTGTATTCGTGACTATACTCAAGAGATTTCCCTACAAATAATTCTTAAAACTATATTTGGCTTAGATCAAGGGAAAAGATGCTATCGCCTCAAAGAAATTTTAGTTGATTGGTTAGAGATTTTTAACTCGCCATTAAAATCATTTTTCCTCTTTTTCCCAGCCTTGCAGCAAGATTTAGGTGCTATAACTCCTTGGGGTAGATTTCTGAGGCTTAAACGCCAAATTAGAGACATCTTACAAGCAGAATGCGATCGCCGTCGCCAAGATCCCGACACCATGAGGGAAGATATTCTTAGTCTACTGCTTGAAGCCAAATATGAGGATGGAAAGGGAATGAGTGATGAGGAAATCAAAGATGAATTAATGACAATGTTATTTGCAGGACATGAAACTACAGCAAGTTCTTTAGCATGGTCTTTTTATTGGCTACATAGACGAACTGAAGTTGGTTATCGATGCCAAACTGAATTAAATTCCTTGAGGGAAAATATCGACTTTAACGAAATTATCAAGCTACCCTATCTCGATGCAGTAGTGTCGGAAACCTTAAGATTAAATCCTGTAGTAGTTTTTGTTAATCGTCAATTAAAACAACCAATGGAATTAATGGGATATCATTTTGAGGCAGGAACATCATTACTTCCCTCAATTTATCTAACTCATCAACGAGAAGATCTTTATCCCCAACCCAAAGAATTTAAACCAGAAAGATTTTTAACCAGACAATTTTCTCCCTATGAATTCTTGCCTTTTGGTGGCGGAAATCGTCGCTGTTTAGGTTATGCTTTTGCTTTATATGAAATGAAGTTAGTTTTAGCTACTATTTTATCTCACGTAGAACTAGAACTATTAGATAACCGTCCCTTGCCCTTTGGTCGTCGTGGTTTTACTTTCACGCCTGCGGGTGGGGTAAAAATGAGAGTTAAAGCGATAAAGTAAATTTAAATATCAAATTGCGAGGCAGAAATTAAGTAATTTTTGTCTTAATAGTATTTCATCCCTAAATAAATCCGTTTGCCTGAAATTTAATTAGAATTTACGGGATTAATGGCAGAAATATATTCTTTAGCCGACGGACAAAGAGAAGCTAGCTGACAGATATCGCACAGGGGTTTACGAGCCTTACAAACTGCCCTACCGTGATAAATAGTACGAATTGAATAATTTTCCCATTCCGACTGAGGTAACAAAGCCATCAGATCCTTTTCAATCTCAAGGGGGTTATCTGATTTAGTTAATCCCCAACGGTTACTCAGCCGTTTTACGTGGGTATCTACCGTTACCCCTTGATTATTACCAAAAGCATGGGCAGAGACCACATTAGCGGTTTTACGGGCAACTCCAGGGAGTTTTAACAATTGTTCCATTTCCTGTGGTACTTGACCATCAAACTCAGAGACAATCATTTGACAAGCACCCTGGATATTTTTGGCTTTATTACGATAGAAACCCGTAGAACGAATCAGAGATTCCAATTGATCGCGATCGCAACTTGCTAAAGCAGCAGCATCAGGATATTGGGCAAATAGGGCAGGAGTTACTTTATTCACCCGCTCATCAGTACATTGGGCAGAAAGAATGGTAGCTACCAAAAGTTGCACGGGAGTCTGATAGTCTAAGGTACAAGTAGCATCAGGATATAAAGCCGTTAGGAGATTGAAAATATCGAGAGAGAGCTTTTTTTTTGCCTGACTGGGAGCTTTATTAGTCTTTTTCCTAACTTTAGTTCTCCCAGATTTGGCACTCATTTTAGAGTCGGGCATTTACTGGAATAAATTCTGGAAAAACGCCAAATTAATTGTATCGCGGACAATAATAAAAACTCCTAAACTCAGCAACAAAACTAAACCTGTCTGCATAATGCCATCTTGTATCTTGCTAGGCAGAGGTTTACCTGTCACACCTTCAACGGTTAAAAATGCTAGTTGACCACCATCTAAAGCAGGTAGGGGCAAAATATTAATCACCGCCAGGTTAATGCTAATTAAAGCTCCAAATTGAAACATATTACTCAAATCATTACGAGCCAATTCTGCACCAACTGCAACAATAGCAACGGGTCCTGCCACCTGTTGAGCATTTTCTTGAAAATTACTAATTAATTGCCAAAATCCTTGTACAGTTAATTGTACGATTCTTTGAAATTCGTTAGCACCAGCAGTTAAAGCTTCAATAACGTTACTTGGATGACGACGAATAATATCGCCATTGGGTGCAAGCATCACACCAATCTTCCCTTTTCCATCTTGACCGATATCTGGCTTAACATTTAAAACCACTGTTTCTGCGTCTCGTTGGATGGTTAATTCTAAGGTTTGATTAGGGGACTGTTGAATAGTATTTCTCAGATTTTCCAAAGCCTTACCAGAATCATCTAATTCCAGATTATCTATCTTTAAAATGATATCTCCAGCCTTAACCCCAGCCTTAGCAGCAGCAGATTCCTCAGTACTTAACAACTGCGGTACTACCACTCCTGATTTATAATGGATATCTTGAAACCCAATAGTTGTGGCTTGACCGACTAATAGGAAATAAGCAAAAATTAAGTTGGCAATTACCCCAGCACTAATTACAATTGCTCTGTCTAATACTGGTCTATTACGTAACAGATTAGGATCGTCTAAAGGGATATTACTTTCAGGATCATCATCAGGAAATCCTACATAACCCCCCAAAGGAATAGCTCGAATTGCGTATTCTGTTTCAGATCCTTGGTATTTTAATAAAGTAGGCCCAAAACCGATGGAAAAACGATTAACTCTGATTTTCTGCAACCGTGCTGCTGCAAAATGACCGAACTCGTGGACTACTATTAATAGAAGTACAACTGAAATTGCTGCCAATACTGACATATTATAAATATGGCTTTTATAGTGTTTTGTACGAATTTCTATTTTAGAACATTCTTTTGCTTGTCTTGATCTTATCGAGACTTTTACTGCTAAAAAATCCTTGGTTGTAGCAAGTTAATAATGTAGATCGCTTAGAAGTACTTGCGATCGCGGTGATTTAATTTAAATTATCAATAAGTTGTTTGCCAGTGTGCGATTAATCCCTAATAATAATGACTTTCAAGCTATTGGTTGATAGATCTAAAAGTTTGCTCATTAAGAATCTACTACTGTCCTAATAACTTAAATAAAAGCAATGTTACCCCAAGTAAACTGTAATCGGATTTAATCTGGTCAGCAACTATATGTTATCTCCCCATCTCAACCCTAGATAATTATAAAAATTAGTTTACCCAAGGTTATTGCTCACTCTTATTAAGATAATAAATCCTTGATTAGCAGCAATAATTAAAAACAATCAAGACACAATATTATATTATTGAGAGATGAAATACCCAAACTAAACGTTGATATAACCTTAGATAATTTTCAATCAAATAAACTACCAGATAAACTACAAATATCTCAAGATAATATTAACTAATCCACAACAGATCAATAAAATCAATTATCATTCTTCTTCTTTTGATGCTGTTCAATACCTTGATTAAGCTGCCAAGCGATCGCATTAAGAATTAAATCCCCATTACCCGAACAAGTTTGCTGATATTCCTCTTGGGCTGCTACCACTTCACCCAACCTTTCAATAGTTTTGCCATATTTCTTATCTTTAGCTAAATCCTTTTCTTCCGCAGTTAAAGGGCGCGATCGCTCTAATATAACTTTAATAATTGGTACATATTGTGAAGCTTGTTCGGATGCTTCTTGCACTTCTAATTGCAGTTTAGTTAATTGAATTATTTCCTGCGCTCCTTGTACAATTGGTAACAATTCTTGACTCTCTAATGGTTGTTGCTCATCGGCAGACATAGTATTTTTAGATGCTATTTCAAGACTATTTAAAGGTACATAAAAAATATTATCCTCGGTTAAACCATCAGGAAAACGCTCAACATCGATCTCTTCTTTTTCCCACATTTCCTGCACTATATCTAAAGCTTTGGCTCGATTTTTGGCTGTGTCTCCGCCCGATCCTGGTACTTCAATTAATATACCTTCTTGTTCTGTTGCTGGCTTAGATAGATCACTGACGGCGACAAAATGTGAAACTGTTGCAGTTTTTGCCATTTCCAAAAAGAATTTAATTAATACAATATTATTGTACTACTTTGATGCTTAGTAATTAATATTCTTGCCAGGGTTGATAACGTTGAGCATAAAAATCCAAAATAGCGGTTACTTGCTTTCTCTTGCGATCATCTAAATTTTCCGAATAATTAATTTCTATGGCTGCTACTTGACTTTGATAATAGTCAAATTGAGTACTATCATGATAGTGAGGACGAAGTATAATCTTTGCGTCAACTCCTTCTACCTGTCGTAAATGAGCCACTACTTCGCGATATACAGCCAAAGGTAACTGAGGACAAGTAAGCTTTTGTTGTGGATAATGGAGTGCTGGTAACTGCATAAACAAAATATAAAATAAGCAGGAGTAAAAAACACCTCACCTAAGTTTAGATAGGGAGGTGTCGTAACTAAATTAACGAAATTAAATAAATAGTATACTAAATCTTATTAACTTACATATGACTAGCAACCAATTCAGCTAAATCAACAACACGTTGAGAATAACCCCATTCGTTATCGTACCAAGCGATAATTTTAACCATATCGCCATCCATTACCATAGTTAAAAGTCCATCAACTGTGGAGGATACATCAGTACCTCTAAAATCAGAAGAAACCAAAGGCAAATCAGTATAACCTAAAATTCCTTTAAGTTCACCTTCAGAAGCTTTTTTAAGTGCTTCGTTAACTTCTTCAGCGATAGTTTTTCTTTCAACTTGAGCAACTAAATCTACAACTGAAACGTTAGGAGTAGGTACACGTAAAGCAATACCATTTAATTTTCCTTTAAGTTCGGGTAATACTAAAGCTACCGCTTGTGCTGCACCAGTAGAAGTAGGAACAATGTTAGCTGCTGCTGCTCTTGCTCTTCTAAGATCACGATGGCTAGCATCTAAAATACGTTGGTCACCAGTATAACTATGAGTGGTGGTCATTGTACCTTTAATAATACCAAATTGCTGATGAATAACTTTAGCAATGGGAGCTAAACAGTTAGTAGTACAACTTGCATTACTTACAATGTCATATTCCCCAGGTTTATAAGCTTTGTCATTAACACCCATAACATAAGTTCCAATACCCGAGCCACTACCAGGAGCAGTAATAACTACTTTCTTTGCTCCAGCTTGTAAATGTTTGCCTGCGCCCTCTAAATCACGAAATACCCCAGTAGCTTCAATAACAATATCAATGTCCCAATCTTTCCAAGGCAAATTTAAAGGATTGCGATCAGAGACGCATTTAATTGTGTTGCCATTGACGATTAGAGAGTTAGCATCATATTGAATATCTGCGTCATGTAAAACGCCAAGCATAGTATCATGCTTTAACAGGTGAGAATTAGTTTTTGGATCTGAAGTATCGTTAATACCGACTAATTCTAGATTGCTGTTTTCTCTGCCTATTAAGCATCTGACAAAGTTGCGCCCAATACGTCCAAAACCGTTAATTGCTACTCTAACCACTATTTCTTGCCCTCGATTTTATTAGGTTAATAGATTAAAACATTCTTAATAAGACTCATCATATCGTAAAGTATGCACAATTCAAGACCCGATTTACAATCAATTTAAACCCTCTAGAACCCTTGAAAATCTGGGTAAAACAGTTTGAGTAATATTAAATAAATTTAGCAAATCCTAATTTATTGTGCTAAAAGCAATTTGATTATTAATTTCTAAGTTGATTTACTAAAACATACAAAGTCAAAAATTAAATTTGCTTATTAATCGGTTATCTTTTGTACCTAAGTTTAAAAATTTATTGTTATCATAGCCCGTATTGTTTAGAGCAATAACCAATTGTAGGCTACTCCCTAGGCAGTAAAGGAGCAGTCCCGTGACCCTTATTTGCAGAAAAATTGTCTTATGGCAGGAGATAAAAGAGTGACAAAAGTAGATTTGAATGGTAAACCATTTCACTTTATTGGTGTTGGTGGCATCGGTATGTCTGCATTAGCCTATATAGTTGCTCAACGCCAATTACCAGTATCGGGTTCTGATTTAAATTCTAGCCATATAACTCAACGTTTGGAGGCATTAGGGGTCAAAATTTTTCGTGGACACCAAGCCAACAATTTAGAGTCTTTAATTACTTTGCCGAGTCGAAAAACTCAACCGTTATCAGTAACTGTCGGTAAATCACCAAACCCAGAGCCTATAGATGAACCTGTAAGAAGTTTTGTTGAATCTTTACCACAAGTAATTTGTTCTACAGCGATCGCCGAAACCAATCCTGAATATCAAGCAGCAGTTAGATTAGGTTGTCCAATTTTTCATCGATCCGATCTTTTGGCAGCCTTAATTGAGCAGTATCAAAGTATTGCCGTCTCAGGTACACATGGTAAAACAACTACTAGTAGTTTAATTGGGTATATGCTCTTTAAAAACCAGTTAGACCCTACGATCATCGTCGGTGGAGAGGTTGATGCTTGGGCTGGGAATGCCTATAGTGGCAAGGGAGAACATTTAGTCGTAGAAGCGGATGAATCTGACGGCTCGTTAATCAAGCACCATCCTAGTATTGGAGTAATTACCAATATAGAACTAGATCACCCCGATCATTATCAGGATATTCATGAAGTCATTAATATATTCCAAACCTTTGCAGGACAATGCAACACATTGATAGGTTGTATTGATGATCCGATTATTCGCGAAGAATTAGCACTAACAATTAGTTATAGTCTTGATCCAGATAAAGGAGCAGATTACACAGCCAAAAATATTACATATCATGGTCAAGGTAGTAATTCAGAAATTTGGGAGAGGGGAGTATGTTTAGGAGAATTAAAATTACCTTTATTGGGAGAACATAACTTAAATAATGCCCTTGCTGCGATCGCTGTTGCTAGACAAATAGGTTTAAATTTTGCAGACATTGCTCAATCCTTAGCTAGTTTTCAGGGAGCGAAAAGACGTTTTGAACATCGGGGCGAAATCAACGCCATTACCTTTATCGATGATTATGCTCATCATCCCAGTGAAATTGCCGTAACCTTAGCTGCTGCCAAATTAAGAGTAGAAGGTAGTGATACTTTACAAAGAGTAGTAGCCATTTTTCAGCCTCATCGTTATAGTCGTACTCAAGCTTTTTTAAAAGAGTTTGCCACAGTCTTTGAGCAAGCAGATGTAGTGGTATTAACAGATATCTATAGTGCAGGGGAAAGCAACACCTTTGACATTAAAGGAGAAGATTTATATAAAGCGATCGCTCATTATCATCAGCTTGTTTACTATCATCCCTGTGTTGATTCCATTCCCAGTTTTCTCCAGCAACAAATACTACGCCCAGGAGACTTAGCCATATTTCTAGGTGCAGGGAATCTCAACCAGGCTATACCCAAGGTAATTAACAGTTATCAGTGATCACTAATCATCAAATGGATAATTTAATTCAGTCTGATATATCCTTAGCCAATCAAACCTCTTATAAAGTTGGAGGTAATGCCCAATGGTATGTAGCACCGAGAAATTGGGCAGAACTTGAAGCAAGTTTTGAATGGTATCAAGCTCAGGATATACCTTTAACCCTCTTAGGTGCTGGTTCAAATCTACTAATCAGCGATCGCGGTGTACCAGGGTTAGTACTTTCTACTCGTTATTTCCGTAATTATGAGTTTGACCCTGAAACTGGTTTACTAACTGCTGATGCAGGAGAAGCGATCGCCAAATTAGCTTGGAAAGCTGCTAAACGAGGTTTAAAAGGATTGGAATGGGCTGTAGGGATTCCTGGTACAGTGGGTGGTGGTGTAGTAATGAATGCTGGCGCACATTCTGCTTGTATGGCAGATATTTTAGTTAGTGCTACTGTATTATCTCCCGATGGCACTTTAACTCAATTAAAGCCAGAAGATTTAAACTATAGCTACCGAACTTCTAACCTACAAAAAGATAATCGCTTAGTAGTTAGAGCCACCATGCAGTTAGAACCAGGTTATAGTAAAGGGGAACTGCTCGAGCTTACTAATCAAAATTGGACACAGCGCAAAACCACCCAACCCTATCATCTCCCTAGTTGTGGTAGTGTTTTCCGTAATCCCCAACCCTATGCAGCAGCCAGACTGATTGAAGAAATCGGACTCAAAGGATATAAAATAGGCGACGCTCAGATAGCTCATCGTCATGCAAACTTTATTCTTAACTGTGGTGTGGCTACCGCTAAAGATATATTTGAACTAATCCGTTATGCTCAAGAGAAAGTAGAATATCATTGGTCAGTATCGTTAGAGCCTGAAGTTAAACTAATTGGAGAATTTTAGCTAAAACATCTTTGAGTTAAACTAATCGTTCTAGTAGATTTTGTAGTCCCTTATCAAAAATTAATTAATATAGATATGGCAAAAGGATTTGGTCCATTAGGAAAAATGAAAGAACTTGCTGATGCTTTTAAAAAGGCTCAGGAAGTACAAGCAGGAGCGCAACAACTCCAAAATGAATTAGAGCAGTTAGAAATTGAAGGAACTAGCCCCGACGGATTGGTTAAGGTAGTCATGAGTGGTAATCAAGAACCTCGTCGTGTTGAGATCTCCCCTGATGCTGTTTCCCAAGGTGCAGAAGCTTTATCGGCATCTGTTACCGCAGCTATGAAATCTGCTTATGAGAAGTCTACAGAATTGATGCGCGGACGCATGGAAGAGTTGACTAGTGGTTTGAATCTTCCAGGAATGTAATTAAAGTTATTTTCGAGTGGCAAGTATTAACTCGGTTTTTCTTAGTCTAGGGTTGCTACTCGAATCTGAATTAATTAATTCACTAATGAGGGTATTGGTAATTATCTAAAGTCTAATTTCTAAGTTTATTTTATAGATTTGGACTTTAATGCGCCAATTCCCTTTATTTATTTGACTAAAAATAAGTTAGTTGACTTAAGGAATCTAATATCAATTTTTAAAAATATCAGGCTCAATCAAAAGTGTACTTCTTCGGTTATTTTCGAGCATAGATACAACGTCTTATATAGTTGTCAGTTAATACTATAAAAAACAACTAATCAGTGTGTTTAAGATCACAGCATGGATCATGATCCCTGATTTATGATCAAACTTATAAATATCACTATAAATACCGCCAGCTAAATAAATATAAAACTGCTGGTACATAAGGGTCACTTTAAATCTCAAATTTATCTAGGGGGTGTTTCACCAGACATCCCCTGATTGTATTATTTTCAAATAAAATATATATCACTACTAATACAGTTATCAAAATTGAGCCTTCTAAGATAGCCAGCTACTCAACCAAATAGCGATCGTACTTAAACTGACACCCACCACAACCGCTATCGGTAAGATAATTCCTGTCCCAGTCATTTTAATTATAGGAATAGAAATAGCCATCATTCCTGTTGCCAAACTCCAAATAATAGCTGTGCTGCCAATCTTTGCCCCTTGTCCTTCCATAGTATTTTCCAAGATCAATATATTTTTCGTTTATTTTATTGAATTAATTCACAAATTGAGTAAACAATACTTAAAATTTCAGATTTTGACCCTTGATTAATCTAATTATTGGTACTTTTCATAAGCAGCTACAATTTTTTGTACCAAGGGATGACGTACTACATCCGCCTGAGTTAATTCACAAAAAGCAATGCCTTCAACATTACGTAGAATTTTGCGTGCCACAATTAAACCTGAATCTTGATGAGCAGGTAAATCAGTTTGAGTTATATCTCCAGTCACCACCATTTTAGACCCGAAACCTAAACGAGTTAACACCATTTTCAATTGAGCAGGTGTGGTATTCTGTGCTTCATCTACAATAACATAGGCATGGGATAGAGTGCG
Source organism: Chondrocystis sp. NIES-4102 (assembly GCA_002368355.1). NCBI lineage: Bacteria > Bacillati > Cyanobacteriota > Cyanophyceae > Chroococcales > Chroococcaceae > Chondrocystis > Chondrocystis sp. NIES-4102. The sequence goes on along the minus strand of AP018281.1, from coordinate 2,587,118 downwards.
TCCACGCATATAAGCCAAAGGAGCAACTTCAATTTTACCTCGCTCCATTAAATCAGGAATCTTTTCAGCATCAATAAATTCGTAGAGAGCATCATAAAGAGGACGGAGAAAAGGATTAACTTTCTCTTGTAAATCACCTGGTAGAAATCCTAACTTCTCCCCTGCTTCTACCGCAGGACGAGTAAGAATAATTTTTTCACATTCATCACTAAGTAGAGCTTTGACTGCTAAAACCGCAGCTAAAAAAGTCTTACCAGTCCCCGCAGGGCCGATGCCAAAAGTGATATCATGTTTTTGAATTGCCTGTACATATTGCTTTTGTTTAAAGGTCTTGGCGCGAACAATTTCGCCTTTTTTCGTACGGGCTAGTACACTTTTTTGAATTTCACTATATTCTTCCGCTCTACCAGTGTCTATGGCGGTAAATGCGGTTAAAATATCAGGCTCATATAAGGCTTTACCAACAGACCATAATGGCTCTAAGGCGTTAATTACTTTACAACAACGATCAACAGCTTTAGATCGACCCTGAATTATCAAGTCTTGTCCACGGCAGATTAAATTTGCACCTGTATGACGGGATAATAACTTCAGATTCTGTTCACTGATCCCCGATAAAGCGATCGCGCTTTCTTTACTTGGTAATGAAATAGTTTGAGACGTTTCGCTATTTGTTATATCTCCCATCAACTTGTTTCTAATTTTAATTCTAGAGCGTCTTGTTTCAATTTAGCTTAGACCCAGTTAAAAAGTATAGTTAAATTAGAATAGTATTAAAGTACTAGAAGGACAATCAATAGAGTGAGGATAGTGACAAAATGTAAATTTCGCAATTATGGTTGCTTAATTAAGGTAACAATTTGATTAATAAAAGCCTCGTGGTCAACTACTGGTTTAGAAATATAACCGTCAGCACCACTTTGTTGCAGAAAATTTTCGCGATCGCCAGACATTGCATGAGCAGTTACCAAAATTACGGGTAATTGTGCGGTCAAAGGATCTGCTTTGAGCATTTGAGTAATCTTAATGCCGTCTACTGGCTTACCCTGATACATACTATTAGCCAAAGCAACGTCCATCAAAATTGCATCGATCGCGCCAGATTGAGCTAATTGCAAGACTTCTTCGACAATTTCTGTCCCTTTTACTTGCAAACCGCCTCTTTTTGTTAGTATTTTGGAAAAAACCCGTAAATTAATGGGGTCATCTTCTACAATCAAAACCGTTGTCATAAATATTACTGAGAAAGTTTTATTTAATTGGCGAAAAATTTAGTACTAATAATAATGAGGTCAAAATCATGAGGTTGCAATAACCCCTTTAATTGTGGCTCAAAAGATTGAGATAGCACAGTCTACTTTTACTAAAACTAAACTACGCTATATTTCTATACTTAAATCGCATTAATTAAATTTTTCCCAGACTTTATCCTCAATTGTATTCTTGGCATATTTTCCCTCACACTCGGAGACTTATTGAATGGCACAGCAGCTTAATTTGTTAGGTAATGGGCAGATCATTCCTACCCCTCTTCATCAAGAAATGGAGAGGTCATATCTTGAATATGCAATGAGCGTTATAGTCGGTAGAGCCTTACCCGACGTAAGAGATGGATTAAAACCTGTCCATCGTCGAATTCTCTATGCTATGTACGAGTTGGGATTGACCCCAGATCGACCCTACAGAAAATGCGCTCGTGTGGTGGGGGACGTATTAGGTAAATATCATCCCCACGGCGATCAATCGGTCTATGATGCTTTAGTGCGTTTGGTACAGGATTTTTCTACCCGTTATCCTTTATTGGATGGTCATGGTAATTTTGGGTCGGTGGATAATGATCCCCCTGCTGCCATGCGCTACACCGAAACCAGACTTGCGCCCATAGCTTATGAGGCGATGTTAACTGAAATTGGCGAGGCTACGGTTAACTTTACTGATAACTTTGATAATTCTCAAACTGAACCCATTGTCTTACCTGTCCAATTACCAATTCTACTGTTAAATGGTTGTTCGGGAATTGCGGTGGGGATGGCAACCAATATTCCACCCCATAATTTAGGGGAAGTGGTGGACGGTTTAATTGCTTTGATCGATCGCCCTAATTTAACTGATGAGCAACTGTGGGAGTTGATTCCTGGCCCTGATTTTCCCACAGGGGGGGAAATTGTAGAATTACAAGGTATTCAGGATGCTTACAGTACAGGTAAAGGCATCATTAAAATGCGCGGTATTGCCCAAATTGAAAAATTAACTGTAGGTAATAAGCGACGCAAGGAAAAGAAAGCGATTATTATTACTGAATTACCCTATCAGGTAAATAAAGCAAGCTGGATTGAAAAAGTTGCTGAATTGGTAAATATAGGCAAAATTGAAGGAATTTCTGATATTCGGGATGAGAGCGATCGCAGTGGTATGCGCGTGGTTATTGAACTAAAAAAAGATGCTACTGCTCCCAAGGTTTTACAACAATTGTATCGTCAGACAGCCTTACAAAGTAATTTCGGGACAATTATGCTGGCATTGGTCAATAATAAGCCGATTCAGCTATCTTTACGGGGAATGCTCGAGGAATTCCTCAAATTCCGTGAACACACCTTAACGAGGCAATATACCCACGAATTAGAACAAGCAGAGGAAAAACTACATTTAGTAGCAGGTTTATTACTTGCCCTCAATCAAATTGATAGGGTGATCGACATCTTACGTCATGCACCCGATGGCATTACTGCTAAGTTACGTTTACAGGAAGAATTAGACTTTACCCCCACCCAGTCCGATTCTATTCTCGCCATGCCAATGCGTCGCCTAACTGGTTTGGAAAAGCAAAAACTAGAGAGTGAATCAACAGAGTTACAACAGCGTATTGCAGAACTTAAAAAAATATTAAGCGATCGCACTGAATTACTTAAATCTTTTAAAAAGGAATTACGTTCTCTCAAGCGTAAATTTGCTGATGTGCGTCGCACTCGTATTATTAATGTGGTTAATAGTGAACCTGTCGAGGCTGCACTAACCCAAGTAACCACAACTCCTCAAAAAATCCCCGATCCTGCCTTAGTAGTCTCTCCCACCCTCACTTTTGAACGCTCTGCACAAGCGAGTTTAACCGTTACTAATTCTGCTTGTATTTATTGGCAAAATCCTATTGCAGATACGGAGGTTGGTAAGACTATTCCTAAAAATGGTGATGATTTTATTATCGAGCAAGAAACAATTGGCGATCGCGAAAATTTAGTGGTGGTTACTGATAGTGGTAAGGCTTATCCTGTCAACATTACTGAAATCCCCTCAAGTATCGAAACAACCGAATTATCAGCCCTAGAATTATTATCTTCCGCAGCCCAGCGCGATGCTACAACTACTGTGGCTCATTTTTTCCCACCTGCAAATCATCAACCTCAGTTAGATTTAATTATGCTGACGGCAAACGGAATTATTAAACGTTTAGAAGCAACTGAATTGGATGGTTTAGGTAATCGGGGTTTAGTGTTGATTAAGCTCAAAGATCAAGATACTTTAAAGTATTTTTGTCTGGCAAAACCCGAACAAGAAATAGTTATTGCTACTACGGGAGGGCGGATCTTACGTTTACCTATCAATGATACTCAAATCCCCAGTATGGGTAGAAATGCTCAGGGTAATCGGGTAATGCGTTTGAGATTGAAGGAAGCTATTGTAGGCTGTTGTGTGGTAAATGCCCAAGACTCCTTAGCAGTGATTACTCAACAAGGTTTTGGTAAACGCCTTGGTGTTAATAGTTTACGATTAGCTAATCGTGGTGATATTGGTACTCAAGCCATTGGGTTTAATAGTAAGGAGGATTTACTGGCAGGAATTATTAATACTAAGGGTAGGGAAAATATTACTTTAACCACTAGTATTGATCGTCGGTTAATATTACCCGTAGATAGCCTTAGTCTGGCTGAAAAAAATAGCACGGGGGCAACAATTGGTAAGCTTAAACCTAATGAGATTATTACTGGAATTTATCCTTATGTTTAACATCCATTGGATGAGGATAAAACTCACTAGTTATGTTAAGAGCAAAGGTTAATGGTTAAGGGGCAAAGGAGCTTATTGTTTAGAGATAAACCTAATTTATTTAGTTTTTTATGTAAGGTGTATAAGAGACAAATCCTTATGTTTAAAAGTAAGAAGCAACAGCAAAATTTAATGATTAAGCCAAAAATTACAGGACTTTTAATATATTTGTTGGGGATTAATAGTTTATTTTTTATACCTCAACAAGTATTATCCCAGACACAGTTTAATTCTTGGATAGTTGAGCAAAGCGAATCATTAATTGGCAAAAAAGAATTAACTTCCTTAGAGAAATATAGAGTTACCAGGGCTATTAATCAACTTAAGGGAGCAGCCACAAATAAATTAAATCAAGGCAATCAAGATCAGGCTTTTGAATTATGGTATCGCCAATTAAAATTAAATAACTTACTAGGTGTAGATTCCGAAATCAAAGCATTAGGAGAAATTGGCGCGATCGCCTGGAAATTAAATCGTTCTGGAGATGTCCGTTACTTGGCAGAACATCTAATAAAAATCGAAAATAAAATTACAACTCAAGAACAGTTGCAGCCAGAAATATTAGATAATTTAGCTTTTTCCTATCGACAGGTACGCTATTTAGACAAAGCAATAAACATCTATCAAAACTTATTAGCCAAGCAACCAAATAATACTAACTCCTTACAAAAACAAACCATTCTAAAAAACTTAGGTGAACTTTACTTAGCCATCTTTGACTATCAAAATGCCAGTGTAGTTTACCAAAAACTCTTAAATTCAAACAATAAAGAGCAAAAGGAGGACTATCTTAATACCCTAATAAAAATATACGATCAAACAGGCAAACCCCAAAAAGCGATCGCTATAAGAAAAGACTTAATCCAAAATTATCTAGCTACCCAAAAACCCAACAAAATACCTGCTATAAAACTGGCGATCGCGAGCAATTATCAAACATTAAAACAAACAAATCAGGCAATCACCGCCTACAATTCAACTGTAGAAATGGCTATCGAAACACAACAATTAGCCATAGCTAGTGAAGCTTTAACAGGCTTAGGGCAAATATACCAACAAAACAAGTCAATTGATTTAGCAATTTCAACCTACAATAAATTGTTGCAAATACAACAGCAAACCTATAACTACTATGGTCAGGTAAACACTTATGATACCCTGGGCAAAATATATTTAAATATCAATCAAAAAGCAGAAGCAAAAAAATACTTTCAACAAGGTCTAGAAATAGCCAAATCAATAAATTACAAAACCGAATATTTCAACAACCAAATCCAAAAATAAACCACAAAACCTACTCGCTTTTCCCTTTAAAAAAACAAAATGAATCACCCGTAAACCCTTAGCGCGATTCATCACAAAAAACCAAAACCTTAGCGTCTTTGTCCCCATTCGAGGATACAAGGATACAAGGATAAACGCCTCTGCGTGAAATAAAAAAAAAGACATACCACTGCCTACAAACACTAAGCAGAAATGAGAATCAAATCACCCATAAACCCTTAGCGCGACTCATCACAAAAAACCAAAACCTTAGCCTCAGACTAAAAAAAAGACATACCACTGCCTACAGGTAAAATATATCTAAACAAATATCAAGCAGGATACTATAGCTACATGGCAACCAGACGAATTGCAACAATTCTAAAACATGGTCAAGCAGGAGAATCATTAACTATCCAAGGTTGGGTACGTACCAAAAGAGAACTAAAAGGTTTTGCTTTTGTAGAAATCAATGACGGTTCATCATTAACAGGTTTGCAAGCCGTTTTAGATGCCAATATCCCCAATTACGAAGAACTGCTAAAACAACTTACAACTGGTGCATCTGTTGCTATTACAGGTCAATTAGTAGAATCTCCAGGGAAAGGACAAAATCTAGAACTAAAAGCCGAATCCCTCACAGTATATGGCACAGCAGATCCAGAAACCTACCCATTGCAAAAGAAACGTCACTCATTTGAATTTTTGCGTACTATAGGTCATTTGCGATCGCGCACTAATACTTTAGGGGCGGTATTTCGAGTCAGAAATGCTTGTGCTACGGCAATTCATCAGTTTTTTCAAACCCAGGGTTTTCTATGGATACATAGCCCCATTATTACTGCAAGTGACTGTGAAGGGGCAGGGGAATTATTTACTGTTACTAGCCTCGACTTAAATAACCTACCGCAGAATGACCAAGGAAAAGTTGATTACACCCAGGACTTTTTTGGTAAACCTGCCTATTTAACCGTTAGTGGACAATTACAGGCAGAGGTTATGGCAATGGCGTTTCAAAATGTCTACACCTTTGGGCCCACTTTTCGCGCCGAAAATTCCAATACCTCCCGTCATTTAGCCGAATTTTGGATGGTTGAACCTGAAATGGCTTTTTGTGATTTAGAAGGGGATCAAAACCTGGCTGAGGAATTTCTCAAATATATTTTTAAATACGTCCTGGAACATTGCAGCGATGATTTAGAATTTTTCAACAAGTGGGTAGATAAATCTGTCTTGGCTAATGCAGATAACATTATTAATAATGAGTTTGAACGAGTCACCTACACAGAAGCTTGTCACCTCCTGGAAAAATCCCAGAAAAAATTTGAATTTCCTGTGGAGTGGGGTATTGATTTACAATCGGAACACGAACGCTATTTAGCTGAAGAATTATTTAAAAAACCCGTAATTGTTACCAACTATCCCAAAGATATCAAAGCCTTTTATATGCGTCTGGATGAAGGGGAAAAAACAGTTTCCGCAATGGATGTTCTAGCCCCTGGTATTGGGGAAATCATCGGTGGTTCACAACGGGAAGAACGCTTAGATATTTTAGAAAGAAGAATCAAGGAAATGAATATTGAGGCGGATAATTTATCGTGGTATCTAGATTTACGTCGTTATGGTACTGTACCCCATGCAGGCTTTGGTTTAGGCTTTGAAAGATTAGTACAGTTTATGACGGGTATGACTAATATTCGTGATGTAATTCCTTTCCCTAGAACTCCTTTAAGTGCCGATTTTTAATTTTAATCACAACAAAGTAGGGTTAGCCGAATTTCAAAAACTCACTATTCTTCTATCATGAATATAGC